>JAZUSN010000054.1:0-31089 GCA_045606785.1 Acutalibacteraceae bacterium | reverse complement strand
ACCTGTTTCGACAGGAGAATATCCGCTTTCTATTGATGTTGTAGCAGCAACGGTTGTTGATGGGAATACAGACGAAATCGGACAAACAAAATGTTTTCGCAAAAAGTCATTTTCGTTCAGGTGTTCATTGATTGCCGAAACACCCAAGCCGTCAAATAGCATAACTATAATATTTTTATAATCCTTGCTCAGAAGCTCATCAAATTCGGGCAAGGATTTATGTTGGAATTCTTTAACACCGAAATGTTTTAAAACAGATGAAGCAATCGATAAAATGCTTCTGTCATAATTTGGGTATGTAATCATGTTTTTACTCCTTTCTCAGCACATCAAGAGTGTGGTGTGATAAACCGATTAAATCCTGCCTTTCGCAGGTTTTGAAATGGTATTTCAGATACAGTTCATAGGTTTCATTATCCATTTTGTCTATTACCTCACGCATATGGCAGGCATAACCGTCGGTTGCGAGAAAATGCAATCTTTGAGCATTCAAGTCTTCTGTCAGTTCAAAAATTTCATCTCTAGTATAGAGCTTGAAAATGCCGTGCGGAGGAAAGAATGTTTCAAAGGTTTCGGTGTCAATAAGTCCGTCATCAATACTTTGCTGTACCTTGTTGTTTTTGAAAATTCCCGTTAAAACAGAAGGGTCAACCATACAGTATGCAACAAAAACATAACCGCCGCTTTTGGTGATTCTCATTGCTTCCGACAAAGCTTTCTTCTGTTCTTCAACCGTATAGAGATGATACATCGGACCGAGTAAAAGCGTCACATCATAGCTTTCATCGGGATATTCGGACAGATTGATTGCGTTGCCTTGTCTGATTCTGACCTTTTCATTTACCTGTGTTTTGGATTTGAAAATATCGATATTATGCTCGATAAGTTCAACCGCATCAACCTCAAAGCCATTTTGAGCAAAGTAATGCGAGTATCTGCCGGTAGCGGCACCGATTTCCATAATCCGCATACCGTCTTTCAGATATTTCTCAATATACTTTGCGGTTGTAAGGAATTCAATTCTGCCGTGCTTTGACAAAAGTCGTGAATCCTCATCGATACGGTTATAGAAATCTACAAGATGATCACCTGTTTTTACAGGCTGCTTTTTGAAAAGTTTCTTTTTGATTAAATCAAATAATTTCATAACACTTCTCCTTTGAGTAAAAAAATAAACGGTGTAAGTATCTGCAGCTACTTACACCGTTATAATCATATGGAAATATAAGGTTATCTATCCCAAAATGAATATAGAGGTATAAGCCTGCCAGATGACTGATAATCATGCTGTGCAAGCCAATTCATTTCCATATCAAGTTTTCTGAAAAGATATGTGTTCATGAATTTACCTCGTTTGGTTTTTTGTCACTATAACACCGTAAAAGAAATTTGTCAAGGATTAATTTTGAATTTGTAAATCTTTATTTTTCAACCTAAAGTTCGACAAAATATGCGTTTTTGCAGAAAATTGATACATTTTTGTATTGAATATTGTTACAGCAGCGCTTGTTGTCTAAAATAAAATAATGTATAGGTATGTTTGACTAGCGGTATTATAATTTCTGAAACTGCATTAAGTTTTGCAGAAAATGAAGGTGAAAAAGCATGGATTTAAAAGAAATTATATCTGACACTCATAAGGAAATAGCTGGCTCAAGAACAAAGAATCGATTAACGGTACAGATAAGCTATGCCGTTCAGTTAATAATGGAACTCTATTCAACAGATTATTTAGTGTTAATGGATTATATTGAAGATATATCGGTTATAAACAATCCAGAAAACCCATCAAATATTCATTTGTATCAAGTTAAAACTAAATCTTCAGATAAGGCATATTTACTTTCCACAATTATAAATGATAAGTGGTTTCAAAAGCTTTATGAAAATGCTCAAAAGTATAATCCTTTTTTAGGAAGTGCTTCAGTTGTATGTAATACAGATGTAGTGCATTCCGGAGTAGAAGTTTTTCATAATGAAAAATCTTTATTAAAAGATTTTGAAATTGACAACAACATACTTAAAATCAAAAAAGCTATTGCAAAGGATCTTGATTTAAAGGAAGCGGAAATAGATTTATCACAATTCTATTTCATTCGTTCAAATCTTTCGGTAAAAGGTCATAAAAATGAAGTTGAGCATGAATTTGAGGAGTTTTTACTAAAGAAGGATTCCGAACTACAAGTAGCAACAGTAAAATCAATCTATAAATTAATATATGACAAATTGGACGAAAAATTCAACAATGAGATTAGTGAAGAATGCTTAGATTTAAAAGAGATATTTGAAAAGAAAGGTGTTAGCGGAAAAGAAATTGAAAATATAGTTTCTTGCGGTTTAGCAGTACAACTACCTAACGTCGATAAATTGTTTTCCGAATTCAAAATAGACAAGATATCTGAAAAGAAAGAATATAACACAAAATATAGGCTAATAAAAAGGGATATGTTTTCCAACATAACTATTTTTATAAAACTAAAAGAGAACTTGATAAATATAATTGAAAAAGCGAACAATGACGGGTTTGAAAATATGCCTGATCTACTTGATGAGGTATATGATCGAGCATGTGTGGCAAATGCAATTCCAATTTCCTATAGCCAAGAAAGCTACATTAAAATGTTAATTATGATTTTGATTTATAAATATTGTTATGGATGTGTTGATGAATGAATTTAATTGTTTCTTCAATTACTATAGTTGATTTGACTAACAAAGAAGCAAAGCGTATATCTTTTTCTCCCCAAAAAAATCTACTGACAAGTGTGCAAAATCATTTAGGCAAATCCATTGTAATGAAGTCAATATATTATACTTTAGGTGCAGAAGTTTATTTTTCAAACACTATAAAGAAAACAAATCTGTTAACCTATATGGATTTTGAACTCGATAAGCAAAAGTATCGTATATGCAGATTTAAATACGACTTTACTTTGTATAGCAACGGGGTTTTTGTATCCCATTTCTCTTCTGTTGCAGATTTTGAAGAAAAATTATGTGATATGTTCGATTTGGAAATTAACCTTGTTGGTAAAGATGAAAGTGGAACAATTGTTAAATGTCCACCTGCCTTCTATTTTTTGCCATACTATATTGATCAAGAAAATGGTTGGTCGACAAACTCATATTCATTTAACAATATAACGATGTTTGATTTGCCTCAAAGGAAAAACAGCTATTTCTTTCATTTAGGTGTGTTTGACAAAAATTATGTTGAAATTTCAAAACGCAAAAAAGCTAATGATAGGCTAAAAGGAAAGCTTGAAAAAGATAACGAAAAATATATTACAGTTATTGAAACATTACGCAATGGTTTGGATGATATGGAATTATCGTTTGATATTCAAACCTTGGAACGAAACATCTCAACACGGCAACAAGAAATAACAATTCTTCTTGATAACATTGCTAAAGTTCGTAAAGATTTAGTTGAAACCGAAGATCAACTTGTTCAATTAGAACAAGAAAAAGCTATTTTATCAAAATTGATAAAAAGTAAAAAGCCATTAACTTCTATAGATGAAAACGAAATACTAGAATGTCCTCGTTGTGGGATGCATTTTGAACGTTCTGTTTCAAACAAACTGGAAAAGTTATATTTATTGGAATCAATAAATGATGATTACGCAAACATCTCAACAGAGCAAAAGAAGTTAAAAAGAAGAATTGAGAAATTACATAGCTCTTTTGTAGATAAACAAAAAATTCTTGAAAGTTTCGAAAAGAATTTAGCCAATGATAAAGAAGAATATGATGCTTATATTAAATCAAAAGCAACAAATCAGTTGCTAAAAGAATATCGGGAAAAAGTTGGCGAAAACATTTCTGAAATTGAACGATTGAACAAGGATACTACGGAGATTAACAAACAGATTAAAATTTATACTGATGAAAAAACCAAAGCAAATCAAGCATATTCATCTAATTTTAATAAGCTGTCAATCAATTTAGATATACCTAAAGAACAGATAGGCGAAAATATTGAACCCGGTTCATCTGTTTCTGCAAGTGGAGCTTATGGCCCCCGGTGTAAAATCGCACAGATGTTAGCTTTCGTTCAGACACAGAAAAAGTTAAACAACAAAACCATAAGCTTTCCTCTGGTTATTGATTCTCCCAATGCTTTAGAACAAGATAAAAGTCATTTAGCTACGGTTATGAAAACACTAATGACTTGGGATAAAACCGATAATCAAATTATAGTCGCTTCTATAGAAGGAAAAGATATTGCTAGCTCTATTGATGGGGTTAATATTATCGAGTTAAACAATCCTCAAGACCACTTACTGAATCAACAAGAGTATATTTTACATGAAAATGAAATCAGTGAAATTTTTATGAAGTTCTAAAAAACTTATGGTTTTTAGTGTGTAATTTTAAAAAACATTGCGGAATTAGTCTTAGCGAGCAATGGATTTGAACGTACAAATCCGCGATTCAGGAATTTCGCCCCTGATACCCCCATCGAAAAAGACGAAGCAAGAAAGAAAAATCAGGTGCAGCAAGAGTTAAATCTTGTTGTACCTGATTATGTTTTTAGAAATGATTATGCTGTAAAAATCAACTCGTTATTAACAATTTCTCTTGCTCTTGCCTCAATATTATTCATTCGAGCAACCCACTCCATTTGGTCATCCTCTTTGAGTTGTTCTGTTATGCCCTCAGCGACTTTCATCCGTTCTACCAGCCGAGAGAACATATCTGATGCTTGTTCATCAACCTCTGTAAGATGAGTCCACAGCGTTCCTGTCATAAGCATAATATTAAACCGAACTCGTTTGTGTTTCATAAGAAAATCTTTGCGTTTCAGTCCCCATACACCGAGTGGTTTGTTTGCTTCGGCGGGTGATGCGATATTTGGGATTTTATAATCACCAACCACTCTGTAACTTCCGGCGTTCTGTTCAAATGATGATTTTTGCATAAAATCAGCCTCCTTGTAATATATTAATTTCATTTTAAAAGAAGACTTTGCTTATGTCTAATGTGCGAATTAATTTTTATAATCAATGCGAAAAACAAGCGTTTTTGTCGAAAAACTAAGCGTTTTTGTTATAATAATTGAACAAAAGTAAAATTAACGCTAATCTATAAATAATAAAGTATTTTAAAAGGAGTCTTGTATGGATATTTTCGACATTATAGTTGGTGTGTTTTCAATTATAGGTTCCGTTTCGGCGATAGTTTCTGCTGTTGCACTAATTAATATTAATAGCAAAACTTCAGTAAAAGGAAATAATAACGACACAAAAGTAACCGTTCAGACAAATAGGGGTAAAAACAATTCAAACAATTCATAATTGTGTGGTGAAAACATGGCAATTCCGGAACAAAAAAATATTGGCAGTGGAAATATTAATAATGTTAATTCAAATAATAAATGTACCGTAGTCATTAATATTAATGGCAAAAACGAAACAATGAATCTTTTAGATGTTTTAAGCATGATTTCTAAAAGCTTTGACGAAGTGGATAAAACAATCAATATTTCTCTTCCAAACAAAGTTTTAGTGAATAAAACAGGCCATCACGAAGCCTATCAAACGAGCAAGATAATAACATCTTTATTGCAGTTAGGAATACCTTTAGAAGCAACTTATGAGATCGCTCAAGCAACGGTTGATAGAATTCAGAGGTATATTTTATCGAATGATACACCTAAAAAAGAAATCACTACAAAGGATATAAGAAAACTTGTAACTATGTCGATTCAAGAGATGGACATGGACAAGTTTTCTTATACAAATATTGAAAGTTGGAGTAATCGTTATATTCGCAGATATGGCCATAACAACAAAAGAGTTCAAGTCTACTATTCAGATAGCGAAAATATCGATGATATTAGTTTCGATTATATAAACAACAAGTTGGTTAGAGAAATTGTTTGTGAAATAACAAAAGGAAAGCTTGACTACGAAAAACTCCCTTCGCGTTATAAAAATGATGTCGCTTCTGAAATTTTACATTTTGTAAACAGATGTGATTTATATAAAATAAATTACGATGTTCTTAAAAGGATAATAAAAGAAATATCAATCCAACCACCTCACCCCTGGTTTATAAGCCAAGACACATTAAATGATATAATGAAATATGATGAAGAGTGTTTAAAAGGAAACCTTGATAAATTAGAACATCAAATGGGTTCGTCTTTCCAATCAGTTAAAATAGAAACACTGCATCATGCATCAGCGTTAATTTTAGAGAAATACAATTTTTTTCTTGGTTGCTACGATCTGTCTTCTTTTTATCTATTAAAAGATTTGTTAAACAATATTGTCGATTCTGAAAAATGGGATTTGTCAATAAGCTATTCAAAATTAAATGATTTGTTATCGGATTTAGCCTTTTCTCACATAGATGTCATGTTTCTGTGTGATATTGTTAACAAAATCAATGACTTTATAAAAAATCAAAATATAAACAATATGGAGTTTGACAGATTACTTCTTTTGTTTGGAAAGCTTTCTTTGCAACTTTATAAATTAGGTTATAAAGAAGATGTTGCTTTATTTTTAAAAAGTGACTGGGATAATTATTCATTAGAAGAAACTGTTAAAAATTTGAAATTGATTTTTTATTCCTTGTTTCCAGCAAAAAGTTGGAATTTAAAATCCTTAAGCAATCTTTTTTGGCTGAATTACAAAGCAATAAAACTAGAAAGCTATTCAGATATTAAAAATCAGATACTTGTTGTATACAACGATGGCGAACTTAAAAACCTTGATTTTTTAAAAAAACTCGGAGAAGCAAAAACAATAAATGTTTGCAATACAATTATAGTTATTGGTAAGGATGAAAAAACATTAAATAAAACAATATCTGAAATAAACGAGTTTTTGGTTAACAGTAAACTTGAGCGAAGTTATATAACTTTTTCAATAAGAAAACAAGAGTTACATGAAATTTTTGAGGCTGATAACAAAATCAATTGTTTGGATACTATAATATCCAAACAATTGTACTTAGAACAATAGGACAACACTGTTCTATAAGGTGTAAGCTTTCTGGTGAAAAATTAATTATACTTAATTAATATTTATTCTGCTCATCAAAAGATTATGTTTGGTGAGCAGAAAGTTTGTTCCTCCAAAATACATATGAATAAGTTTTCGATTATTCTCTGCATGCTTTTCGAGGTGAATAAGACAACTAAAAAATGTTGACAAATTAAAGCTACTATATTAAGATTATAAAATATTCATAAAGAGGTTTTTATGTTTAGAGACTTATTGTTAAATCGAAATAATATAAAAAGGGCTATTGAATTTTTTTGTAAATGTAACTATAAACATTTTGAGATTTCCGAAGTAACATATGAACGTTTTACAAGATATAACATTGATTTTGATGGAAATAATATGTTTCTTGATGTGTTTTTTAATAAAAGAGGAGGCACAACGCTTCAAACTCACAACGGAAAAAACCTTGAAGAGAAACAAAAGTTGGCAAAGTATATTTCTGAAAGCGATTTGTGTAAGTGCGGAATTGATAGTAAACTTAATCGAACTATGGTTTTCAAAAAAGTATTGCTTGAAGATTTTGAAACAGTCTTGAAAATCATTTTTGAAGATGAGTATTATTTGGCTACAATATTTAAATGCGATAATGAAAATAATATAATTGTAAAGTTAGAAGGATGTTGGGAAGATAAAGTTACCCTTACATTTTATAAAACAACCAATACTGTTATGTTGCAAGGAAGACCATTGGCACTCTTTTCTACTATATCATCTTTATTCAATGAACTTATTGATATAGATAATATGGTTGAAAGCTTATACGGCACATATCAGATTGATATTTCGCCCGAATCTATTGAAGAACAATATATTGCCTTGCTTCCAAATTCGCATGAAAAGCATCCATGCAAACTGAAAAAATCTTTGCTTAAATCTATATATAATCTCAATGTGCCTAAGCAACCTTATACATGCACAGAACTGGTATTTGAAGTTTTAAGAGCACTTGAAGGTCATATCAAATTAACCTTGTCTACTATTTATAATGTACGTGTAAGTAATGCTTATGGATCTTTATATATGTTCACATATGATGATAATACCAGAATGGTATCTATTTCCAGTGATGTGATTAAAAAGATTTCCAACACAGAAAAGGTAGAGTATTATAAAGAAGCATATAAATACTATAAAGAATATCGTCACAAAATATTCCACTGGGATTTTCCAGAAGATATTGCATTAGATTCTACAGAACAACTTGAAGATATTGAAGACGCCAAAAACATAATAAGGGATACACTTAAACTTATTGATAAATTTTACTGCTAAGAAAGGGGAAAAAATGAAAAACTATGATCTTGTAACAATTAATAACAATAATCGTAAAATCCATATCGTTTTTTCAACGAATTATATTTCTCCTTTAAAAATGTTTAACGAAATCCAAGATTTGTTGAAAACGCACACAAATGATTATTCTGAGGTTTATTTTGATTTTCTATTATGTAATAAAAATGATAGAGAAAGATATGCAAAAATTATTTTTCAAAACGGATTGTTAGATATAAAGCAGTTTTCTTATATTCAGGTAGACAAAAGAAGTGATTTGAGACGCCATTCAATGGAATATTATAAAGAAAACTTTAAAAAATTAGATTGGACATATGTTAGCGAAGCTAAAAGAAAATTGATAGTTAGTGGTGTTGTTGTTTAATTTGTTTATTGTATTGCTTTTTAACTCTTTTATTGACATCGTGTTAAGATGTTTTTACTATCTTTTGTTGCGAGAAAAACCTTCTTGTGAAATGGACTACTCCATTTTCAAGAAGGTTTTTAGTCGTTTAATTATTATTTATTAATCTGCAGATCAACAAACTTAAAAGTCAGTTCTAATCATAATTAATTTGTTAATTAAATGGATTTTTAATAAAAATTGTTAAGTAGCTGTGAGTAATAATATACACATAATCACTTATATCATATTATAAAATCTTAAGGCATCCATAATCGCATATTCTTTTTCTTTAGGACACTGTGGCACTCGGCTTCTGCCTTCACCCTTATTGTAATTCTCACGCTCAATAATACCACACTTGGTTTTCACTTGTGAGATATAAAGGGAAGATACCTTTAAGCCGTATTTTTTAAACACATAATCCTTGATTTCCTGATATGTCGCCTTCGTTTCAGCGGCGGTAATATCAAGCTCTGAAAGGTCAAGTTTTATGTCGATATGTGTATCCGGTCTGCGTTGGGACAACTGAACAACCGTTTCACAATGATGAGTAAACGGAAACATATCCACAGGGCGCATTTTTTTGACCTCATAGCCGTGGGCGACAAGGTATCTGAGGTCACGCTCGAGCGTTTCGGGGTTGCAGGAAATATATACAACTCTGTCGGGGCTGAGCGTGATAACGCTTGAGAGGAAGCGTTTGTCGCTGCCTGCACGGGGCGGATCCATAAACACAACGTCCGCCTTCTCCCCTGCCTGAGCCATATCGCGCATAAATTCGCCCGCATCGGCGCAGATAAAGCGGATATTTTCTGCATTATTACGTGCGGCGTTTGATTTTGCATCACGCACGGCAGATGCATTGAGCTCTGCGCCTATTACCTCGCCTGCTTGCTTTGAGGCAATTATTCCGATCGTACCCGTGCCACAATAGGCATCAATTACTTTTTCCTTGCCCGTGAGCTGAGCATACTCAACGGCAAGCGAGTAAAGCCGCTCAGTCTGGGTAGGATTGATCTGATAAAACGACTGAGGTGAAATACGGAAAGTGCAGCCGCAAAGACTGTCCTCTATATAACCCTCGCCGTAAATTGTCTTATTCACGTCACCGAGCACAAGGTTTGTGCGCTTGGAGTTTATATTCTGCACAACAGTTGTGATTTCGGGATGTGCCTTGAGCAGCGCGCCGACAAAGTTATTCTTTGACGGAAAAACAGAGCTTGCCGTGACAAGCACAACAAGAATCTGACCGCTGTTGTATCCCTTTCTTATCAGCACGTGGCGCAGAAAGCCGACACCCGAATCCTCATTATAGGGACGGAGCTTAAATTTCGGTAGCAGAGAGCGGATCGTAACGATTATTTCGTCTGCCTTTTCGTCCTCAATCATACAGCTGTCAACGTTGACGATACGGTGGCTGCTGCTCTGATACACACCCGATATTATCTTGCCGCCTCGCGTTGTGCCGAAAGCTGCCTGCACCTTACAGCGGTAGTGATAGGGATTATCCATACCGACTATTTTACCGACTCTGCCGAATTTGCCGAGCAGCTTTTCTACGCTCGCCTGCTTGAATTTGAGCTGACGGGCATAATCCATATTCTGAAGCTGACAGCCGCCGCATTTTTTGGCAAGCGGACAGCGTTTTGCCTGTGCCAGGATAATCACCTCTGTTCGTTTAAAAATCTGTTTTCAGAAGCCTTTTTGCGTTGCCGCTGAGAATCATATTCTTCTCTTCGTCGGTCAGCGCAAGCGAATTCAGCACAGCAAGCTCCCTTGAAGCATTGCTCCACGGAGAATCCGAGCCGAAGAGAATTTTATCCGCACCGTGATTCTTTACAATACGTAGAAACTGCTCCGATTCAAAGCACTCAAAGCCCATTGCGGTATCAAAATAAACGTCTCTGCCGACCAGATAACGCTCAACCTCATCCCACATCGACTGACCGCCAAGGTGAGCGAGCACAAAATTGCCGCCCTGCACCTCGTCGAGCATTCTCGAAAAACGCTCGGGCGTTGAATTAAACGGTGACGGCTTACCGGGGTCATAGCCTGCGTGATGAAGCACCGTGAGCCCTTTTGAAAAGGCGTAATCATAAATTCTCAGCATTCGCATTTCATCGGGCAAAAAGCCCTGATACTCGGCGTGGAGCTTGATACCCTTGAGACCGAGTGAAGAAACAAGGTCGATATCACGCCTGTAATCATCCGTATCCGGATGTATACCGCCGAAAGCAACAATACGCTCACCTGCCGCGCCGGCAGCCCACGTATTCGTTGTAACCGTCTGCGACGGCTTTGTGACAACGGGCTGAATAACGCTGACGTCCACGCCCCACATATCCATATGCTCGAGCAGGCTGTCTCGCGTCATTTCTGTCAGCGCCTCAAAGAAGTTGCCAAAGCGCCTTGTGTTGTCCATCAGAGCCTGACGCGCCCTTGGAGCGAGCGCGTCAGGAAAAATATGTGTATGAAAATCGATTACCATTGAAATTGCCTTCTCATTTGATAGCTGTGATTCTGAAGCCGAAGCTGTAAGTTTTCCAAGCGTGAAGAATGTAAGGCTCACGCAGGCAGGCATAGCCGGGCATATCTCCGCCGACACCGCAGGAGCAAGCATCAAGACCGACTGAAATATAGTCGTCATTCTCAAGCTCATAGAGGTGCTTTGCCTTTTCAAGCTTCTCCTGGCTGTAGTTACGTGCGTTAAACTCAAAGCTGCCGCCGTCAAGTGCCTCATAGCAGAAGCCTCTGCCCTCGGCATCAGTCATCTTAAGGCTGCGCACATCAACACGTGTGCCGTTTTCCTGCGGGCGCATATAGCGGTGCTCAAGACCCTCAATATCGGCAAAGTGCTTGTCAATACGTGCACCCGTCTTACGGTCGCAGTAGCACTCATGCGGACCTCTGCCGTACCATTCAACGTTGCGCATATCATTCGGACAACCGAAGCGAAGACCTGTTTTGAGCATTGAGAGGAAGTAGCTCTTTGAGCTGTGTCTTACCTCAACGCTGCCGTTTGAGCTGATCTTATACTCTGTCTTTACGTTACCTGCAAGCGGTGCAAACCACTTGACGGTAACGATGCACTCTGTCTCACTCACGCTCTTAACCTTAACGCTTGTTGCACGGCAGAGTTTTGTTGCATTACGCCAGAGGTATTTGGGATGAATAAACTTGATCTGCGGCACAAAGTTGAGATACGCCGCATCATTATCGGTAAGCGCACGGAAAAAGTTGGGGCGTACACCGTGCTCGGGCTCGAGCATCTCCTTACCGCCGATAACAAGTGAAGTCAGCTCACCTCTTGTAATATCAAGGTTGATAAGCGGTGATTTGACGGTAACACTCTTGCCGCTGCGGATAATATCGAGTGCGTGGTCGCCCTCGGGAAGTGCGGGCAAGGCTGACTGCTTGAGCACGAACTGCTCAAAGGTCATCTCAAAGCCTCTGCTGCCCCAGGAGAACTCCTCGTTGAGCTTCCAGGAGAATGTGAGGATGCACTCGCCCTCGGGCATATCGTTATAATCGTAGGGCACCGTTACCTCAACGGAGCTCTGCGGCTCGATCATAACCGTGCCGAACGTGCCCTCGTGGAAAACCTCACCGTTGCAGGTAAGCTGCCAATCAAGAATATATCTGCTGTGGTTTACAAAGCAGTGTTCATTGACAATTTCGTATCTGCCTGTTGTTTTGTCGATTTCCCTTGCAGTTACATCGGCATAGCACTTTTTAACCTCGTAATATGAGGGATGCGGAATTCTGTCAGCGCCGATGATGCCGTTTGCGCAGAAGTAATAGCTGGTTGCGCCCTCTTTGAAGTCGCCGCCGTAAAGCCACTTATCAACGCCGTTATCGTTAACGTGGATTGTCTGGTCAACATAATCCCAGATAAAGCCGCCGCAAAGGTGATCGTACTTTTTGAACGCGTCGATATACTCCTTGAAGTTACCGAGGCTGTTTTCCATTGCGTGTGCATACTCGCAGAAGATAACGGGTCTGTCCTCGTAGAATTTCGGGTCAATAGGCTTGCTGTCCGCAGCGAGCATATTGAGAACGTTTTCGATAACGTTAACCTTGATTTCTTTCTTTTCGGCAAGCTTCTGCACATAGCTCTCTACGGGATACATACGGCTGATGAAATCGGATTTATCAAAGTTGAACTCACCCTCGTAGTGGATAAGCCTTGTATCGTCAAGGGCAAGAATTGCCTTACGCATATATGCAAAGTTTTCGCCGTCGCCTGCCTCGTTGCCGAGTGACCAGAAGCAAACACAGGCGTGGTTACGGTCACGCAGAACCATACGCTGAGCACGGTCGATACAAGCGCCTGTCCATCTCGGATCGTCACCGGGGCAATTCTTGCGGCGCACGCCGTGGCTTTCAAGGTCAGCCTCATCCATTACGTAGAAGCCCATCTCATCGCAAAGATCGTAAAGGAAGGGATCGTTGGGATAGTGGCTTGTACGGATCGAGTTGATGTTCGCCTGCTTCATAAGAGTCAGGTCGGCGTAATATCTCTGTCTGGGAACTGCCCAGCCGTTGTCGGGGTCGTAATCGTGGCGGTTGACACCCTTGATGAGCACCTTTTTGCCGTTGATGTAGAGCACGTTGCCCTTCTTCTCAACACGCTTGAAGCCGATACGGGTTGTTTTGGCGCAGAGAATATCCTCCTTTGTGCGCAGAACAACGCTTACGCGGTAAAGATTAGGCTCTTCGGCAGACCAATGCTTGGGTGCTTCAACCGTGTGAGCAAAGTTGAAATAGCTCTCGCCCGGCTGAACAATTATCTGCTCGCTGCCGATAACCTGCGGATTCTCCTTATCCTCCATAAAAAGCACGTCTGCATAAACCGCAACAGCTGTTTCGGAGAAGTTGCGAAGCTGAATCTCAACGTCGAGCTTACCGTCGCGGTACTCTTCATCAAGCTGAGCCCTTGCATAGAAATCCCATATGGTTGTCTTGGGCTCTGAGAAAAGGTAGACCTCACGGTAAATACCGCTGAAAAACCACATATCCTGATCCTCAAGGTATGTACCGTCGCTGTAGCGGTAAACCTCGGCTGTAACAAGGTTTTCACCGGGAACAAGGTATTTTGTGATATTGAACTCGGCAGGTGTCATTGAGCCCTGTGAGTAGCCGACACGCTGACCGTTGATATAAAGGAAGAAGGCTGACTTTACAGCACCAAAATGAATGAAGATTTCTCTGCCCTCAAAATTATCCGGCACGGTAAAACGGCGGCGGTAAACACCGACCTCATTCTTAGAGTGGCTTATCTTCGGTATCTGACTTTTTATAGTAGAAAGCGCACCGGGCACAAAGGAGCAGAGGTAAACGTTTTTGCCGTAGCCCCTGAGCTGCCAGACAGATGGCACGTCAATATCATCCCACGAGCTGTCATCAAGCGAGGTGCTGCTCAGCTCACCCGGCAGATTGTCAACACCCTTCTGCCAATAAAATTTCCAGGTACCGTTAAGAGTTTTTTTGTAAGGCGGCTCCTCACCGTAAACAGCTGACTTGAAATCGCTGTAGGGATACGCCAGAGTATGCGCATCCTCCTTATTTTCTTTGTAGATGGTCGGATTTTCCCAGTAGAGCTTTTCCTTCATATATAGTAAACCTCCTGAAAAATTGCATATTTATTTTATTATACATAACGCGATGAACATATTCAAGCATTAAAAACAAAAGATAGCAAAGTTTTAAGACAAAAATAAGCCCGATGAGGTTACTGCCCCATCAGGCTTTTGTGTTAATCGGTTGTTGTTTCGGTCGTTTCTTCTGCGGTTGTTCCGTCAACTGCTGTAGTATTCTCTGCCGACATCGTTGTTTCTCCGTCGCTTCTTGCCTGCTCAAGGTCGCGGAAGTAAACGCTGCTGAACATACCTGCAAATCTTTCCGCTTCAGAACCTGTAGCACCGTAAATAAGCAGGTCGGTGCAATACTTGAACGAATCGTCCTCAATTCGCTCAACGCAAGCAGGGATGTAAATAAGCTTCAACGCCTGGCAGCCGAAAAAAGCAAGCTTGCCGATTGACTTTACACCGCTGTCTATCTGCACACGCTGAAGGTTGTAGCAGTCGGCAAACGCTTCATCAACGATCTTCGTGCAGTTTTTGCCGACAAGCACGCTTACAATTTGCATATTGCCCTTGAAAATCGTACCGAAATCGGTTACGGGCTTACCTTTGATAGTATCGGGAATGAAAAGGTTTGCACCTTTACCGATGTACTGAGTAAGCACAATATGGTCCGAATATTCATCAAACTTATATGCACCCTCAACGCCCGAAACCGGCAATTCTCCTTGGGGTTCGGTCTCCGGAGCTGTTGTTTCCTCAGGCTCGGGACCTGCAAGGCAACCTGTAAAGGCAAAGCACATTACAGCACACAAAAGCAATGCGATAATTTTTTTCAAATCATTCACCCTTTTAGCAACCGTCTGCACTGCAAAAACACAGTTTTCAGCGGATGTTTTTACTGATTATGAGCATAGCTTAACACATTTGCTCAGCTTTTGCAACACCGTGTCGGGCTTCAGCCGAGCTCAGCGATAACCTCAACCTCTGCAAGCACACCCTTGGGAAGGTCCTTGACAGCTACACAGCTTCTTGCAGGCTTTGATGTGAAATACTTGCCGTAAACCTCATTGAATGCAGCAAAATCGGCAATCTCTGCAAGGAAGCAGGTTGTTTTCACAGCGTTATCAAACGTTGCGCCTGCAGCCTTGAGCACCTCGCCGAGGTTTTTCATAATCTGCTCTGTCTGCTCGACAATACCGCCCTCAACAACATTACCCGTTGCAGGGTCAATGGCAATCTGACCTGATGTGAAAAGGAGATTGCCTGTTACCATAGCCTGTGAATAGGGGCCGATTGCCGCAGGTGCGGAAGATGTGGAAATAACTTTCATTTTTACTTACTCCTTAAATTATAAAATTTTGAATCCGAAATCGGTAAGTGCCTTACGGATTTCCTGAATATGCTCATAGTTTCTGGTTTCAAGGTTGATGCGAAGGTAACAGCCGTTGACATCCGAGCCTTCGTTTGCACGCTCGTGGTGTACCGACGTAACATTGCCGCCCTTTTCTGCAATAATGCGGGAAACATTCATAAGCTGACCGGGCTTGTCCACAAGCTCAAGAAGAAGCTGACAGCTTCTGTCAGACATTATCAGACCGCGCTTGATAACACGGGAGAGAATCGTAACGTCAATGTTGCCACCCGAAACAAGGCAGGCAACCTTTTTGCCCTTTATCGGAATTTTGTTGAACATAACAGCTGCAACTGCAACCGCACCTGCACCCTCTGCAATGAGCTTGTGCTGCTCAATGAGAGCGAGGATCGCTGCAGAAATTTCATCGTCACTTACGGTTACGATTTCGTCAACGTAGTCCTTGCAAAGCTGATATGTGATATCACCCGGCTCCTTGACGGCAATACCGTCAGCGATTGTTGAAACAGAATCGAGGCGCTCAATAACGCCGTCCTTAACAGAATTATACATACTGGGTGCACCTGTAGCCTGCACACCGTAAACCTTTATATTGGGGTTGAGGTTTTTCATCGTGAAGGCAACACCTGCAATAAGTCCGCCGCCGCCGATGGGCACTACAACTGCATCAAGATCGGGAATCTGGTCAAACAGCTCAAGACCGATTGTGCCCTGACCTGCTATAACGCTCTCATCATTAAAGGGATGAATGAAGGTGTAACCCTTCTCATCTCTGAGGCTGAGAGCCTTGTTATACGCATCGTCGTAAACTCCCTCAACAAGGCATACCTCTGCGCCGTAACGCTTTGTGGCCTCAACCTTGGAGATAGGCGCACCGTCGGGAAGGCAGATAACAGACTTGATACCGCTCTTTGTTGCGGCAAGAGCAACGCCCTGTGCGTGGTTACCTGCAGAGCAGGCAACAACACCGTGTGATTTTTCTTCCTCGGTGAGTTGTGAAATCTTGTAGTAAGAGCCTCTGACCTTGAAGGAACCCGTTATCTGAAGATTTTCGGTCTTGAGATAGACGTCTGCATCAGGATTGATGCGCTGTGACTTGATAACGTCAGTTTTACGGATAACGTTTTTGAGCACGTACCCTGCGTGATAAACCTTGTCTAATGTAAGCATAGTTGCACCTCGTTTTATATATCAATTGACAGAAGGCTGTCGATAAACTGGCCTGCGGTTCTTGCCGACCTGCCGCCCTTATTGAGAGCGAAAGCCTCGGCACGGATGTCAAGCTCCGCCTTATCGAGCGTAATATCCTTAGCCTGTGCCAACGAATGTACGATTTTTAAATACAGCTCCTTATTCGGCTTTGCAAAAAGAACAGTAAGACCGAAACGGGCTGAAAGAGAGAGCATTTCCTCCATTGAATCGCGACGGTGAATATCATCACCCTCGCGTGAGGAGAAGGTTTCCTTGACCATATGGCGGCGGTTGCTTGTGGCATAGATTACTGCGTTGGGCGTTTTAGCAGCCGCAGAGCCTTCAAGCACTGCCTTGAGAGCGGCAAAGCCATCATCATCCGTTGAGAATGAAAGGTCATCAATAAAGAGAATGAATTTAAGCGGATTATCCGCAATCTCGCCCATAATCTCGGGCAAGAGCGAAAGCTGATCTTTTCTCAGTTCAACAAGGCGTATACCCTCGCTGCGAAGCTCATTTGCAACAGCCTTGACCGTCGAAGATTTACCGGTGCCCGCATCACCGCAGAGAAGCACGTTTGCGGCAGGCTTGCCCTCTATGAGTGCGTGAGTGTTGTCCAGCACCTTTTTGCGCTCAATATCGTAGCCGACAAGAGAATCTACCGTAATCGGGTCGGGAGCCAGAACGGGAACAAGCTCGCCCTTCTCGCCTACTCTGAACATACCGTGCCTTGCATAGATACCGTAGCCGAGCTTTGAAGCATTTTCGAGAATCGCAGGCATTATGACGGAGAAATCCTTTACTGTGTTATCGAACACGGGAAGACCCGCAGGCAGACCTGCCGCCTCAAGAAGCTGAGCACCGCTGAGCTTTGTGAGGTCTGAAAAAATCGCAAGCTCACGTTCAAAACAGCTCTGCATTACGTCGGGAATATTTTTGCCCGAAGCAAAACGGCGCACGTAAACGTTGTCGTCGCACCTGAGTGCATCCTCTATATATTCGCCGAGGTCACAGCCGTTTTCGTAAAGTGAAGCAACAAAAGCACAGTATTTTTCGGTTTTTTGTTCTTCGTCGGATGAGTTGAGAATATGCAGGAATAAAATGAGGTTGCTGAGCACCTCACTGCCGGTAACATTGCGGAAAAGCACGACCGACAAAAGCATATTCGACAGTGTATGAACCATAAAAAAGATCCTTTGCAGTAAATTAATAAGGGGCAACGCCCGACTGCCGCGCAAAACGGCAATCGGGCATCAACTATTAAAGTCTCTTGAGAATTTCAGCTGTCATTTCCTTACAGCCTACAGCATTAACGCCGTGTGCAATATCTGCCGTGCGTACACCTGCCTCTAGAACATCGTCAACAGCGCGCTCGATATTGCGTGCTTCTTCCTCAAGACCGAATGCATAGCGGAGCATCATTGCGGCAGAGAGGACGGTGGCAATCGGGTTTGCCTTATCCTGGCCTGCGATATCGGGTGCAGAGCCGTGGATAGGCTCGTAAAGGCCGCGCTTTGTTGCACCGAGAGATGCGGAAGCGAGCATACCGATTGAGCCTGTGATCTGGGAAGCCTCGTCAGAAAGGATATCACCGAACATATTTGACGTTACGATAACGTCAAACTGAGAGGGATTCTTGACAAGCTGCATAGCAGCGTTGTCAACAAGCATATCCGTGCAGGTAACTGTCGGATAATCGGCAGCAACCTCGTGAACTGTTTTTCTCCAAAGGCGTGAGCTTTCAAGAACGTTTGCCTTATCAATGCTGATAACGTTACAGCGTCTTACAAGTGCGGCCTCAAAAGCAGCTCTTGCGATACGCTCAATTTCCATACGTGAGTAGCACTCTGTATCGTATGCTTCCTCGCCGTACTTGCCCTCGCGGTAGCCTCTGTCGCCAAAGTAGATGCCGCCTGTCAGCTCACGGACAATGAGGATATCAAAGCCGTTTGCAACAATATCGGGGCGGAGAGGACAATCGTCCTTAAGTGCGGGATAAAGCTTTGCAGGACGAAGGTTTGTGTAAAGCTCCATTGCGGCTCTGATGCCGAGAAGAGCTTTTTCGGGGCGCATATTGCCGGGCAGAGTGTCCCACTTGGGACCGCCGACAGCACCGAGGAGAACGCTGTCAGCCGCAAGGCAGCCCTCAACGGTTTCCTTGGGGAGAGGCTCACCCGTTGCATCAATGGCACAGCCACCGATAAGGTAGGGTGTGAAATTGATGGTGTGGCCGTACTTTTCGCCTGTTTTTTTGAGAACCTCAACGGCTGAATCGACTATTTCGGGACCGATACCGTCACCCTTGAGAAGAGCAATATTCATAACCATATTATTTCACACTACCCTTTCTGATAGATTCGATGAGGCCGCCGTCAGCAATAATCTTGCCGATAAACTCCGGGAACGGCTTTGTTTTGAACTCAGCGCCCGTTGTGAGATTCTTTATGATACCTGTATCTGCATCTGCCGTGATTTCGTCACCGTCTGCAATACCCTCTGCTGCCTCGGGGCACTCAAAGATTGCAAGACCTATGTTGATAGCATTGCGGTAGAAGATACGCGCAAATGACTTTGCTATAACAAGGCTGACACCGCTCTCCTTGATTGCAAGAGGAGCGTGCTCACGTGATGAGCCGCAGCCGAAGTTGTTGCCCGCAACGATAATGTTGCAGGTTTTGACACGCTCCTGGAAGGTGCTGTCAAGGTCTTCCATACAGTGGGAAGCCAGCTCTTTTTTATCAATTGTATTGAGATAACGTGCAGGGATGATAACGTCGGTGTCAACGTTATCCTGATACTTTATAACTTTACCGTCAAATTTCATTTGTCAATCTCCTCCGGTGAAGCAATTCTGCCGAGGATTGCACTTGCTGCGGCAACAGCCGGGGATGCAAGGTAAACCTCTGATGTCGGGTCGCCCATTCTGCCGACGAAATTACGGTTTGTTGTAGCAACCGCTCTCTCACCGGGAGCAAGGATACCCATATGTCCTCCAAGGCAGGGACCGCAGGTAGGTGTTGAAACAGCACAGCCTGCCGCAATGAAGTCAGCCAGCAGACCTTCCTTCATTGCGCGCATATAGATCTCCTGCGTTGCAGGGATGATGATAGCGCGTACGCCCTTTGCAACCTTGTGGCCCTTGATGATTTCAGCAGCTTCCTTGATATTCTCATAGAAGCCGTTTGTGCATGAACCGATAACAACCTGATCAATCTTAACCTCTTCCTCGAGCTCCTCAACAACTCTTGCGTTTTCGGGGAGATGAGGGAATGCAACCGTTGAACGGATTGTTGAAAGGTCAATTTCGATAACCTGATCGTACTCGGCATCCTCGTCAGCCTTGTAAACAACGGGCTCACGGTCTGAGTGCTCTGCGATGTATGCAAGAGTCTGCTCGTCGACCTCAAAGATACCGTTCTTGGCACCTGCTTCGATTGCCATATTACAGATCGTAAGGCGGTCTGTTACGGAAAGCTCTGCAACACCCTCGCCTGTAAACTCCATTGAACGGTAGAGAGCACCGTCAACACCGATCATACCGATGATGTGAAGAATAACGTCCTTACCTGTAATGTGCTTGTTGAGCTTACCCTTGAGGACAAACTTGATAGCTGAAGGCACCTTGAACCAAGCCTTGCCGATAGCCATACCGCAAGCCATATCCGTTGAGCCAACGCCTGTTGAGAATGCACCGAGTGCACCGTAAGTGCAGGTGTGAGAGTCAGCGCCGATAACAACGTCGCCCGAAACTACGAGACCTTTTTCGGGAAGAAGTGCGTGCTCAACGCCCATCTGACCTACGTCGTAGAAGTGAGTAACGTTCTTTTCGTTACAGAAATCACGGCACATTTTGCACTGAATAGCAGCCTTAATATCCTTGTTGGGTGCGAAATGGTCCATAACCATTGTTACACGGTCTTTGTCATAAACATTGTCAAAGCCGAGCTTATCAAACTCGCGGATTGCAACGGGAGAAGTGATATCGTTACCGAGCACACGGTCAAGATTTACGAGAATAAGCTCGCCTGCCTCAACCTTCTCCAGCCCTGCGTGAGCCGCAAGAATTTTTTGTGTCATTGTCATTGCCACGGGAATTACCTCCTTTGGAGATTACTTTTTATTTATAATTGCGCCCTTGTCTGCTGAAGAAACCATTGATGCATAACGCTTGAGATAGCCGGAAACCTGCTTTTTGAGGATCGGCATCTCTGCCTTACGTCTCTCAATCTCTTCGTCAGAAACCTTGAGCTCAATCTTATATTCGGGGATATTGATGGAAATGATGTCGCCATCCTTAACGTATGCGATCATACCGCCGTTTGCAGCCTCGGGTGAAACGTGACCGATTGAAGCGCCTCTTGTTGCGCCGGAGAAGCGGCCGTCTGTGATGAGGGCAACCTCTTTGTCAAGACCCATACCTGCGATTGCGGATGTGGGAGAAAGCATCTCTCTCATACCGGGACCGCCTGCGGGGCCCTCGTAACGGATAACGACAACGTCGCCTGCCTTGATGCCGCCCTCATAGATGACCTTGATAGTCTCTTCCTCGGAGTTAAATACCCTTGCAGGTCCCTCGTGCACAAGCATTTCGGGAGCAACCGCAGCGCGCTTGACTACGCAGCCGTCGGGAGCAAGGTTACCTCTGAGCACCGCGATACCGCCCGTTGCGGTATAGGGGTTGTCGATAGGACGGATCGTTTCGGGATCAAGGTTGACTGCATCGGCAATATTCTCGCCGACTGTCTTACCTGTGCAGGTAAGTGCGTCTGTCTTGATAAGGCCCTTCTTTGTCAGCTCCTTGAGCACTGCGTAAACGCCGCCCGCCTCGTTGAGGTCTTCCATATAGGTACGGCCTGCGGGAGCAAGGTGGCAGAGGTTGGGTGTAACCTCGCTGATTTCGTTTGCAAGGTCAAGGCTGAATTCTACGCCGCACTCGTTTGCGATTGCGGGAAGATGAAGCATACTGTTAGTTGAACAGCCCAGAGCCATATCTGCCGTGAGAGCATTGTGGAAAGCATCTGCTGTCATAATATCGAGCGGACGGATATTCTTCTTTACAAGCTCCATAATCTGCATACCTGCGTGCTTTGCAAGCTCGATTCTTGCAGAGTAAACAGCGGGGATCGTTCCGTTGCCTCTCAGGCCCATACCGAGCACCTCGGTAAGGCAATTCATTGAGTTTGCCGTGTACATACCCGAGCAGGAGCCGCAGGTCGGACAAGTTTTGAGCTCGTATTCGTGGAGCTTATCCGCATCTATCTTGCCGGCTGTATATGAGCCGACAGCCTCAAACATACTGGAGAGGCTTGTTTTTTTGCCGTCAATTCTGCCTGCGAGCATCGGACCGCCGCTGACAAAGATTGAGGGAATGTTGAGTCTTGCCGCTGCCATAAGGAGACCGGGTACGTTCTTGTCGCAGTTGGGAATCATAACGAGTCCGTCAAAGCCGTGGGCAAGCACCATTGATTCGGTTGAATCGGCGATAAGGTCACGTGTGACGAGAGAATACTTCATACCCGTATGACCCATAGCAATACCGTCACAGACAGCAATTGCAGGGAAAACAATGGGTGTACCGCCTGCCATTGCAACACCTAGCTTTACAGCCTCGGTAATCTTATCAAGGTTCATATGACCCGGTACGATCTCGTTGTATGAGCTGACAATACCGATAAGCGGGCGTGAAAGCTCCTCCTGAGTCAGACCGAGTGCGTGGTAAAGTGAACGGTGCGGCGCATTGCCGAAGCCGTCGACTACTGTTTCTTTTATCATTGCCGATTCCTCCGTGAGATTATAAAAAGTTGAAGCTGATTCAGCCTGTAAGGCAGCGCGTCTGACACAAAGAATAACGCACCGCATAAAAATTCAAAATCCGCAAGGCAAGATACCTTTTTGAAGATATCTTGCCTTCGAAAAAATTTATCAGTTGTTGATGAGCTTGTCCTCGTCGCTCCAGCTGTAGAGCTTACGGATATCCTTACCGACAACCTCTGAGGGATGCTCTGCAGCGATCTTTCTCATAGCATTGAAGTGTACCTGTGAGCCTGCATCGGACATATCGAGAAGGAAGTCCTTAGCAAATGTACCGTCCTGAATATCGGAAAGAACCTTCTTCATAGCCTTCTTTGTCTCATCTGTGATGATCTTCGGGCCTGTGATGTAATCACCGTACTCAGCTGTGTTGGAGATTGAGTAACGCATACCCTCAAAACCGCTCTGGTAGATAAGGTCAACGATAAGCTTCATCTCGTGGATACACTCAAAGTATGCATTTCTGGGATCGTAGCCTGCCTCAACAAGAGTTTCGAAGCCTGCCTGCATAAGTGCGCAAACACCGCCGCAAAGAACAGCCTGCTCACCGAAGAGGTCAGTCTCTGTCTCTGTACGGAATGTTGTCTCAAGAACGCCTGCACGTGCGCCGCCGATACCAAGAGCGTATGCAAGACCGATTTCAAGTGCATCACCTGTAGCATCCTGCTCGATAGCGATAAGGCAAGGAACGCCCTTACCTGCCTGGTACTCGCTGCGTACAGTGTGGCCGGGGCCCTTGGGAGCAACCATGATTACGTTAACGTTCTTCGGGGGCTTGATGCAGCCGAAGTGGCTGTTGAAGCCGTGTGCGAAAGCAAGAGTCTTGCCCTCTGTGAGGTTGGGCTCGATGCTCTCCTTATAGAGCTTAGCCTGCTTCTCATCGTTGATGAGGATCATGATGAGGTCTGCTGCTGCAGCTGCATCTGCAGCTGTCATAACCTTGAGGCCTGCTGCCTCTGCCTTTGCCCAGCTCTTTGAGCCATTGTAAAGGCCGACGATAACGTCAACACCGGATTCCTTGAGGTTGAGTGCATGTGCGTGACCCTGTGAGCCGTAGCCGATGATAGCAACGGTCTTACCGCTGAGTCTGTTAAGATCGCAATCCTGCTGATAGTAAATTTTTGCCATTTTTATTATCTCCTTTTGAATAGATTACTGATTTATTTCTCGAGCATACTGCCGCTTCCACGCTCAAGTGCGACGATACCTGTACGGCACATCTCAATGATGTCAAAGGGCTTCATAATCTCGATAAATGCTGTTATTTTGGACGGCTCACCCGTAATCTCGATTGAGAGAGCCTCGGGCGAATAGTCAATTATCTTGCAGCGAAAAACGCTGACGGCAGCCATAATATCCTGCCTTGTTTCGGGGTTGTTGCGGACCTTGATGAGCATAAGCTCACGGTTGATCGAATTGTCAGGCTCAAGCTCTTCAACCTTCTTGACGTTGTGAAGCTTGCGCAGCTGATTTATCATCTGACGCTTTGCGTATCCGTCACCGCTCATCGTGAGGGTGATTCGAGAATACTCGGGGCGCTCCGTTTCACCGACGGTGAGAGCATCAATGTTAAAACCGCGGCGTGTGAACATACTCGTTACGCGGGTAAGAACGCCGAACTTGTTTTCAACGTAAACAGCAATTACAAATTTGTTGCTCATTTGATTGCTCCTTTCTCCGCAATGAGGTCGTCCATACTGCCTCCGGGCGGAATCATCGGAAGAACAAATTCATCCTTATCAATACGGCAATCAATAACAGTCGGGCCCTCCTGAGCAAAAGCCTCTTTCATAACAGCCTCAAACTCCTCTGCATTCTCTGCGCGGTAGCCTTTTGCACCGAATGCCTCTGCAAGCTTGACAAAGTCTGTCTTGCGCTCGAGAACCGTGTTTGAGTAATGTCCGTTAAAGAAGAGCGTCTGCCACTGACGCACCATACCGAGAACGCCGTTGTTGAAAATAACAACCGTTACGGGAGCGTTGGTTGAAACAGCGGTTGCAAGCTCGTTGAGGTTCATACCGAAGCTGCCGTCGCCTGTGATGAGCACCGTACGCTCGCCGCTGCCGACTGCTGCACCGATTGCAGCACCCAGGCCAAAGCCCATTGTGCCAAGACCGCCGCTTGAAACAAACTTGCGGGGCTTTTTGAAATTGCAATACTGGGCAGCCCACATCTGGTGCTGACCGACGTCTGTTGCGATAACCGTATCGGGTGTTGTAACGGAATTGATAATCTGAACAGCTCTCTTGGGTGTGAGAGTATCCGTCGGCATATCGACAGCCGCCTCTTTCTTGCGAAGCTTATCGACAAACGCCATCCAGTCGGGACGCTTCTTCTCTTCAACCTTTGCAACGATTCTGCGGAATGCATCCGCAATGTCGCCGTATATGCCAACCTCTACGGGAATGTTCTTGTTGATTTCCGCAAAGTCGATATCGAGCTGGATTATCTTGGAATTGACGGCAAACTTTTTCTTGTTGCCCGTTGTTCTGTCGCTGAATCTGACGCCGATTGCAAGAATTGCGTCGGCATTGTTCTGCGCCATTGATGAAGCGTAGTGGCCGTGCATACCCTGCATACCGAGGAAGCGCTCATTATCGGTCGGGATAGCGGAAAGGCCCATAAGTGAGCAGCCGATAACGCCGTCAATCTTGTCGGCAAATGCGGCAATCTCCTCCGTTATGCCTGCACCGATTGAGCCGCCGCCGATGTATATGTAGGGACGTTTGCACTCGGAAAGAATCTGAGCGGCTTTTTCAATCTGGTCCTCTTTTGCGAGCTTGTTTTCAAACAGCTCACGCGGCTGCTCGGGCTCGTAATCGTAAAGCGCCTGCTGCACGTCCTTGGGCACGTCGATAAGAACGGGACCCGGTCTGCCGGAGCGTGCGATCTGAAAAGCTTCACGCACGGTATCTGCAAGCTGTGAAATATCGTTGACAAAATAATTGTGCTTTGTAATCGGGAGGGTGACGCCTGTGATATCAATTTCCTGGAAGCTGTCCCTGCCGATAAGGTCGCAGGGCACGTTACCCGTGATTGCAACCATAGGAACAGAGTCAAGCATTGCCGTTGCAATACCTGTGACAAGGTTTGTTGCGCCGGGGCCTGAGGTTGCAATTACGACACCGATCTTGCCCGTTGCACGGAAGTAGCCGTCAGCTGCGTGTGCCGCGCCCTGCTCGTGTGCCGCGAGAACGTGACGGATACGGTCGCTGTTCTGATAAAGTGCATCGTAGAAATTGATTATCTGACCGCCCGGATAACCGAAAACGGTATCTACACCCTGTTCGACGAGTGTTTCTATAATAATCTGAGAGCCTGAAATTTTCATAATACTGTACTTTCCTTAATGTTTTATTCAGCATCAAGCATACGGTTGACAGCACTTACAAGTGCCTTGACCGAGGAGATGATAATATCGCTGTCTATACCAACACCCCAGAACACTCTGCCCGTATCACTTGCCTTGATGGCAACGTAAGATGCGGCGCGTGATGTGGAGCCGTCCTCAAGAGCGTGCTCTGTGTAGGATTCGAGAGAGTAAATATCGCCGACAACCGTTTTGATTGCGTTTGAAACAGCGTCAAGTGAGCCGTTACCCTTTGATACAACGTACTGCTCACCGCCGTCGATATGGAACGTAACGGCAGCCTTCATACCCTCGCCCTTGATGAAGTGAACATCCGGAACGGCAAGCTTATGCTCAACGTTGACGTAGTTCTTCATGAATATGTCGTAAACCTCGCAGGGCTGAAGCTCCTTGTGTGCGTGGTCTGATACGCTCTTGACGTGGTAGCCGAATACCTCGCGCATCTTAGGCGGCAGAATGAGAGAATAAGCGGTTTCCATAAGATAACCGATACCGCCCTTGCCGGACTGCGAATTGATACGGATAACGTCTGCCTCGTACTCTCTGCCGACATCCTTCGGGTCGATGGGAAGATATGGCACGTTCCAGATTTGCTGATTTTTCTCTTCTCTGTAGTGCATACCCTTTGCAATAGCATCCTGATGGGAGCCGCTGAAGGCAGCAAAAACAAGCGAGCCGCTGTAGGGCTGACGCTCGTAGACACGCATACGTGTCACTCGCTCGTAAAGTGCGCTGATTTCAGGGATGTTTGAGAAATCAAGCTCAGGGTCAACACCCTGTGAGAACATATTCATTGCAAGTGTGATGATATCGACGTTACCTGTACGCTCACCGTTGCCGAAGAGTGTACCCTCGATACGGTCACCGCCTGCAAGCAGACCCATCTCGCTGTCCGCAACAGCACAGCCGCGGTCATTGTGAGGATGGAGGGATATGATGATATTCTCGCGGTTATTGAGGTTTTTGTGCATATACTCAACCTGGTTTGCGTAAACGTGAGGCATTGAGTGCGAAACGGTTACGGGCAGGTTGATAATGACCTTATCCTCTGCGGTGGGCTGCCAGATATCAATAACCCTGTTACAGATTTCTGCAGCAAACTCGGGCTCTGTGCCGGTAAAGCTTTCGGGAGAATACTCGAAGGTGAAGTGGCCGGGAGTTTTCTCACGGTATTCTTTACACAGCTTTGCGCCGAATACTGCGATATCGATTATTTCCTCCTTGCTCTTGCGGAAGACCTGCTCACGCTGAGCAACAGAGGTGGAATTATAAAGATGAACGACAGCGTGCTTTGCACCCTTGAGAGCCTCAAAGGTCTTTGCGATGATGTGCTCTCTAGACTGGGTGAGAACCTGAATAGTGACGTCGTCGGGAATCATATCATTCTCGATAAGGGTACGGCAGAATTCGTACTCTGTTTCGCTGGCTGCAGGGAAACCGATTTCAATCTCCTTGAAGCCTACTTTAACGAGGAGCTTGAAGAACTCAAGTTTTTCCTCAAGGCTCATCGGGATAATGAGCGCTTGGTTGCCGTCACGAAGGTCAACGCTGCACCAAATGGGTGCCTTATCGATATAAGTTTTGTTAATCCAATCCGATGTAGCGGAAGGGGCAGGAAAAAACTGCTTTTCGTATTTCTGATAGCCTTTCATTTCTGTTCCTTTCTTACTGCGCACCGTGCTTTAAAAATAAAAAAAGCTCTAATGCACAAGCATACATAATTGCGTTTGTGCAAAAGAGACGAAGATCAAAAATATTCTCCGCGGTACCACTCTTTTTGATGCTGTAAGCACCCTCTCAGCTCACGTCAATCAACGCGACTCTCTGTAACGGGAGAACCCGGTCAAACCTATACAACGCAGAAACCTGCGCCTTTGAGCCGACAGCTCTGGGGAGGAGCTATATCACTGCGCGGATACTGCCTTGCACCGAACGGCAGCTCTCTGAAAACCCGATACAGGACTTTTTTCCCCGTCATCGCTTTTATTTTTTATTATTTTAACGCTTTTCAATTCCTATGTCAAGAAAAAAAAGAGCACTTTTAAACAATATGTAACATATCACAAAAACGCTATTGAATTCAACGCTTTAATACCCAAAATTGAACAAAATTACAATTAATGAAAATAAGTAAAATAATGTACTGCTGCTGTTTTATGGAAAAACATCTGATATATATACCGATTTTCCCCCGAACTCAAAGCTTTCAAGGATTTGAACATTAACAGAATGTTCGCTTTTGGCGGCTTGACAACCGAACATTTGTTCGATAGAATATTAGCAGAGTTGGTCACAGGCATATGGGGTTTATGCCGCAGATTACAGCTCACATAACACTACGGAGGGAATAAATGAACAACACTTCTACCCCCTCGATCCGCGAGGGTGACAGCATAAACACCGAATGGTCAAAAATATCGTACGACCGTTGGTGTGCTCAGCAACACGTTCAGCTGCGTACTGTACCGGGAATGAGAATAGTGAACATCTACGAGGTAGTTGATTCGGTTATCGAAAACGACCTCACGGACACGGAAAAATCAGCCGTACTGCTTCACTATTTTGAAGGGCTCAGCATAAACCGTACGGCACAGCGAATGAGCACGTCTTACTCAAACGCACACGCTGCACTCAAGCGTGCCGAGAAGAAGCTTAAGCTCGTGCTCAAACATATTATTGACAGCGAGGAATACAAAGAACAGACAGATGAATTTTAAAGTGAAAGGATGAACTAAATGAAAAATGAAGACAACTGCACCTTGGCGCAGGAATACAGCGCGCATATCAAAGTGCTCGACGAAACAATCACCGATTGCCGTAAGGCACTCAAAAAAGCAAAGGAACAAAGGCGCAGGCATATAATTTCAAAGCTTAATTCAAACATTGCCGCGCTTTACAGGCAGCGCAGAGAGCTGATTGAAATCCGCGACAAACTCAACGCATACTACGAAGCACAGGAGGATAAAAAGGTAGGATGAGAATATGTCAGGTACGTATAAACAACGACGGCACGGTCAGCGTTACCGATGCCATTGACTATGTGGGAGAGCACTGTGCAACTCAGCTCTCCATCACACTAAACACCGAGCTTTCGGACAGCTCTGTAAGCTACTACACACTCTGCTTCAGACCCGGCGCCGCGCTCAGAAATCCGCCGCAATGCAAGCTGACGAGCGATATGATTTTACGCTCTGATATTTCGGACAATAACCTCAACTACAAATTGCCTGCCGCACTGACCTGCTTTGGCTCACTCGACTGTCAGGTTAACGCACACTGCGTCAATGACAAAAACGAGGTGACCGAAATAATCAAATCTCCCGTATTCAGAATCCTCTTTGAGCCGTCAATCAGCGGAGATGAGGAAATGTTTATTGAGGAGGCAATAGGCTTCACCGCACTTATCCACACGGCACTCGCACAGCTTAACCTGACAATTGAAGAAGCAGACGATGTATGCGACAAAATCAACGAAGCATATGAAAACGGCGAACTGAACGGCCCCGTGATAATGCCGCACGTAAGCGAGGACGGCACACTCAGTTGGAGCAACGACGAAGGCTTTGAAAACCCTGCCCCCGTCAATATCAAGGGCCCCAAGGGAGATAAAGGTGATACGGGCGAAAACGGCAAAGACGGCATAAACGGCACGGACGCAAAAATCAACGGCTGCAGCACAGTCACCATCAAAGCGGATTGCGACCTTAAGCTGACGCAGGACGGCGACGTGCTCACATTCAGCCTGGACAGCGTTATGCTCTGCCATACCCTGCCGCAGGACGCACAGGATGGCGACATCTGCCTCTACTCCCCTGCAAACACACTCAGCACAAGGGACAGCTGCAAGCTGATTTACGTTGATTGGACTGAAGCCTGCAAGGCCTTGAGTTCCGAAGCGGCACAGTTCTATATGCAGTTTCTGAACGAAAGCGGCGAAGAAACAGGCAGCATATATGCAACCTCGTGGAAGGATGATGACAACCGCCTGAGCACAATGTTCGATGTATCAAAGGGTGATGAAAAGTGGGAGCTTTTGTTCATCGACGGCGTAATCGACCCCGAATCCAGCGCATATATTAAGGCAGACGAAACCGCTTCTCTGACCAAAGCACCCGACTGCTTTGCTCTGCCGTATTTCACTAAGATAGCAACGGATATATCCGATATTTCAGGCGACGTTTTCTACGCTCCGATTCAGCTTATGCTTTACCGCGGCGGTTGGTATGAATTCGACCCGTCATCACACAGCCACAGCAATTTCAACACGCTTGATGCCTTCGGCTGTCAGTCACTCGACAATCCGATTACAGACGGTGATTTCAATTTCGGTATCAATACCGAAGATTGGAACAGACTCAAGTTTCAAGGCGGCACCGTGCTTATGGCCTCTGACGGTGCGGTCGTACAAAAGGTTGAAGAAAAAGAAATTGACGGCAAAAGGTTTTTCCGCGTTACTCTCAACAAACCGGGCCTCAACCTCGACTCTGACGGCAGTCTGCCGGGATTCTTCGATATACCCGTAAATGCCGTTGAAGAGAAAACAGATATCGGTCTGAACGGTGCCGGTCTTGGGCTTGTGCTCGGCGGCACGACTTATGACAAAATCGAGCTGACAGCCGAAACGGCAACTCTTGAGCCTAATACACATTACAGCTTCGGTGAGGCTGCAACGCTAACTCTTGAGTTTGCCGAGGGTGATACTTCAAAGGTCAATGAGTATTCCTTCACGTTCATTTCGGGTGCGACGCCAACCGTGTTGACACTTCCCTCATCCGTCAAATGGATGAACGAGCTGACCGTTGAAGCAAACAAGCGATATGAGATCAGCATTGTTGACAACATCGGGCTTTGGTGTGCGGTCGATTACACGGCAGAGGTGAGCGAATGAGCAGACGAAGAATGATGATGCTTCAGCAGAGTAAGCCCGATTTACTGGAAGGCTACAGATATAATAATATTAGCGGAATATATCAAGTGTATATTGAATGGTTAGACAATAACACACTACATATATACCACAAAACTACCTCTTTTTCCGGCCCAGCTAATACCGGTAAAGC
>JAZUSN010000053.1:0-16073 GCA_045606785.1 Acutalibacteraceae bacterium | reverse complement strand
TTTAACAATTTTTACTGCATTTGATGAAGTGACACAAACGTCGCTCTGACATTTCAGCTCTGCTGTTGAGTTGATATAACACACAACCGCAAGGTCATCGTACTTATTACGCATTTCATCAATAATGCCGTCGGCAACCATATGAGCCATCGGACAGTCTGCAGTAACGTCGGGCATAAGCACTTTTTTATCGGGATTCAGAATTTTTGCACTTTCGCCCATAAAATAAACGCCGCAAAAAACAATTATATCTGCATCGCACTGCTTTGCAATTTTTGCAAGAAAAAAAGAATCACCAACATAGTCAGCTATCTCCTGCACTTCTTCAGGCGCATAATAATGAGCAAGAATAACTGCATTTTTCTCGCTTTTCAATCGTTTAATCTGATCTTTCATCCGTTTTTCCTCGTTGAATAAACAAATATTTAGCACTAATTTTACCACTCGTGTTTACATCTGTCAACTTATCTGTAAATCTTTTGAAGATAAATTATTAGTGATACAGAATTAGCTTTTTTTGTTAAACTTACACAACGCATCAATGATTATTAATTAAGTCTAATAAAACAACAAAATAACATTTCGCGGTATGTTTGACATAATCCGAATAGGGAATTATAATTGTTATAACTGATTAAAAGGCGGTATCATTATGAGATGTATTTATGACTACCGGTCACATACTGAAAAAACTGACCGCACAAGCGTTTTATCTTATCCCGGATGTGAAGATGTATTCCATTTTCAGCTAATGTTCACGCATGATACATTCTAATTTTATTTTAATGATTATCGGTTAATATTGCTGTACGATTGAAAGGAGTGTTTTTATGAGAATTCTTATAGCAGAAGATGAAAAAAGCCTTAACAGAATAATTGCCAAACAGCTTAAAGTGTCCGGCTACAGCGTTGACTGCGCTTTTAACGGCGAAGAAGCCTATGATTTGATAAGTATGGCTGATTATGATGCCGCTGTTTTTGATGTTATGATGCCGAAAATTGACGGCTTTTCTTTGCTGAGAAAAATCAGGAACGAGGGCAACGATCTTCCCGTTCTTTTCCTTACGGCACGTGACAGCATTGAAGAAAGAGTTGAGGGTCTTGATATCGGTGCTGATGATTATCTGGTGAAGCCCTTTGCGTTTGAAGAATTGCTTGCCAGAATCAGGGTACTTATCAGAAAAAACAGCGTTTCAAATTCAAACATAATCACAGTTGCGGATTTAACCGTTGATATTTCAACCAGAAAGGTTACAAGAGACGGAAAAGATATTTCTCTTTCGGCAAAAGAATATGAACTTCTGCAATATCTTGCCGTTAATAACGGAATTGTGCTCAGCCGTGAAAAAATCGAAGATCATATCTGGAATTACGATTATGAAGGCGGAACAAATGTTGTTGATGTTTACATCCGATACCTTCGCAAAAAGATTGATGAAGGCTATGACAAAAAGCTTATTCATACCGTCAGAGGAATGGGATATGTTCTCAAGGAGGAAAAATGAAAAAACTTTCATTTAAAATAATAACAACGCTCTGGATAACACTTTTGATCGCCGTCGTCTGTGCTGTCAGCGTAACAATGCTTATGCTTATCAGCCGAAAAACAGCCGATGATAAGCTAAAACAGACTTTGATTGCCGCCGCACAAAGCAATTCGGATGAAATGGAATTCAGCAACGGCATTTTTGAGGTCGAGAATGATTTTATGTATTATTCCGATGGAGTTTATTGTGACCTTTTCAGCGAAAACGGAGAGTATATAAGCGGCGAAACACCTCACACTCTTATCGAAGCTCCGTCTGATTTGAAAAAAGTTGTTAAAAAGACTTTTGACGGCAAAGAATACTATGTTTATTCCGAGCTTCTTGAATTCACAAAATTCGAATATGAGATAGATATCCACTCTTGTCAGGTAATATCTTATGAAGCGGATGTTACTCCGATTAACGAACTGACACCAGTTCCTTATTCAGAAACGAAATTCCAAAACGGTATAAGCACAAACGAAGCAATAGAGATTGCTCTGAAACACGCAGGAATAAAGAAAAATGAAGCAACGGTAATCGGCGTTCAGATTCCTGTTTACAACGACAGACAGGTTTTTAAAATCGAGTTTACCGCCGACAGTTCATCGTGTAAAAAGATTTATATCCGTGCAATCTGCCCTGCTGAAGATTCAAAAACAATATTTACCAATGTCGGCAAAAGTGCAATATATCTGCTTCCGTTTTTCGTGATTGTTGCAGCAATAGGTGCATATATAATTTCAAAAAAAACAGTTGCTCCCATTGAAAAAATAACTGTTTCCGCACAAGAAATATCAACCGGAAACGACCTTTCGAAACGCCTTGAAACAAACAATGCTCCCCGTGAAATCAGCAACCTTGCAGATACCTTTAACGAAATGTTTGAGCGCCTTCACACATCGTTTGAAAACGAAAAAAGGTTTACCTCTGATGCATCTCACGAGCTTCGTACGCCACTTGCAGTTATAAAAGCAGAATGCGAATACGCACTTTCAGAAAATGCGGACGAAGAAGAAAAAATACAGGCTCTTGAATCTATTGAAGAACAGACGAACAAAATGACGTCACTTGTTTCATCCTTACTTACAGTAACAAGAGCAGAGCAGGGACTTAGAAGATTTAAACTTGAAGCGGAAAATCTCAGCGAGCTTGTAGAAGGTATATGCAAAAGGTTCAGAACATCGAAAAACATTGAGCTAATAACAGATATTGAGAATGATATTATTATCAATTTAAATAGCGTGTTGATAACCCAACTGCTTGAAAATCTGCTTTCAAACGCGGATAAATACGGCAGAGAAAACGGTATCATCAAAGTTAAACTGCATACCGAAAACGATAGAACAGTCTTGTCGATCAAAGATAACGGAATAGGCATAAGCGAAGAAGACCTACCGAAGATCTGGAACAGATTCTATCGTGCAGATACATCGAGGTCAGAAACAGAAGGCTTTGGTCTCGGACTTGCCCTTGTAAAAAAGATAGCGGAAATTCATTCGGCTGAATGCATTGCAGAATCCGAAATTGATAAATTTACCGAAATTAAAATTATTTTCAATAAATGAGAAAAATTAAGTTTTTCTAATGTTCCTTTAATGTTTGCCAGTTATTATTTAGTCACAGTCAAGGACGGCTGAACAAATAAATAACAAACAAGTTGAAAGGAATGATATTATGAAAAAACTTATCGCTCTTTTACTCGCACTTCTCGTCGTATTTTCTCTTTCCGTATCGGCATTCGCCGCACCGTCCGAAAATCTGATTTCAAAAGAGAAAGCAAAGGAAATCGCTCTTAACCACGCAGGATATGAAGAATCAGAAGTGAAATTCGTCAAAGTAAAACTTGACCGTGACGACGGCAGATATGAATACGAAATCGAATTCAGAGCCGACGGTAATCTTGAATATGATTATTCTATCAATGCCGAAAACGGAAAAATCGTTGAATTTGACCGTGATTACGATGCTCCCGACAGATTCGAAATATTTAATATTCTAAATTTCTTAAGAAATCTTCTGTCAAGACTTTTCGGATAAAATCAGTTCAGTGATAAAAAGTATATTGAGAGGTGAATAAAAATGAAGAAAAAGGTATTTGCAGGTTTAGTTTCGGCAGTTTTAGTTTTATCTGTTGCTCTGTTTGCAGGATGCTCAGCAGATAAACCCATTGAAGAAAAAGCAACAATAAATCAGGCTCAGGCATCCGCACCCGGTGTCAAAAAAAATGAGCTTGTAAGCGTTTCGCCCGATGAAGCAATTGACATCGCTATTAATCACGCAGGTGTTTCAAGAGAAAATGCCGTAATGTTCGGTGTCCCTTCACTTGATGAAGAAAACGAAAAAGCTCATTATGACGTTGAATTCGGATATAACGGTTTTGAATATGATTATGAAGTTGCAGTTGCCGACGGTTCAGTTCTGAAAGCAAAAAAGGAAGCTGAAAGGGTTAATGTTTCCGAAAAGGAAAGCGTTCCCGCAAAGTCTGAACCTGTAAGCAAAGATAACAATAACGGTTATATCAGCGTTGAAGACGCAAAGCAGAAGGCTCTTGACGATGCAGGTGTCAGAGCTGAAGAAGCAGTTTTCTTGAAAGCTTATTATGATTCAGACGACATTGTTCCTCATTATGACGTAAAGTTTGAAGCAAACGGATATGAATACGAGTATGAGATTAAAGCTTCCAACGGTGCCGTGCTGGAAAAAGACGTTGATAAGGAAAGAAAAAACGTCAACAGCACTCCTGCTTCAGATGAATATATCTCCACAGACAAAGCAAAATCTCTGGCTTACAACCACGCAGGCATAAAAGCAACAGAAGTAAAATTCTCAAAAGCAGAGCTTGACCGTGATGATTTGATAGTTCATTATGACGTTGAGTTTGTTGCCGGCAAATATGAATACGAATATGAAATAAACGCAGAATCCGGAAAAGTAATAGCTTTCGATAAGGAATACAATGATTAAAATCATAAAACATAAAGGCAGGGGTTTCCCCTGCCTTATTTGTTTAATATAACGGCAAAACTTTTGAAAAAATAATTATACCGGAATGTAAGAAAGATAACTCCAACAAAATGCGCTTTAGCGGCATTTCTAATACTTGTATTTTAGAAAACAGCTAAGAAAAATAAGCTCCAAGAGCTTTATTTCTTGGAGCTTTAAATGTGCTACATGTTTCAGAAGCGCAGTTCAGCAGATTGATATTTATATTCCTGTAATTTCTCTGATTCTCTTTGCGTCAATATCATCCAGATCGAGATTTTGCGAAACAGAGATATACGCCGCAGCGCCTGCTGCTTCGCCTATCCCCACACAGATAGGCATTACCCTGAAATTAGAATGAGCCATATGTGTACCGGAAATATTTCTGCCGCAAAGCAATAGATTTTCTTTGTTTTCGGGCAAAAGGCAGCGATAAGGAATTGTATATCCTTTTTTCTGCTTAAAATGCTTCTGTACACCTGTTTTGTCAAGCCCCGCACCCGTGATATTATGAACGTCAAAATTGAAGTAGGCATCTTTTACAACATAATCATCGAATACTTTCGCTTCGAGAATGTCGTGTTCATTCAGGGTGTATTTACCTTTAAAATGTCTTGTTTCGCGAATTCCCATAAGCGATGCAGAACTGATGATATAGCAATTCTCGTAACCCGGAACAAATTTTCGCAGATATTCAACTATATCATCCATCTGTCTTCGGCATATAAGAGTAGCACGTGTGAGGTCATCTGCATTTGTACCGTCAATATCAATTGCATTTGTCATATTACAGGTAACAACACCGGGGAGCGTTGATTTATAAGTAAGAATATGCCCTGCCGGATAAGGAATATGTTCTTTTGCAAGAGCTTGAAGCTCGCCGTCCGGTGTTTCGTAAGTGGATTCAAATGAGCCTAAGAATACAGCCCGATTGTAGTCCACACCGCCGACCTTAAACATTAGCGATGCCGGCTGCATTTTGTTATCATCTTCTCTTCCGAGAACAAATTCTACACCTGCTCTTGCGGCAATATCGCCATCACCTGTAGCGTCAATAATGATCTTTGCATATATATCCGTTTTACCGGATTTGTTTATAACGGTTGCACCAAGCACTTTATCACCGTCACAAATTGCATCTTCTGCAAATGTGTAAAGCATGATATTGCAGCCAACCTCAATGAGCATTTCAAGGTATAGCGTTTTCAGCTTTTCAGGGTCGATCAGGTTAGTGATTTTGTTTTTGAAATCTCCTTCGTTGTTTTCGGCCGACCTTTTTAGGATATCATAATAAAGCGGACTTGCGCAACTTCCCGTCCAGTGGCTCATAAGTCCTGAGGTAGATATTCCGCCAATATCGCCGTTTTGCTCAACCAGAATTACCTTAGCACCGTTTTTTGCAGCAGTATACGCCGCCGCAAATCCGGAAGGCCCGCTTCCTAGAACGAGAACATCAGTATATACTTCAAACTTTTCAATCATAACTAAACCCCTGAAAATTCATATTGATCGAGTTCATTATACCACACACTCCCCTACAGTTTGGCAACATTGACTCACAGTTGCGAAATATTAACGAAAACGCCTCATATAAGCAAGATATGGATTCTCTATGTAAGATTGACAATTCACTACGAGAAAGGATTGCAGGCGAGAAAAAAGCTACTCACAATGGATTTTTTCTCGTATTCCTCTCGCACTAATTGCTAAATTACAATTAAAGATGGTTATTTTAGCAACAGAACTGTGAAAAGCCCCACAAACGGCTCTGGTTACCAATCAATGAGGCTTTTGAATTTGTATTTACAACTTGTTATTGTCAAAAAATAAAAATGTATTTGCTCAACAAATCCGCATAATTACCTTTGTAGTAAAAAGAATTTCCGTTTTTGTTTTCTCCCATTTTAACAAATCCCATATGAGTTAAAACAGCTTGAGATTTATGGTTCTTTTTATTTGCAAAGGCTTCTACATACATAATATTCTTCGGAAGTTGTTTTAACAACCATTTAAAGAATTCTGCAAACAATCCTGACCGCTGATATGATTTTTTAATTTGTATTTCTTCCATCATAAAGGAATTTGTATCAGCGTTAATATAATACTGAAAATATCCTGCTAAAGTTCTATCAACATACATCAATATAATTTGTCTTTGGTCTTTTTTTAACGCAGATACTATTTCGGAAGCCCACATCGCAAAATCTTCATTATATGAGTTACCTGTAGGCGCAATCAGAGACATATTCGAGTGCAATATCTTAAATAATTCTTCTGTATACCCATCGATTTTCTGTTTATCAAGATATACAAATTCAGAAGCATTCATAATCTTCACCAATTATTTTTTCCTAGTTATGATTATACTGTAAGGTTTTGTAAAAAATCAAGGTGTAAGCCATGTATATCGTCATTGCGAAAGTTTTCTGATAAAACTATTTTACAATTTTCTTAGTCTTCACAAATTTGCTGTTTGCGTTGATATATGAAAACTTACGGCATTTGAATAGCTCTTTTCTCCCCTGTTCGCTTCTTGTGAATACAAGGTCAAACTTACCGCCTGCGGATTTGAGATTCTTTGCAAGAATTTCTGCTGTTTCTTTATTAACTCCGATTATTGACGGGCAGGCATAGCTCTGAACATAATTTGTTGTTTGGAGCTTGGAGATGCCCTTTGTGCCGATCAAAACATATCTCGGGTCATCAATCGGAGAAAAAAGCTCGGATATTGCCTTTGCAAAAACATTCTTTTCCCTGACTGTTGCTTTTTCAAGCGAACAATTTACTGTATTATGTTTTTCGGATTTTTTAACACAAACAGTTGCTCCCCTGCTCTCAATTTCACCGATTTCTTTGAGCGTGCGGAGAACTGCCCCCGAAATGTTTGAAACTGTTTTTTCGGGTGAGGAATTTTTCATAACAACACTTGCACACTTAATAAGGAAAACAGCTGCAAGTGCCGCAATGATGAATCCGAGCAGACCGCCGAAAAATCCGGATGTTGCTATTATAATTATTGCAAGCACAACCACAACAGCAAGAACAATTGCATAAATCTTGTTCTTATGAACCGCACTTGCAGGCTGTACTTCGGCAGGAATTTCGCTGACATCGGCAATTTCGGGTCTTGCTTTGCCCTTAACGGCAGCGTTCCATCTGCCTGACATAACGTTTCTCGCGGCGGCAAGTGACAACATCTGATTATTAATATTTTCAAGTCCGTTTGTATCATAGGGTGCTTTGAGAATATCAATTCTGTCCGTGCCGCTTTCAATAACATCGCTGTTATATGCTGGAGCCTGGAAGCAGGCAAAACGGCGCTTCATTGTTTCAAAATCATCGCTGATGATTTCGTCCTTTGAATCAGGCTCAACAGTCACAAGATGCCAGATATTTGACACCTTTTCGGGATTCTTTTTATCAATTCTTATTGCTCTGCCTCGCATCTGGTTTGAAAGCATAAAGCTGCCCACAAAGCTTGCAAGGATAAGGGAATTGATATTCGGCGAATCCCAGCCTTCACCAAGCAGAGATTTTGTACCGATAAGGACATTAATAACACCGAGCTGAAACGCTTTTGTAATAATGCTGACCTTATTTTTGTTTGAGCCGCTGAAAATGATTTCGGTATGGTTAGTGTTTTCAAGCTTCTTTATTCTGCAAGGCACACCCTCGTTATATGCGATTTCCTGCGCAGTTTCAACTGCTGAATCGGGCAGAATTACAAGCGTACCCGAAAGCACGGCAACCTTTGCATCGGGGTTTGTTCTGCGGATTGATTCAAATACGGGAACCGTACCGAGAGCGTGAATTTCTTCATCCGTACCGACGAGCTTTAGCATATCCTTTTTGATGTAGTCGGTGAGAATGAGCATACGCAGAGAGTCGCCGAGATTCTGATACTCACTTGCAACAATGCTGTTAATGCTGGCAAGCTTACCGGTTGAAGAAACAAGCATTTTATTTATTTTATCGGTTGAAGCAAGGCGCACCTTCCTCTTTTCGATAAGAGCTTCTTTTGAAAGAATTGCTTTTAACTCTTCGCTGATTTCTTCGGTGAATATATCAGGCTTATCAACAATAAACTGAAACGCTTTTTCGGCTTCGGAGATTGAATAAGCAAGCGGCTTTCTGCCCTCAAATACCTTTTCCTCAAGGCTTTTTGAAATGTTTGCGCCGCCTTTTTTCGCAACGCAGACGAGTGATTTGAAGCCTGCAAGGTTATCGTAAAGAATCTCTTCGTTATTGGCGGCATTTGAGGCCTGCAAAGCCTTTGAAAGCAGACCGCTTCTGATTATTTCATCAGTAACTGCTGCGGCTTTTGCCTTGTAATTTGCAAGAATCTGCGCTTCCTCTGCGGTGGGATAGCTGAAATATATATAGTCCTGATGAGGGCAGAGAGTTTTCTGCATAACAAGCTGCGGAACAAAAATTTCTTCATCAATATCGCCGCAGAGGGTCTGGTATCTGTTCCATTCGGCAGGTGCGCTGTCATAAGGCGGAGTTGCTGTAAGAGCGATGATTGTTACATCCTTGCCGAGCATTTCAACAAACTTTTCGAGAGCCTTCTGCCATTCGCTTTTGAGGTGGTGTGCTTCATCAAGGCAGATTGTTTTAATGCCTGCCTTTTTAATTTCGGCAAAAATATCAAAATTACTGAAATCCTGTGCTTCCTCTGTTTCAAATTCATCTTCATCCGCTTCGGCTTCCATAACGGATTTGGTGAAAGCGGCGTGAAGTGCCTGATATGTTATTGAGGTTATCAGCTTCGGAAAAGTGAGCGAATAAGAAATATATTCATCGGGGTTTTCCGTTTCAGGCAGATATGCTTCAATAAATCTTTCGCCCCACTGCTGACGGATTGTAACCGACGGCGACATAACGAGCGCAGGTGAATTCTGCCTGCGGACAAGCTCAAGGCCGAGAATTGTCTTACCGCTGCCCGGTGCGGCAACGATATGGATTCTCTTGTCTTTAAGATGCTTTTGCGAATTATCCAGCACCGCCTGCTGATAATCACGGAAGGTCCATTTGAATTTAACTTTGCTGAAATCTTTCATAACATCACCTTCATTGCAGATTCTAAATAATATCATTATATCATAAGTTTTCGGTTTTTCATAATACTTTAGTAAATTTTCGACAAAAAAAAGAGCTATCATAAAGACGGCCCTTAAAATGATTTTAACCGATTACAATTGTTTCAATAAGGGGTTTCGCATCCTCAACGGTACAGCTCCATACCATAACGTACATAGCATTGCCTGTTGAAGTTTTTGCAACAAGGTATGTAACACCTGTATTGGACTCGATTGCATCGTAAGTATTTGCACCGATTGTTACCGATGTGTATTCCTTGTTTGCCTTGCCGTCTGTAACAACGGTTTCATCAAACCTGGGAGCTTCGGTTGTTGTTTCTACGTGGTCTGTTGTGTCGGGCTTTTCATTACCACCGCAGGCAGCAAATGAAAGAAGCATTGCAAGAGCCATAAGAATTGCTAAAAGTTTTTTCATTTTAATTTACCTCCAAAAAATATTCTTTGGTTATTAATTTTTCTGCTTTCCGCATTCCGTGCAGAACTTACCTTTATTTGTGTTTCCGCAGGCGCAGACCCAACCTTCAGGCTTTTTCGTTCCGCATTCGGTACAGAATTTGCCCGAATTGTTGTTACCGCAGGCACATTGCCATATTTCACCCTGCGGCGCAGGGACAGAAACAGGAATGGGAACAGAATTAATTGATGCATAGTTGAAAGCATTTTTTCTGTTTTAGGGTCAATTTCTACAATCACATTATTTTGCTCTGATACCTGCTCTTGCTTCCCAACCTGCAATTCCGAAGTCCTGCAGAATCAAATCAGCCTGTGTGTCTGCCTTGTATTTCAGTTCATCAACTGAGCAGCCATCTGCAAACATTTTTGTAAAGGTCATTTCGGCAGCTCAGGATGCATCATTTTTAATAATATCAACAGGAAGCTGACCCCCGAACATAGTATTGAACTTATCAGGGTCTGCAATCTCATATTAAGAATTGCTGTAAACTTAACTTCTGTAAACAGTTTATATGTACCCTGTACTTTGATTTTTAGTGTATCAAAATATGAGTTTTTTAATTTCGTTGACAAATATTTGTTTAAGTATTAAATTATAATTATTGAATTGGAGGAATCAGTATGAAGAAAACAGTCAAAATAATTTCAGTAGTTCTTGTACTTTCTCTTGTTATGAGCATTGCGGCTTTTGCCGAGCCAGGCTTTGCATACGGGGACAACGAGCTATCAGAGTTTTCACCGAAATGGTCACAGGTACAGGCCGATGACACGGTAATTTCCGTTACACCGGGTGCCGTAACCGGTGAGCTTCGTTTTGCTTGGCTGTCAAGCTCAACAGACAGCAATCCCGCTTTCAGGGTTTCAGAAAGCAGCGATATGGCTGACACTGAAAACTTTGAGGTCATTACTTCCGATGCTGTGGAAAACCTTAAGTCTAACAAGGTTACCGTAAGCGGACTTGAGCAAGGCAAAACCTATTACTATTCATATACGGAAAACGGTGTCTGGAGCCAAGCACAGAAGTTTACAATTCAGCCGTCAGATGAATTCACCGTTCTCTATGTTTCCGATGCACAAATCGGACGTTCAGGCGACGAAACACTTGATGAAATACTTATCCGTGACACCTGCGGCTGGAATTATACGGTTGATAAAATGCTTGACTCTTACCCGAATGCTGCTTTTGCAATTTCAGGCGGCGACCAGTTTCAATCACCCGACAGTCTTGTACAGATGAAGGCTTATCTTTCACCCGAAGCCTTACGTTATCTGCCCGTTGCCAACACCATAGGCAACCACGACGATGATTCTACGCTATACGGTGATATTTTCAACAACCCTAACGAAGTCGACGAGCTTATGCAAAGTGAAGCCGGAACAGGATATTATTACACCTACGGTGATGCACTTTTTATTACAATCAACTCTAACAACAGCTTTATGCTTGACACCGCAAGGGTTTTGCGTGAAGCAACCAAGGCTCATCCCGACACAAAATGGCGTGTTGTCACAATGCACCACAACCCTTATTCAGCATCATTAAGCGACGATGATTTTTCGGAAGAACGTCTTTTCTTTTCATCACTGTATGATTTATACGATATAGACCTGTGCCTAAGCGGACATGACCACTTTTATTCACGCACAGACACTATGTACGCAGGCGAAGTCACAGAAAATGAAGGAACTGTATATGTTCAGTCCTCCTCAGCCTCCGGCAGCAACTATGACTCCCTTCCCGAAACAACAGCATCATTTACAGTTTCTGCCTTTGACGTGCGTGTTCCCACCTACACAGCGTTTACATTTACTGATGATACGATTGTCGGCAGGACTTATCGCACCGACACAGATGAAATTATTGATTCTTTTGAGATAACCGACAACACGACTGACTCTGATGTCAATTTATTTACTGCAATATTTTTCTTATTCAAAACACTTTTCTCTATGATATAAAAAGCAATTATTCAACACAATATAAAATTATGACAAAGCAGATAAACAGAATTGACACGCATAACCAACAAAAAGAGCCCTGAAGCCAGGGCTCTTTTCAGTTGAATCAAGCAAGTCTGCTTATATACTTATTTATTCCTTGCTTATCAATCAAAAATATCAACAATCAATTTGCGTATTTCTTCAATTAAAATATTAAATGCCTGGCGGATAAATCTAATTGCTTTTTCAAAGAAATTTTCCGTTTCAAGCTCAGCATTCTCTCCGCCGGCGGAATAGCAGCCGATGTTATTACTTGTTATTTCATTACCGTAGAAATCCGTCATACAGCCGTCCTCAACCTTATAGCCGGCACCTATCAAAGGTGAGCCCTCAGCAAGCTGATAAGCCTTTATCGGGTCATCACCGCCAACAAAGCCGGGAAGGGTGTTTAAAGCGTCCATATCAAATGCAGGATTGAAGGTGTTGTAATAGCAGTTGTTGACAAACACGTTATTCCAAGACTTCATTTCGTTATTCATATGATAAAATTTATGACCATCTTTAAAAACTATAATGTTGTTTGCAAACAGTGAGTCATAAATCTGAGTCATCTGGAATTCGGATGAATTAATTATTGTGTTGTTGTAGAAGCTGAAATTCCATTCGCCGTCGGATACGCCGATTTTGTTTCTGCCCTGATTGTCGTTAACGGACAGACAGTATCTTACTGTGTTGCCTCTGTTGCCGCCTTGAGCAGGGTTGTTACACATAAAGCGCATATTGTCGTGCGAATAAATGTATTCATATGTACAGTTGTATGAGCCGTGGTCAAAATCAACCGTCATTCCGTCACCGTAGTTTTTCTGACCCGCTATTTCGCAGTAGCTGAAAGTACAGTTTGAGGAATAATGAGTCCACATTGCAGCGGTAAAATAAAGGATTTCTCCGTTTTCATCAAGACCTACACCCTGACAGCAGTCAATTGCACGGCAATGCGTTACCAAAGCACCGTCACAACCTTCAAGAACAACTGCCTCACCGTCCATATTATAAAACTCACAGTTCTTTATAAGTGCATTTTTGTTCAAGTCCTGACTGCCTGTAAAGAATATGCCGTTGCCCACATCATAGATTTTACAGTTAATCGCCTGAAAATCGTTTACAGGATAAGGTGAGCCGCCGTAACGCTTTATAACGATTGCAGCTCTGCCCGAAATCGGACCTTCTGTATAATTATCACGGCAAGTTACCTTATAATTCTGCATATCGTGGAATTCGCAGTTTTCAATACTCACACCCTTTGACTCTTTTGTAACACCGTCAACCCATATACCGCCGCCGTTGTGCGCCGTAATTTCAAAGCCCGAAACCGTTACGTATGAGCAGTCAAAGAGCTTCATAACCGCATCTCTTGCATCGGTGTTAAGATGAGGCTTATCGCCTTCTCCATAAGATGAAATGATAATCGGGTTATCCTGAGAACCTGAGCAGGTAAGCGTAATGGCGCAGTCATAGTCACCGCCTGCCTTAAACAGAACCCTATCGCCGGCTTCAAGGTTTAAAGAAGCTATGTTTACAACTGTTTTCCACGCAGAAGCCTCAGACAGACCTGTGTTTTCATCATTACCCGACACACTGTCGATATAATAGGTTGTTCCAGCGGCAAACACAAGCGGTGTTACGCTCAGGGTAATTACAACAGCAAGGATTAACGATAAAAGCTTTTTCATATCAATACCTCCATAAATTAAACAGATATTCCGTAACCGCGGATGCCTTGTGTAAGTCGTCGAACGTTTTAAAGCTGCGTTGCAAAGACATTTTTTAAACAAATTATATCACAAACATCACAAAAAACAACCTGTTTATTTTGATTATCATTGTTATTAATCGGATTATGCCTTTTCTTTTATTAAAAAACTCAAAATTATAATGTTTGCAAATATAATAGAATTGATGTAAAATATAAAAAAATGCCGGAAGGATTTTTTATGTTTGAAGAAACTATAAAGCTTATAAAATCAGGAGTCGGCAGCGCTTTTCCCTGCGCTGCGGGCGCCGTCGGTCTCGGGCACAAAGTTTTTGTGCGTGAGTTTTTCGGACAGCGTCAGGTTAAGCCGACTGTATCAGATATATCAGAGGAAACCCTTTTTGATATTGCATCTTTGTCAAAGCTTGCTGCAACATCTATGATTGCGTTAAAGTTTATTGACAGCGGTAAGCTTTCATTGAATGACAAACTAAGCAAATTCCTTGATTATTCGGGCAATTACGGTGATTATGAAATCCGTCATCTTATGACTCACACATCAGGTATGCCGTCGGGAATCCCATTGTTCGATATGACACACAAAAACAGCGATGTGATTCACACTATTCTCGATTCAGACAGATGCCATGAAACAGAAAAAGAAGTCTGCTATTCGTGTATGGGATATATTGTGCTCGGAAGTATTCTTGAAACCGTCGGCGGTGAACTGCTTGATAAGCTTGCACAAAAATACGTTTTTGAACCTCTCGGTATGAAAACCGCCTGCTATAATCCGCCGACACAAGCTGTTGTTGCCGCAACCGAGCTTTATTCTCATTCAGGAGAATGGGCAACGGGCCACGTTCACGATGAAAACGCATATTTTCTCGGCGGTGTTTCGGGTAATGCAGGTGTGTTTGCAACGCTTGATGCTATGATCTCTTTTGCAAAAATGTGTTCCGCAAAAGGTATTGCGCCAAACGGCGATATTTTTCTTTCAAAAGAAATATTTGACTTAGCCGTAAAAAACTACACCTCCGATAAATCAGAGTCAAGAGGGCTGGGTTTTCAGCTTAAGGGAAATCAGTCGTTCCCGGGCGGCAAGCTGATGTCATCGGGAAGCTACGGTCACACAGGGTTTACGGGAACAAGTCTTTATGTCGATTATGAAACAGGAATCTGGGGTGTTCTGCTGACAAATGCTGTTCACTACGGAAGAGATAAGAGAAGCGAATATTTTTTGATCCGTAAAAAGTTTTATGATACGATGATTACGGAATACAAGAATTTATATGAGGAAGCAAAAGTATGAAAAACTCAAAACTAAAAGTTCTGTGCGGCGTTGATATGGTCGCAAAAAACGGATTTGATTTTCAGGGCAAATGCGGACTTATTACCAACCACACAGGTGTTCTGCGCGACCTTTCTTCTACCGTTGATATGCTCAAAGAAAAATGCAACCTTGTTGCTCTTTTCGGACCCGAACACGGTGTCAGAGGCGATATACAGGCAGGAGAAAACATAGTTTCATACACCGATAAAACGACGGGACTGCCCGTTTACAGTTTATACGGTGATGATATATCTGAAAGCGAAAAAGCAATTGCCTCCCTTGATACCGTCATTTTCGATATTCAGGACGTGGGTGCAAGGTTTTATACCTATGCCTACACTATGACGGACGCAATGAAGATTTGTGCGGGAAACGGTGTTAAGTTTGTTGTTCTTGACCGCCCGAATCCTTTGGGCGGAATTAAGGCAGAGGGAACTGTACTTGACCGAGATTTTTCATCTTTTGTCGGCAGATTTTCCACTCCGACACGGTGCGGTCTTACCATTGGCGAATTTGCCCTTATGATGAATGAAACCGAAAACATCGGCTGCGACCTGACCGTCATTCCCACGGAAGGCTGGAAAAGGGAGATGTATTATGATGACACTGACCTTGTTTTTATTCAGCCGTCGCCTAATATTCCAACCGTTGATACGGCTTTTGTATATATCGGCACCTGCATTTTTGAGGGAACAAATCTTTCCGAAGGCAGAGGCACAACAAAACCGTTTGAAATGATCGGTGCACCGTGGCTTGACAGCAAAGCGGTTATTGAAAAAATCGGTGAACAGGAAGGTGTTATCCTCCGTGAATGCTCGTTCACACCGACCTTTTCAGATTATAAGGACACTTTCTGCCACGGCATTCAGTTACACGTTACCGACCGTAAATCCTTTTCGCTCTTTGCCGTAGGAATAAAGCTGCTGGACACGACAAGAAAAACTCACTCCGAATTTGGAAATGAACCGTCAATCGCAAATCTTATC
>JAZUSN010000052.1:0-43329 GCA_045606785.1 Acutalibacteraceae bacterium | reverse complement strand
TTTTCATAGAGTTTGATTGCACCGGAGTTATTTACAAGAACATCAAGATTTATAAAATTACAATTCCGTTCTTTTGCCCAATCTTTTGCAGCGTTCATTAAAGCTGTTCCGAAGCCTTTACCACGATGATTTTCGGTTACGATTATGTCCATTATATAGCAATACTTTCCGGGATGCATAAATTCAAAATCAGGTCTTGTTTTGGCTTGAAGCAGGATAAAACCGACAACCACACCATCGTTCTCATAGACAAGAATGTCTGACTCTTCATTAGCAATTGTATTCTCAACAAACTCTGTGCTCTGGTCTCCCTCTTTGATAAAATCGGGAATCAGCTTTGCCATTTCTCTGAATTGCTCACGGTATAATTCGGCTATCGCAGGTATATCGTTATTAGTTGCTTTTCTAACCATATTGAATTACCCCAACTCTTTCCTGAAACATATAACACGGTTTACTTCTTCAAAGCCCATTGCCATATGGAAATTAAAGCTGTTGGTGTTATCAAGTTCGCAGTCGCTTGCGAATTCCGTACAGCCTTTTTCTTTCGCCCATAATTCACATTCTTGCAACAGCTCTTTTGCGTATCCTTTATGCTGATGTTCGGGAACAACAAATATTCCTTCGAGATAACCGACGGGAGATGAGTGTGTACCCTCAACATAATCGTGGCGAAGCTGACACTGTGCAAAACCTACGGGAACATCATCAACATATTCAATAAAGCATACCGCATCATCGTTGCGGATAATTTCAATGAAATCTGCTTCAAGGTCAGCCAATGTGTGATTACTCCACATCTGTATTGCTAATTCTGCTAATATCCTTGTGTCGTTTTGCTTTGCTTTCTTAATCATAACTTCCCCAACCATTATAATAAATCAAACTTCTTTTTTATATATTCTTTAATCGCCGGTAAATTAGGACCGAAGATGTTATCAGGCAAATCAGAAACATCAAAAAATCTCAAGCTTTCAACCTCACCGGTCTGACATCTCAATTCGCCCTCGTAACTTTTACAAACATATACAATATCTATATTTGAAACTTCGTCACCGTTAGGGTAGGTATTGTGCAATTCCTTACCTGAAAACACACCTAAAAGAACCAACTCATTGGCGGTTAAGCCTGTTTCTTCGTATAATTCCCGTTTAGCCGCATCTTCAACTTTTTCGTCTATTTCCACCGAACCGCCTGCATACCCCCAAGTGCTATTATCACTGCGCAATTGAAGCAGAATTTGCCCGGATTCATTAACCGCAATAACACTTGCACCAACCTGTAACAAAGGTCGGTGTCCGACAACTTTCCTCAAATCCATTATGTAGCCCATATCAAAACTCATAATACCTTTCCGATTTCAACAAAGCATAATAACAGGCATCGCAAATGCCTTGATTGTTCCAGTCGGAGCTGCGAAGAGTGCCTTCGTATTTCATACCGCATTTCTGCATTACTTTTCCGGAGTTGGGATTCCTTGGGTCATGTCTTGCTTCAATTCGGTTAACTTCTACCACATCAAACAAAAAATCCATAACTGCTTTAAGTGCTTCAGACATGATTCCCTGATGCCACCAATTTCTTCCTATACAATAACTGATTTGCATTGATGAAACTTCTTCATTCATAAAACCTACAGCAATAGCACCAATGGGTTCATCACCGTTTTCTTTCAAAACTATACCCCAGTGATAATATTTTTCGTTAGAATATTGTTTTACCCATTCATCCATTATTTTTTGACTTTCTTCTTTATCCGAATGAGTTTTCCACATTAAAAACTTTGTGACTTCCGGATCGGATGCCCAGTTTATATACATTGCCGGAGCATCGTCACTGACATACCGTCTTAATATCAACCTGTCTGTTTCTAATCTTTGTGTTCCGCAATGTTTCATAACATACCTCTGATATCAAAAAATCTTTTTTATGTTCTTTTGAAGTTTTGTTACTTCATAACCCTGTGATTCATAAAACTTATGAGCATTTTCACGCTCTGCACCTGAGCAAAGTCTGATTCCTGCTGCGCCGTTTTCTTTCGCCCAGATTTCTGCCTGCTTCAGCAAGGCTGCACCAATACCGTTACGCTTGTAATCATTATCAACTGCCAGTCCCAAACAGTTCTTGAAATTATCTGCATAGATTACATCGTAATTTACAAGGTGAATATAGCCGACAACTTTGTTTTGGATTTCTGCAACAAAGATAACTTGTGTTTCATCATTCAATACTGCTTCGATTTTGCATCTTTGTTTTTCAAGGTCATAATCGTAACCAAGGCTTGTTTTATTGATATAATAAATATCTTCCGCATCGGAGACCACTGCTTGTCTGACGATAAAACTTATATTCAATTCAGGCACCTCCGTAAATATCACCTATACTCTTGCTTTCACAATCAAAAAGTTTGGTTTTATATATTCCTTTGCCAGTGTCGGGAGTTTTTGAATTGCCCATTCTTCGGGTACGGGTTCGCACACTTCTTCGATCACAAAGCCTGCTTTGGCAAGGGCAGTAATAATATCGCTGAACGTGCGGTGATATTTCACGACGCCGTCAACATACCAATGGATTTTTCGTTCTCCCGATTGATTGTAGTTTGAAAATGTATATGAAATTCTGTTTCCGTTTTCATCCTTGTTGAAATGCCCTGCACCGTCAACGGTAGCGGTTATAATCGGATGCTCCTGCGAAAACAGGAGCTGACCGCCTGCATTGAGAACAGAATACATATCCTTTGCAAAAGCGTCAAAATCCTTGACGTAATGAAAAGCGAGTGAGCTGTATAGAAAATCAAATTTTTCATCGAGTTCCGATATATCTGTCATGCTCATATTGCGGTATTCGATTTTTTCATTGGCGGATTCTTTTTCGGCAACGGAAAGCATCTTTTCGGATATATCAATACCGACTACTCTTGCTGCACCACAGCTAACAAAATCAACACAGTTATGACCGTAGCCGCAGCCCAGATCAAGAACTGATTTGCCGTTCAGATCCGGCAGAAGTTTACGCATTGCAGGCTGCTCAATCAGATCGTTGGCGTTACAATCGTTCTCACGCAGAGCCTTGTATCCGTTGAAAAATGTTTCGTTGTCAAATATGTTTTGTCTGCTCATAATTACTCCTTAAATCCCTTTGGTGTGCTCCTCATAATTGGCTTTGATAACCCGTCTTTCTCTGTCTGTTAAACTCCAGATATGAATACCCGTATCGGCGGTATTGAAGAAATAAACACAATCAATGGGCATATTGAAGAATGAACGGTAAAGCTGATTTATCATTCCGCCGTGTGAAACAATGGCAATGGTTTCGTCATTCTCAGCTTCATTCATAATTTTTGAGAGTGCATTCTCTGCTCTTTGTCTGAACTCGACCTGAGATTCCTGACCGTAAACAGCTTTATCAATCGGCAGATTGGGAACTTCGGGATATTTCTCTCTGACTACTGCTCGGGGTAATCCTGCAAGAAGTCCGTTATTGAATTCCATCAAGTTCTCATCAAAAACAATAGAAACTCCGGTTTTATCGGATAAATGCTGTGCTGTCTGTTTTGCTCTTGTCAATGTACTTGCGTATATTTTGGAGATGTCATAATTATCGGCAACATGATTTGCCATGGCTTCGGCTTGTCTATGACCTCTTTCGGTTAATGCAAAATCTGCTCTGCCTTCGTGAACATCGAGCAAATCTGCTTCTGATTCACCGTGACGGATTACAAGTAACTTCATTGTATTAGCCTCCTTAAGTCTAATTTTTATTATACACCACTTATATCTGCAACGCAATATCACCCCAACCGAAGCGGTTGAGGTGAATTTTTTATGCTTCGCTTTCGGCGTAATACTGTGCCTGTGCATTCCAGAGCTCGCTGTATTTGCCTTTCGGATTTTCGAGGAGCTCTTCGTGGGTGCCCTCCTGAATAACCGAGCCATTATCAAAAACAACTATTCTGCTGCAGAAGCGGCAGGAGGAAAGTCTGTGAGAAATATAGACGGTGGTTTTATTGCCTGCAATATCGTTGAAGCGCGAATATATTTCGCTTTCGGCAATTGGGTCGAGTGCAGCGGTAGGTTCATCGAGAATAACAAACGGTGCATCCTTATAGAGCGCTCTCGCAATTGCAATTTTCTGTTCTTCACCGCCTGAAAGGTCGATTCCGTCTTTTTCATAGAGCTTATAAATTGACTGCTTGAGCTTTTTCGGAAATTCCTCAACTCTGTCTTTTACACCTGCCATTTCAAGGCATTGCCATACTCTTTCTTCATCGTATTCATCCGAGCAGGCAACATTTTCGCCAACGGGAAATGCAAGAAGCTTGAAATCCTGAAAAACGATAGCAAAAAGCTTTAAGTATTCGGCATAGTCAAATTCACGGATATCAATACCGTTGAGAGTGATGCTGCCTTCAGTCGGGTCATAAAGACGGCAAAGAAGCTTTATCATTGTTGACTTGCCGCTACCGTTCATACCGACGACCGCAAGACGCTCGCCCGACTCAATTTTCATGCTGAAATTCTTTAATATAAGCGGCTCGGTTTCGGGATAAGCAAATGAAACATTGTGAAACTCAAAAACAGCATTTTCCGGGTCAATGTCTTCAACCGTTCTTGTTCCGTTTTCCATATCGGAAACAAGGTTCAGATATTCGATTTCCTGCTTTAACTGAGCGTTGTTTGCCCTTAAATATCCGGCATTGCCTGCAATATCGGTACAGGCTGAAATCAGCTTTGTTATGGCACCGTAATATTCAACAACCTTGCCTGCACCAAAAGCACCTGCAAGTGCTTTAAGACCGACAAAGATATAAACGAGACCGCCCAGCAGGTTTGCGGAAACCGTACTTATCTGACCTATGGTAGACCAGACTCTGAAAACCTCTTTCCTCATTTTTGATATCGGGTTGTGGATTTTTTCTTCTATTTCCTCGTTGATAAGTCCCTTTACATTAAAGATTCTGACGTCCTTGCCGCTTTCATTTTCGTTGAGATATTTCTGATTATAATACTCAAGAATAGGATTGAATTTGACGGCGCGGTTAAAAATATTGAACTGTTTTTTCTCGCTGAGTCCGTGGTATCTGACAGAAACAGCAATAACAACAACAGAAAAAGCGATAAGGCTGACGGCAAACAAAGGTGAATCAACAAAAGCCATAAAACCGGTAAGCGGTGTTTGTGACCTGCTGAAAACCATACCCGAAATCATAACAATTGCAACTATAATTGAGAATACGCAGGCTATCATTTCGGCTACACATTCGGCAACCCACGTAAGACCGTTACCGTTGTTAGCATTTTCTTCTATCTTGCCTCGCAGCTCCTGAACAGATGAGCTTTCAGCCTTGGCATAGTCAAGCTCAAGCGCTTTTCGTGAAAGAAGAGCAGCGTGCTTTTCCCAACAGCTGTTGAGCATTATAAGAGCCTTTCGGTTAACGGTACGGATGATTACATCAATTATGAGCGTTGAAAGAGTGGCAACCAGCACGTAAACCAGAATCTGCTCAAAGCTCTGCTTTTGAGTCAGTGCGGTGATGATAAGACCCGTGCAGTAAATTGTGATATACGGTGACACGGCACGGAGGATTTTAACAATAAGGTTGAGCGAAAAATAGTTTTTGCCGAGATATATTTTAACAAGCTTCAGACCTTGTCTGATTATCTCAAAATCTTCTTTCAGGTCACTGAAAAACTTTTTCATACTACCGCCTCCTCTCTGTAATATTTGCTCTGAGTTTCAAACATTTCGGCATACTTTCCGCCGAGTGCGAGCAGCTCCTCGTGCGTTCCCGTTTCGGCAATTTTTGCATCGTCAAGAAGAATGATTCTGTCACAGAATCGGGTTGAGGAAAGTCTGTGAGATATGTAAATTGCGGTTTTGTCCTTAGTCAGCTCGCTGTATTTGAGGTACATATCGTTTTCTGCTATAGGGTCAAGCGCAGCAGTCGGCTCATCGAGGATGATTATCGGAGCATCCTTGTAAAGTGCCCTTGCAAGCAGAAGCCGCTGAAGCTCACCGCCCGAAAACGCAACCGCACCCTCGTGGACCTCACGCACAAGCAGCGTGTTTTCTTTTTGCGGCAGGCTTTCAACCTTATCAAGTATTCCTGCAAGACGCATACATTCACGCAGTCTGTTACGGTTAATTTTGTTTTCTTCGCAGAGTGCAATGTTCTTAGCAACGGTTGCAGGCAGCAGCGAACAATCCTGAAACAGAGTTGAGAAAAGCTCATAGTATTCGTCACGGTTGAAAAGTCGGCTGTCAACGCCGTTAATGAGCACCTGACCCTCCTGAGGAATGAAAAGTCCGCATATCAGCTTCACAAGGGTTGACTTACCTGCACCGTTAACACCGACAACGGCAATTCTTTCACCCTTATTGATTTTAAGCGAAAGGTTGTCAACGGAAGGCTTTTCGGCTTCATCATATGAAAAGGTAAGGTTTTTAAGCTCGATTTCACAGGGCAGCTCATTGCCGCAAGGAAGCTTTTCACCTTTGCCTTTGTTCATCTTATCTTCAATATCAAGAAAGCTTCTGAAATCACTGACGTTGTGTGCGCCCGAAATGATTTCCGAAATTGAATCAACGAGCCTTGCAAGCCACTGACCGAACCCGGTTATCGCACCGAAGTAAAGCGAAAAGTCACCGAGAGTCATATCGGAATTGAGCTTGAGATGAATCAGATAAATATAAGCAGCAATGCTCACACCGAACTTGAAAACATCTTCGAGCATACAGTTGAAATAATGGCCGTTGTTGCGAAGAATGTTCCATCCGTTCGCATCGTCAAGATGCTTGTCGATTTTCTTCATAAGGAAGTCGGACATATTGTAAATACGCACGTCCTTAGCGTTTGAAAAATCCTTTGAACGGTATGTCACATAGTGCAGACGAAGGAAGATTTCCGCAACCTTGTCCTTCATTTTGTCCTTCCATTTCTGGAATATCATCCACCCCAACATACTGATTCCGTAGCAAAGAATAAGGATGGGAATAAACCAAGGATTACAGTCAACGATAATTGCCGTAAATGCTGAAAAGCCGAAAAACGATGATGCGGCGGTACAGTTAAGCTCAATAAACCTTGCAACGCTGCCATCCCAGCCGTGGATAGCATTCCACGCTTTTTCTCGCAGAACACGGGTTTCGTTATAGGTATAGTTGTTATAGTCCATGCTCATTACTTTGTTGCAGATAAGCCTGTGGAGCAATATATCGCGGGCAAGCATTCTTCCCGTCCAGCTTTTGTTATGCAAAACGCCCTGCAAATAACTGAAAACAATAAGTACGGCTGACATAACACCGACCTTTATAAGCAGATCGGAAATTTCGGATTTGCTCTCAACGCAGTCGAGAACTATTTTGGGCAGATATGCCGCAACAACCGATGTCAATGCACCCAGCGGTGTCAGACCGATTTGTAAAAGCACATAGGATTTATCAAAGCTCCAATGCTCCCTGAGCATAAATTTAAGGTTGCCCGGATAATTATATTTTTTTCGTTTTGAACTCATTTTTATTCATCTCCTTAATTGTCTAATAAGTACTTTGCGGCGCTTATTACTGCCAGACCAACTATGATGCTGATAATTAAAAACACAGGATCACTTATAGCAATAAGTCCGCATACTGCCTTAAGGGCGCCTGTAATAATCAACCATACACCTGAATTACTGAATGCTTTATTTTTGATTCTTATGCAGCAGGCGAAAACTCCTGAAACAAAGAGAATGCCTGCGGATATGAAAAATATAATTGCTAAGCTTTTCATGAAAGTTTCCCTCCTTAATGTGCAAAAAAACAGCAGCGGAAGACAAGCCTCCGCTGCTTCAGTATTAATAATAATTGAAAAAACAAACGATTGAAATATGTTCTGCAATAGTGTCTTTTTAATGTTCAAAAGTGTTGCAGATGTTGATGCTTGTTGTAAAAATATTTCCCTCGCAGGAAACCAAAACATCGCCGTCATATTTCTGAGCAATTGTTTTCATGCTCTTGAGTCCGTAGCCGTGGTTGAGCTTGTCAGCCTTTGCGGTACCGATATGCTTTGTGTTAACATCGGCTTCAACGGGATTCTCAACGGATACAACTATTCTGCCGCCCATAGTTATAATGCGTGCAAAAACCGTCTTTTCCGTACTGCTTGTAAGTGTCTGAGCTGCTTCGATTGCATTATCGAGAGCATTGCCGATAAGTACACCGAGCTCAAGCAGATCGACATTGATTTTATCCGAAATCTTAACAGAAAAATCAAGTGTTATGCCTTTGCTTTCCGCAACGGCAAGCTTTGACTGTAAAACGGCATCAACAGCAGGATTGCCCGAATTTATAACCGAGCTGTTGGCTTCGTCGAGAAAATCCGCTTCACCCTTTATTGCTTCAACGGCGGCATCAACCTGACCGTCGGCAAGAAGGCCCGAAACGGAGAGCAGTTTGTTTTTTATATCATGTCTGAATGCGCGGATTTCACTTTGGTAGCGATAAAGCTCCTCATAGTGAGCGAGCTGATTTTTGATTTGTTCATTGGCAAAGCTGAGCTTTGTCTTTGATTCAACATAGTCCTTTTGTCTGTAAATAAGAAAGAGGGTGACAAGATTTGAAGCAATCATCAGAACTGCAACAGCAGCATACAAAAACGTCGGAATACTGCGAACCTCGTATGTACATTTATAAATTACAAGCGTAACAAAAACGGTTGCAACCGGCTGGATAAAAAGAAGTGCCGACTGTCCTTTGGAAACACCTAAATCTATCTTTCCGATTTTCTTCGATATGAAATAAGTTATGATAAACGCAATAAACTTGCAGATGAAACCCATTCCTGCAAATATATAATCGTTCTCCATAAAGCTGAGCGTTTCTTCGCCCAATATAAATCCGGTCAAAAGAACCGCTATCATTTCGGAAGCACCCGCTATGATTGTATAAACCACACCTCCGATTATCGCGAAAAACGGTTTGACTTTGTATGAAAAACCGAATGCAAGAGCGATAACCGTGCTCATAATAAGCAGAGTTAAGCCTGTTCCGGTAAAGAAATAAGACGAAAGAGCGTTCAGAACAATTGCTGCTGACATAACAAGAATGTGAAATTTTCTTTCAAGCCTCTTTTTTGAAACAGCAGAAAACAAAACTTCTACTGAAAAAATTTCAAAGCAGGCAAAAAGGAAATGTGAAATAATTCTTACCATTTTACCAGCCCCACTTTCTTATAAAAATATCGTAAGCCTTTAAGGCCTCCTGTTTTTTTCTGACACTGACTGCAACCTTTGATCCGTCGGTCAGTTCAACCTCATTTGTATTGAAGTTTTTTATGTAGTTCATATTAACAATAAATCCCTGATGCACGCGGACAAAGCCGTGAGGTCTGAGCGCATCATAAATCTCGGAAATTTTGCCTACGGCTTCATAAACACCGTTAGCCGTATGAACACTCAGATGTCTGCGATAGCCTTCGACATAGCTGATATTGCTGATTCTGATTTTGTTCCTTGTGCTTTCCCACTTCAGGACAACGCTTGCGTTTACAGCTGTGTATTTCTTCATAGCTCTTGTGAAAACTTCGGCAAATTCATCTTTCTTAACAGGCTTGACCAGAAAATGCAGAGCTTCAATTCTGAATGCATCAAAAACATAGTTCGGGTGACTCGAAACAAAAATAATAATTGTTTCGGGCGCAATACATTTTATGTTTTCGGCTGCTTCAATTCCGTTCATGCCTTTCATTTCTATATCAAGAAAAACAATATCAAAGCCGTTGCCGCTGTTGTAGTATTCAATCAGATCCTCACCGCAAGAGAAATCAGAAACATCGAAGCCATCTTCAGACTCTGCAAAGTTTTCAAGCAGACTTCTGATTTCTCTTTTGGTAAATGAGTCGTCATCACATATACAGATTTTCATATTTCCCTCTCAATTTAATTTTGTTATCGGGTTGATTTTTCATAACAGGCAAGAATTAATCCCGGTTCTGTCTCGAGTCTTTTGCCTGTATCGGTATAACCGCATTTCATATAGCATTTTCTGTTTTTGTCCAAATCTTCAGGAAAATCAACATATATTTTTCTTGGTCTTTTTAAATACTTTTCCGATTGCAATAACGCTTCGGCTGCAATACCTTTATTCTGATATTCGGGTGCAATGTATACTCTGCCGAGATAATACTTGCCAAAGCCAAGCCTCTTTACAAACGGTGTTGAGCCTTTGATTCTGTACAAAATGCCACCGACAATATTTTCATCCGAAAGAATCGTTAAGTATATAAATTTGGGATTGTTTAATCTGCAAATTATATCTCTTTCATCTCTCAAGCAGGGATTTCCGGCATCGTGATATTTTTCATAAAGCGGAAGAAAAGCCTTTTGCTGAATAGCAGTTAAAATATCAACATCTTCAATTGTTGTTACTCTTAATGATATCATTGCAATCTCTCCAAAAAACAAAAAACTCCCCTGAAATAAAATCAGAGGAGTTCCGAAATAAAATCTATATAAATATAGCTATATTGCGGACAAAACAACATCTGATTTTATATAAGATTTTGAATGAGTAAGATAATACATTGTCATTTTGTCCACCTGCCTTTCAATAATTTTTTTACATTGTAGCAATATAGAAATAATTTGTCAACCGTTTTTGCCGATTGTGCAAAAGTGTCGTTTTTAAATGCAAAAGTGTTTGTTGAGATTTTCTTTTGTGCGCTATAGACGGCCATATTTCATTATTCGCGTAAAACTTCGTGCGCTTTTGAACGTGACGTTATATTTCTTATTCGGCAAAATATTTATATAAGGAATTACAACAATTCCGAATAATACCGAAAGGATGATTTAATGAAAAACAAAAAAACTTGGCAAGAGATCAAAGATGAACTGTTTGAGAAATACCAACTGGCACCGGAAGCGGTTGACCACTTGAAACGGTATCAGCTTGCATATCCGTTCGCAAAGGCGATTTTTGAATGCACCGAACCCGGTTCAATGGAAGACTTCATAGCCGAAGGCGGTCATATCTTTTATCTCGCTGACCCATCCAAAATCAAAAAGCAGTCAGGCGAAAACGAGTTCGTTGTTTGTGACAGAGCGTACTCTCACATTCCTATGGGCTCTATTGTCAAAGTGAATCCCGATAAATGTCCCCGTGTCGGTTTCGCTCTTATCGAATTTGCCGGTGAAGTTACCATTGCATACTTGCCCCCTCGTCCGGGAAACATTGTTCGCCTTGTGTTCAACGAAATGTATGAGGAGGTTTTTCTGCCCAAAGATGCGTTTAAGGTTTTAGGTAAACCCATAGGCTATCGTATGCCTGGTGAAACTGAAGTAACACCGGTTGACACTGTGCTTTAATGGTGATACATATGTCATTTATTGAAAATTTTTACTACGGCAACATTGAGCCTCAAATGCGCAATATCAAGCAGAATTCAGGCTTTCAAAAGGACTTCAGCAGACTTTGTGAGATAGAAGCTGAACTCAGGACGAAGCTCACAGACAGCGAGAAAAAGCTGTTTTTAGAGTATGCTGATCTGTGGGGAATCATCTCGGGAGACATTGATTTCGACAGCTACAAAACAGGCTTCAAACACGGAGCAGGTTTTGCTTTGGATGCGTTTTGCAAAGATAACTGAATAAAACAGCGACAGCCCGCAGACAATAAATCTGCGGGCTGTAATCATATAAAACGAATATCTGTCACATTATAGCGAATATGAAAAAGAATGACTTTTCTTGTGAAAATCATATTCTGCAGGTAATCCTGCGCCAAAAGAACAGCGTTGCTTTTTCTAACAAATTTCTAACAAATGGACGAAAAATGATTTTTTGCGTGAATCACGGTGTATCAACACTTGCAGAAATTGACCTTTTGGTTACTCAAACTGAACTTTTGTCAGAAAATTCTGCAAGTTACCACGAAATGGAATGTCATTCCACTATACGAGTGTCACTACGAACCAAAAGGTCAGGGGTTCGAGTCCCTTCCAGCGCGCCAAGGCAAGCAGTACATCATCAGATGTGCTGCTTGTTTTTTATGTGATTGAGGGACTCGAAGGACGAGCGGTATAGAGCAACAGTCCGGTGGACTGTTGTGACCGCGAGCGACCAAGCCGCCGTAGCGGCGGCGCGAATCGAGTCCCTTCCGGCGCGCCAATTAAAATCGTTGAAATCCCAAGGGTTTCAGCGATTTTTGTTTTGTTTGCAACAAAGGCAACCCCTGGCTATGCCAGGGGAGAAGGAAAGCTTTTAGCGAGGGGAGAAGTGGACAAGAAAAAAGCTCCTTGATATATTAGAAGTGGTTTGCCGACCACACAACTAAAATAACAAGGAGGTCTTTATCGTGAAAGAAAAAGACATAAATAGTTTAGACCATACAAGTTGGAGATGTCAATACCATGTAGTATTTGCTCCGAAAATATCGAAGGATAGCAATATACGGAGAGATAAAAGCGGATATAGGGAAAATATTACGACAATTATGTCAACAAAAAGGGATAGAAATAATAGAAGCAGAATTATGTCCAGACCATATCCATATGCTGATAAGTATACCACCAAAGTATAGCGTATCACAGATAATGGGGTATCTTAAAGGTAAGAGTAGCCTTATGATATTTGATAGACATGCAAATCTCAAATATAAGTATGGGAACAGACACTTTTGGGCGAGAGGTTATTTTGTGGACACAGTAGGAAGAAACAAAAAGCAAGTTGCTGAGTATATAAGAAATCAGCTTGCTGAAGACCAAATAGCAGACCAAATGAGTCTCAAAGAGTACATAGACCCGTTTACGGGTAGCGAGAACAAGAAAGCATAAAATTAACCCCTTGAGGGGTAGCTGAAAAAGGAATGCGGTCGGCAAACCTTTCAGCCGCCCCTTAAGGGGTTTCGTCCGTATATTGCCCTTTTAGGGCTTAATCAAGCCTCCGGCTTAGCCGGAGGTCTTGACTTGTTGCAAACAACAATACAAACAGGTGCAACGGGGATTAACTCCGGTTACACCTGTTTATATTTTGGGTTTATTAATTTTTAACAGCTGAAATAAGCATATCCGGGTCTGTAGGTACGGTAAACACATTATCACCTTTATAGAGCACATCTGTGTCCGTTTCGCTTATTTGTTTGATTTCACCGTTTTTGAGGCTGAATACGCACAGAATCATCTGTCGGTCTTCCTCTTCGCTTTCCTCGCTGAACACATAGAGGAAGCTGTCGCCGTCTGCGGTTTTGACATAATACGGATTCATATCATAGGAAAACCAATCTACCTCATAATTTGAGTTTTCCGAATTTATACCAAGCGTGTAATAATATCTGCCGTCGGGGTCGAAGTTGCCCGAAACGGTAAGCTCATCTGCACGATTGTCACCCGTGATGTCGGTAAAGAACGGTGACGATAAGGGCAGGCTTACAACATAGGCATCGGGTACGGCAGTGTATTTTTCTTTGAATAAATCGGGATGCTCTGCAAAGGTCACGGTTGCTGTCTGAATACCGAAATTTGTGGGAGCAACAGCACCCGGCTCGAAATAAAATGTTATGCCGTTATATTCAAGCACCCATGTGATATCTTCCTCCGGAGTGTTCTTGAAATAATCGGGAATGGCGGTTTTGCCGAAGGGCTCTTCTTCACCTATACGGCTCATAATAACCTTTTCAACAATTGACGGAAGCTTTGTACTATCCGTTACAACATCGGAAAGAGCAAGCAAATTTCCGTTTTCTGTGTCGTAATTAAGGCAGTTGAAAGATCTGTCAGTTTCCGAATTGTAATCCTCAACAATACTGACTGCAACACTGTCGGCACGCCTGACCTGAACATCAAGAGTTGAAACATAGGTTGAAAAGGCTTCGCTGTCGTTCAAAAATTCTTCGGTGGCAGCAACTATAAAATTATCCTTTTCTTCTTCCATTGCTCTTTTTCTCATAGCGGAGGTTTCCGTGAGGGCTTTGGCAAGAAGCGGATATTTTTTCTCCATTGATTTATCAAGGGTAATATCCGTATATTCGCTTCTTACAAGCATAGTCGGATGATCCTCATACCATTCATAATGGGAGATATATTCCTTGTTGAGTGAGAGAACGGATATTTCTTCGGTTGCTTCATTTCCGGCAGTCTGTGTTGTTTCGTTGGGAGTAACCCCCTGCGGAGAATCTTCTCCACAGGAGGTAAAAGCAACCGTAAAACACAGAGTCAGTAATATACAAAGAGTTCTTTTCAGCTTATCCATTAACATCAGAATCCTTTGACGATGAACGCAACAACCTCTGTTGCTGAACGGTCTTCACGTTCATCTGTCAGAATTGTAATAATGCTTCCGTCACCAAGAACCGCCGAATCGCAGAACCAGGGATAATTTGTGCTGAACAGCTCACCGTCAGAAACTTCTGCAATGAAATTGCCGCTGTTATCCCAAAGAAGAACATCTCTCATATTGCCGTCAAAAGCGATGTAGCCGTTTGCAGTTTGAGTAACAAATGTTACACTTCCGAGGCCTTCACCTTCGGCATCACAGAGAGTTTTCTGAAGAACACCGTCTTTGTTGTAAATAAACACCTTGTGTCCGCTGTCGTCTGCTGCATTTGCACAGACGTAGATATTGTTCTCATCAACACAAAGCTGCATTATTGTATCAGCTTCTTTGAAGGTTACGGGAGTTGAAGAGTAAGTACTGCCGTTGAAGGTAACGATTGCGCATTCGTTAGAAGTGAAGAAATTCACACCCCAAGCACCTGAAGGATGAATCGCAAGGTTGTCAATGTCTTCGTATGTTGCAACTGTTTTGCCACCCTTGATGCAAAGAATATCATTCATAGATCCGCTGACCCAGAGTGTGCCGTCGGATGTTGCCTCAATTCTGTCATAATCGTCTTCGGGAAGCTCGATTTTATTAACAAAGGCAAGAGTTGTACCGTCATAGTGGCATTCGCTGAGTTCACCGTCAACAAGAACATATACTCTGTCACCGATTGCTGCAACGGAATGGTCAAAGGTTTCAAAGGTTGTAACGGGTGCTTCAAAGGGGACGAATGTTGATGCAACGGTGAATGCACCGGCATTTACGCTTGCAGCATCTGCCGAGAATCTTTCGCCTTCCCACTCCCAGGGACCGTCTTCGTTTCCGATATCCTTGAGATTGAAGTTTATACCGTCAAGGAGAGCCTGAATACGGCTGTCGCCGGTGTCTGTTGCATCAAACTCAACATAAACAGATGCGCTTGCACTTTCAACACGGTTGAAGTAAACGAGTGTGTCATCGCCGTCGTCATACTTAAGAAGGTCAACGCCGCCGACCTTTACGGTTTCATAAGCGTTGTTTTCCTTGTATTCATACTGATTAAAGCCGTAATATACAAGGTCTTCACGGAAATTGTAGGGCTCGTCAATTTCAACGCTGATTGTTGCCTCGACCAAATAATATTCGTTGTCCTCGGGGTCAAGAATCTGGAGAACGGCTTTGGAGTATCCTTCTTCATTCTTGAAGTCATCTTCAATGTTTATCCAGTCGCCGCCAAAATCAACGGTAAAGAGCGATGCTTCAATGGCTGCATCGGAATTGGCAGACGGCTGTTTTGTGTTATCGGGCTTTTCGGGAGAATCATCACCGCAGGCGGCAAAGGAAAACAACATTGCAAGTGCGAGAAGAACTGCAAGTAATTTTTTCATAGTAATATCTCCTTTGTTTTATTTTATGCCCAGGGGTCTTCCTCTACGGGCACACGGATATCCGAAAGGCACTGAATTTCAACCAAGAACCACTGACCGGTTGAGGGCTTTCTGCGCAGCTTCATGGGTCTGGGGTTATCTGCACCGCCGCTGTGAACATAGAGCGTTGCCCAATCGGCATTATCAAAGGAATAAGGATTTTCAATAACGGTAATTTTATAGGGCACGTTGGGCTTATAGCTGTTCTGCGGTGTTGCGCCCTCGAAATATGAGCGAGCTTTATAGCCTTCCGAGCCGAGATGCTCTTTGATAAACTGCTTTTCAAAACCGCTGACTTCTGCAGGACCTTTTAAGAAGTTGAGCATTTCAATTGTTGCGTCGGGGTTGTGCTCATAGTTGCACAAAGCCGCAAGAGTGAGTGCCGTTGTTTTGAAGGCGGAATCGAGGCTTGCTTCAGGCAGGGCTTTAAGCTCGGCAACATTTTTCGGAAGTGAAGCAAAGGTAAAGGTTTCGGTGTGGTTTCTTCCTTTGCCCACAGCCTGTGTAGCGTTGTTTACCGCCTTGTTAATCCCTTGTGAAATCTCTCTTTTAAGTGCGGATTCTGCCTGCCTTTTAAGTGAATCAAAAAGTCCCATTGGTAATGCCTCCTATTCTTTGATAAATCTGTAATTCATAAAGGTAAAATATCCGCTTTCATCAAGCGCCTTTACCCAAGTCTGTGCTTCTTCGTCAAAAACCTCACCGTTAATTCCTGTATCATACCAAGGTTCGCCGTCACGCAGTTCCCACTTCATTGGTGAATCGGCAATCATACCGTCAACGAGAGTGAAATATCCTGCTGCAACCGCTTTATCCACCTCAACCTGAGACACGCCTTCGGGCAGGGGCATCAGCATATACAGCTTGCCGTCATCGCATATTTTAATCTGCATACCGATAATCTTTTTGCGTTCCTTCATTTCTTCGTCAACGGCATCTTCATCTGTTTCATCTATGTAAAGCATAGGCGAAGCAAGATACCCTTCTGCTGTCAGATAAACAAGCTCGTCATTATCGTTAAATACTCCTATTGAGTGAAATTTCCACTTGCCGATAAAATCCATATCGTTTCCTCCATAGGGTGGCGAGTATAATCTGAACCCGTTTTTTGCGGGGCGGATTTTCGCCATCCCTTCGTTAAAATACTCGTAAATCTGTTAGGATTTACTGTGTTTTGTGCCTTGATATGCCAAAAATCCGCTTCGCAAAAAATCAGAGACCCAAAAGTGCGAATTTTTGATGGATTTTTGGATGTTGAGGATGCCGACAGGCTGTCGCCTTTCAAATCCGAAACGCCGAAAAGCCGCAAAAATTCACTCTTTTGGGCGAGTTCGGATTATACTCGTCACCCTTGTTAATTTTGCTTATTTTCTGTTTGCTTCGGCTTTTCTCTGCGCTCAACGTTGTTATACAGGAAATTGTCCGCACTTCCTGTTATAACCATACTGCCCGGTCGGGTATAAATGGTTGCATTTTCCTGCATTTTTACCGACTTGTTTTTTGAGGCAATGCCGTTAATGATAAGAAAACCGACAAGCAGACCAATCAGAAGCGAAACGGGCAGCCATATAATTGAAACGCCGTCCTTTTCTTCGCTTGCGCCTATTGTATCGGTACCGTTATTTAAAGGCTCTGAGTCATTAACATATCCGCCGAAATAGCCGTTTTCAAGATATTCTTCTGCCAGCTCATAGCAGGCATAAATTCCGCCGTAATAGCTGTCGTCAGTATCATAAGCATCAGTCATGCTGTCAATGGCGGCATCGCTGAAATATTCAGCTGCGTTGCCCGAAATGAAAGTGAAATATGCTTTGTTCCAATCATCGTGAACGATTATAAGTCCGTTTTCGTTATCTGTGTAATCTGAATATGTTCCTGATGCAAATTCATCGGCGGTTACATCGCCCGTACCTTCGGTTATACAGAAAAGCACGGTAACGCCGTAAGCAGCTTCAATCTTTTCGGCAAACGAATCAAGCTCTTCAATTTCGCTTGAAGACAGCTTATCGGCGTAGTCTATTACATACTGCTGAGTGTAAGCAGATGCAGAGAATACGAACGAAACACAAATCAGAGCTGCAATAATTATTGCAAAAATCTTTTTAGTCATATTTTCCGCACCTCCTTAAAGCAGCTCAATCAGCCACAAAAGGCCGTAAATTGCTGCGCCTATGCCTGCACCGAGTAAAAGCGAAGCCTTGGTGACGGCTTTTTTATCCGTGGGGATATTGCCGACAAATTTTCCCGTCTGTCCGTTCATTGCAAAGGTGAAATTCTCTCCGTTCCACTTTGTGTTGAGAAGCCACACGGGATAGAGTGCGTATTTATAAATGCCGTTGGCAACGTTCATATTTGCGCCCTGATTTTCAACCTCGTCATAGCCCTTTACGGTTTCCTTGAACGAATCAATAATGCTCTGTCTGATTCTTTCATTGGCTCTGGGCATACTTTCTTCTGCCGTAACATCGTATTTATCTGCAAGATAGCCTGCGAGATATGCGGTGTTGAAATCAACAGCCTGCGACAAATCAAAGGGCTCAACAGATTCCATAAGGTCGTCGGGCATTTTGGTTGAGCCGTCAACGGGAATGTTGTCAAAGCCTATGTTGCCGCTTCTGTAAACGTCAAAATACGAAGTTTCGGTGTATTCGTAATTTTCGTCCGACCAGGTCTTTACCTTTTTTGCTTTATAGTTTCCGTTACCGATTGCATCGCAGGTAAAGAGCCAATGCGGCACGTAAACGCCCTTGATTTCTTCGAGGCGGTTGTCGGTAAGGAATGATTTAGGCACGAATTTTTTGGTTGAGATATGCTTTTTGAGTGCTTCCTTTGCCGCTTTCTTATCGAGCTTAAAAGGAATTACAAGGTCAGGCTTCAATGCGCCTGAAAACTGTCCCTTCATAACAACCTGATTTCCGCAGTAAGGGCAGGTTGTTGCGCCCGTTGTGGTATCGGCAACAATTTCACCGCCGCAGGAATTACAGGCATAAACGCTCATACCGTCTGTTTCGCCTGCTCCCCACTGTGCGCCCTGCGAATTCCAGTTGATTTGCTCAACCTGATTTGATGTATCTTCGGGCATAGCGGTAATATCAAACTCGGTGTCGCAGTAAGGGCATTTCAGCCTTTGCGCTCCTGTATTAAACTCAACAGCACCGCCGCAGCACGGACATTTCTGTTCAAGAATTGTTGACAAGGTTAATCATCTCCTTGCTTATTTGTATCTGTCTGAGAATAAACCATACCGTCTTTATCAGGTATGTAAAACTTCGTTTTGTAATACCAAACGCCTGCCGCAACAGCAGAAATCAAAACAACAACTGAAACTATGATTATCACAGCCTTCATTTTGTTCATTACTGTTTAGGTGTGCCGCAGAATGCACAGAATCTGCCGCCGTCGTTATTTGCCTGGCAAGAGGGACATACCCAAGACTGTGATACAGGCTGCTGTACGGGAGGCTGATTGTAGCCATTGTTCATCGGTTGATTATACTGGTTCTGCTGTGCGTATGGGTTAGCCTGCTGCTGAGCATATGGATTCTGTTGAACATAGGGATTTGCCTGAGGTTGACCGTAAGCGTTCTGCTGAGTATAGGGATTGGGCTGACCGTAAGCACCTGCAGGAGCATAGCCCTGATTCATCGGCATACCGTTATTCATAGGCTGGTTATATCCGTTATTCATCGGCATACCTGCATTGCCGTTTTGTGTAAGGTTGTTGATAACCTGCTGTGCCATCTGCTGATAGCGGTTATATTCCATTGTGCCGATACCTTCAACCTCGTTATCGTTGAGCTTTGCTGTGATTTCATCAAAATAGGGGGTGTTTACCTTGATGTCAATATAGAAATCGTATGTAAACTTGTATCTGGGCGGATTGTAGCTTACTTCCTCGCCGTCCTTGCCCTGTGTATAGATTTCTTCACGGTCTTCATCTACTCTGAGGTTACAGCCCGTAACACTTGAAAGCGGAATAACATCGGGATTTTCATCGCTCCAGCTTCCGGGATTACGGCGTGAAACAACAAAGCTCTGCTTCATCGGGTCGATATAAATTTTGTCGTCCTCACCAAAGGTGAACATAGCAGAAAAGCCTGCAAGAGTCTGCTTGTTCTGCTCTCTGTAAGCAAGCTGCTGTTTGATTTCTGCAACGGTTGAGCTTCTTCTTTCGCTGAAAAACGGTGAAAGCTTCCTTGCACAGTCCTTGCACATATTGCCGTCTTCGAGTTTTCTGTTGCCTAAAAGTCCGATTTTGTCGCCGCAGATATCACAATATTTCTTGTCAAAAAGTCCCATAATAAAAATCTCCTTTATAATTAATTATTGAATATCGCTTGAATCGAAGGTATCGCCGCATTCTGGGCAGAACTTCGGAGGATTGTGGGGGTCTTCGGGCTTCCAGCCGCATTTGTCACACTGATAAAGCGGTGCACCCTCGGGCTTTTTCTGTCCGCAGTTGGGGCAGAACTTACCTTTATTCACTGCTCCGCAAGCACAAGTCCAGCCTTCTGCTTCGGGCTTCTTTGCTCCGCATTCCGTGCAGAAGTTACCGCTTACGGTTGCACCGCAGGCACATTTCCATCCCGTTGCAGGAGCTGTTTGTGCAGGTGCTGCGGGTGCTGCCTGCTGCTGCGCAAACTGCTGTTGCTGCTGTACGCCTGCCTGATACATCTGTGCTGCATTAAAGCCACCGTTTGCACCCATAGCCATATTGAAGCCCATAAAGCCGTTCATTGCACCGTTTTCATTGGCTGCTGCAGCTTCCATTGCATTTGCCTGTGCGTCGGTCATTCTGCCTGCCATCATAAACGGATTTGAGCCCATTGTTGCGGCATCTTCCATCTGCGTAATCTTCTTCATATCCTCGTCTGTGAGGGTAATGGGATTAAGCGCAATAGATTCAACGGAAATACCTCTGCGGTCTGTCCAGTCAACCTTGAGTGCCGCATTCATGGCATCTTTAAGCTCGGCAGTATGTGCAGGAATCTGTGCAGGGCGAAGCTCAAGCTCTGTCAGTCTTGCAAATGCAGGCTGAAGAGCGGAGATGAACTCAGTCTTTAACTGCATATCAATTTCTTCGCGTCTGTATTCATCATCAACATTGCCTGCAATCTTTGTATAGAAAAGAAGCGGGTCTGTGATTTTGTAGGAATAAACACCGTTGCATCTTACCTGAACGGTTCTTGCCATACCTATTCTCTTGTTGACAACCTCGAACATAAAGGGGTTGGGTGTGCCGAATTTATTGTCGAGAATTTCTTTGGTGTTGAAATAGTAAACTCTCTGGTCCTTGCCGGTATCACCGCCGTATGTAAATCTCTTACCGACAGTTCTGAAGGTTTCCTTTATTGTGTCGCCAAGCTTACCTGTGAAGATTGAAGGCTCTGTTGAAGAGTCGTAGGTGAATTCACCGGGCTCTGCACATACTTCAACAATCTTGCCTTGCTCGACGATAATCATACATTGACCATCTGCAACGGCAATACCAGATCCGTTTGAAATTATGTTGTCATTTCCCTTTGTGTTGGAGCTTCTGCCGCTGACTCGCTTTGAGCCCTTTACCATAAGCACGTCGTTTTCAAGCGAATCGCAGTAGAAAAATTCCTTCCACTGGTCAGCCAATGTTCCGCCGAGTGCTCCTATACCTGCTTTAATAAGTCCCATATCATACTTCTCCTTTCTTATTTGAGAAATCTTTTAGTAATTAAATTTTATTATTTCTCACCTATTAAAATAAGTAGCCTTTGAGGCTACTTCATCCTGAAAAGGGCTACCTTTAGGGCTACCGTGTCAAAAAACAGTATGTTGATTTGTAGCTATTGCACAAATGGATTGTGATTTGACAGTTACAATTAATTGTGATAAGATTTTTAATAATAAATTGTGGGGAGGGATAATATGTCAACCGTTTACGGCATAGCAATGGCTGTTTCGCTGCTTATGATTGGCGTTAACTATTATGTTGACCGTAAACACGACAAGTGGCTGCTTTTGTTGTTTGTTTCCGTTGCAGTTTGTGACTTCGGCTATTTCCTGTTATCCCTTTCAAAAACGCTCGATGCAGCACTCTGGTCAAACAGAATTGCGTATCTCGGAAGTGTATTCCTTCCGTTTTCGCTTCTGATGATGATAATGAATTTGTCAAGATTTACTTATCCGAAATGGATTCCGAAAGTTCTTGCTACAGTAAACACGGTTATGTTTTTGATTGCCGCAAGCGGAGGCTTTCTGCCGATATATTATAAGGATGTGTCGCTTGGATTTGTCGACGATTATCCCGTGCTGATCAAAGAATACGGTCCGTTTCACCCGGTTTATAAAGTTTTCCTTTTTGCATATTTCGTTGCAATGGTTGCTGTAATTGTTCATACCGCAGTTAGAAAAACCGTTGTTTCAAGCAAGCACACCGTATTTCTTGCTTTCGTCGTAATAGGAAACATTGCAATATGGCTTGTTGAAAATATGATTCATTCAAGCTTTGAATTTCTTTCGATTTCATATATCGTAACCGAAGGAATGATACTTTTACTCTATTCTATTCTGCAGGATTACGGAATAACCGACACACCCAAAGAAGCTGTTACAGTAACCGAACAGCACACAGAAACGGTTGAAGCAATCAAATCGTTCACAGGCGAACAGATTGAAAGCATAATGAAAAATTGGAATGCGGTTAACACTCTTTCGCAAAGAGAAAAAGAGGTGCTGCGCTTCCTGCTCGAAAACAAAAAACGCAAGGTTATTGCAGAAACGCTTTTCGTAACCGAAAGCACAATCAAAAAACATACGGCAGCAATATACCGCAAGCTCGAAACCGCCAACAGAGCAGAACTTTTTGAAAAAGCAAAAGAATACTTACAGTAACAATATAGATAACCGAATAAAACAGCGGCAGCCCGCAGGCAACAAAACCTGTGGGCTGTAATTATATACAATGAATATCTGTGGCATTATAGCGAATATGAAAAAGAATGACTTTTCTTGTGAAAATCATATTCTGCAGGAAATCCTGCGCCAAAATGATATGCACTCCAAAAGTGTCTAACTTTTGGGGTGCATATCATAACAGGTGCGTTTTTTACATTTATCAATAATCTTTAAGTCCTTCTGATTCGCGGATGATTCTGTTGATCAGATCCTTGAAGAATCTTACAATTTTCTCAAAAATATTTTCGCCTTCATATTCAGCATCCTCACCGTCTGCACCGTAGCAGCCGATGTTATTGTCCGTTATTTTATTGCCGAAAATATCGGTTGTCAGGTCATTCCCCTCAACCTCAATTCCCGCACCGATAAGCGGTGAACCTACCGAAAGCATAAAGCTTTCAAACGACGCCAGATCATTGCTCACAAATCCCGGAACGGTGTTCTTTGAAAACAGGTCGCAAAACGGATTTACGGTGTTATAGTAGCAGTTGTTTGCAAAAACATTGCCGTCACGGAAGTAATCCGCCGTATCGCAAACCACAACGTAGCCGTCGGCAGGAGCGATTATATTATTGGCAATTACCGAATCATACATATCTATCATATAAAAATCGGCGCAGTTGACTATTGTATTGTTGTAAAACTTAAGTCCGTGTTCACCCGGATTTGCTGAAATTCTGCTTCTGCCGCCGTTATCATTTACAGAAAGGCAGTAGCGCACCGTATTGTTTTTATGTCCGCTGTGGAAGGGGCAGTTACAGATAAAGCGCATATTATCGTGGGAATAGATATACTGATACGTACAGTTATGCGAGTAGGAATCGAAATCAATCGCCATACCGTCGCCGACATTCTTCTGCCCTGCAATTTCGCAATATTGAATCGTGCTGTTTACACTTCCCCAGAACCACATTGCGGCCGTGTAATAAAGGATCTCGCCGTTTTCATCCGTGCCGGGACCCTGGCAGCAGTTGATGGCGCGGCAGTTTGTAATCAGCGCACCGTCGCACATACCGACAAGCACCGCTTCTGCGTCCATTTCGTGCAAATAACAGCCCTCGATTAGCAGACCTTTGTTGAATACGGGGTCAATATCTTCTTCGTTTTTGGTCCACCACTCCTGCTTGTCGTTCCATGAGCCCCAGATTATGAAGCCGTTTCCGCAGTTATAAACCTCACAGTTTTTAATTGTCAAGTTATTTACGGCATATCTCGACCTTGCGGGTAAGCCTTTGACCATAACAGCAGATCTTGCGCCTGCCGCACCGTTTGAAAAATCGTCACGGCTGTTTACTCTGTGATTCTGCATATCGGTGAAATAAACATTGTCAATAACAATGCCTTCGCTCGTCTGATTAAGCGTATCAATCCATATTCCGCCACCGTTCGGCGCTTTGATGTGCAGGTTTGATACCGTTATGTAAGAGCAATCAAAAAAGCGAAAAACTTCAGTTTTTTCGTCAGTTTTCAGTATTGCCTTTTCTCCCTCACCGTAGGAGGAAATCACAATCGGGTTTTCCTTTGTGCCGCTGCAGGTGAGCGTTACGGCGCATTCGTATTCGCCGCCGTTTTTGAAGAGAAAATGAGTGCCTGCTTTAATAACAGGATCTTTAAGTCCCGACAATGTTTTTATGGGGCTGTTTATATCTGTGCCGCTGTTTGAATCGTCACCGCCAACGGAATCGATATAGTAATAGATTTTTTCGTCTTCAGCTGCAAAAGCAAAAAATCCGACAGACGAAAAAACAACCGAAAGCGTAAGCAAAAAGCATAAAAACCTGTTTGTTTTTTTCATAATATATCTCTCCTTGCGGATTTAATATTGAAGCTAATTATAGCATATAACGATCTCATTCTCAACTTTTTATATTCATTTGATACAAATATTTCTGAAGCTTTAGCTGACATAAAGCCTGCAACCAAAAGCGCGGCTGCTCCAAGCCTTACGGCGTTTATTTTTTCGGCTTGCAGGGCTCGAACCGGATACAATAACAAACGGCAGGGGCAAGCCCCTGCCCTACCAGCAATCGTTATCAGCAACGGATTTTTAAGATCCTTCACTTGCGTTCAGGATGACAAAAATCGGAATGGATGAAATATGACTGTTTTGTTATTCTCAGAAACATCAAAATTTATTGCATAAAAAAGACCTCACACATTTGTGAGGTCGGAAATCAATCTTTGATAACCATACTTTTTATTATGAAAACTATACCTGCTACACACGCAAAAAATGCAGGAAAGACGAATACTCCTGAAGCAAGAGAAATAGGGTAAGCAATAATACTGACAAATATGTATACAATTTCAAACCATTTCTTTCTCAATTTTGGCACGGCAAAGATAAGGATTGACATAACAATTGAAACAATACCGGCACATAAACTTGGTCCTAAATAACTATAAAATTCATCCCTTACTTCCCCAAATACGTTAATCAATATATAAGAAACCAAGGATATCGACATAACAACCAGTATAATTGTTACACCTTTATTCAAACTATTTTTTGCAGATTTGCCTTTTTCGGGTGCAATAACAACTGTTTGAGGTTGTGGTACATTGTTTTCCTCTTTCAATACATAACCGCAATGAATACAATTTTTAGCGGTATCAGATATTTCTTTTCCACATTCCGGACATTTTATAAGTGCCATTTTACCACTCCTTTTTTATAAAATGACCTCACACAAGGTGAGTTTTAAAAGTTAATCTTTTTGTATCATACCTTTTACAACGGAAATAAACCCAATAATAAAAGCAATAGGAACAGTAATAAAACTTATTATAATCCCTAAAAAAAAGCCCAAAAAATCAGTTGATACTATCCAAATTAATAGGACAGAAGGAAGCGCAGAAACAATATTAATAATCAAACAAATTAATATAGCCCAGATTTTTCTGATTTTGGGAACAGCTAACATAATTACGGAGAGAATTAATGAAACGCATACAGTTGGTAATAGTTTTATTATGTTTCGTCCTGCAGGTGTCAAATGTTCAATAATAAAATTAAAATCGGGAATAACAAGAGATAACACATAATCTATCAAGAGAAAAAGCAGTGTAATAACAGACAGTGTAAGAAAAATTGTAATACCTTTTGTCAAGGACTTTTTTGCTGATTCCTTTTTGTCATGTGTAAACTGTACAGTTTGTTGTTCCTGATTGAGTTTGTATCCGCAATGGATACAGATATTAGCGGAATCGGAAACATCTTTTCCACATTCGGGACATTTTATAAGTGCCATTTTTACACACCTCCGAATTGTAAATTCAATCAATTATTTTTCTTCTTTTTACTTTTCTCCGCTGCTTGCTTAATACGAGCTTCATCGTCCTTATGGGGTGACCACAGCGTGAAAACAACGGAGGATTCTCTGTCGCCTGCAAAGCGCTGACGGCTTACGGTCAGGAACTTTCCGCCGACGTCGACCGTATACGGCTTGCGGCAATTTGCGGCAGTTGAAATAACCAGAGCACGCTCCTCGAGCCATTCATACTGTCCGTCGAGACTTATCATACTTCTGACGGAAACCTTCTTTTCGGGCTGAACGTAGTTGAGCACGGTAACACCGTCGCTTCTGACGAAAAGATCGGGTGAAACACCCCTGACGTTGAGCATATGAGGCAGGCTCCAGCGCACGCCCATATCATCCGAATAAGATATAAACAGCTCTCCCATTGTGGAGAAAATACAAATAAGTCTGCCGTTTTTAAGCTTGGCACAGCTCACCTGCGAAACCGTACGTCCGCCGGGAATTGCAGGCACGACTCCGCGCTGCATAAAGGTTTTGCACTTGTCGGTGCTGACATAGGCGACAGCAGCTCCGTCACGCTCACCCATCCAAAGGATCTCGTTATCGCTGAGCATAACCGCACGCTGAACGAAGTTGCACGGCGCTTTCTGCGGCACAACAGAAGCCACCGACTTATACGGCAGCAGCGCATAATACGTGCCGCCCTGCTTTTCATCATCGGTCAGCTGAGCATAGCGCTCGGCATTACGCTCGCGCAGCGTTTTTGCATATTTCTCATCCTCAACCGCAGGCATATGAAGCCTTGAAGCGAGCTTACTGCGCCAGCTTATAAGAAGGCCGTGAGGTGTTGCTGTTGCGGTGACGTTACCGAGCTGCATAGGCGAATCAAAAATAAACTCACGCTTTGCAAGGGCAATTTTTGCGGGATCGCTGCTGCGGCAAAGGCAAAGCGAATAGAGAGGCGTACCGCCGACAACACGGCTGCAGGCAAAGACAACCGCTACCCCTCCGTCCGGCTCAACGGCAACCGCAGGAGAGCCGCAACCGCCCGAAACGCTGCTGTTTTTGCGGCAGACAAAGCCCTGCGCCTCCACCTTAACGGCAGCAGCCTTATCGTTATCAATATGACGCTGCACAAAAATAATCACCAACGAGATGACGTAAGGTATCATCTGCGAGGGGGCTTTGAGCAGTTTCACAAAGGAGAGTATTTTTTTTATTGCCTTTTTGTCCATCGCCGTATATCTCCGTAAAAGTTTTGATATGTTTTTATGATAGCATTTTGTCGCTTACTTTTCAACAATATTTCATAAAAATAACAACGGAGCTGTCAGACATCCGGCAGCTCCGTTTTCACCAAAAATTACAAATTAACAACAAGCTCGTGTGAGCCCGGCTCAGTCCTTACTTCAACGGTATATCCTCCGAAGCTGCAGGGAACGACCTCGTATTCGCCCGTGCACTTGATTTCCTTAGGCTCACCGGGCACGTACACAACCGTCTTTACGTCAAATTCCGTTTTCTGCTCATACGTCAGCGTAAATGTGTTTGCCTCCCTGTCGTGACGGTATGCCTTGATTTCGCCCGTAACAGCTCTGGGATAAGGTCTGTTGAGAATGTCCATAACGCCGTCACCGATGAGTCCCTCGTGGAATGCCCAGTAGGTGTTGCTCCACTTGCGGTCATCAAAGAACTTAAGCAGATGGTAAATGTGCGGATACCACTCATTGCCCTCCGAATAGCCGCCCCATTCACCGACGAGGACGGGAATGCCGAGCCGCTCCTGCGTGTTGGCGTGCTCACCGAAGATTGCATCCGTTCTGGATGAGCTCGCGTGCTTATAGAGAGGAGTATCAACCATAAAATCATAGCCGTGAGGTGAAAAACAGCTCTTCTCCTCTGCCTTGCCGTCATATGTAATCGGGCCTGCCTTACACGGAATGGAAAGGTTGGAGTAGTAGCAGTTATCAATAAACATAATGCCGTTATCGGTAACCGAGCGGATTGCACCTGCGGTTTTGTTGAGGAAGGGTGTGTAACGCTCAACGTCAAACTTCTCAACAATCTCAGCTGCACCGAGTGCAACATCGTGAAGAATATCGCCGTTATACTGCTCGAGCACAGCGGGAATATCAAGCTTTACGGCATCCTTTACGAGCTTGCATCTGTCAACACGCTTATCTGTAAGCGTTGTCTTGACAAGGCCCTTGATCAGCTGACGGAAAACCTTGCCGCCGTCCTTACCCATAAACGGCTCATTGAACATATCAAAACCAAAGAGCGCGGGATGGTCGCCGAGCTTTACAGCAATATGTTTCCACATATCTGCAAAGTAATCCATTAGGCCCTTACCCTCATATGGCGAATTGCTCCAGAATCTGTCAAACGCCCTATGTACGCTTTTACCCCAGAAGTAGCCCTCTGCCCAGACAACTTTAATTTTGTTGGGCTTTTTTCCGTTCATCATACAAGCCCATTCCGGCGCACCGTCGCCCCACTCGTAGCAGTGATTTGAGAAAAGGTCCTGATGCATATCCAGGTAAACGTAAATTCCGTACTCGTGAAATTTGTCGAGCATTTTTCGTACAGCCTCTATATACTTTTCGTTGTACAGACCCGGCTGCGGCTCAACGGCAGCCCAGGTAATACCGAGACGCACGACATTGAAGCCGCTTTCGGCAATCGCACGGTACATCTTCTCGTCATATTCGTACACGTTGCAAAAGTTTCCGTTTTCGTCAGGCCATCCTTTATCGCAGAGATTTACACCGTTGAAAATTCGCTCTCTGCCGTATTCATCAACAAAACATTTACCATTAGTAAGAATTTTTTCCATAACTCATCTCTCCTATGCTTTATAAATCCAGAACTCGCTCAGAACAACGCCTACGTGCTCCTCGCCTATCTCAAGAGCGACACATCCGTTTTCAAAAACAGATGCAGGCAGATCGTAAACAGCGCAGGTAAAACGCTCCTGAAGCATCTCACGCTCAAACTGCTCGTCCTTCTCACCGCCGTAAAATTTACCGCGGTAAATCTCTGTGCCGTTCGCCTTAACGTAGAAGCCGTTGAACATATCGTTATTCGTCTTTTTAAACGTAACTCGAAGCTTATAATCGGTATCCGCCTCAAAGCCTGCAAGCTTACAGACAAAAGTAAAGTTGTCAAATGCTTTAAGCATACACATCGGGATTGAGCCGTTATTGACCTCACGGCGGTCACCTTGATAGTCGATATAAAACTCGCCCTGCTGTCTTTCACCCAGCACACCGAAGCCGTGCTCCGCCAAAGAGAAATAATACTCACCCTTGTTCACCTTGTTGCGGTTAAACACGCGTGTGAGGAATAACTCACGCTCATCCTCCGGCATCGCGTCGGCGGCATCGAATCTGTTGAGCAGCCACGCTCTGTCGGTTACGGGCAGGTCGATAGTATCAAGGGTTGCTCCCCTCTCCCAGCCTGAAGCGTGGTAGTTTTCAACGTCGAGCTGAATTCCTATCTGCTCAAAGAGAATATCTGCAAGCTGACCGAGTGAAGCACGCATTGCATAGTAGTCAGCATCGTAATCAGTCATAAGCTCTGCCCTTGCCGAGGCAAAATCGCCGCGAGCGGCAAAGCTGCGTGCCTCTGCAATCAAGGCAAGCTCAAACCTTCTTCTGCGGTATACGAGCGCATCGCATTTTGCACGGAAAAGCAGCATTACAAAACGCCAGTTTTTCATAAGCGACGGTGCCTTTTCAAGCTCCGTTTCAAAGATCCTGAGCGTGTGCTCTATATGAGGATTCTCCGCAGGGTCACCCTCCCAGTTTTTTTCAAGCCCCAAAATACCGTCGGCAATTTTCGAAGCGTCTGCCTGCCAGATGAAGAACCTCGCATAGTCGCAGAGCGTTTCGTAAAGTGACACATCGGGGAAATAATCCATATCGCTCCAGACAGCCTTGTTGACATCGTCGCTTGCGCCCTCCGAGTAGCTGACGCTGCCGACCACATACGGACGTGTCAGCCTGTGGAGAAGCCTGAATTCTGTAGGTCTGGGGTTGATGCTTTCGCGGCTTAAGGTCGAAGCCAGAGCGTAATGCCAATCATCCCTGTCAAAATGCACGGGATACTCGCATCTGACATTGTGTGTGATATCGGGATAAAATCTGATGGGATATTTTGCAGGGAGCTTACGTCGCAAGTCATCCATCACAAAAGCGTGATTTGGGCCCGTGATTATGCCGTCGATCTCATCGGGAAGCTTATTCATTTCGCTGAGGAAATCCTCGGGCCAGGTGATATTTGAGTGAGGTGCTTGAGCGGAGGGCCACATCTGTGCATCGGGTTTGATGCTTTTGAGCGTATCGGATATTTTGATACAACGTCTGATAAAATCGTCGCCGTCCATCTCGCCGGGGTCACCGCCGGGCGGGAAGATTGCATTGATTCGCGGCATAGCCTCAAACACCCTGCGTCTTGAAGCAAGCGCCGTCTCCTCATCCTCGTCATCATTATTCGGGTACCAGCAGGAAACGTCCATATCAAGCTTGTCCGCAAGCTCACTCGCCCACACGGCAACGTCAAGCGGATGATACTTCATAAGCGGATTTTTCTCGTCCTTATTGCCTGAAGGAATATGCTCGCAGGTGTTACAGCCGAAAGCCATAATATCGCGGTAGAATCGGAAGTATTCGTCGGGTCCCCAAGCATCGTACGTGTTGGGAATTGTACGGTAGCCACACTGATGGCCTCTTATCTTTTTGTCGGGTGTGTAGCTGCCCGCAATGTTTTTGATAAGGGTAATTTTGTTGGAAGAAAAAACGCACTTGCGCAAGAAGTATGAATAACCGTATATCAAACCTCTGATTCCTTGAGAGGAAATTCTGATATGAGAACCGTCCTGCTCAATAACAAAGCTGTCTTTATCCTCAAGGCTTTCGTCTGCTATCAGCTCAACACACGGCTCACCGTTCTCAAAAGGCTTATAGCCTGCACGCAATTCAATCTCTTCGCTGAAGAGCTCACGCGCATATTCTGCGGATTCGCCGACAGCGTTAACGCTGAGAAAAGAAAAATCGTATTTCATACCTAATCACCCTTTTCGTGTTATGTATACACAATAACACAAAATTCGGATAATTACCATACTTATTTTATAGTTTTCGAATTATAGTCCTCAATTTTTACGCCCGAGTAGTAATGCTTGATTATTTCCTCCCACGTACTGCCCTGCCTTGCCATATAATCGGCACCGTACTGGCTCATACCTACGCCGTGTCCGTAGCCCTGCGTGGTAAAGCGAAAGCCGCCGTCCTGAGTTTCAACCGTAAACACAGCGCTTCTCAGTCCCAATGCATCCCGAAGCTTGAGCCCCGTGAACTTCGCGCCGCCTATTTCAGCGCTCTCAACATAGCCGTTTTCATCTGTTTTTACGTTTTTGATCCAGGTGTCGGATTCGCCGCTGAGTTCACACCCCGGCAGAGCACCTGCCGCCTGCGAAAACTCCGAGGCGCTCAGCACAACCGTTTTTATGCAGTCAGGTGAGAGCTTATCGCCGACGCTGTTGACGCTTTTGAGATACGGTACATCATTGCCCCAGACCGTTTCGGCACTCTGAGTAACGCCGCTGTTGTTTGCGTGAAAGGCTGCTATTATCGGTTCACCGTCATAGGTTATCACCTTACCCTCTACCGCTTTCACCGCTTTGCGCAGTTTTTTCTCGAAGCTGTCAGCCTTATCCCCCCACTTTTCGGCTCGCTCCTCATGTGTCAGATAACCTTGATGCGTTGCGGTATCGTTTGAAAGATAGGCACCCTTTAGTGCCGAATCGGGCGATTTTTCCTGCTCCGTTTTTTTACAAAGCAGATAGGTATAAGCCGCCACCGCCTGCGCGCAAAGCGCCTGCTCGTGATAGGTTGGCAACATTTCTGCGGCAAGTACGCCCACGAGATATTCTTCGGCAGTTACGGTAAGCACAAGATCATCATCGCGCATAAAGACCTTTACCGCATCATCCTGACGTTTGTCCTCTGCAGCTGTATCGGACGTGCTTATTTCATCTGCTTCATCGGGGATTGCAGGGTCCGCATTGAGTGCGGTGAGCGGCACGAGAATAAGTGCAAGAGCAATGACAAAGGCTGTGATTTTGTAGAAACGCATTTTTTATTCCTCACTTTTTAATAATTATTGACTTTTCAGTAATTTGTATAGTATAATATAGGCTCGAATAATAGGGTAGTGTTATATTTACCAGGTGGATTTCTTAGGAAAGGAGTAATGACAAATGTCAAGATATATGTCCCCGATCAGTAATGATTCCCTTTTAAGCTTATGCAACGAAATTCAGATAAATGACAGAATAGAGCTTGACGATTTCAACCGTTACGGCGTCAAGAGAGGACTCAGAAACGCCGACGGCACAGGCGTCATGGCAGGTCTGACAAAGATCTGTAGTGTTGACGGCTACTATATTGAAGACGGCGAGCGTGTGCCCCGTCCCGGCAAGCTCAACTTCAGAGGCCTCGACGTAACGGAAATCGTAAACGGTTGCCGCAAAGCGGACCGTTTCGGCTTTGAGGAGGTTGCCTGGCTGCTGATCTTCGGTGCACTTCCCACAGCAGAGCAGCTTACAAAATTCAGCAACGTACTCGCCGAATGCCGTGAGCTTCCCGAAGATTTCATAGAAGATATGATTATGAAAGCTCCCTCACCCAACATTATGAACAAGATGTCTCGTTCCGTTCTCGCTCTCTATTCTTACGACGATAACCCCGACGACATCGCAACGGCAAACGTACTGCGTCAGTGCATTCAGCTCATCGCACAGCTCCCCTCAATTATGAGCTATGCATACCAGGTAAAGCGCCGTCACTACTACAAAAAAAGTATGTACATCCATCAGCCCAAGCGTGACCTTTGCACGGCACAGTCGATCCTGCGCACAATCCGCTCGGACAGACTTTTCACCGACGAAGAGGCAAAGCTGCTTGACCTGTGCCTGATTCTCCATTCAGAGCACGGCGGCGGTAACAACTCCACCTTTGCAACACGTGTGCTCACATCCTCGGGCACAGACACCTACTCTGCAATCGCAGCAGGTATCGGCTCGCTCAAGGGTCCCCGTCACGGCGGTGCGAACATAAAGGTCAAGGAAATGACCACACTTATGGCTGAAGAGATTGCCGACATCACAGACGAGGGTCAGGTTGCCGACTATATCGCAAAGCTCATCGAGCGTGAGGCAGGCGACCGTTCGGGCCTTGTATACGGAATGGGACACGCAATCTACACGATGTCCGACCCGAGAGCAGTTCTCCTCAAGGAGGCTGCACGCAACTTCATCTTCAGCGAAGAATTCGAAAGAAGATTCCGTCAGCTCGAGCTTATCGAGGATCTCACACCCGATATATTCCGCTCGATCAAGGGCGATATGAAGCCGATTTGTGCAAACGTAGACCTTTATTCCGGCCTTATTTACGATATGCTCGGAATTCCCGAAGATCTCTTCACACCGCTGTTCACGGTATCACGTATGGCAGGCTGGGCGGCACACAGAATTGAAGAGCTCACAACAGGCAAGCGTATTATCCGTCCCGCATACAAGAACGTCGCTCTCCCCTACCACTACATCGCACTTGATGAGCGTACGGAAGAAAACGTTATGCACCCGGACAAATATATTCCCAGCGAAGCACGTGCAGTTCTCAAATAACATAAGAGGTGTTATAAACAATGAAAAAAATCAAAGGCAGCCTTTCCAAGCCTGAGCCAGCCTCACTCATTGCGATTGCCGCATTGAGCCTTTGCGCGTTGCTCCCTCTTCGCGTATACCACGTTACAACACTTATTGATCCCGAAACGGGGTTTTTCAGCGATGACAGCTTTACCGTTCCGCTGTTCTATATCATAGGCGCAGCCGTAACTGTTGTACTTCTTGTTCTCAGCTTTCTCAACAGCAAAGCCAACAGAGCGCGCAACTGCACGGCAAGAAGCACGCTGCTCGGAATCATTTCGGCATTTACGGCTTCAAGCATTATGTTCAACGCCGTAAACAGCGTTATCAGATTTATTGAGCTCAATACTGAATATGCTTCGGCGTTCCACGGTCTTAGCTACACATCATACCTCACTCAGTCCGGTGCAGCTGCACTTCTGGGTCAAGGTGTTACAGGTGTGCTCGCTTCCGTATTTTTCTTTTCATACACGGTAAACTGCTTCAGCAAGAGCGAAAAGAGATCATATATCTCCGTGCTCTCCGCAGCGCCGACTTTATGGGCAATCTGCAGAATAGTTTTCAGATTCCTTGCCAAAATAAGCTTTGTAAACATTTCCGACCTTCTGCTTGAGCTTATTATGCTTGTGTTTGTGATTTTGTTTATGCTCACATTCGCTCAAGTAATAACCGGTGTTTCACCCGAGGTGTGTGCTTGGCGTCTTTTCGGCTGCGGTCTTCCTGCAGCGGTTATCGCATTTCTCATCAGCGTACCGAGAATTTTCCTGCTCATCACAGGCAAATCCGAACTCCTTGTTGAAGGCTACGGTTTTGAGCTGTGCGATCTGGCACTCGCAATCTTTATCCCCGTATTTCTTCACAACACGGCAACGGCAAAAAAGCCTGAATAAATCAACAACGAAAGGTTCGCTTTCACTTGTTTTTATCTAATCTTCTGACTACTGCTCAGCAAGTTCTCATACTCTACGTCCTCATTGCAGTCGGCTTCATCGGCGACAAAACGGGACTGTATACAGAAAAGGCTTCAAAGCTCAACACCAACCTGCTTTTCTATATCGTAACGCCGATGGTAATTGTCAACAGCTTTCTGACGATTGACAATTCGCCCGAAAACCTCAGAAACTTTGGCATTGCAGCACTCGGCGGCGTAATTTTCCACGTCATAGGAATGGTGCTTATACTGCCGCTGTTCAGAAAGACGGAAAAATCGAAGGCAGGTCTTTACCGCTATGCCTGCATATACGGCAACTGCGGATATATGGCGCTGCCGCTTGCACACGCGGTGCTCGGCGCGCAGGGCGCATTCTACTGCTCGGCAATAATTATGGTGTTCAACATTTTTTCATTCACCCACGGCATATATATAATGGGAGCACAAAAGGGCGGCTTCAACTTCAAGAAGCTGCTTATCAACCCGGGAACGATCGGCGTCACCCTCGGCTTGCCGCTGTTTCTGCTGGGTGTTGAGCTGCCTACGATTCTCGCCACACCCATAAGCAGTCTGGCTTCACTCAACACTCCGCTTGCAATGCTTATCTTCGGCACTTATATCGCCAACACCGACCTCAAAACAATGTTCACAGACAAAAAGATTTACCTTGTTGCGCTGGTCAAACTGATTGTCATTCCGCTGATTATGATTGCAGGCTTCAAGCTTCTGAACATTCCGCAGACACTTGCAATGGCAATTACTGTTTCGGCCTCCGCCCCCTGCGCAAACAACACGGTAATACTTGCAGGCAAATACAACCTTGACACGGGCATTGCATCAAAAACCGTTGCCCTTGTCAGTTTCTTATCCATCATCACGATGCCGGTTATGATTGCGCTTGCCGCAACGTAAAACGAGCACATGAAAGGAAGATACAAAATGCCAAAAGACAAAAAAAGAAAGGGTCAGAGCAAGCTTGCTTTCCCTCTCGGACTTGTGATAATTCTTTTCGCAATTATCGGCGTGATCTTCGCTGTCGGCTCCGGAATTGACGGCATAAAAAAGCTGACCGATAACTCCGGTAAGAAGCTCGAATATGAATCAATGCTCGTTCCCGTCGTAATGTACGACCCCGATATGTTTGACGACGTTTCTTCAGCCAACCTCAACCAGCTTACGGTCTGTGCCGTATGGGGCATCATAAAAGACGAAACCAACTACCCCGGAAAATACGAAACAGACTCCCAAGGAAACATTATGATTCCGGCGGAAGACGTTGAAAAGAAATTTGCCGAGCTTTTCGGCACCGACGTTGTACCCACACACATCGGCGTTAAAGGACACTTTGATGAATTCGCATTCAACGAGCAATCGGGTCACTACCTTGTCACCTCTGCAGGTACGGTGCCGATCTACACACCCAAGGTAACGGAAATCGACAAGACCTCCAACACAATCGTGCTCACGGTAGGTTACCTTGCGGCCGAAGCCTGGGCGCAGGATTCTGCGGGTAACTTCATCCAGCCTGAGCCGAGCAAATTCGTCAAGGTCACCCTGCGTGAAAACGACAACGGCCTTTACATAAGCGCAATGCAATCCACAGACGCACCTGAAAACGCACAGCCCGGCATAACGCTGCAGACAACTGCATCTGCAACAGTAGTGCCGCCCACCGAGGCAACAGAGGAAGCAACAGAAGCTGAGGAAGATACCGCAGCTGAAGAAGAATAATAAAAAATCAAGCACCCGATACCGTTTGGTATCGGGTGCTTTCAACTTTAAAGATTACTCCGCGCCGAGATAAATCGTTGACTTGGCTGCGGCAAAATCAAGGTCTGTAAATTCCTGTGACGTACCGTCCTCAAAAACAAGACGAACGTCAAATTTATTCGTTTCGGTCTTAGTGTATTCCATTTCAACGGCAAGATTTGCTCTGAGTGAATCCTGCGAAAGGATGGTTTTTGACCATTCGGTCGAGCCACTTTGTCTTGCTAAAAGCTCAACCGCGTCCTTGCCCATCATATTCGCAAGCGTTACCTTACCCACGCCAACGCCTGCATCCTCAATATCTTCAATCACAACGTCGGTATTCTCAGCCTCACCGCCGCCGTTTGAGCAACCTGCGAACACGCACAAACAAAGCAGTGCAGCCAGCATCACGGCTAATATCTTTTTCATAATATTTCCTCCTTTTAATCTTTACTGTGCTTATTTTACCACCTGCAGCTTATAAATGCAATCATAAAATAAAAAAGCACTTGAAAAGGCAGAAAATATAGTCTATAATACACTATTATATAAAAACCATTATAGGAAGAAGTGTACAATTAATGGATTACATTTTTGCAGACAGCATATCCTCCCTGCAGCCTTCACTTATCAGAGAATTTTTTAAATACAACGGTCTGCCGGGTATTATTCCCTTTTCGGCAGGTAATCCCTCGCCCGAATCATTCCCCGTTGAGGAGATTGCCGAGATCGCAGGCGATATTTTCACAAAGAATCCTGTTGCCGTGCTTCAGTACGGTATAACAGAAGGCTATGCTCCCCTTCGCGAAACGCTTCGCGAATTCAGCAAGAACAGATACGGTATTGGCTCGCAGGACGATGAGCTTATCGTAACCTCGGGTTCACAGCAGACAATGTACCTTACAACAAAGGTGCTTGTAAACCCCGGCGACACAGTCATCTGCGAAGAGCCCTCTTTTGTCGGTTCACTCAATGCCTTCCGCTCCTTCGGCGCTAACCTGCGCGGCGTTGAGGTTGAGAGCGACGGTATCAACATCGAAAAGCTTGAAGAAGCTCTCAAAACAGAAAAGAACGTAAGATTCATCTATACTATCCCCAACTTCCAGAATCCCTCGGGTATCACAATGAGCTATGAAAAGCGCAAGGCCGTATATGAGCTTGCAAAGAAGTACGGCGTTATGATTCTTGAGGATAACCCCTACGGTGAGCTTCGCGTTACAGGTGAAGACGTACCGCAGATCAAGAGCCTTGATAAAGACGGCATCGTTATATACGCAGGCTCATTCTCAAAGATTCTTGCACCCGGTGTGCGTGTAGGCTTCTGCGTTGCACCCAAGCCCGTTATTGCCAAAATGGTTGTCGGCAAGCAGGTATCCGATGTTCACACACCCGTATTCTCACAGGTGCTTGTTGACGAGTGGATGAAGAGATACGATATTGATAAGCACATCGAAAAGATCAGAGCAATGTACCGCTCAAAGCTCAACCTTATGTGCGACCTTGTCGAAGAAAAACTTCTCGACTACGTTACATACACACGTCCCGAAGGCGGTCTGTTCGTGTGGTGCAAGCTGAACGACAACATTCCTATGGCGGAATACTGCAAGAAGGCACTTGACAACAAGGTGACCATCGTTCCCGGTTCGGCCTTCCTCGGAGATATGACAGCCACAACTCAGTGCTTCAGAATGAACTTCTCAACACCGAGCGACGAAGCAATCGTCAAGGGTGTCGGCATACTTGCTGACATCGCAAAAGAATACTGATAATTACGGAGAAAAAACAATGGAAAACAAAGCTCCGGAGCGTAAGCCCCGCGTATTAAGCCTTATACAGCCCACGGCAGTGCCCACAATAGGCAACTATTTCGGCGCACTCAAAAACTGGAAAGAGATGAGTGAAGACTACGACTGCCTTTTCGGCGTTGCCGATCTTCACGCAATCACCGTCCGCCAGGAGCCCGCTATGCTCAGAAAGCAGTCAACAGAGATGTTTGCTCTGCTTCTTGCAAACGGTCTTGACCCCGAAAAGAGCATAGTATTTATGCAGAGCCACGTGCCGCAGCATTCCCAGCTTGCATGGCTGCTCAACTGCTACACACAGTTCGGTGAAGCTTCAAGAATGACGCAGTTCAAGGATAAAAGCCAGAAGCACGCAGACAACATCAACGTCGGTCTTTTCTCATACCCGACGCTCATGGCAGCGGACATTCTGCTCTACCAGGCAAACTTCGTACCCATCGGAGCTGACCAGAAGCAGCACCTTGAGCTGACAAGAAATATCGCCGAGCGCTTCAACGGCATTCACGGCAACACGTTTACAATGCCCGAGCCCTTCATCGGCAAAAAGGGTGCGAAGATAACATCACTCCAGGATCCGACCTCAAAGATGTCCAAATCCGACCCCAATCCCAAGGCATCCGTTTCCGTGCTTGACGAGCCGAGCGTTATCATGAAGAAATTCAAGAGCGCCGTTACAGACTCCGAAGCCTGCGTACGCTATGCTGACGGCAAGGACGGCATCAATAACCTTATGACTATCTACTCCTGCTGCACAGGCAAGAGCTACGAGGAGATCGAAAGCGAATTTGCCGGCAAGGGCTACGGCGACTTTAAGGCAGCCGTAGGCGAAGCAGTTATTGAGGAGCTGCGTCCCCTGCAGCAAAACTACAAAGAGCTTATCGCAGATACAGCATACCTTAACGAGTGTATGGCAAAGGGTGCCGAGCGCGCCGCCTGTCTTGCACAGCGTACACTCACTAAGTGTATGAAAAAAATCGGCTTTAAACAGATATAATGTAAATTTTTATTTCATTATCTAAAAAAACTTATTGACAAGCCGCAAGTATCTGTTGTATAATGCATTCTATACAATGAGAAATTTGCCCCTGCAAATTGCGGAGGGAGGGAATAGGTAATGAGTAAAGTAGAAGTTAAAGAAAACGAATCCTTGGACAGCGCACTCAGAAGGTTCAAAAGACAGACCTCCAGAGACGGTGTTATTCAGGAGGTTCGCAAAAGAGAACACTATGAAAAGCCTTCTGTAAAGAGAAAGAAAAAGTCAGAGGCTGCTCGTAAGCGCAAGTACAAGTAAGAGTCTAAAGGACGGGCAAAATCGCCCGTCCTTTTTTCGTGCAACAATACATATACTGTAAGGATAAGATTATGCTTGATGACCGTCATATGCCCCGATACCGTTTTCAGGGCGTCTGTGCCATAACGAAGGACGACCTTGACAAAATGGGTGTTTCAGGGCTGCTGCTTGATATTGACAACACGCTTATATACGACGAGACCCTTACTCCCCTGCCCGGTGTAAGAGAGTGGGTAAAGAAGATGGACAGCGCAGGAATTCCTCTCGCGATTGTTTCAAATGCCATAGCACCGCGTGTTTACATAACAGCGAAAAGACTCGGCATCAGGCACTACGTATACAGCGCAAAAAAGCCGAAGCCCGACGGGCTGCTGAGTGCAGCGCAAAAGCTCGGTTTACCTATAGATTCGCTCGCAATGGTCGGTGACCAGCTGAAAACCGATATGCTCGCCGCTAACACGGCAGGTGCGGTTGCTGTATTCACAGACAGAGCACAGGACGAAAAGATATTTAAATTCTACTTCAAAAAAGCACGAGACGGCGAAAAAGAGCTGCTTGAGGAATTTGAACGCAGAAAAAACGGAGAATGACCTATGGAATTGTATGAACTTACGCAAATGCTCCCCAAGGATATTGACGGCGGAATTATTGAAAGTCCTGCCGCGCGCCTGTATTTCACAGGCTTCAATGCCGATGCGGGATATCTGATAGTATCGAAAAACGGCAACGTTTTTCTTACAGACAGCCGTTACATAGAAGCCGCACAGGCTCAGGTTGACTGCTGCGACGTTGTGCTGCTGACAGATGCTAAAACACAGATTCCCAAATACCTCAAAAAGTTCAACTGCTCAAGTGTTGCAATCGAGGCAAGCCACGTAACGGTAAGCGGTCTGCGCGATTACAGCAAAATGTTCAAGCCGGATGATTTCAAGGCCGTTTTTGATAACCGCTTTGACAAATTCATCCGCTACCTTCGCTGCTCAAAGCGCGATGAAGAAATCCAAAACATCAAGGCAGCTCAGGCAATAGCCCAGGCTGCTTACGACAATGCAGTAAGATACATCAAACCCGGCATGACCGAGAAAGAGGTTGCGCTTGCACTTGATTTCCACATGCTCAGAAACGGTGCGGAAAAGGTATCGTTTGACACAATTGTTGTCAGCGGCAAAAAGACCTCCCTGCCCCACGGCGTACCCTCCGACAAAAGAATTGAATTTGGTGACTTTGTCACAATGGATTTCGGCGCAGTCGTAAACGGCTATCACAGCGATATGACGCGTACCGTCGCAATCGGTGAAGCCAGCGACTATATGGCTGAGATTTATTCAACGGTTCTCGAAGCACAGACAGCCGCAATCGAAAAAGCTGCCGCAGGTGTAGCCGCAAAGGATGTTGACGCAGCCGCAAGAAGCGTAATCGAGCAGGCAGGCTACGGCAAGTATTTCGGCCACTCAACAGGCCACGGCGTAGGCGTTGAAATTCACGAAGAGCCCAACATTTCATCAAAAAACGAATACGTATTAAGCGAAGGCAACGTAATCACAGCAGAGCCCGGCATTTATATTCCCGATAAGTTCGGTGTACGCATCGAGGATATGCTTCTCATTACTGCAGACGGATGTGAAAACCTCACCTCGACACCCAAAGAGCTTACTGTAATCAATAACTGAAATACTCTTTAAGGATGTGCTATTATGAGCAACAATACCGGCAAAAAGGTTCTTGTTATAATCAACCCCTGTTCGGGCAGATACACTGTCCGCAGCCAGCTGCTTCACATTGCAGATGACTTTACAAAGGCAGGATTTGAAACAACTGTTTACACAACGCAGAAGAGAGGCGATGCAACGGAATACGCAAAGCACCTTGCCGATAAGTTTGACCTTATCGTCTGCCGCGGCGGTGACGGCACGTTTAACGAAACCGTCAACGGTATTCTTCAGTCAGGCATCGACGTACCGCTCGGATACATTCCCAGCGGCACAACCAACGACTTTGCACACAGCCTTGGCATTCCTACAGGCACTTCAAAGGCTATAGACCTAATCTGCAGCGTTGAGCCCAAGTATCACGATATGGGTCAGATGGCAAACAACGGCCGCTTCTTCTGCTACACAGCGTCATTCGGCGTATTCACAAAGTGTTCCTACAACACCTCGCAGACCTCCAAAAACCTCTTCGGTTACCCGGCTTACGTTGTTGCAGGCCTCAAGGAGCTTAAAGGCTTTAAGCCGCTGCCTATGAGAATCCAATGTGACAACGAGGTTTACGAGGGCGAATACGCATTCGGCGCCATCTCAAGCTCGCTGAATATCGGCGGCATCATCAAGTATAACCGCGAGGATATCTCGTTTGACGACGGTATGTTTGAGCTTAACCTTGCAAAAATGCCTCACGGTGTCAAAATGTGGACGGGACGTGCCAAGGAGCTTCTTATAGACCACACCTACAACGAGGATATGTTCACACTCAGCAAGGGCTCACATTTTGTAATTGAGAGCCTGGCAGACGAAATACCGTGGACTCTCGACGGTGAATACGGCGGCGCATACAAAATCACCGAAATTGATTGCCGCAAGCAGGTAATCAGAGTTTACAGAAACTGATAAACTATTGACATTACACGATAAAAGTGATATATTTTTCTTTGTTATATTAAATACATTAAAACGTTGAAGCAGAATGCGCATTGCAAGCGTTGTTTCCAGAGAGTCTGCCATATGCTGGAAGGCAGATATTCAGCCGCAATGACGACCACTGCCGAGTGCCTGCGAAGTTGATCAACATCAAATAAGCTGTGCCGTATGACTGCGTTAAGGTCACAAAAGCGGCGTAATTATTTACGCAACACGGGTGGAACCGTGGAGTATTGTTTATTACATACTTCACCCTGTACTTATCTGTACAAGGTGAAGTTTTTTATTTTTTAAGAAAGGATGAAAAACGATGATCAAAGTAACACTCAAAGACAATGTTGTTAAGGAGTATGAAAAGAACACTACCGTTGCCGATATTGCAAAAAGCCTCGGTATGGGCCTTTATAAGGCTGCCTGCGTTGCAAGGGTCAACGGCGAGGTCTGCGACCTTCGCACGACACTTGATGCAGACGCACAGGTAGAAATACTCACGTTTGACGACGAAGAAGGCAAGAAGGCTTTCCGTCACACCGCTTCACACATTCTCGCTCAGGCTGTCAAAAGGCTTTTCCCCCAGGCAAAGCTTGCTATCGGCCCGGCAATTGATAACGGCTTTTATTACGACTTTGACTGCGACGTTTCCTTCACGCCCGAGGTTCTCGAGAAAATCGAGGCTGAGATGAAGAAAATCGTCAAGGAAGGTCTTGCACTTGAAAGATACGAGCTTTCTCCCGCAGATGCAATTGCTATGATGGAGGAGAGAGGCGAAATCTACAAGGTTGAGCTTATCAAAGAGCACGCTGACAAGGGCGAGAACATCTCCTTCTTCAAGCAGGGCGAATTTGACGAGCTTTGCGCAGGCCCCCACATTCCCGATACGTCACGCGTCAAGGCTTTCAAGCTCACGTCCTCAACAGGCGCTTACTGGAGAGGCGACTCAAATAACAAAATGCTACAGAGAGTTTACGGTACAGCTTTCACAAAGAAAGAGGACCTTGAAGCTCACCTTGAAGCTATTGAAGAAGCAAAGAAGCGCGACCACAACAAAATCGGTCGTGAACTCGGATACTTCACAACGGTTGATTCAATCGGTCAGGGTCTCCCCATTCTTATGCCCAAGGGCGCAAGAGTAATCCAGCTCCTTCAGAGATGGGTTGAAGATGTTGAACAGGCAAACGGTTATCTTCTCACAAAGACTCCCCTTATGGCCAAGAGAGACCTTTACAGAATCTCGGGTCACTGGGATCACTACCGTGACGGCATGTTTATTCTCGGAGATCCCGATGATGAAGAAAAGGAATGCCTTGCACTCCGTCCCAT
>JAZUSN010000051.1:0-2160 GCA_045606785.1 Acutalibacteraceae bacterium | reverse complement strand
GGGGGTTCGAATCCCTCCTGGCGTGCCAAAAAGCCTTTCATACATTGTATGAATGGCTTTTTGATTTTATAAAGAAATAACTGCTATGAACAAATTCATAGCAGTTATAATTTTTAAACATATAATGTAAAAGCGAGTTTTGTAATAGCAATAGTTGTTTTTGCTTCTTCAATAGGCCAGAGCTTCGGAGAAACACATTCCTCAAAACATACAAATCCACGAAGCTTACCGTCAGCAAATCTGCCGCAGGCAATACAGGATTTCACATTCTGCTCTCTCAGGAAGCTTTCAATCGCCAGAAGCTTTTCTTTATTGACATCAGCAATGAAAATATTATTATCGTCAAAAGCTGCACGTGCGGACAATATTTCCTTTTCATCACACGGGAATTTTAGATGACTCGTGTTTGATCCGAATTTACTGTTCCATTGCTCTTTTACTTCAAAGCATCCCTGATTTTCATTATATTCATACACACTTATACGGCTCACATTGAAATGCTTGCCCGCTTTATAAAGGATATCATAAAGCTCGTTTGTGCGCTCCCCTGCATCGTTGATTTCAAATGCAGAATTGATGATATAGGAATCAAAATCAGTATTTGTGCAGAGAAATTCCTTGTTACGGCGATATTGTTCAACTCTCGGCAGTAACGACGCTCCTGAATTCTCCTCACTTTCGGCACTGTAAAAAGTATAGCAGCTCTTTCCTGCCCTCTTGGATGCATAAAGCGCAAGATCGGCTTTTCGGTAAAGCTCGTCAAATGTGTCGCCGTCCTGTGGGAATAAGGCAATTCCAAGGCTACCTGTGATTTTTCTGCCGTCTTCACCTGAATAAAGCAGATCAAAAATCTTGCATATATCATTTGCTTTTGCTTCGATATGGCTCTTCTGCTTCATACCTCTGAGGAAAACGATGAATTCGTCACCGCCGATTCTGCCGACAACGTCATTTGAACGGAACAGATCCTGCATCTCCTGTGATAAATCAACCAGTATGCTATCACCGAAAAGATGACCCAGTGTATCATTTACATTTTTGAAATCATCCACGTCAATTATGATAAAAGCATCATATGTATCTTTTGAATCTGTTCTCAGATAATTCTTGATAAGCTTTTTGGTAGTGGATTTATTGTATATTCTGGTCAGAGGGTCACGCTCAGCTTTATCAATAAGCCTCATCTCCGCATTCTTGATATCACTGATATTTTCAAATTTGCCGACAACCTTGATGAAATGACCGTCTGCATCACCCCAGGAACGCATCTTGATTCTGTACCAGAAATATTCATCCTCGCCCAGATTTTTTATTCTGAGTTCAAAATTCGCTCTGTCAATACCGCTGCGGATATTGTCGCACAGACGCTCAAAGGTATCCAGATCTTCGTTGAAAATAACGTTATTTTCTCTGAAGAACTGCTCAAAATCACCGTTAAGGGACATGACCTCAGTAAAATTGAGTCCTTCCCTTCTGAAAAGTCTGAAGGTATCTTCATCCGGACGGTATTCAAAAATCATATCAGCAGAAATAGAAACAACCGAATAAAGTCGCTCTATATCTTCTGTCATTTCATACTTTTTATCATCTATAACCATATTTCACCTCAATTATGAAACTTTAACCGTAATATACTTGTTCAGATAAGAAAGGTCTTTCTTATATATCAGACGAAAACGTGTGCTGCCATAAGGAATCATAGAGAATATCTGCATGTTATCCTTCTTCAGCGTATACACTCTTTTGTTTTTGCCTGTTTCGGTATCGATTCTGTAAACTGCATCCGGAGTGTTGTAATATATATCATCGTTAATGCAGACAAGCTTCAAGAAGCTCTTTGTATACCAGTATTCACCTGTGAGTTTTTTGCCGGTATTTGAATCACGATAGACATTCCAACGGGATTCAACTTTTTTGACAACCTTCCTCTTTCCTGTTTCGGGATCATAAGTGCAGATCTTTGTATATATTTTTTTACTTGAGCCATCATAGTCCAATCGCGGTGAAGTATCATCAAGATAGGAATAATACCATACACCGTCAACTCTGAACATTGCTGACGTGGATCTTCTCCAGAAAAAGTTATCATACTTGGGATTATCAGCTTCAACAACATCCAGAGCATATCAGTCACGGTGAAGTGGTGAGGATTTGTAAGGT
>JAZUSN010000050.1:0-21636 GCA_045606785.1 Acutalibacteraceae bacterium | reverse complement strand
TACGTCGAGTGTGATAGAGTTTTTATTTCATTGTTACCATCTTTTTTAAACATGTTTTTAACCTCCTTGTATTTTAGTAATGCGGTCGCCAAACCATTTCTATTATACTTGGAGGTTAAATCTTTTCTCTACGTTTTTGTGACTTGCCTTTGCTCGCCACTTTTTATTTTTACTAAAGCTTTTTTATTCCCCCGGTAGAACCGGGGGTTTTGTCTTTGCTGAAGAGACAACATAAGCAGCCGTGTCCCTGCATGGGATACGGCTGCTTTTTTAAACGCACCGATGCGGCTTTGAAATCGGCGCGTATTCGGTTTATTCAGGCTGCATCACGTGCCAGCTTATTCTCAAGCTGCTGTGCGGTAGAAATCATCGTTTCGGCAAATATTGCATAGCCCTGCTGAGGGTCATTGACAAAAACGTGTGTTACCGCACCGACGAGCATACCGTTCTGTACGATCGGACTTCCGCTCATACCCTGCACTATGCCGCCCGTTTTTGCGAGCAAATCACTGTCCGTTACCTTTATAACCATATTCTTCTCTTCACCTTCACCGCGATGAACAGCCGTTATCTCAATATCGAAATACTCCGCTTCACCGCCGTCGACAGTTGACACGATCTGTGCCTTGCCCGTTTCAACCTCGTTGCACAAAGCAACGGGGATTTTTTTCGCGCGGGGATCTTTTTCAGCAACAACACCGTACACTCCGGTTGAGCCGTTGATATAAAGCTCACCCAGGGTTTTGTTGCCGAACACACCGCACAATTCACCCGGCGTTCCGGATGTTCCTTTAACGCAACCGCGGATAATGACGTCGAGTATATCACCGCTTCTAAGCGGCATTATATCGCCCGTATCCGCATCGCAAATCGCATGGCCGAGGCCTGCGACAGTTCCGGTTTCGTTATCGACAAAGGTTACCGTGCCGACGCCTGCGGATGAATCACGCACCCACATACCCAGCTTGTACTTGCCGTCTGCGGTATCCTTTGCAGGCTCGACCGTAACGTTCTTTGTCTTTCCGTCCCGTAAAAGCTCCACGCTCATCGGCTTGCCGGAACTGCTTCCGATAAGACGTGAAATATCGTGATTGGAGGTTACTGCAGTGCCGTTGATTTTTCTGATAATATCGCCCTGTTTTATACCTGCCTTTTTAGCCGGCGCAGCATCCGCTCCGTCAGAAGCTACCGTGCCGACACCGGTCACAATCACACCGTCCGCAAAAATACGCAGACCGAATACGTTTCCGCCCAGGGTAACATAACGCCGGTGAACCACCGTGACAGTCGAATTTTTGACGGGGATCGCATCAAAAAGCCTGATTTGTGCCGGATAGCTTCTCGCATATCCGTCGCTGTCGGCTAAAGCAGCATCCGTCTCACATCTGCACGTAAACAGCGAGCTGCCTGTATCGGCAGAGTTTACGTCAACAGTAACGTAAGAATCGGGAATAAAAGCTGTACCGTAACCGACAAAAGCAAAAACAACAGCGCAAAATAAAGAAACCAAAACACTGACAAATTTAATCGCCCTTTGCATCACTCACCTCCAGAGAGGAAAGTAAAGTTTAAAGCCGCAGATATAATTTGTGCAGAACAAATACAATTAGCAATGGAAATTTTATACTAAAAGCAACATAACAGTTAAAAAGGATAGCTCCCGTATTCAAAGTTTACAAGAGCTATCCCTTTTTATTTTTATTGTACTTTGTGCCAACTACAGAACCGCCCCTTGTTTGCCGTTTTATCGCACCTCACAATTATCAATAGCAAATTCTAGCAAAGCATTTATCAATTCATTTCTCGAACGGTTTGATAAACTTGAAAGTTCGTCAAGTCGTTCTACTGTATCATTTTTTATTCGTATCGAAAAGGTTTTATAACCATCTTCTCCTTTTAATCCCTTCTTATTTATAACAAGTTTCTCGCTCATTTCATTCACCTCACCACTATTATGGCTTGACAAATGTTATTAATCTATGTTATTGTTTATAACATAGATGATAACATCATCTAAATACATATCGGGAGGTCAGCAAATGTCTGAAAGCTATTTTGGAATGTGCGGAATGTGTACATTTTGCGATCTTTATAACAAAAGCGGAAACCATTTTAAATGTGTTGAAGTAAGCGGAAGATGGGTTCTTGCTACCGAGAAAGCCTGTAGCCGATTCAAACCGGACAGCAGAAGAACACCCAGAGATATAGACTATGCTCGTGAACATTCAAAAGGCTTAGCATAATATTAAGGAGGTAACAAAAATGGGACTTTTCAACAGACAGCCAAAAGAATCTTTTGAAGAAATCCAAAACAGGGTGAATAACAGCGAAGCAAGCGCGGCTTTTCTCGATGAATTTATACATTATTTAAACATCGGCAGTGATTGGTGCAGCTTTCTGCTTGGTAATTCAAAACAGCGTTCAGTTTTCATAAAAGTTGAAAAAAGAGGCATTATTGTAGAATTTCTTGACTTTTCTAACAGAAACAACTACACCGTAGACAAAAAAATTTATGGATTTGGTGCAAGCGGATTTACAGATTTACCCAACTTAAATTATGTAATTGCATTAGAAAAGTATCTTGTTGCCGAATTAGAAAAAAGCTGCCCGCACCTCGAAGTCAGACACCCCAACTCCTCAATAGTAATTAAATTTAAAGAAAATGCAAAAACAAGTTGGTAAAAAAGGCAATTTTGCTATCGACAATCAAAACTTAACTTACAAATGACAAAGCCGGCTAAGACAGTTAATACTATCTTAGCCGGCTAAATATTTCGGCGTTTATCTATATTTAATTAATACATTCCGCCGCCCTGTGCTGCCATTGCTGCTGCAGCTGCTGCATCAGCCTGGGGGTCGGGCTTATCTGTAACAAGTGACTCTGTTGTGAGCACCATTGCTGCAACGGAGGAAGCATTCTCAAGAGCAGAACGTGTAACCTTTGTGGGGTCAAGGATACCTGCCTGAGCCATATCAACGTAACCGTCGGAAGCGAAGTTGTAGCCGTAGCCGAGCTTACCGCTTGAACGGATTTCGTTTACGATAACGCTGCCTTCAAGACCTGCGTTTGCGGCAACCTGACGTACAGGAGCCTCAAGAGCCTTGAGAACGATCTTGATACCTGTCTTAACGTCAGCATCATCTGTTGTGTCGAGAAGAGCCTCAACAGCGGGAATAGCGTTGATAAGAGCAACACCGCCGCCTGCTACGCAGCCCTCTTCAACAGCTGCCTTTGTAGCTGCAAGAGCATCCTCAATGCGGAGCTTCTTCTCCTTCATCTCGGTCTCTGTAGCTGCACCTACGCGGATAACTGCAACACCGCCTGCAAGCTTTGCAAGGCGCTCCTGAAGCTTCTCACGGTCGAAATCGGATGTTGTTGTGCCGATCTGTGTACGGATCTGTGCAACTCTTGCTGCAATCTCGCCCTTATCGCCTGCACCGTCAACGATGATTGTGTTCTCCTTGGAGATCTTGACCTGGCGTGCACGGCCAAGCTGTGTGATCTGTGTATCCTTAAGTTCAAGGCCGAGCTCCTCTGTGATAACCTCGCCGCCTGTGAGAGTAGCGATATCACGGAGCATCTCCTTACGTCTGTCGCCAAAGCCGGGAGCCTTGACGCCTACGCAGGTGAATGTGCCGCGAAGCTTATTGACAAGGATTGTGGAAAGAGCCTCGCCCTCAAGATCCTCTGCAACGATTACAAGCTTCTTGCCTGCGTTGAGAATCTGCTCAAGGAGAGGAAGAATCTCCTGAATGTTGGAGATCTTCTTATCTGTGATAAGAATGTAAGCGTCGTCAATAACAGCCTCCATCTTATCTGTATCTGTTACCATGTAGGGAGAAATGTAGCCGCGGTCGAACTGCATACCCTCAACGATGTCAGAATCTGTAACAGCAGTCTTGCTCTCTTCAACAGTGATAACACCGTCTGCAGAAACCTTCTCCATTGCGTCTGCAATTATCTTGCCGATATCGGAATCAGCAGAAGAGATTGTAGCGATCATCTCAATGTCTGCAGAGCTTGTAACGGGCTTTGAGTTTGCCTTGACTGCAGCTGTTGCAGCCTCAACTGCAAGCTTGATACCCTTCTTAACTACCATCGGGTTTGCACCTGCGGTAACGTTCTTGAGGCCCTCGCGTACAAGTGCCTGAGCAAGGAGGGTAGCTGTTGTTGTTCCGTCACCTGCTACGTCGTTAGTCTTTGTAGCAACCTCTTTGACGAGCTGTGCGCCCATATTCTCAAAGGGATCCTCAAGCTCAACCTCTTTTGCGATTGTTACACCGTCGTTTGTGATGAGGGGTGCACCGTACTTCTTGTCAAGAACAACGTTTCTGCCCTTGGGACCGAGTGTAATTTTAACTGTGTCTGCGAGCTTGTCAATACCCGCCTGAAGAGCCTTGCGGGCGTCTTCACCGTAAATGATCTGCTTTGCCATTTTTCATTTCCTCCTGATAATTATTCAATAACTGCTAGAATATCGCTCTGACGAACGATTGTGTACTCTTCTTTGCCGAGCTTAACCTCGGTGCCTGCGTACTTGCCGACGATAACCTTTTCGCCAACCTTTACGTACATCTCAACGCTCTTGCCGTCTACTTCACCGCCGGGGCCGACAGCAACGATTTCTGCGTACTGGGGCTTTTCCTGAGCTGATGCTGCAAGGATGATGCCGCTCTTTGTTGTTTCTTCAACAGCTGATGCCTTAACGACAACTCTGTCTGCAAGGGGTCTGATAGTCATTTATTTCTCCTCCTGATAATAATAACAAATTCGTTTTAGCACTCGACAAGTTCAAGTGCTAAAATCTATTCTAACGAATTTTTTCCAAATTTCAAGCCTTTTTATAAAATTTGTCAATAATTTTTATCATTTTACACTTCATTAACAATTATCTTAACTTTTTAACAATAAGTGCAGCCGCACCGACAGCTGCTGCAGCCGCGGCAACGCCGATAGCTGTTCGCCTCGGTTTTTCGAGATCATCCGCATCAATAAAGTACGTAAGCAATGATGCTGGGGTTTTACCCATAAGATCAAAATACGTATAGTGAGTTGTTGTAAACTTATCGGGTGTTTTTTCGTCAAGCTCAAAGAGTCTGACACCGCGCAGGCTGTTACCGTAGCAACGGAATGAAGCCGCAGGTGTCTGAATCATACGCACGCCCTCGTGCACGATATCAAACATATTCATATGATGATGTCCGTATACCACGGCAAGCACGTCACCCTGCTGCTTGACGGCATCAAACTGACCGTAGTTTGCCTTACAGCCGGGTGTGGGCTCATAAATTCTGCCGCTGTTCACCTTTTCGGGCTTGAGACGGATGTATTTATCCTCATCATACATTTTCACCGCGCCCAATGCATCGGGAGCGCATTCTTCAATACAGTCATCAATCTCAGACATCGGGATATGCTGGAACATCAGCGAAGGCATCGGTTTGCCGCTGTTGAGTTCCTTGAGCGAATTGCTCTTTGAAACGTACCACTCAACCGCCCCTTGGGTAACACCTTCGAAGCCTTTATCAAGCTCTTTATCCACGCGTGATGTATCCATCATCCAGAGATTAAACACAGGTGAATCTCCCGAATTAATGAGGATATTATGCGTGCCCACATCACCGAAGCCGTAAGTATCTGTAAGACCGACAAAGCAGGAATACTCACGGTAGAGGTCGATGATTTCCTCCTTGGTCATACAGCACATATCATCGTGGTTGCCGAATATCATTGCAAAGGGTATTCCCCTCTTTTCAAGCGGCTCAAGAATAATTCGGAGCGATTCTGTCATACGCTCCTTTGTCGCTTCATAACCCTCTGCAACCTTTTTGTTGCCGAAGCGTGCATCGAGCAAATGGTTGCTCAGCACGTTATCGCCCGTAAAAACTACAAGGTCAGGCTTTATTGTATCATATGCTTTATCGAGCATTTTCAGCATTGAGCGACGGGGATAGTGCATATCCTGAGGGTCACTGACCTGCAGAATTTTAAATTTTCCGTTTTTGAACTGAAGCGACATATCTACCATCCTTTATAATATATTCCCGATTGGTAAATATTATATTACATTGTTATCCGTTGTCAAGTTGACAAAACCGATAATCGCTGTTAAAATGATAGCGCAGATCAACACAAAGGAGATAATTAAAATGACAGCTATTGATAAGAACATGACAATCGGCGACGTACTTGATGCACACCGCGAGCTTGCACCCTTCTTCTTCGAAATGGGTATGCACTGCCTCGGCTGCCCCTCCGCAAGAGGCGAAAGCATCGAGCAGGCTTGCAGAGTACACGGTGTTAACGTTGATGAGCTTGTTGCAAAGCTCAACGCAGCACTCGCAAAGTAAGAATGAAGCTCTCACCAAGACTTAAAGCCGCAGCGGACCTTGTCCGTTGCGGCAAAAAAATTGCTGACATAGGCACAGACCACGCTCACCTGCCGATCTATCTTGTCGAAAACGGAATCTGCCCTCAGGCAATCGGCTCTGATTTACGGGAGGGCCCGATTGCAAACGCAAAAGCTAACGTTGCGTCTGCAGGACTCAGCGACAGAATTCAGCTCCGCCTTGCAAGCGGACTTGACAAGGTAAGCCCAGATGAAGCTGACGACGTGATAATTGCAGGAATGGGCGGAATCCTCATATCCGAGATACTTGAAAAAGCTCAATGGCTCAAGGATGAAAGCAAACACCTTGTGCTACAGCCGCAGAGTCACGCAGAAATTCTGCGTACATACTTAATCTCAAACGGTTACCGCATTGAATGCGAAAACGTGTGCGAGGATACAGGCAGGCTCTACTGCGTGATGAGTGTTTACCATGACGCAGATACAAAAGTATACCCCGAGCACTATGAATATTACGGTGAAATCCCCTCCTGCAAATCACCGCTTGCCGAAGAGTATCTGCTCAGACTTTCAGACCGATACGTACGTGACGCCGGCAATATGCGCTGCGCCGACCCGGCCGGGGCCGAGGAGCTTTACCGCATAGCAGACACGCTTAACAGAATAGCCACAAAATAAAAGAGGCTGCGATGCAGCCTCTTTTTGCATTAAGTTGATTTAAGTGAAAAGTGATACAAAGAAATTGTAGATACCCACGAAGAAATCCACTATCATTTGCCAAAATGAGCGTCCCTGCTGGGGAGGCTCCTGCGGTTCAGTTGGGCTTTCGGCGGGTGCAGACGTTTCGGGCACGGTTATATTCGGCTGTGTAACGGGCTTGGTTGTAGTTACTGCCGTTGTAGTTACTGCCGTTGTGGTCTCTCCCGAATCGGGAACAGACGGTGTTTCGGGAACAGTCGTCTGCTCGTTATTTGAGGTCATCTCCTCCGCCTCGGGGATGTCAAGGCTGATGCTGTTGGAGATAAGTTTCTTATTTACAACGGTAAACCATACGATGCTCTGTGTTGCGCTGTCAAAGCAAACCTGACCCACTCTCGGAACAGAAGGATTATCGCTGTTATCCTCAACAGCCTTATCCCAGATAACATCACCGCTGCCGTTCATAAGGAGCACGCGCATCTGTGTTACTCTGGTCGTGGGGTTAGAAAGCATATAAGGTACAGCTATGTAACCGTTATCGACCTTGATAGCCTTGGGGTTTCTGACACCCATATAGCCATCTGCATCATTCACGGTGCCGCTGTAGGATGTGAGGTATTTCGGAGATTCTGAATCAAGCGTATTGACATCAAATTTCTGAACAAAGATATTTGCCGCAGACCTGTCAAGCGAGCTTGTAGTGTTCTCGTACGAACCGATAAGAAGATACTTGTTACCGTTACGGATAACACCTGCAAGCTGACCGTAGGTATAGTTCTGTGCATACGGGCCTTTGAAGATAAATGAATTGCCCTCACGCAGCTCTTTCCACTGAAGTCCTCCGGACATCTTTGTGAGGTGATATGACCTATACGGCTCTGCGTCACACCTGTCAACATAAAGGAAATCGTTACCGTCCTTGAGGATGAGCTGGTGGAAGGAGTGGCTGGCGTAAGGAATAACGGTAGAATCAACCGCCTCCTGCTGAACAAAGGTTTCGAGGTCTATCGCAAAAGCATATGAAGCCTGGTGAACTGTACCGTTCTGCTTGAATTCATCCTTACCGGTAATCGGGTTAGTGACAACGGGGAACATATCTCTTGCGATATATCCTGTAAGGTAGTTGCCGTTTGCTGTTATGGCACTATTGCCGCAGTTCTGCTCGGCAATTCCGAGCCATGAACCGGTCGCCATACCGCTCATATCAAGTGAACGCAGCTTTTTACCGTTCTGATCGACGTTGATAACTCTCAGCGCTGTGCTGTTACGCGTTTCAATGGTGAGAGGCTGGTTAAAGAGAAGGTAATAAGTGCCGTCGTTACCTTTGCAGAACGCAAGAAAGCTTGAAAGCTCAAGAGGAACGGCAACTGTATTCTTAACGGTATAATCACTGTTAAGCTCAATAATGCTGAGTGAGCCGTCAGTCATAACGACACAAAGGCAAAACGTACCGTCCGGATTCTGAACAGTTGTAACCGTACCGGTATAGCCGTGGTCGTACGAAAGCTCAAATGCATCATTGTCATTATCCACAGCACTTATGTTTGCAATTTTCTGAATCGAATTGTAAAGCTTCTCATTCTCCGCAGAAGACGAGAAAATAAGAGCGGATGCAACAATAACAAACGCCATTATAAGACACAGCATTTTCTTTACGTTCATAAAAATACCTCCTTGCAGATTCGATCCCTTTCTATCTACAATATACCATTTTAAAGATTTGCCGTCAACTGACATATTAGAAAATTAACTTTCTTTTTACTTAATAAAAATGCCGTTCAGTGTTGAAATATTCAGACAGTTGTGATACAATACGTAAGATAAATCAGTCTCACAAGCAAGGAATGGTGAATTTTAATGTCAGGACATAACAAATGGAGCACGATTAAGCGCAAGAAGGAAAAGACCGACGGCGCACGTGCAAAGGTATTCACAAAAATCGGCAGAGAGATTGCTGTTGCAGTACGTGACGGCGGTCCCGACCCCGCATCAAACTCAAAGCTCAAGGACATCATCGCTAAGGCAAAGGCTGCAAACGTCCCCAACGACAACATTGACCGCATCATCAAAAAAGCCAGCGGCGAAGCAGGCGGTGCCGATTACGAGTCCATCATGTACGAAGGCTACGGCCCCTCAGGTATTGCAGTTATCGTAGAAGCACTTACCGACAACCGCAACAGAACTGCAGGCGACGTACGCCACTACTTCGACAAGTACGGCGGAAACATGGGCCAGAGCGGTTGCGTTTCCTTTATGTTCAGCCGTTACGGCGTTATCCTCATTGAGTCAGAGGATGTTGATGAAGAAGCACTTATGGAAGCTGCTCTTGAGGCAGGCGCTGTTGATTTCATCACAGAGGACGAAAGCGTATTCGAAGTACGCACAGAGCCCAACGACCTCGGCGCAGTACGCGATGCACTTGAGGCAGCAGGCTACAGCTTTGTTGTAGCTGAGGTTCAGTACGTTCCCTCAACCTACACAGCACTCACAAACGAGGACGATATCAAAAACATGACAAAGATGCTTGAAATGTTCGAAGATAACGACGACGTTCAGGAAGTCTGGCACAACTGGGAGAATCCCGACGAAGAGTAATAAGTTATCAAGGCAAGGTGAAAATTACCTTGCCTTTTTTCAAGGAGAGGACAAGCTATGGTTTTCGATAAATTCAGACAGTTCCGCTCGGCTGCAGACTGCGTCGATTACGATTGCCGCGAGGGCTGCTTTATGCGCCTTTACAGAAACGCTGACGTGCAGCAATACAGCGAATGGATAGACGCGCTCACGGCTGACGGCTTTGACAAGCTGCAGTCCACAAACCTCAACAGCAACCTGTACACCTGCATGCGCGGTGAGATTACCGTGCACGCATTCTATACTCCCTGCGACGGCACGTTGCGTGTTGCAGCAAATGAAAACAAACCTCTCCCCTGCTTCAAGGAGCAAGGCTGTGAAAAAAAGACGGACACGGTTTTCTACGCGTTTGAAAACGACCAGGCACTCATCGACTGCGGTATGTGCCTGCTTGTTCAGTGCCCCGATTACAGCTTCTTTGTAGTTGACAGCGGCCACTATATGCAGTTTAACGACAACGACAGAATCTACAGCTTTATGCGTGAGCGCACACCCGAGGGACAAAAGGTTGTTATCAACGGCTGGCTCCTCACTCACGCCCACTCCGACCACATATCAAAGTTTATGGATTTCCTCAGATACAACCGCAACGACGTAATCATTGAGGGAATTTACTCGAACCTCATTCCCGACACCAATGAAAACAGCCGTTTCTGGTCAACAGAGGAAGTGCTCCTATCACGCAAACTCTTTAAGATGCTCGAAAGCACGGACATACCGACGTATAAAATACATACCGGTCAGCGTTTCTTTATCCGCAACCTATGCTTTGACGTGCTCGGCACACACGAGGACATATATCCGAATACGATGAAGGATTATAACGACTCCTCCTGCATGGTTATGCTAACGGCAGAAAATACACGCATATTTATTCCAGGTGATGCAAGCAACCTTGCAAGCCTTGAGCTGACGAAACGATACGGTGATACTCTGAAATGCGACGTAGTTCAGATTGCCCACCACGGCCACAACGGACTTTACAAAGAGGCATACGAACTGCTTAACGCAAGCGTTGCCGTATTCCCGATAACAAGAATTAAATTTGACGAAGAGTACCCCCGCATTGAGGCTAACCGCAGGGCAATCGAGCTTGCCGACAGCTTCTTTATAACATCAGACGGCACAGTAAAGATCCCCCTGCCCTATTCAACCGAAACAGTCGAAAAGCTGCCCGATGAAACATTCGAGGATTTCGGCAAGATTGAGCGCCTGTGGGGCTACACCTATACGGATGAGCGTAAGAAGGAGCTGTTTGAGATATTCATCAAAAACGGCGGTGATATCGACAACGCAAACCTTCCCGTAAGGTACGAAGGAATATTTGAGATGTGAGGTGCAAGTGATGAAAGAAATCGATATTTTTGACTTTGACAAAACACTCGTACCGTTCGACAGCGGCTCACTTTTCTGGATGTACTGCCTGATTCACAACCCGTGGATCGTTATCTGCGCACCATACTTATTGATTATGATGATTCCGTTTTTCCTCAGAATCAAAGACCTCACTTACGTAAAGAAGCACATATTCTGTTACGTTCGCATGATAAACCTCGAAAAAAACGTTAAAAAATTCTGGGACAAGCATGAGAAAGACGTTTTTGAATGGTTCACAAAAGAAAAGCGCGAACGCCCCGCAGTAGTTATCAGCGCAAGCCCCGATTTTCTGCTCAGCGATATCTGTGCCAGAATCGGAGTTGACAAGCTCATCTGCTCGCGACACGATGCAAAAACGGGTGCTATAATCGGCCTTAACTGCAAAGACGACGAAAAGGTCAGAAGATACCGCGAAGAGATTAAAGACTGCAAGGTTATCAACGTAAGCTCCGACAGCATTAAAAGCGACAGACCGATTTTCAGCCTCGGCGAAAACTGCTTCCACATCGTAAAAAAAGGCGAACGTGTGCCGTTCAAATACAGCGAGATGTACAAGGATTGATTTATTTCTGAGTCATCTCACCATACGCAAGCGGCACCTTGCCGACAATAATCGTTTCTGCCACGAGCATATTCATCGTATAAGCTGTTGTAACCGTACTCGTCGGGAATACTATCAGCAGGGTTACGGTGGTTTTCAAAAATATCTGATGACGAGTCTGGTTAACTCCCGCATCGCTGAATTCATTGACAAAATGAGTCTGAGCGCTTCCCGTAAGGCTGATTATTACGTTCAGCTTCGGACCTCTGCCGTTTAGGAGAGCAAGCCCCGTAAGCGAGCCGAGCGGCACGCCAAGCTCTTTGCCGTCGAGGTTACTGAGCGAAGCTGCCACAGCGGAATTGATACCGGATTTGATGCGGTTGATACGCATTGCATCCGTTTGCACAGAAACGATATTGCCGCCGCTGTCGCGCGTGATTTCGACAAGCGACGAATAATCCGCACCGATATCATTCAGAATATCGGGCACGGCGGCACCTGCTACGCTCGCCGCATAGTTTTGCGCCTGCACTACGGCAGTATTACGCACAAAAGGCCTCAGCCTTGCATCGAGCAGCAAAAACACAATCAGAAAAGCCAACACAAAGCACACAAAGCCAAACAGAAATTTTCTGTATTTTCTCGGTCTGTAATACCGCAAGGCGCAACACCCCCGATGCATTATATGCGCCTTCTAAAACAATTGTAACTATTTGACACTTCCCTGCTCTTGACTAATCGCCAAAAGCAATGTAAAATAACCATAGTGAATGAAATAAAGAAACGGAGAATATAATCATGAGTAAAGAATACGATCCCGATATAGTAAGCGTAATTGACGAAGACGGCAAGGAGCACGTTTTTGAAGAGCTCGACAGAATCGAAACAGACAACGGCAGATACGTTGCACTTCTTCCTGTTTTTGACGATCCGCAGGAGCAGCTTGAGGACAGCGGTGAATTCCTCATCCTCAAGGTTTCTGAAGAAAACGGCGAAATTTACCTTTCCGCAATTGAAGATGAAGACGAATTCAACGAAGTCGGCAACATCTTTGAGGACAGACTTACCGACCTTTTCGAGTTTGACGAAGAGGAAGACGAGGAATAATAAAACAAAAGCGATATGCGCCCTGCCTTGTGCGATAAAAGTGAGGCAATACTAACCCAACACACACTTTTAAGGGGAGCCGTCTCCGTTCAGCGGATTGCAGACCTCCCGCCATTGTGGCGGACGAAGGGAGCGTGAACCTGCGGGAGCTCACCCACCTGCTTTAACCGCAGGTTATTATTCGCCCACAACGGCTTGGTGGGGCTGCATAGCATTTTCAGGTGAGAGAATTGAAAAAGATTATTGATTTTAACGTATACGGCTTACTGCCCGTCGAAGGCGGTTTTCTGTACATAAAGCCCGAAACTATGCCCGACGGCAGAACAAGGGCAGATTTCTTCGGCTATGAGGCAGCCAAGCAGCAGATCATGCCGATTACAAAATGGACCTACTTTGAAGGCAAGTTCGGCCCTGCATACCAGGAAATATGCTCACAGATCAAAGATTATGTAAACTGCGAAACAGGTACGCTTTCCAACAATCACACCGTGCTCGTTTACCCCGACGGTGACGTAGGCATATTCAATGCACGCGGTGTTGCAGTATGGACCGGTAATCTTAAATATAACGATTGCCCTGCCAAGGGTATTGCACCCGACGGCAAAAACTTCTGGAGCATTGTGCCCGAGCTTAACGCAGTTATCTGCTATGCTACAGATGAAAAGCGTGTTCAGATGAGAATAGGCGGCGGCAAATCGACCGCTTTTGTTGACCCTGTTTCAATCGTACGCTACGGCGACAGACTTTTTGTCTGCAACAAAGGCTCAAACAAGGTGCGCACAATATTGCTCGGTAACTTTGCCGTAAGCGATTACCTTGAGTTTGACGAACCCGTACTCAAGTATTTCATTGTAGGTGAAACAGAGTTTGTAAAGCTCGAATCAGGCATCTATCAGCTTTAAGTTAAGAAAACAATAAATCAGCCATCCCTCGTGAATGAAGGATGGCTGATATTTTTATGTGTCGTATTATTCTTCGACGCTGACGCCTCTCTCTCTTCTGAGCTGAGCCAGCTCGCTGAAGACCTTATTCTTCTTGGCACCTGTAAGGTCATAGAAGAACAGCGGAATTGCACAGAGAAGAAGGCTGATACCGGGAACTATAGTTACGAGTGAGAACATTGCAAAATTCTGTGTTGAGGACATACTGTTAACAGCCTGAACAACCGCGTCGCCGCTGCCGACGTTGAGCTGTGCCACGTCAATATGAACGAGGATGTACATAACGATGATCATAACTGTTGCAAATGCGTTGCCGATCTTGTTGACGAAAGACTGGCAGGCAGAGCCGAGACCCGTGTTTCTGAAGCCTGTTTTCCACTCCATAAAGTCAAGGCAGTCGCATACCATTGCAAACGAAACGTTGTTGATAACGCCGAGCGGAATTGCGGAGATGAGCATAAAAGGAATGCAGATGAGAAGATTCTTTGTAGTCCAGCCGATGATAAGTGTAAGGCAGCTTGAAACAAAACCGCCAAGGCAGGAAACAATCATAATATGCTTATACTCAAACTTCTTGTAGAGCTTGGGAAGGAAGAGCATTGCACCAAACATACCGATAGCGGCACAAACCTGAATAATAAGAGCAACGTTCGAGATATTTTTGTTGATCTCTTCAACAGTCTTGGGAGCCTCAGAGCCGAGGTAGAAACCCGAATAACGTGCAACGTGAGGAGCTGCAGCCTGAAGCATATATCTGCCGAACGAAAGAACACCCGAAAGAACAACAAGCATGAGAGGCTTGCAGGTGAAAATCCTCTTGAGTGTTGAGGGCTCGCCGGGTGCTCTCTTCTGAGCATCGGGAAGCTGGATTCTCTCCTTGATCTTGAAAGAAGAGAGTGTGAAAAGAGGCATACCGATAACAGCCATTGAGATAGCCATAACAGCATATTTGACGATGTTTGCCTGCTCCATATCCATACCGGCAACGAAGTAGCCGACAATAATCGGGAGGGCAACAGTAACGGCAGAGCCGATACCGCCGACAGTCTTACCGTAGGAGATGATATTGCCTCTCTCCTTGGGGTTAGGAGTCATAACGTTTGGCATACTCCAGAAAGGAACGTCACTGGCGGTATAAATCATACCCCATGCAACGTATACAATCGAAACGAAAACATAAAGCCAGATCGACTGCTCTTTTGTATTAAATCCGGGGTTGACAAACATAAGTATTGTGAGAACAGCTATCGGGACAGCTGTCCATAACGGATAGGGCTTCATTCTGCCCTTCTTTGTGGAGTGTCTGTCCATGATCATACCCATCATCGGGTCGTTGATAGCGTCCCATACACGCGCAAACAACATGAGCAAAATAACAAAAATTGCATCGAGATACAGAACATTCATATAGTAGTCTGTTATGTAGCTGGACATACAGCTGTAAACCAGACCCTGTCCGAGGGCGGCGATTGCGTATGCCTTCACTTCACCCTTGGGAACATATTTTTTCATTTCTTCTTGTTTAGCCATTAGTTACCTCCTGATAAACTGATTCATAAAACAAATAATAACACAAGCGAATTGTTTTTTCAATAACGTTCATCCTGCGTAAAGATAGAAAAATCCGCTCTCTTTTTGTCGCATTTAACAAAAGAGAGCGGATACGTTTACGCTATAAGGCTCATAAAGAAATCCAGAATCATTGAGAAGAATTGGAGGATCGCCTCAAAAAATGCTACGATTCCGGTTGACTGCGCAGGCTGCTCAGCATCGGGATTTTCCGGCTTTTCGGTATCAGAACCGCCGTCTGCGGGAGGATTGGGGTTTGTCGTGTCATCAGGTGTCAGCACACCGCCTGCGTTGACGTACATCTCAAGTGCATCCTCAAGCTCACGTATTGCAAGACGCCTGTAAACGGAAACCTGGATATCGGAAGTGTTCTTGCTGTGATAGAAAAGATACTTACCTTCAACGGTTTCAACGTCGATACCGTACTTTTCGGCAGAGCTTCTGACAATTTTTACAGACTCTTTAAACGGAGGCTCATCGACAAGCAGGCTCGCTCTTGCGTATATCGCTCTGATAAGTACGTCCTCAGGCTGATTGTCAAAGCCGCCGAGGCTCTCAAAAGCCTTGAAAACAACGTCGGTGTTCATACCGTTTTGCACAGCGCGTGACCATATGACATTTTTGAGCGCAATTGTGTAATTGTCAATATCAAAGCCCTCTACGTTTTTCTCAAGTCTTTCGACAAGAACATCGTAGAAACGAGCTTTTGTGAAGTTGTGCTGAAGAAGAAGGAAGCCCTCGGGAGACGCCTGAGCTATCGCCTTCCACTCCTTATTGAACTCGTCACCGTATGTATTGCCGTCGAGCACATATGCCGCCTTGAGCTTTTCGCCTGCCTCTACGCCCTCACCCGAGGAAACACACCACTCGGCAAAGGTAAGCGGCACGCCGAAATTGCTTGCAAACTGATAGGCTCCGTACGACACACCGCCCGTATCCTTATTCTCCGATATGGTGGCAGGGTTGCCGTTTGACTCATACTTTGCAGAAAGACTGCCCAACAGCATTGCCTCATCACCGTCATCAAGCAAAGCGTAGTAATCGGTGTCCATTCCGTCCGGAGCGTACTTCCTAACGGATGCCTGCGCGCTGATGCCAAGGCTTGATACAGCCATCAGCACGGCAGCAAAAACAGATATTACCTTTTTCAAATAATCACTCCTTTTTTATTTACCGCTTTATATTTTACATTATCTCACACTATGTTGTCAACCTGAACGACTTTACAAATAGCGGCAAAAAAAAACGGAAATATTTTCAAACACGTTTATTGACTTATCATAGAGAATAAACTAAAATAGTAGTTACCCTATACTAACCGGTGATAATATGAAACTGAAATTCAACATTGAAGGAATGAGCTGTGCCGCCTGCTCTGCAGCGGTTGAAAGAGCTGTTTCAAAGCTTGAGGGCGTTGAAAGCGCTCAGGTAAACCTGCTTGCAAAGCTCCTCACAGCCGAATTTGACGAAACGAAAACCGATAGTGACGCCATCATCAGCGCTGTTACAAAAGCGGGATTTCAAGCGAGCATTATTGAAGAAAAAGCCGAAAAAGCAGACACCGTGAAATCCGCAAAGCCTATACAAACTGCAACCGCGGAAAAATACACGCCAGTAAAGACGAGGCTTGCCGTGTCAATTCCTTTGCTCGCTGTGCTGATGTACATCACAATGGGACATATGGTCGGTCTGCCTCTCCCCTCTTTTCTTCACGGAACGGCAAACGCAGTGCAATTTGCGTTCGTTCAGTTTTTGCTGACGCTGCCCGTAGTGTACGTAAACCGCAAGTTTTTCTTCGGCGGATTTTCCTCACTTTTCAAGCGCGCCCCCAATATGGATACGCTCGTAGCCGTCGGCGCAAGTGCCTCGCTGATATACGGCATTGCGGCTATATTTATGATCGGCTACGGAATCGGAAACGGCAGACTCGATATTGCCGAAAAATACGCATCAAACCTCTATTTTGAATCCGCCTCGATGATACTGACGCTTGTAACGGTAGGCAAATTTTTGGAGGAACGCTCAAAAAACAAGACAAACGCCGCGGTTGAAAAGCTGATTGACCTCACACCGAAAACCGCAACCGTAATCAGAGACGGCAAGGAAGTAACCGTCAAGGCAGAAGAAATAATCACAGGCGATGCGGTGATTATCCGCCCCGGAGAAAGAATCCCCGTTGACGGAATAGTTACCGAAGGCAGGTCGAGCGTTGACCAGTCTGCGCTGACAGGAGAGAGTATGCCCGTTGAAAAGAATGAGGGCGACAGCGTTATGTCTGCCTGCATAAATCTTGACGGCACGTTCACAATGAAGGCTACCAAGGTCGGCAACGATACAACGCTCGCACAAATAATTGAGCTTGTGGAAAACGCAGGCGCAAGCAAGGCACCCGTCGCTCGACTCGCAGATAAAATTGCAGGTGTATTCGTACCCGTAGTTATGGCAATCGCAATTATCACGTTCATTGTGTGGCTGCTGCTCGGTCAGAGCCTCGAGTTTGCACTTTCTTGTGCGATCTGCGTGCTTGTAATTTCGTGTCCGTGCGCACTCGGCCTTGCAACACCCGTGGCAATTACTGTAGCTGCAGGCAAGTGTGCATCAAACGGAATCCTCGTAAAATCGGCACGTGCGCTCGAGACTCTCGGCAAGGCTGACGTATACGTGCTCGACAAAACAGGAACGGTTACAACAGGAAAGCCTGCGGTAACAGACATCAGAGCTTACACGATGGATGACGACGAGCTTTTGCAGCTTGCGGCATCGCTCGAATCCCGAAGCGAGCACCCTCTTGCAAAGGCAATATGCGAAAGCTACAGCGGCGAAACTGTAAAGGCTATGAACTTTACTTATATCCCGGGCAAGGGCGTTTCAGCGCTGATAAATCTCAAAAAAACAATCGGCGGAAATGCCGCGCTGATGAAGGATAACGGCGTTGATATTTCAGCCGCACAAGAGTACGCAAACAACGCTGCCAACGAGGGAAAAACACCCGTTTATTTTGCGGTTGCAGGTAAGCTCGCAGGAATTATCTGCATTGCCGATGAAATCAAGCCGACAAGCATTGAAGCCGTAAAAGCCTTGCAGGCAAGCGGCTCGCAGGTTGTACTGCTCACGGGCGACAACGCTGTCACAGCACAGACTATCGGCGAAAAGCTCGGTGTTGACCGCACGGTATCTGAGGTGCTCCCCGCACAGAAAGCACAGCAGATAAAACAGCTTCAGGAGCAGGGCAAAACCGTCGTTATGGTCGGTGACGGAATCAACGATTCCCCTGCACTTACTCAAGCTGATGTAGGCATTGCAATAGGCGGCGGCACAGACATAGCAATCGAATCGGCAGACATTGTTCTGATGAAGAGTGATATGGGCGATGTTGTAAAGGCAAACACCTTTTCACGTAAAACAATGAAAAACATCAAGCAGAATCTTTTCTGGGCGTTTTTCTACAACGTTATAGGCATTCCCGTTGCCGCAGGTGCACTCTTCCCCGTGTTCGGAATAACGCTTTCACCGATGATAGGTGCAGCGGCAATGAGTCTGAGCTCCGTTTTCGTTGTAACCAATGCACTCAGACTTTACAAAATGAAGGACAAATAATACCCGAGCACTGCGGACAAAAAGCTCCGCAGTGATTTTTTTGCGCCAAAATTCGAAAATATAGTATTGTGTACTTGTAGATTTTTTGCTATAATAATCTTAATTATAGGCAAAATGGGACTGTAGGAGGTGTTTTTTACTGTGGACGATTTAGTCCTGATTATGCTTATCGTCACCGCTGTTCTGCTCGCTGCCGTTCTTGTCGGCGTGCTTGTGCTGATAAAAAAGAGCGGACGCACCACACAGCACGAGGACAGCGAAAAGCTGCAAAGGCTGCTTGCCGATGAGTTTGAGCGAAGCAGAAGAGAAATGGCACTCGGACAAAACGATATGCGCGCACAGACATCACAAAGCATCGGCGAAATGGCACGTAAGCTTGACGAGATGACAAAGTCAAACTTCGAAAGCCAGCAGCGTATGACGCAGACGCTCAGCGATTCACTCGGCACGATCCGCCAGAATAACGCAGAGCAAAATGAACGGCTTTCCAGAAACGTATCCGAGGCAATCGGCAGAATGCAGGAAAGCAACGAAAAGAAGCTCGACCAGATGAGAACGACCGTTGACGAAAAGCTGAACGCCACACTCAACGAAAGGCTCAACAGCTCATTCAAAACGGTTTCCGATCAGCTTGAAAATGTCAACAAATCGCTTGGCGAAATGAAAGAGCTTTCGACGGGGGTTACCGCAAACGTTTCAACGCTCAACAAAGTGCTCACAAACGTTAAAGCAAGAGGCACGTGGGCTGAGGTTTACCTCGAAAACATCCTCGACCAGACTATACCCGGAATGTACGTCAAAAACTATGCTCCTATCGAGGGCAGCCAGGCAAAGGTTGAGTTTGCCGTCAAGATTCCCGCAGGTGACGGGAGCGGCTCGGTGACCTATCTCCCAATTGACTCAAAATTCCCGATGGAGGACTACGTAAGGCTCTGCACAGCAGCAGAAAACGCAGACCCCGTTGCAGTTGCCGCAGCAAGAAAAGCGCTTGAGGCAAGAGTCAAGGACGAGGCTAAACTCATAACAAAATACATAGTCGTGCCGCAGACCACACCTTATGCAATAATGTACCTTGCAACGGAAGGTCTCTACGCCGAGATTGCCGCTTCACCCGACGGCTTACCCGAAAAGCTGAGAAGCGAATACAACATTATGATTGCCGGACCGACCACGATTACAGCCCTGCTATCCTCACTTTCAATGGGCTTCAAGGCGGTTGCAATAAACGAAAAAGCAAACGAAGTAAGACAGTTGCTCGCAGTTGCCAAAACGCAGTACGACAAATTCGGCGACCTGCTTGAAAAAGCAAGGAGAAGAATCGACGACGCAGGCAAGGCACTCGGCGAAGCACAAAACAGAAACCGCATTATCCAGAAGAAACTCAAAGGCGTTGAAGCTGTTGATTCAGCAGAAGACGTCGCCGCATTAGAAGAAAAATTTTTTGAAGGGGAATAAAAAATGGCAAAATTCAGCGATCTTATTTCACAGATGACTCTCGAAGAAAAAGCCGCACTTTGTGACGGCGGTGATTTCTGGCATCTCAAGGGAATGGAAAAATACGGCATTCCCTCAGTTATGGTATGCGACGGCCCTCACGGACTGCGCAAAAAGGACTACAGCAAAACCGGCGACAGCCTCAGCAACAGCGTACCCGCAATCAGCTACCCCACAGCTGCAACAACAGCAGCATCGTGGGACCCCGAGCTCCTTTACAAAATGGGTGTTGCGCTCGGTAAAAAGTGCCTCAAGGAAGAAGTCGGCGTCCTTCTCGGACCCGGTATCAATATGAAGCGTTCTCCCCTTTGCGGCAGAAACTTCGAATACTTTGCGGAAGATCCGCTTCTTGCAGGTGAGCTTGCAGCAGGCTTCATCAACGGCGTTCAGTCAATGGGTGTAGGCACATCGCTCAAGCACTTCTGTGCAAACAGCCAGGAAACACGCAGAATGACCTGTGACTCCGTTGTTGACGAGCGTGCATTGCGCGAGATCTACCTCACAGCTTTTGAAATTGCAGTCAAGAAGGCGCAGCCCTGGACTGTTATGAACTCATACAACAAGATCAACGGCTTCCACGGCTCGGAAAACAAGCACACTCAGCTTGACATCCTCCGCGGCGAATGGGGCTTTGACGGCGTAGTTGTCAGCGACTGGGGCGCAGCAAACGACAGAGTGCTCGGTCTGCAGAACGGTAACGACCTTGAAATGCCCTCATCAGCAGGCTCAGGCACAAAGAAGATTGTCGAAGCTGTAAAGAACGGCACACTCGATGAGGCTGTTGTAACTCAGCGTGCACTCAACATACTCAAGCTTATCGACAAGGCTGTTGCAGGCGCAAAGAAAGATTATCAGTACAATGACCTTGACGACCAGGGCTTTGCAAGAGAGATTGCAGCAAACTCAATGGTACTTCTCAAGAACAACGGCATTCTTCCTCTTAAAAAGGACAGCAAGGTTGCAGTTATCGGCGAGCTCGCAAGAACACCCAGATACCAGGGCGCAGGCAGTTCACACATCAATCCCACAAAGCTCGACAATGCTCTCGAGGAGCTTCAGAAAGTCGGCTACAGCGTTGAGTTCGCTCAGGGCTATGAGCTTTCAAACAAGAAGTCAAAGAAGAACGATGCACTCATCGCACAGGCAGCTCAGCTTGCTTCAAATTGCGAGACAGCTATCGTATTCATCGGGCTTACAGATGAGTATGAGGCAGAGGGCTATGACAGATCTCATATGAACCTTCCCGCAGCTCACGATAAGCTCGTTGAAGAAATCCTCAAGGTCAACAAGAATGTTATTATTGTTCTTGCAGGCGGCTCACCCGTTG
>JAZUSN010000049.1:0-74249 GCA_045606785.1 Acutalibacteraceae bacterium | reverse complement strand
TATCATGAGGGTACAATCCCGCTGCAGACAATTCGTGCAGATATTGATTATGGTTTTGCAGAGGCACATACAACATACGGCATCATCGGTGTCAAGGTATGGCTCTACAAAGGCGAGGTTCTTCACGACACTCGCAAGCCTCGTAGGGAAGGGGGAGCAAAATAATGCTGTTACCGAAGCGTGTAAAACATCGTAAAGTACAGAGAGGTCGCCTTAAGGGCACAGCTCACCGTGGTAACAAGGTTACTTACGGCCAGTTTGGTCTTGTTGCTCTCGAGCCCGCATGGATCACCTCAAACCAGATTGAGGCAGCCCGTATTGCCATGACCCGTTACACAAAGCGTGGCGGTCAGGTATGGATTAAGATTTTCCCCGATAAGCCGATCACAGAGAAGCCTGCTGAAACTCGAATGGGTTCAGGTAAAGGTTCTCCGGAATATTGGGTAGCAGTTGTTAAGCCCGGCAGAGTTATGTTCGAAGTCGCCGGCGTTGACGAAGCTGTAGCACGTGAGGCAATGCGTCTCGCTGCAAACAAACTTCCCATCAAGTGTAAGTTTGTAACTAAAGAAGAAACGGATGGTGAGCAATAATGAAAGCCAGTGAAATCAGAAAGCTTTCCGCTAAAGAGCTGGATGCTAAGCTGCTTGAGCTGAAGGACGAGCTGTTTAAACTGCGCTTCCAGCAAGCCGTTAATCAGCTCGACAACCCGATGCGCATCAGTGCTGTTAAGAAGGATATCGCAAGAATCAAAACCGTTCAGCGTGATATCGAACTTCACGGCACAGAGGCTTAAAGAAGGGGAGGTCAAGTTCAATGAGCGAAAGAAACCTTAGAAAGACAAGAGTTGGTATTGTAACAAGTGACAAGATGGATAAGACAGTAGTCGTTTCCGTTAAAGACAAGATTCAGCACCCGCTCTACAAGAAGATCATCAACAACACGATCAAGCTTAAGGCACATGATGAAAACAACACATGTGGCATCGGCGACCGTGTTCTCGTTATGGAGACACGCCCCATGTCTAAGGACAAGAGATGGCGCGTAGTCGAGATCATTGAAAAAGCTAAATAATTTTGGCGCAAGTGTAAGGAGGCAAACACTGTGATACAGCAACAGACTTACCTGAAAGTAGCTGACAACACGGGCGCAAAGGAAATTATGTGCATTCGTGTTCTTGGCGGTACCAGGAAGAGATACGCTCACGTAGGCGATGTCATCGTTGCTTCTGTTAAGAAAGCAGCACCCGGCGGAGTTGATAAGAAGGGTGGTGTTGTTAAGGCTGTAGTAGTTCGTACAGCGTTCAGCATCCGCCGTGATGACGGCACATACATTCGTTTCGACGAAAATGCAGCTGTTATCATCAAGGACGATAAAAACCCGAGAGGCACCCGTATTTTTGGCCCGGTAGCAAGAGAGCTTCGTGAGAAGGATTTCCTCAAGATTCTCTCTCTCGCACCCGAAGTGCTTTGATGGAGGTACTTTGAAATGAATAAAGTTCATGTTAAGAAGGGCGACGAAGTTGTCGTCATCAATGGTAAATATCGCGGCGCAAGAGGCAAGGTTATGGCTGTTTCTCCCTCAGAGAACAAAGTTATCGTTGAGGGTGTTAACATTGTAACAAAGCACGTAAAGCCCCGTAGAATGGGTGAGCCCGGCGGCCTTGTAAAGGCTGAGAGCGCACTCTACGCTGACAAGGTTCAGCTTATCTGCCCCAAGTGCGGCAGACCTACAAGAACCGGCAGCAAGATCAATGCTAAAGGTCAGAAGGTACGCACCTGCAAGAAGCAGGATTGCGGAGCAGAATTTTAAGGGAGGGACATGACTGAAATGGCACAGCTTAGAGAACAGTACAAGAACGAGATTGCGCCTGCTCTTATGAAGAAATTCGGTTACAAGAGCGTCATGCAGATCCCGAAGCTTGACAAAGTTATCATCAATGTCGGTGCCGGCGAAGCAAGAGATAACCCGAAGGTTATTGACGCTATCGTTTCCGACGTTGCACAGATCACCGGTCAGAAGCCCGTTGTTTGTAAGGCAAAGAAGTCCGTTGCAAACTTCAAGCTTCGTGAGGGTATGCCCATCGGTGTAAAGGTTACACTCAGAGGCGAGAGAATGTACGAGTTCGTAGAGAGATTCTTCGGTCTTGCACTTCCCCGCGTTCGTGACTTCAGAGGCATCAATCCCAACTCATTCGACGGCAGAGGCAACTACTCAATGGGTATCAAAGAGCAGCTTATCTTCCCCGAAATCGAGTATGATAAGATTGACAAGATCAGAGGCATGGACATCTGCTTCGTAACTACAGCAAACACAGACGAAGAAGCTCGCGAGCTGCTCAAACTTATGGGCGCTCCGTTCGCAAAGTAAGGAGGGAATACTGTGGCTAAGACATCAATGAAGGTTAAGCAGGCAAGACCCGCTAAGTATTCAACCAGACAGTACAACAGATGCAAGATCTGCGGTAGACCCCACGCCTATCTTCGTAAGTACGGCGTATGCCGCATCTGCTTCAGGGAGCTGGCACACGACGGCCAGATTCCCGGCGTAAAGAAAGCAAGCTGGTAAAGAGCAATTGCAAAGGAGGTAACGCTATGCAAATCACTGATTCAATCGCTGATATGCTTACGAGAATCCGTAATGCTAATTCCGCTAAGCATGATACAGTGAAAGTTCCCGCGTCCAACATGAAGAAGGCAATTGCTCAGATTCTTGTTGATGAGGGTTATATCAAAAGCTTTAAGGTTGAGGACGACGGCAAGCAGGGCATGATCGAGATTGCCCTCAAGTACGGCCCCAACAAGTCCCAGGTTATTACTGGTCTGCGCAGAGTTTCCAAGCCCGGCCTGCGTATTTATACAAACTGTGAGGATATGCCCAAGGTTATGAAAGGCCTCGGCATCGCAATTCTCTCAACATCTAAGGGTATTATGACAGACAGGGATGCACGCAAGGCCAATGTTGGCGGCGAAATCCTTGCATTCATTTGGTAAGGAGGTGCTGCAAAATGTCAAGAATAGGCAGAATGCCCATTGCGGTTCCCGCAGGCGTTGACGTTACAATTGACGGCAGCACTGTTACTGTAAAGGGCCCCAAGGGCACTCTTACAAGAACCGTACATTCAAACATCAAGGTAGAGCTTGATAACGGTGTTATCAAGGTAACTCGCCCTGATGATTCAAAGCTCAACAGATCACTTCACGGTCTTACCCGTACACTTGTCGCAAACATGGTTACAGGCGTTAACGAGTCCTACAAGAAGGAGCTCGACGTTAACGGTGTTGGTTTCCGTGTTGAGGTTAAGGGCAAGGATCTTAGCATGAAGCTCGGCTTCTCACACGATGTTGTTATGACTCCTCCCGAGGGCATAACAGTTGAGTGCCCGACACCTAATAAGATCGTCATTTCCGGTCCCGACAAGCAGAAGGTTGGCCAGTTTGCTGCGGAAGTTCGCGAGAAGCGTCCCCCCGAGCCGTACAAGGGCAAGGGCATCAAGTATGTTGATGAAGTTATCCGCCGCAAAGAAGGTAAAGCCGGTAAGGGTAAATAAGATTGAAGGAGTTGAAACGAAATGGTTAAAAGGCCTGAAACAAGAAAGGCAAGAGACGCACGTCACGCAAGAGTGCGTAAGAAAATCTCCGGCACACCGGAGTGCCCCCGTCTCAGCGTATTCCGCTCCCTTCAGCATATCTATGCTCAGCTCATCGATGATGTTAACGGCGTAACACTCGCTGCAGCTTCATCAGTTGAGAAGGATTTCGCAGAGTATGGCGGAAACAAGACCGCTTCCCGTAAGGTTGGCGAGATGCTCGCAAAACGTGCAACTGAAAAAGGCATCGAATGCTGTGTCTTTGACAGAGGCGGTTACATCTACCACGGCCGTGTTCAGGAACTGGCCGAAGGCGCCCGTGAGGGTGGCCTCAAGTTCTGAGTAAGGAGGGTAAAACTTTGGCTAAAATTGACGCATCGGCATTAGAACTCACAGAACGTGTAGTTACTATCAACCGTGTTTCCAAAACAGTTAAGGGCGGTCGTATCTTCAAGTTTGCTGCTCTTGTCGTCGTAGGTGACGGCAACGGTCTCGTAGGCTTCGGTCTCGGCAAATCAGGTGAAGTTCCGGACGCTATCCGTAAGGGCATCGAGGATGCTAAGAAGAACCTCTTCAGAGTTTCACTTAAGGGTACAACAATTCCCCATGAGGTTCTCGGTAAGTTTGGTGCAGGCGTAGTTCTGCTCAAGCCCGCAGCACCCGGTACCGGTGTTATCGCCGGCGGCCCCGTTCGTGCAGTTGTTGAAACAGTAGGAATCAAGGACATCCGTACCAAGGCTCTTCGTTCCAACAATCCCTGCAACGTAGTAAGAGCTACTATCGACGGTCTCAAGCAGCTTCGTACAATCGAAGAGGTTTCTGCAATCCGCGGTAAGTCAGCTTCAGAAATTCTTGGTTAAGGAGGGTGGAACAAATGGCAGATATTAAGGTCAAGCTCGTAAAAAGTCTGATCGGTTCAAACAAGAGCCAGATTGCCACCGCTCACGCACTCGGTCTCAAGAAGATCGGCGATGAAAAGGTTCAGCCCGATAATGCAGCTACTCAGGGCAAGGTTAAGAAGATCATTCACCTTGTCCAGGTAAGCGAAGCATAAGCAAGGAGGTGCTTGAGAATGAAATTACATGAACTTTCACCGGCACCCGGTTCCACTTCGGAGCGTAAGCGTATCGGTAGAGGTCCCGCTTCCGGTCAGGGTAAGACTGCCGGTAAGGGTCACAAAGGTCAGAAGGCTCGTGCCGGCAGAGGCATGAGAGCCGGTTTCGAAGGCGGCCAGATGCCCCTTCAGAGACGAATCCCCAAGAGAGGTTTCGTTAACATTTTTGCTAAAGAGATCGCAATTGTTAATCTTTCCGCTATCGAAGAGAAGTTTGAAGACGGCGCAGTAGTCGACGTTGAGGCACTCATCGAGGCAGGCCTCGTTAAGAAGGCACTTGACGGCGTTAAGGTTCTTGGCAACGGCGAAATCAGCAAGAAGCTCACTGTTAAGGTCAACGCTTTTTCTGAGTCTGCTAAGGCTAAGATCGAAGCTGCAGGCGGAAAGGCTGAGGTGATCTGAGGTGCTGCAAACAATTGTCAACGCGTGGAAGATTGCCGACCTGCGTAAAAAGATACTGTTCACAGCTCTCATCATCTTTATATTCAGACTCGGTGCAGCAATTCCTGTTCCCTTTACAAACATCGTGATTGATTCAAGCTCATGGCTTGACGCAAGCAAGGGTATCCTTGAAGGTGCTGCTGAAGGCACATTTATGAGCTACCTGAGCATGATGACAGGTGATGCTTTTGCATACGGTACGATCTTCGCTATGTCGATCACACCCTACATCAACGCATCAATCATTATGCAGCTTCTTACAGTTGCCATTCCTCCCCTTGAGAGACTCTCCAAGGAAGGTGAGGAAGGCCGCAAGAAGATTGCTTCTATCACTCGTTTTGTTACAGTCGGACTCGGTCTTATGCAGTCCACCGCATATTACTTCTATCTGAGAAACCAGGATTACCTCATGCAGAATGATGTAGGCGCTGATTTCAAAGGCTTCTATGCAGTATTCCAGGCATTGGTAATCATTTTGTGTCTCACAGCCGGTACCGCATTTATCATGTGGCTCGGCGAGCAGATCAACAACAAAGGTATCGGCAATGGTATCTCAATGATTCTCTTTGCAGGTATCGTTTCCCGTATCCCCTCAATGGTTATGTCCGTTGTCAGCTACCTCACAACATACGGCGGCCCGTACTATGTACTTGTTCCCGTAGTTGGTGTTATGGCTCTTCTGATGATCGCTTTCATCGTATGGATGGATAACGCTGAAAGACGTATTCCCGTTCAGTATGCAAAGCGCGTTGTCGGCAGAAAGATGTACGGCGGCCAGAGCACACACATTCCGATGAAGGTTAATATGTCAGGTGTTATGCCTGTTATCTTTGCTTCATCGATTCTTTCCCTCCCGCCCACGATCCAGATGTTCGTTGACGTTAAAGAGGGCAGTGGCTGGGATACATTCTTCAGTATCTTCCAGGCTACACATCCGGTTTACGTTGTTCTCTATTTCGTAATGATTATCTTCTTTGCATACTTCTATGCACAGATTCAGTACAATCCCATCGAGATGGCTAACAACATCCGTAAGAACAGCGGTGCTATCCCGGGTATCCGTCCCGGTAAGCCCACATCGGATTATATTGCAAGAATTCTTTCAAGACTCACCCTTCTCGGCGCACTCCTTCTCAGCGTCGTAGCTCTCTTCCCGACAGTATTCAGCCAGGTTGCTACATTCTTCCTTGTAAAGGCTGATTACACACAGGGTATGAATATCTCTCTCGGCGGTACATCGATCATCATCATGGTTGGTGTTGCACTTGAGACAGTTAAGCAGCTTGAGAGCCAGATGATGATGCGTCACTACAAGGGCTTTCTTGATTAAGGCTTAGGCCGGAAAGGACAATGTTATGAAACTTATTCTTCTCGGCGCTCCGGGCGCAGGCAAAGGCACACAGGCTGAGGTAATCAGCGATAAGCTTTCAATCCCTGCAATTTCAACCGGCAATATCATCCGCGAAGCCCTTGCCAACGGCACAGAGATGGGTCTCAAGGCAAAGTCATTTATTGATGCAGGTAAGCTTGTTCCCGACGATGTCGTTATCGGTATCATCAAGGAACGCCTTGCAAAGGATGACTGCGCTAACGGCTTCATCCTTGACGGCTTCCCCAGAACAATTCCTCAGGCTGAGGCACTCGACTCAATGGGCGTTATCATTGACCGTGTCATCAGCATTGAGGTGGCTGATGAGGACATCGCCCGCAGAATGTCCGGCAGACGTGTCTGCAAGGGCTGCGGCTCCTCTTACCACCTCGAATATAAGAAGCCTGCTGTTGAAGGCATCTGCAATGCCTGCGGCGGCGAGCTTATCCAGCGTAAGGACGACCACCCTGACACGGTTCTCGACAGACTCAAGGTTTACCACGAGCAGACAGAGCCGCTTAAGGGATACTATGAGAAGAAGGGTATTCTTCGCATAGTTGAAGGCCAGGAGGAGGTTGCTGATACAACAGCACTCACCCTCAAGGCATTGGAGGATTAAGCATGATAGTGCTGAAAACCAATCGGGAGCTGGCTCTCATGCGTGAGGCTTGCCGAATCTCGGCTGGGGCATTAAAAGTGGCAGGCGAAGCGGTTCAGCCCGGTGTAACAACCGAAGAAATTGACCGCATAGCCTACGAGTATATAATTAAGCAAGGTGCTAAACCGAACTTTCTTAATTACAACGGCTTTCCTGCCACCGCATGCATTTCCATAAACGACGAGGTCATTCACGGAATTCCGAGCAAGAAGCGTGTCATCAAGGAGGGCGACATAGTCAGCATCGACCTTGGTGCAGTGCTGGACGGCTACAACGGCGACAATGCCGCCACTTTCGCAGCGGGCAGGATAAGCCCTGAAGCGGAGCGGCTGATCAACACCACCAGAGAGAGTCTTTACGAAGGCATCAAGGCGGCTGTTGCAGGCGGCAGAATCGGCAACATTTCAAGTGCAGTTCAGACCTATTGCGAGGCAAGAGGTTTCTCAGTAGTCCGCGACTTTGTCGGACACGGCATAGGAACCAGACTCCACGAAGACCCCAGCGTACCAAACTACGGCACACCCGGACGTGGTGTGCGCCTGTTACCGGGCATGACTCTGGCCATTGAACCCATGATTAATGCGGGTGGCTACGAAGTCAGACAACTTTCAGACGGATGGACTATCAAGACAAAGGACGGTAGCTTATCCGCACATTTTGAGCATACCGTTGCAATAACAACGGACGGACCGAAGATACTCACAGTTGAATGAGGTGACGGACGTATGCAGCTCAGAAAAGGAAGCGTTGTTCGCTCCAGGGCGGGACGCGACAAAGATAAGTTGATGGCAGTTATCGGCACGGACGGAAAAGTGCTGCTGCTGTGTGACGGTAAAGAACGTCGGTTAGAAAAGCCGAAGCGTAAAAACCCGCTGCACGTTGCTGCAACAAAAACCGTGCTTGACGACAGTGCGATGGCGACCAATCGCAGTTTAAGAAGAGCACTGGCCGATACAGACGGCCGGTTGACCTGAACTCATGGAGGTAAAGTTATGTCAAAACAGGATATGATTGAAGTTGAAGGTACAGTAATCGAAGCGCTGCCTAATGCAACCTTTCAGGTTGAGCTTGAGAACGGACACAGGCTGTTGGCTCATATCTCAGGTAAGCTGAGAATGAACTACATCCGAATCCTTCCCGGCGATAAAGTTACGGTTGAGATGTCACCGTACGACCTCACAAAGGGCCGCATTACGTGGCGAACAAAATAAGCACAGCGTATTATCAAGGAGGTATTCCTAATGAAAGTCAGACCTTCTGTAAAGAAAATTTGCGAGAAGTGCAAGATCATTAAGCGTAAGGGTAAGATCATGGTTATCTGTGAAAACCCGAAGCACAAGCAGCGTCAGGGTTAATCTGGCGCAAACATTAACGGAGGTGCAACTGTAAAATGGCACGTATATCAGGTGTCGACCTGCCCAGAGATAAGAGAGTTGAAATCGGACTCACTTACATCTACGGTATAGGTCCCAAGACCGCAAACGATATCATTGCGGCTACCGGTATTAATCCCGACACGAGAGTTAAGGATCTCACAGAAGATGAAGTTTCCAAGCTCCGTGAGTATATCGACCACAACTTAAAGGTCGAAGGTGATCTCAAAACAGAGACATCGTTCGATATCAAGAGACTCATCGAAATCGGCAGCTACCGCGGCGTACGTCATCGCAAGAACCTTCCCGTAAGAGGTCAGCGTTCTAAGACAAATGCTCGTACACGTAAGGGCCCGAAGAAGACGATCGCTAACAAGAAAAAGTAAGTGAAGGAGGAAGAAAAATGGCAAAAGCTAATGTTAAGAAGGCCGGCGCAACTCGTAGACGCCGTGAGCGTAAGAACATCGAGCGTGGTGCTGCTCATATTCAATCCACCTTCAACAACACTATCGTAACTATTACCGATACACAGGGTAATGCTGTATCATGGGCAAGCGCAGGCGAGATGGGCTTCAGAGGTTCAAGAAAGTCCACTCCTTTCGCAGCACAGACCGCTGCTGAAACAGCTGCAAAGGCTGCTATGGAGCACGGTATGAAGTATGTTGAAGTTTACGTTAAGGGCCCCGGCGCAGGCCGTGAGGCTGCAATCAGAGCTCTTCAGACTGCAGGTCTTGAAGTAAGCATGATCAAGGACGTAACTCCCATTCCTCACAATGGCTGCCGTCCCCCCAAGAGAAGGCGCGTATAACCTTATTTTTCAGGTGGTGTAATTACTATGGCAAGATATACAGGTGCGGTTTGGAAGCTTTGCCGCCGCGAGGGTAAGCAGCTTTTCCTCAAGGGTGCAAGATGCTACACAGGCAAGTGTGCTCTCGAGCGTCGTCAGTACGCTCCCGGTCAGCACGGCCAGAGCCGCAAGAAGACTTCCGAGTACGGCGTACAGCTTCGCGCAAAGCAGCAGGCTAAGCGTTACTACGGTATTCAGGAAGGTCAGTTCCACAAGTATTTCCTTATGGCTGAGCGCCGTCAGGGCGTTACAGGTGAGAACCTGCTCAGAATCTGCGAAAGCCGTCTTGATAACATCGTTTATCTCCTCGGTTGGGCTAACTCCCGTGCAGAGGCAAGACAGCTTGTAACTCACGGCCATTTCACTGTCAACGGCAAGAAGGTTGACATTCCGTCATACCTTACAAAGGCCGGTGACGAGGTTGCCATCAAGTCTAAGAGCAAGGAAAGCGACAAGTTCAAGGCTCTTCTTGAGTCCGACGGTCGTCCTGTTCCCCAGTGGCTTGACCTTAATGCAGAGGCTGCAACAGCAAAGATTGTAGCTCTTCCCGATCGCGAGCAGATCGCTACTCCCGTTGAAGAGCATCTTATCGTTGAGTTCTACTCTAAATAATGTATTGGAGTTTCTGCCAATTTTACTCAATTTTTTAAGGAGGGTTTTGAATGATAGGAATCGAGAAGCCCACAAGCGAAACAGCCGAATTCAGCGTAGGTATCGAGAAACCCGTGATCGAAACTGTCGAATTCAGTGCAAGTGGGGATTACGGCAAATTTGTACTTGAACCGCTGGAGCGTGGTTACGGCACAACTCTGGGCAACAGCCTTAGAAGAGTCCTGCTTTCCTCACTCCCCGGTTACGCAATTACATCTGTTAAGATTGACGGTGTAAGCCATGAGTTCTCAACAATCAAGGGCGTCAAAGAAGATGTTACCGAGATCGTGCTCAATCTTAAAAGCGTAATTCTCAAGATCCACGGTGACGGTCCCAAGACAATGTACATCAATGCTTCCGGTACACGTGTTCTTACTGCAGGCGACATCGAAACAGGCGGCGAAGTTGATATTATCAATCCCGAGCTGCCGATTGCAACGCTTGATGCAGATGCTCACGTAAGAATGGAGCTTGTATGCAGCAAGGGCCGCGGTTACGTTTCTGCTGATCAGAATAAGGCACTTGTTTCAGGCGACATCGGTGTCATTGCTGTGGATTCAATCTATACACCCGTTCTTAAGGTGAACTACACAGTAGAGAACACACGTCGCGGTCAGATTACTGACTTCGATAAGCTCACTCTCGAAGTGCTTACCGATGGAACCATCAATGCTAAAGAGGCCGTTTCTCTCGGCGCCAAGATCCTCAACGAGCATCTCAGTCTCTTCGGAGATTTGTCAGATGAAGCGTTTGACACAGAGGTTATGGTCGTTAAGGACGACGATGTAATCGAAAAGAAGCTGGAGATGACCATTGAGGAACTTGACCTCTCCGTGCGCTCCTTCAACTGTTTGAAGAGAGCCGGAATAAACAAGGTTGAGGACCTTATCAGCAAGTCCGAAGAGGATATGATGAAGGTTCGTAACCTTGGCAAGAAGTCTCTTGACGAAGTTGTTGCAAAGCTCAAGTCTCTTGGCTTTGTACTTCGTAAGGACGAAGAATAATCAACACAACTATTAGCCCTTTATTTATCGCAAAGGAGTGATTTAAATGCCCGGTACAAGAAAGCTCGGCAGAGCCAGCGATCACCGTAAGGCTATGCTTCGCGCAATGGTCACTTATCTCTTGGAGAACGGCAAGATCGAAACTACCGTTACAAGAGCTAAGGAAGTACGTTCTTTAACAGAAAAAATGATCACTGTCGCTAAGGACAACACTCTCGCTGCAAAGCGTCAGGCTCTTGCTTTTGTTACAAAGGAAGATGTTGTCAAAAAGCTTTTCGACGAAATCGCCCCCAAGTACAAGGATGTTAACGGCGGTTACTGCCGTATTATCAAGACCGGCCCCCGCCGCGGCGACGCAGCAGAGATGTGCATCATCGAGCTCGTAGGCGACGACAAGGTTGAAGAGAAGAAGACAAAGGAAAAGAAAGCTTCTAAGTAAGTATTTGACTTTAGATTCAATCTGAGTGCTTAAATTAAACACACTCTGTCTTATGGCAGGGTGTGTTTTTTTGTCTGAATATATAAGGTTTGATGAATATGGCAAAAACCGGTCAATTGCATATTGTCGCTTGTGTTAAAGTGCCGAAATATGAAAAAAGCCTTTACTTTAGCGCGCTAATATGTTAACATACTATCACACTAAAGAAAAACGAAAGGGTGTATTCATTATGAAAAAGTTTATAGCACTTCTCCTTGCACTTTCAATGGTATTCTGCTTTGCAGCCTGCGGCGGCAGCGAGAAAACAGTTGTTGTCGGTTATACAATTTATGAGCCGATGAACTACGTCGATGAAAGCGGTAAGCTTGTAGGCTTCGATACAGAGCTTGCAGAGAAAGTTTTCGGTAACCTTGGCTACAAGGTTGTTTTCCAGGAGATTGAGTGGAGCAGCAAGTACACAGACCTTGACTCAGGCACAATCGACTGCGTATGGAACGGCTTCACATGCAACACAGCAGATGATGACGGTGTTCAGCGTTCAGAGAAGGTAGATTTCTCCTACAATTATATGGAGAACCGCCAGGTTGTAGTTGTTAAGGCTGATTCAGGCATCAAGACAGCTGCAGACCTCAACGGTAAGTTCGGCGTTGCTGAAAGCGGTTCAGCAGGCGAAACATATGCTAAGGCATTTGAGGGCACAACCTTCAAGGGCTTCATCAAGCAGACAGAATGCCTCACAGAGATCAAGGCAGGCACAGCTGATTTCGCAGTTGTTGACGCTCAGCTTGCAAAATCATACGTTGGTAAGGGCGACTATGCTGACCTTGCAATCGTTGAAGAGCTTTCAAGCGACGTTGAGTACTATGCAATCGGCTTCAAGAAGGGCAGCGAGCTCACAGCACAGGTTAATGCACAGCTTGTAGCTCTCGCAGCTGACGGCACAATCGCAGCTCTTGCAGAGAAGTACGGTGTTGCTAACACAGCTATCACAGATTACTCTGACCAGCAGTAATTTTTTTTAAAGATATAATTAACCGGAGTTAAAGTATGACCTTTTTAGAAGTCACGGCTTTTTTGTTCGACGGCTTTAAAATATCTTTGCTTATCTTTGCGGTGACGCTGCTTTGCGGCGCACCGCTTGGTTTGCCTATAGCCTTTTGTTCAATGAGCCGTTTTAAAATTATCAAATCAATTTCAAAGGTGATCGTCTGGGTTGTAAGAGGTATTCCTCTTATGCTTCAGATATTCATCATCTACTATGTGCCCGGTCTGCTCTTTGATTATCAGATTTTCGGACAGATTGACCGCCATATGTTTATCGAATACGGTATTCCCGATATGGGACGAATCACAGCGGTACTTATTGCCTTCACAATAAACTATGCCTGCTATTTTTCCGAGATTTACCGTGGAGGCATCGAGTCAATATCAAAAGGCCAGTATGAGGCAGGCTACGTCCTTGGCCTTACCAAGTCGCAGATTTTCAGAAAGATTATTCTCAAGCAGGTTATTCAGCGTATTGTTCCGCCTATGTCAAACGAGATAATCACACTCATTAAGGACACAGCACTTGCAAACTGCATTATGGTTTGCGAAATCATAAAAAACGCCAAAGAGCTTGCAGCAACAAAGGCAATGATCTGGCCGCTGTTCTTTACGGGTGTCTTCTATCTTGTGTTTGTAGGTATTCTTACGGTAGTCCTCAGCAAGGCAGAGAAAAAGTTGAGCTATTTCAGGAGTTAAGCTATGTCGATATTAAAAGTAAGTAATATAAGAAAAAGCTTTGGTAAGACCGAAGTTCTGAAAGATATCAGCTTCACTCTCGAAAAAGGTGAGGTTCTGTCGATTATCGGTTCTTCCGGCAGCGGTAAGACAACGCTGCTCAGGTGCCTCAACTTCCTTGAATCCATTAACAACGGAAAGATTGAGGTTGACGGCGATGTCCTTTTTGACAGCAGCAGTACCGTTAGACTGACAGAAGAGAAAATCAGAGAGAACAGACTGAATTTCGGACTTGTGTTTCAAAACTTCAATCTCTTTCCGCAGTATACCGTGCTCGAAAATCTTACTCTTGCGCCTACTCTCCTCAAGAAAGGCACTCCGGCCGAGATTGAGTCGAAGGCACGCGAGATTATTGCAAGCGTCGGACTTCAGGAAAAGGTCGATTTTTATCCTTGTCAGCTTTCCGGCGGTCAGCAGCAGCGTGTTGCAATCGCGCGTGCTCTTGCGCTGAATCCCAAGATCCTCTTTTTTGATGAGCCTACTTCAGCGCTTGACCCTGAGCTTACTCAGGAGGTTCTGAACGTAATCAGAGAGCTTAAGGACAAAGGCTGTACAATGGTTATCGTTACTCATGAAATGGATTTTGCCAGAAACGTTTCAGATAAAGTTATCTTTATGGCAGATGGTGTTATTGAGGAAGAGGGTACGCCGCAGGAGGTTCTTGTGAATCCAAAATCGGCGAGAACAAAGGCTTTCCTCAACAAGCTTGGTTAATTTGATACAAATAAAAAAATGTGCACACTTCACCTCGCGTACAGGGCGTTGAGTCCTATACAGAGCGGATGTGTGCATTTTTGCTTTTTTTGAACTAATCAAAAATTAACTAAAAAAATACAAAAAAACTTCCAAAATCAGCTAAAAACCATTGATAATCGCAGAAAAACTCCTTGACATTTTGAAAAATATGCTCTATAATACGAAATTACAGTTAAATTGGAATTATAGCGTTTTTTAACTGTAAGCAATAATTTGGTTGTGCAAAACCACCAAAGGATTACAGCAATTTTCGGTCAAAGTTCTAAATGCGATATAGAAAAAGAATGGAGTGATTTGCCTATGGCAAAAGCAGCCAAAATGATCAAGCAGGGCGAAATCGAGAGATTGAGCTACGGTAGCAACAAAGAAATTATGGGCATGCCTAATTTCCTTGAGATCCAAAAGGAATCTTACCGTTGGTTCATCGAAAAAGGACTGAATGAGGTTCTTCGCGATATCAACATTACCGATTATTCCGGTAAGCTCTCGCTTGAGTTCAAAAGCTTCACCATGGACCCCAATCCTAAATACACCATTTCTGAGTGTAAGAAGCACGAAACTACTTACTCAACAAGTCTGAGGGTAGTTGCTGTTCTTCATAACAAGGACAGCGCTGAGCCGATCGAAGACGAAGTCTATATGGGTGAATTCCCCATTATGACAGAAAACGGCACTTTTGTTATCAACGGTGCAGAGCGTGTTATTGTTTCTCAGCTTGTTCGTTCTCCCGGCGTTTACTTCAAGGTTGATTATGACAAGGTCGGTACAAAGCTTTACAGCACACAGATCATCCCTAACAGAGGTGCATGGCTTGAGTTTGAAACTGACCAGAACGACATCTACTTTGTCAGAATTGATAAGGCAAAGAAGATTTTCGTTACAACCTTTATTCGTGCTCTTTTCTGCGGCACTGATCTTGGCAGAGGCACAAATGAAGATATTCTCGATATGTTCGGCGATGATGAAAGAATCGCTGTTACACTTGAGAAGGAAAGAAACGAGAAGGGTGCACTTGTAGCAGGCGGACCCAAAAATGCCGAAGAAGCTATCCTTGAGGTTTACCGTAAGCTTCGTCCCGGTGAACCCCCGACGATCGATACAGCTCAGACTTATATCGACAACCTTTTCTTCGATGCACACCGCTACGATCTTTCCCGCGTAGGTCGTTATAAGTACAACAAGAAGCTCGCTCTTTCAGACAGACTTGCCGGCTGCAGAGTAGCAGATATGATTTTCAGCGAGGCAACAGGTGAGATCCTTGCAGAGCCCGGTGAGCTTATTACAAAAGACAGAGCATATGAGATTGAGCAGGAGGGCGTAAGCAAGGTTTACGTTGACGTTGACGGCAAGCGCATCTGTATTATCTCCAACGGTATGGTTGATATCGGCACATACTTCCCGCAGTTCACCAAGGAGCAGCTTGAGGATGCAGCTATCAACGAGAAGGTAAGCTTCAAGGTTCTTAAGCCCATCGTTGAAGCAGCACAGGCTGAAAAGTGGTCCGATGATGAAATTCTCGCAACACTTAAAGCGAACTGTAACGACCTTATTCCCAAACACGTTGTCCGCGAGGATATCTTCGCATCCATCAACTATCTCAACTGCCTTGCTAACGGACTCGGCAGTAAGGACGATATAGATCACCTCGGCAGCAGACGTATCCGCTGTGTAGGCGAGCTCCTCCAGAACCAGTTCAGAATCGGCTTCTCCAGAATGGAGAGAGTAATTCGTGAGCGTATGTCAATGCAGGCTCAGGGCGACGAAACTCTTACTCCCAAGAGCCTCATCAGCATCCGCCCCGTGACTGCTGCTATAAAGGAGTTCTTCGGTTCTTCACAGCTTTCACAGTTTATGGATCAGACAAACCCGCTTTCAGAGCTGACTCATAAGCGTCGTCTTTCAGCTCTCGGCCCAGGCGGTCTTAACCGTGAGCGTGCAGGCTTCGAGGTTCGTGACGTTCACTACAGCCACTATGGCCGTATGTGTCCCATTGAGACTCCTGAAGGACCAAACATCGGTCTTATCTCTCACCTTGCAACGTTTGCAAGAATCAATGAATATGGCTTTATCGAAGCTCCTTACCGTAAGGTTAACAAGGAGACAGGTGTTGTTTCTGACGAAGTTGTATATATGACAGCTGACGTTGAAGATAACTATATCGTTGCTCAGGCTAATGAGCCTCTCGATGAGAATAACCGCTTTAAGAATGCCAGAGTCAATGCACGTTTCCGTGACGAGTTCCTCGATATCGAAAACAGCAAAGTTGACTTTATGGACGTTTCTCCCAAGATGGTTGTTTCCGTTGCAACAGCAATGATTCCCTTCCTTGAGAACGATGACGCCAACCGTGCACTTATGGGTGCCAACATGCAGAAGCAGGCTGTTCCGCTTCTCAAGTCTGAGGCTCCCATCGTCGCAACAGGTATGGAGTACAAGGCTGCTGTTGACTCCGGTGCTTCGGTCGTAGCAAGAAACGCAGGTACCGTAACTTATGTCAGCGCAGAAAGAATCGAAATCTTAACCGATGAAGGCGCTGTTGACGGATATGAGCTTACAAAGTTCCAGCGTTCTAACCAGGGTACATGTATCAACCAGCGTCCCGTTGTTAATTCAGGTGATAGAGTAGAGGCTATGCAGGTTATCGCTGACGGTCCTGCAACAGACCTCGGCGAAATCAGCCTCGGCAAGAATGCACTCATCGGATTTATGACCTGGGAAGGTTATAACTACGAGGATGCTGTTCTTATAAATGAAAAACTCGTTCGCGATGATGTTTATACATCAATCCACATTGAAAAATATGAGGTTGAAGCACGTGAAACAAAGCAGGGTCCGGAAGATATCACAAGAGATATCCCGAACGTTGGCGACGACGTGCTTAAGAATCTCGACAAAGACGGTATTATCTGCGTCGGCGCAGAGGTGCGTTCCGGTGATATCCTTGTCGGTAAGGTAACACCCAAGGGTGAGACCGAGCTGACAAACGAAGAAAGACTTCTTCGTGCAATCTTCGGTGAGAAGGCAAGAGAAGTCAGAGATACTTCACTCCGTGTTCCTCACGGTGAGTACGGCATTGTTGTCGGAAGAGAAGTATTTACACGTGAGAAGAACAGCGATGAACTCAACCCCGGCGTTAACAAGGTAGTACGTTGCTATATTGCCCAGAAGCGTAAGCTCTCTGTCGGTGATAAGATGGCAGGTCGTCACGGTAACAAGGGTGTTGTTTCCAGAATTCTTCCGCAGGAAGATATGCCCTTCCTTCCTGACGGTACTCCTCTTGATATCGTTCTTAATCCCCTCGGTGTTCCCAGCCGAATGAATATCGGTCAGGTTCTTGAGGTTCACCTCGGTTTTGCTGCCAAGACAATGGGCGTTAAGGTTATGACTCCCGTGTTTGACGGCGCAAACGAAGACGATATTATCGAAACATTCAAGATGGCCAACGCAAAGCTTATGGAAGAAGCAAAAGCCAAGGCTCTTGAGCGTGGCGAAGAGTTTAACGAAGAGGATGTATTCCAGCTTCGCAGCGACTGTAAGTCAATCCTCAGAGACGGTAGAACAGGTAAGCAGTTTGACAACCCCGTAACAGTAGGTATTATGTATTACCTCAAGCTTCTCCACCTCGTTGACGATAAGATTCATGCCCGTTCAACAGGTCCGTACTCACTCATTACTCAGCAGCCTCTGGGCGGTAAAGCTCAGTTCGGTGGCCAGAGATTCGGTGAAATGGAAGTTTGGGCACTTGAAGCATACGGTGCAGCTTATACTCTTCAGGAGATTCTCACCGTTAAGTCAGACGATGTTGTCGGCCGTGTAAAGACATACCAGGCTATTTCAAAGGGTCTTAACATACCCAAGCCCGGTGTTCCTGAATCATTTAAGGTTCTTATTAAGGAACTTCAGTCACTTGGCCTTGATATCAAGGTTCTTGATGCTGACAAAAATGAAATTGACCTCAGACAGACATTTGATGATGATAATATTTCTCACAGCATCGACAGTGAAGCATTCAGCACAGTAAACGATGCTGAAACTGCTCACGGCTTCTCAGCAAAGAGCATAGAAGAGCTTGATAGAGACGATGACGATTTAGGCTCATCTGTCGGCGTTTATGCTGATGCTGATGATGATAGCGACAGTGACGAATAATCAAACAGTTCTTAAAAACTAATTAGGAAAAGAGGTCGTTTTAATGGATAACAATACAAACGAAATTACCTTTGAATCTATACAGATAGCTCTTGCCTCTCCCGAAAAGATCAGAGAATGGTCACACGGTGAGGTAACAAAGCCCGAAACCATCAATTACAGAACTCTCAAGCCCGAAAAGGAAGGTCTTTTCTGCGAGAGAATCTTCGGACCGATGAAGGACTGGGAGTGTCACTGCGGTAAGCATAAGCGTATGAGTGACAAGGGCAAGGTATGTGAACGCTGCGGCGTTGAAATTACCAGAGCAAAGGTTCGCCGTGAGCGTATGGGCCACATTGAGCTTGCTGCTCCGGTGTCACATATCTGGTACTTCAAGGGTATTCCGTCAAGAATGGCTCTCATTCTTGATATTTCTCCCAAGGCTCTTGATAAAGTTCTTTATTTTGCAAAGTTTATTGTAATTGATCCCGGTATGTCTCCCTTCAAGAAGTGTGAGATTATTTCCGAGAGCGAATACAGAGATTGGCACGAAAAGCTCGGCGATAACTTCCGCGCAGGTATGGGTGCGGAGGCCATTAAGGAGCTTCTTGCTGAAATCGATATTGATGAGCTTAACAATACGCTTCGCGCTGAGTATGATGAGCTCGGCGGACTTGCAAGCAGCTCAAACAGCCAGAAGACATACAACCAGAAGCGTGCAAGAATCCTCAAGAGACTTGAGGTTGTCGAAGCATTCAAGCAGTCCGGCAACAGACCCGAGTGGATGATTCTGGATGCAATTCCTGTTATTCCGCCTGATCTTCGTCCTATGGTTCAGCTTGATGGCGGCAGATTTGCAACTTCTGATCTCAATGATCTGTACCGCAGAGTTATCAACAGAAACAACCGTCTTAAGAGCCTGCTCGAACTCGGTGCTCCCGACATCATTGTACGCAATGAAAAGAGAATGCTTCAGGAGGCTGTTGACTCACTTATAGATAACGGAAGAAAAGGCAGACCCGTTACGGGTGCCAATAACCGTGCGCTCAAGTCCCTTTCCGATATGCTTAAGGGTAAGCAGGGTCGTTTCCGTCAGAACCTTCTCGGTAAGCGTGTTGACTACTCAGGTCGTTCGGTTATCGTTGTCGGCCCCGAGCTTAAGATTTATCAGTGCGGTCTTCCCAAAGAGATGGCTCTTGAGCTCTTTAAGCCCTTCGTAATGAAGCGCCTTATTGATACTAAGGTTGCTCTCAATATCAAAACAGCTCGCAAGAAGGTAGAGCGTTCAAGCCCCGAGGTATGGGATGCTCTTTCGGTTGTAATCAAGGATCACCCCGTTATGCTCAACCGTGCTCCTACGCTTCACAGACTCGGTATCCAGGCTTTCGAGCCCGTTCTTGTTGAGGGTAGAGCTATCAAGCTCCATCCCCTCGTATGTACAGCTTTCAACGCCGACTTCGACGGTGACCAGATGGCTGTTCACGTTCCGCTTTCAGCAGAGGCACAGGCAGAGGCACGTTTCCTTATGCTCGCTGCCAATAACCTCCTTAAGCCGTCTGACGGTAAGCCCGTTGCTGTTCCTACACAGGATATGATTCTCGGTTCGTACTATATGACTCTTGTCAAGAGAGGCGAACCCGGTGAGGGCAAGATTTTCCGCGACGTTAATGAGGCAATTATGGCGTATGATGAGGGTGTTATTACTCTTCACTCAATCGTCAAGATTCGTATGACAAAGGAGATTAACGGTAAGGTCCGTTCCAAGCTCCTTCAGACAACACTCGGCCGTGTTCTTTTCAATGATCCCGTTCCGCAGGATCTCGGACTTGTAAAGCGCGAGACTGAGGACGATATGTTCAAGCTCGAGTTCGGTGATATCAGCGATGTCGATTTCGACGCTATCAAGGATGATAATAAGGCATTCAAGGATGCTGTCAGCATGATTGCTAAGAAGAAGACGATCGGCAGGGTTATCGAGAGCTGTATCAAGAAGCACGGCATGGCTGTTACCGCCGAGGTCCTTGATAAGATCAAGGCTCAGGGCTACAAGTATTCTACAATTTCCGGTCTCACGGTTTCGGTCTTTGACGCTACAATTCCGCAGGAGAAAGCTGACTATCTGGAAGAGGCAGAAACCAGAATTGACAAAATCACAACGGATTACAATATGGGCCATATCAGTAATGATAAGCGTTCCAGAGAAGTCATCAAAACTTGGGAAGAGTGTACAAATAAGGTTGCACAGGCTCTTAAGGACGGCTTTGATCCGTATAACCCGATTAACATGATGCTCGATTCCGGTGCCCGTGGTAACGAAGCTCAGCTTCGTCAGCTCGCAGGTATGCGTGGTCTTATTGCTAACACGGCAGGTAAGACTATCGAGATTCCGATTCGTGCAAACTACAGAGAGGGTCTTAACATCCTCGAGTACTTCATTTCTTCACGTGGTGCACGTAAGGGCCTTGCTGATACCGCTCTTCGTACGGCTGACTCCGGTTACCTTACACGTCGTCTCGTTGACGTTTCTCAGGATGTTATCATCCATGATGAGGATTGTCACTGCCACGACGGTGTCTATGTCTACGACATTGATGACGGACACAGAGTTATTGAAGACCTTGCCGAGCGTCTTACAGGCAGATATCTGCTTGAGGACCTCAAAGACGGCGATGAGCTTGTAATGAGCTGTGACAAGATGATGACAGAGGAAGATGGCAAGAGAGTTGCTGATTATGTACGAGCACACACACCTGCAGGCGAACGTGCACAGATTAAGATCCGCTCACTCCTCACTTGTGAGGCTGAGCATGGCGTATGTATCAAGTGCTACGGCTCCAACCTCGCAACAGGCGCTCCCGTTACAGTCGGTGAAGCTGTCGGTATCATCGCTGCACAGTCAATCGGTGAGCCCGGTACACAGCTTACAATGAGAACGTTCCACACCGGTGGTGTTGCTTCTCAGGCAGATATTACACAGGGTCTTCCCAGAGTTGAAGAGCTCTTTGAAGCACGTAAGCCCAAGACACTTGCTATTATCAGTGAGATCGACGGTGTTGTTTCCTTCAAGAAGATCAAGCAGAGCCAGCACGTTGTCGTTACAAACCCTGATAACGGCGAAGAGCGTGACTATCTCATCACATACGGACTTCGCGTATGCGTTAAGGAAGGTCAGACAATCAAGGCCGGCGACGACATTACTGAGGGTTCACGCAATCCGCACGATATTCTTGCAGTTCTCAAAGATGAGGCTGTTCACGATTACCTCATCAAAGAAGTTCAGCGCACCTACCGTGGACAGGGTGTTGATATCAACGATAAGCATATCGAAGTTATCGTACGCCAGATGATGAGAAAGAAGAAGGTTGTCGAAGAAGGCGATACAGATCTTCTTCCCGGTACAGTTGTCGATGCACGTGACATCATTAAGGCAAACAAAGAGGTGCACAGAAGAGAAAACGAAACAGGTGAAAAGCTCAGAGAAGCAAAGGGCTCAACTGTCCTTCTCGGTATCACAAAGGCTTCACTTGCAACAGATTCGTTTATGTCCGCTGCATCATTCCAGGAGACAACAAAGGTTCTCACGGATGCTGCAATCAAGGGCAAGACAGATAACCTCTTGGGTCTTAAGGAGAACGTTATCATCGGTAAGCTTCTTCCCTCAGGTACGGGTATGAAGTGCTACAGCGATGTCGAAGTTTACTCCACGAGAGTTGAGGAAGATGAAACTCCTTTAGGCGAAACTGACTAAATTTTGCATAAATCTTTGTTGAAAGTGTTGACAAAACAGAGGTTTTAGTGCTAAAATAGTTTACTGTGCCATGTTAGAGAAGTCTGCTGGTTGCTCCTCACAAAAAGGGGCAACCGGCAAAAGGCTTTTTTATAAAAAATACACAAGAAAGGAGATGCTAACTGTTGCCAACCTTTAATCAGCTTGTTCGCAACGGCAGAGAAACTATCGAAAAGAAGCCGAAGGCTCCTGCACTTCTTAAGGGTCTCAACTCCCACAAGAATGTTATGACCGATAAGGATTCTCCGCAGAAGAGAGGCGTTTGCACAGCAGTTAAGACAGCTACACCCAAGAAGCCGAACTCAGCTCTTCGTAAGATCGCCAGAGTACGTCTTACAAACGGTATTGAAGTTTCAGCTTACATCCCCGGTGTTGGTCACAACCTGCAGGAGCATAGCGTTGTTCTCATCCGTGGCGGCCGTGTTAAGGACCTTCCCGGTGTTCGTTACCACATTATCCGTGGTACACTCGATACTCAGGGTGTTAACGGCAGAATGCAGTCCCGTTCAAAGTACGGTGCAAAGCGTCCTAAGGCAGCCAAAAAGTAATTCCGTTTTAAGTTAACGGACCAATCAACAGACAAAATTCTTCTTAGCAGGCTGTGTTCAGTGCATAGGCCTGAACGCAACCAATGCGAGAGTTCAATATATATACATTATATCTGCTCTCCATTGGCGCCACGAGAATTTAGTCACTCGAGTACCTATGATATCATTATATTTGTGAAGGAGGGAAGCGAAGTGCCAAGAAGAGGCCAGATTGCAAAACGTGATGTTTTGCCCGATCCGCTTTATAACTCAAAACTTGTAACACGCTTAATCAACAGCGTAATGTACGACGGTAAGAAGGGTGTCGCTCAGAAGATTGTATACGACGCATTCGAAATCGTTAAGGAAAAGACAGGCAAGGAGCCCCTTGAGGTTTTTGAGGCAGCTATGGAAAACGTAATGCCCGTTCTCGAGGTTAAGGCTCGCCGTGTCGGCGGTGCAACCTACCAGGTTCCCATGGAGGTTCGTCCCGAAAGAAGACAGACCCTCGGTCTGCGTTGGATCACACTTTACAGCCGTCAGCGTTCCGAGAGAACAATGAAGGAAAGACTTGCAAACGAGATCATGGACGCAGTAAACGGAACAGGTTCTGCATTCAAGAAGAAGGAAGATACCCACAAGATGGCAGAAGCCAACAAGCCTTTCTCACATTTCCGTTGGTAATCTTACTGAAAAGCTACTTTCAGCGTAAACCCTTTTGCGCGGCAAATGGAGGATAATATGCCTAGACAGGTATCTTTGGAAATGACCAGAAATATCGGTATCATGGCTCACATTGATGCCGGTAAAACAACAACAACCGAGCGTATTCTTTTCTACACAGGAAAGACTCACAAGATCGGTGAAACCCACGACGGTACAGCAACAATGGACTGGATGGAGCAGGAGCAGGAGCGTGGTATCACAATCACATCTGCTGCTACAACTTGTTTCTGGAAAAATCACAGAGTCAATATCATTGACACTCCCGGTCACGTTGACTTTACTGTTGGGGTTGAGCGTTCGCTCAGAGTTCTCGACGGTTCTGTCACTGTTATGTGCGCTAAGGGCGGCGTTGAGCCCCAGTCTGAGACTGTTTGGCGCCAGGCGGACAAGTATCGCGTTCCGAGAATGATCTATGTCAATAAGATGGACATTATGGGCGCAGACTTCTACAACGTTCTTTCTATGATCAAGGACAGACTGAAGTGTAATGCTGTTCCGATTCAGCTCCCCATCGGTTCTGAATCAGACTTCAAAGGCATGATCGACCTTGTTGAAATGCGTGCATTTGTCTACTATGACGATAAGGGTCTCGACGAGAGAATCGAAGAGATTCCGGATGATCTCAAGGAGATTGCTCAGCAGTATCACGATGAGCTCATCGAAAAGGTTGCAGAGCAGGATGACGAGCTTATGATGAAATACTTCGACGGTGAGGAGCTCACAGTTGAAGAAATCAAGACGTGCATCCGTAAGGCAACAATCAACAACGAGATGGTTCCCGTCGTTTGCGGTACTTCCTACCGTAACAAGGGCGTTCAGCAGGTTCTCGATGCTATCATCGATTACATGCCCGCTCCCACAGACGTCGAGGCTATCAAGGGTGTAAATCCCGATACAGAAGAAGAAGAGGTCAGAAACTCATCTGATGACGAGCCCTTTGCAGCTCTTGCATTCAAGATCGCTACAGACCCCTTCGTTGGTAAGCTCTGCTTCTTCAGAGTTTACTCAGGTAAGATCAATGCCGGTGAAACCGTTTATAACTCTGTTAAGGATAACAATGAGCGTATGGGCAGAATCCTGCAGATGCACTCAAACAAGAGAGAAGAGATCGAAACTTGCTACGCCGGTGATATCGCTGCAGCAGTAGGTCTCAAGAACACCACCACCGGTGATACACTTTGCGACAAGAACAACCCGGTTATTCTCGAGTCAATGGAATTCCCGGAGCCTGTTATCCGTGTTGCAATCGAGCCCAAGACCAAGGCAGGCCAGGAGAAGATGGGTATTGCCCTTCAGAAGCTGGCTGAGGAAGATCCGACCTTCAAGTGCTACACTGACGAAGAGACGGGTCAGACCATCATTGCAGGTATGGGTGAGCTTCACCTCGAAATCATCGTTGACAGACTTCTTCGTGAGTTCAAGGTTGAGGCAAACGTAGGTAAGCCCCAGGTTGCTTACAGAGAGACTATCACTACAGCTGCTGACCAGGATACTAAGTATAAGCGTCAGTCAGGCGGTAGCGGTCAGTACGGTCACGTTAAGATTAAGGTTGAGCCCAACCCCGGCAAGGGTTACGAGTTTGTTAACGCTGTTGTCGGCGGTGCTATTCCAAAGGAATATATCGGCCCCGCAGAAGCAGGTATCAAGGGCGCTATGCAGTCCGGTGTACTTGCAGGCTACAACGTTGTTGACGTTAAGGTAACACTTTACGACGGCTCATACCACGAGGTTGACTCCTCAGAAATGGCCTTCAAGATTGCAGGTTCAATGGCATTCAAGGATGCTATGCGTAAAGCTAACCCCATCCTTATGGAGCCCATGATGAAGCTTGCTATCATCGTTCCAGATGAGTATCTCGGTGACGTTATCGGCGACGTTAACTCTCGCCGCGGCGTTATGCAGGGTATGGAAACACGTCCCGGCACAACACAGGTCAACGCTTTTGTACCGCTCTCATCAATGTTCGGCTATGCTACAGACCTTCGTTCCAAGACACAGGGCCGTGGTCAGTACGCAATGGAGCCCAGCCACTATGAGGCTGTTCCGAAGTCAATTTCCGAGGCTATCGTTAAAGAAAGAAGCGGAAACTGATTATTTTGCCTATAATTTTCTGCAAAACACTTGCATTTCTTTATAGGAATTGTTAAAATAAGTTTGCTTTATGCAGACAGATCAAATTAAAATTTATTTCCAAAAAGGAGGAAATTTCCAATGGCAAAGGCAAAATTCGAAAGAACCAAACCCCACGTAAACATTGGTACCATCGGTCACGTTGACCATGGTAAGACCACTCTTACAGCTGCTATCACAAAGACACTCGCTTCTAAGGGTCAGGCTGACTTCGTTGATTATGCAAACATCGATAAGGCTCCCGAAGAGAGAGAGCGTGGTATCACAATCAACACAGCTCACGTTGAGTACGAGACAGAGACACGTCACTACGCTCACGTTGACTGCCCCGGCCATGCTGACTATATCAAGAACATGATCACAGGTGCTGCTCAGATGGACGGCGCTATCCTTGTTATCGCTTCCACAGACGGCCCCATGGCTCAGACAAAAGAGCATCTTCTCCTTGCTCGCCAGGTTGGTGTTCCCTACATCATCGTATTCATGAACAAGGTTGACCAGGTTGACGACGAAGAGCTCCTTGAGCTTGTTGAGATGGAAATCCGTGAGACTCTTTCTGAGTACGAGTTCCCCGGCGATGATACACCCATCATCAAGGGCTCCGCTCTTAAGGCTCTCGAGGCTACATCTTCTGATGATCCTGCATGTGCACCCATCTGGGAGCTCATGGCTGCTGTTGACAGCTACATCCCCACACCCGACCGTAAGGCAGACCTTCCCTTCATCATGCCCGTTGAGGACGTTTTCACAATCACAGGCCGTGGTACAGTTGCTACAGGTAGAGTTGAGCGTGGTCAGCTCAAGACAGGTGAGGAAGTTGAAATCGTTGGTCTTTCCGACGAGAGAAGAAAGACTGTTGTTACAGGTATCGAAATGTTCCGTAAGCTCCTCGATTATGCAGAGGCTGGCGACAACATCGGTGCTCTTCTTCGTGGTGTTCAGAGAAGTGAGATCGAGCGTGGTCAGGTTCTTGCAAAGCCCGGCTCAATCAACCCCCACACAAAGTTCTCCGGCCAGGTTTACGTCCTTTCTAAGGAAGAAGGCGGCCGTCATACACCTTTCTTCAACAACTACCGTCCTCAGTTCTACTTCAGAACAACAGACGTTACAGGTGTTATCAGCCTTCCCGAAGGCACTGAGATGTGCATGCCCGGCGACAACGTTGTTATGAACGTTGAGCTCATCACTCCCATCGCTATCGAAGAGGGTCTCCGTTTCGCTATCCGTGAGGGTGGCCGTACAGTTGGTTCAGGCGTTGTTGTTTCCATCAACGAATAATTAACTGTTAACACGATCTAATAAGAGCCGAAAGCAGTGCAAACTGTTTTCGGCCCTTTTCTTTTTTACTTTTTTGGTTGAAACGCTTGCAAAAGGGCAGGATATATATTATAATACCAATGTTACGAAATAATATCTGTCCACTACAGCTTTGTTTTGGTCATGTGGTGTGTGGGTTCTGTGCGACGGTGCACTGCGAACCATGTCAGGCGGGGAACCGAGCAGCATTAAGCAGACCGCACGGTGCGCCACAGTCCGCCTGCACACTGCATGACCAAGACAAAGCTGTTTTGTTAAATTAAGCAGAAAGGAAGGCAGGCTTATGATGTACCGTGCACTCTACCGCAAGTGGCGTCCGCAGACATTCAGCGACGTTGTAGGTCAGAACCATATTACAGTTACGCTTCAGAATGAACTGAAGGCAGGCAAGCTTGCCCACGCCTATCTTTTTACAGGCTCAAGAGGAACGGGTAAAACAAGCTGCGCAAAGATACTTGCCAAGGCTGTTAACTGCGAAAATCTTATCGATGGCAACCCCTGTAACGAATGTGAGGTCTGTCGCGGTATTGATTCCGGTGCCATACTCGACGTTGTTGAGATCGACGCCGCAAGTAACAACGGTGTTGATAATATCCGTGATTTGCGTGAAGAGGCAAACTATACTCCCGTTCGTGCAAAATACAGAGTTTATATCATCGACGAGGTTCATATGCTCTCCGTTGGTGCTTTTAATGCTCTTCTTAAAACTCTTGAAGAGCCGCCGGAGCACGTTAAGTTTATCCTTGCAACGACCGAAGTTCACAAGCTTCCTGCCACAATTCTTTCATGTTGCCAGCGCTTTGATTTTAAACGCATTGAGCCGGATGACATCGCAGGTAGAATCAATGAGGTTGCCGCAGGTGAGGGATTTACGGTAGATGATGAGGCGGCTATGCTGATTGCCCGCGTTGCAGACGGCGGTATGCGTGATGCGCTTTCTCTGCTTGATCAATGTGTCGGTCAGAGTGAAAATATCACCGCACAGCTTGTCAGTAACGTTGCGGGCTTTACCGGCAGGGATCACCTTTTCAGTCTTGCCGAATGCATCCGAAACAGCGACTGTGCCCGTGCTCTTGCCATAATCAATGAGCTTCACAGTTCCTCCTGCGATATGGAGAGGCTTTGCAATCAGCTTATTGAGCATTACAGAAACCTTATGATTATCCGCTCGGTCAATGAGCCTGCGGGTCTCATTGTTTGCACGGCCTCAGAGCTCAAACAGATGGAACAGCAGGCACTCAGCTACACACTTGAGCAGATTATGTATATACTCGGTGTGCTCGAATCTACCTCGGGCAACCTCCGAAAAGGTCTTAACCGCAGGGTTGAAACTGAGATGGCTTTTGTTCGCCTTTGCTCGCCTAACCTTGACAGCAGCGTCGATGCGCTTCTTAAGCGTGTCGCGGCGCTTGAAAGCTCGGTTCGTTCGGGTGTTGCGGCAAAGTCTGCCGCACCGAGTGCGGAGTACGAGCCTGCACAGCAGACGCAGGCAGCCGCACCTGCCGCTCCCGAAAAGCTCCCCGATGGTGAGATGGGATGCTGGCCCGATGTTCTTGAGGAACTCAAGGGTATCAACCGTCCGCTTGCAAGTGTTCTGAGTAACTCAACAGCATATATCAAGGGTGACCACGCTGTTATTTATTCTAACAATGATTCGCTTGCGGCGCTTCTCAAGACGAATAACAATTCTGTTGACCTGCGCCGTGCGATATTCAATATCACGGGCATAAAATACAAAATAGGTATAAACAAGTCAAATCCTCCCGTTCCCGATGCACCGCCGCCTCCGACTGATGAGTCCCAGGCTCCGGCTGACCCGTTGGCAGCTCTTATCGCCAAGGCAGGGGAAATGGGAGTGAAAATAACAAACTGAAACAAATATGAAAGGATAGATAAAGATGAAAGCAAGAATTCCCGGTGCGCCTCAGGGCGGTCAGGCTGCAATGCTCCAGAGACTTCAGGATATGCAGGACCAGATGCAGAAAACGCAGGAAGAGGTTGAAGCAACCGATTTCACAGCTTCTGTAGGCGGCGGTGTTGTTGAGGCAACCGTTACAGGCGCAAAAGTAGTAAAGGATATCAAAATTAACCCCGAAGCTGTCGATCCCGAAGAGGTTGAGATGCTTCAGGATCTTGTTATTGCCGCAGTTAACGAGGCTCTTCGCAAGGCAGAGGATGCTATGATGCAGGGTATGGAGAAGGCTAAGGGCGGTCTGAGCATTCCCGGTCTGTTCTGATTATGGGGTACGAAGTTGCAAGCCTTGCCCGACTTATCGAGCAGTTTGAGCGTATGCCGAGCATAGGCCACAAAACGGCACAGCGTCTTGCCTTTCACGTGCTCAATATGAGCCCTGAACAGGCGCAGAACTTTGCCAAGGCGATTCTTGATGCTCACGAAAAAATTCACCGTTGCTCGGTGTGCTGTAACCTTTCTGAGAATGAGCTTTGTCCTATATGCTCACGCGCAGACAGAGACGCTTCTCTTATATGCGTTGTTGAAGACCCGAGAGATGTTATCGCAATTGAGCGTACGCACGAATTTAACGGCACTTATCACGTACTGGGTGGTGTTATTTCACCGCTTAACGGCATCGGCCCCGAGCAGCTGAACATTAAGGAGCTTATTGCACGAATGGGCAGCGGCGAGGTTAAAGAGGTAATTATGGCAACTAACCCGACGGTTGAGGGTGAGGCTACAGCGATGTATATTTCGTGCCTGCTCAAGCCGATGGGTGTTGAAACAAGCCGCCTTGCCTATGGTGTGCCCGTTGGCGCAGACCTTGAGTATGCTGACGAGGTAACGCTGCTCAGAGCTCTTGAGGGCAGGCAGAAAATATAAAAATAAACGTCATTTCAACAGTTGAAGGTTGAAATGACGTTTTATTTATTTCTGTACGGCGGGCTTTTTCTTTTTGCGTTGCCTTGTGAGCTTATACAGCTCTTCTGCCGCCATTCTTGTTTTTGCAACGGGTGTGTTATCCTGCGGGAAGCAGTAGTAGAGCGCATCTTTGTTGCCGATGCAGATTATATCGCCGAGCTCGTACCAGAAGTAGTCTGAATACAGTCCGTAGTTTGCGAGTGCATTCTGTGAGTATTCTAGTTTGCCGTCGCAGCCTGTGAGTCGGAATCCGTCAAAGCTGTGGCTCAGGTGACCGTTGCCGACCATATAAATTGCCTTGAAATCAACCATCATACCGATTTTAACGTCGGTTTCAAGGCTGTATGTGCCGTTTTCAAGCTCTTCTCGCACGCAGGCGCGCTCCCAGGCATACCAGTCGGGAATATGGGTGAATTTTGGTTCAAATCCGATAGCTTTCAATTCGCCCAACGGTGTGAGCTCCCACTCCTTGCCGCAATGCTTGCAGGTGAGCTTTGTGCCCTTGCCTTCTGTTTCACCTTCGGCACCGCATTCGCAGCACTTGTAGAGGATTCGGTGAAGTCCGTCAGCACGGAAAGGCTCATTTATTTCGATTTTGTTGTCTTTTTGCCACTCGAAGTTGTCAAAGCTGAATTCCTTGTCGAGCATTTCATCAAGCTGAGCAGTGGTCTTTTCTTTGATTTCTTCCGCTGTTACAAGGCATTTTACGTGTGCGCTGACGTTGACCTTGCGCAGCTGCAGCATATTGTAAAGCGGGTCACGGGCAAACGCGCCCTTTGTGATGATTGTAACAACAGGCACCTTGAGCTTTTTGAGCAGCACACCCATCTTGCGGGGCAGGGCGGTGGCTGTGCCGTCGAAAGAGTAGCTGGCTTCGGGGTACATCAGCACGCTTGTGTTCTTTTCGTGAAGCATATACTTTATGTCTTCGATTAGTGTATAGTCGCTGACGAATTTCTGTGTCGGAATACAGCCTATCATTCGCATAAGCTGCCTTTTTCCGACAAAGCCGTCGGAGGTGCATACGATTCCGTACTGCTTCGGATAGAAGATTTTAGAGACGATTTTAAGGTCGATGAAGCTGGAATGATTCATCAGGATAAGGCAGGGCTTGTCCTTAACTAAGTCCATCCGTTCCTCTGTGTACTTGAAATTTGTAGCCAGCATATCGGGGATTGCGGCAAGCCTTACAACACCCGTCAGCAGAGGATTCGGCTTTATGGGGTTTTTGTGCTCGGGTCTCGGCAATGCCATAACATCATCGTAGCTGAGCAGTTTTGTTTTTATTTTCATTGGTTTTCACCTTTTGTTTAAGATTTTGCAAGATGATTGTACTACAAAACAATAACGGATTTCAACAATAAAATGATTACAAAATATCAAAAATATTCCAATTTGGTAACAAAAACGTATAATTATGCAGCTTTGAATACGAGAAAACAGCCGTATTTGACTTTTTCGGCACATAATTGTAAAATATCTTCGGAGATGATAAGAATGAAAACTTACAAGAGAAATATGGGTCTTACGCTGCTTTCGGCGCTTGTGTCGCTTGTGTTGATGCTGTTACTGCTCGGCATTATTTATTACTTTGTGCCCAATGCAGGTCAGAGCAATGTTTTCCTTTATGCGTTAGTTATTCTTGCTGTTTTGTTCTTGCTGATTTTTGTGCCGTCGCTTAAAGAAAAGGTCACGCTTACGGACACGGCTTTTATACTAAAGGGCTTTCGGGTCAAGGACAAAAGCTCTGTCGAATCCGGCAAAAAAACGCCCTTCGGTTCTCAGGGAAGTGACCCCGGTAAGGAGGTTGTTGTGCCGTATTCAACCGTCACACGGCTTGAGCTTTCCAGGGATCTTCTTTTTTGGCGGTGTAACCTTCGCATAATGGCGGATGATTTTTATCAGCCCGCACTTATCGGCTGTGTAATGTGTGACCATAAGCAGCTTTTCAATGAAATTGTCGGGTATGTAAGAGAGAAAAATCCCAACGCTTTTATTGACCCGAAAATCAACAAATATCTCGGATAAATGCACTTAGGCTCCCCTTGAAACCAAGGGGAGCTTTTTGCTGCAAATAAGGTGATTTTTAATGAAAATTGCGCCAAAAATCAACGTAAATTATACATAAAATTGCGAATTTTTTCGGCTTTCCTCTTTATTATATTATTATAATGTGTTATAATAGCAAAGTATTATTGGGTAAGTGTATATTTTTGCAAAAATCAGCTCCCAAGATAAACTAATCCCTTCGGAGGAATTACAGATGAATATAGCAGTTATGGGCTACGGTGTCGTCGGTTCAGGCGTTGCCGAAGTGCTCAAAAAAAACCACGCAAGCATCGTTAAAAAAAGTATGCAGGAGTCACTTGAGCTCACACGCATTCTCGATCTGCGTGATTTTCCCGGTGACGAGAACGAGGCTCTCCTTACAAAAGATTTCAAGGACATTCTGAACGATGAAACAATCGGCATCGTTGTTGAAACAATGGGCGGTGTTCATCCGGCTTACGAGTTTGTTCTCGATTGCCTCAAGGCAGGCAAAAGCGTTGTTACCTCAAACAAGGAGCTTGTTGCCGCAAAGGGTAACGAACTGCTCAAGGTAGCAGAAGAAAAGAACGTTAACTTTATGTTCGAGGCAAGTGTTGGCGGCGGCATCCCGATTATCCGTCCGATCATCAGCTGCCTTGCAGCAAATGAAATAGATGAGATTGCAGGTATACTCAACGGCACAACCAACTTCATCCTCACAAAGATGATCAACGACGGTATGACCTTTGAGGCTGCACTCAAGATTGCACAGGAGCTCGGCTATGCAGAGCGTGACCCCTCTGCTGACGTTGAGGGTAAGGACGCTTGCAGAAAAATCTGTATCCTTGCTTCTCTCTGCTTCGGCAAGCATGTTTACCCCGACTCAGTCTACACAGAGGGCATCACAAAGATTGCTCTGGCAGACGTCGAGTACGCAAAGGCATGGGGTGGTGTAATCAAGCTCATCGGCCGTGCAACACGTTATGGCGACGGCAAGATCAGCGCAATGGTTTCGCCCGCATTCATTCAGAATCACAGCCAGCTTGCAGGTGTTGACGATGTATTCAACGCAATCCTTGTGCGCGGTGATGCACTCGGTGACGTTGTGTTCTACGGCAGAGGCGCAGGTAAGCTTCCGACAGCAAGTGCTGTTGTTGCTGACGTTATCGACTGCGCAAGACATACACAGCGCAGAAAGTTCTTTGGCTGGGAGGACAGCGTAGAGGATTACGTTGTTGATTACCTCGACATCAAACATCCCTTCTTCGTACGTGCAACAGCTGCAGACGTTGATGCTGCTAAGCAGGCTGTTGCCGCACAGTTCGGCGAGGTTCAGTACCTCACTTACGAGGGTGCAGCCGCAGACGAGCTCGGCTTCATAACATCCGCTCTCACACAGCGTGAGTTTGACGCAAAGGTTGCCGCTGCAAACCTTGAGGTCGGCAGCGTGATCCGCGTAACGGATTATTGAGTTGTACAGTAATATAATATAAACAGGTTCAAATTTACTTTTGAAGGCTGTCGCACAAGCGGCAGTTACCACAGGAGGTTATCATAAATGGGATTGATAGTACAGAAATTCGGCGGCAGCTCTGTTGCTGATGCAGCCCGTGTACGCAACGTTGCTTCAATCATCATCGACACCTACAAGCAGGGCAATGATGTTGTTGCTGTTGTTTCCGCACAGGGTGACACAACAGACGACCTTATCGAAAAGGCTGCAGAGCTTAATCCGAAGGCATCAAAGCGCGAGATGGATTCACTCCTCAGCGCAGGCGAGCAGATGTCAAGCGCACTGCTTGCAATGGCAATTGAAGCAGAGGGCTACCCGGTCGTTTCACTTCTCGGCTGGCAGGCAGGCTTCAGAACTGACAATGTTTACGGCTCAGCCAGAATCAAGACGGTTCAGCCCGAAAGACTCAAGAACGAGATCGGCAAGAGAAATATCGTTATCGTAGCAGGCTTCCAGGGCCTCAACGGTTTTGACGATATCACAACTCTCGGCAGAGGCGGCTCCGACACAAGTGCGGTTGCAATTGCAGCAGCTCTTCACGCTGACCGTTGCCAGATCTTCACCGACGTTGAGGGTGTCTACACAGCTGACCCCCGCAAGGTAGAAGGCGCAAAGAAGCTTGCAGAAATCACATATGACGAAATGCTCGAGCTTGCAACGCTCGGCGCACAGGTTCTCAACAACCGTTCGGTCGAAATGGCCAAGAAATACAACGTCGAGGTAGAGGTTCTTTCAAGCCTCAAGAGAGTACCCGGCACAATCGTTAAGGAGGTAGCTAAAATGGAAAAAATGTTAATCAGAGGTGTCACAAAGGACACTGACGTTGCCCGTATATCAGTTATCGGTGTTCCCAACACACCCGGTATCGCTTTCAAACTCTTCTCAAAGCTTGCTGCAAAGAATATCAACGTTGATATCATTCTTCAGTCTGTCGGCAGAAACGACACAAAGGATATCACATTCACAGTTGCTAAATCCAACGGTGAACTTGCAGTTGAGACGATCAAGGCTTACTTTGACCTTGAGGATGGCAGCATCGTATGTGACACAAACGTTGCTAAGGTTTCTGTTGTCGGTGCAGGTATGGAAACTCACCCCGGCACAGCTTCCAAGATGTTTGAGGCACTTTACGAAAAGGATATCAACATCCAGATGATTTCCACAAGCGAAATCAAGATCTCCGTTCTCATCGATGCGGGCGATGCAGATAAGGCAGTTTCCGCTGTCCACAAGGCATTTTTCCCTGTTGATTAATAAGGTCGATGATGTAAAAGCTTGAACAAGCTTATCGACGGTTGTTTTTTCGCCATGCTTTGTGAAAATGCTCGGCAATACACAAAGTATTACCTGCGCTTTTCACTTTGCCTGACGAAAAAGCACCTCGTCGCTAAACTTATTCCGCTTTTAATCATCTCCCCAGGTCGATGATGAGAAAGTTGAAAAAAGGATATCGACGGTCGCTTCCGCTATGCTTTGCGAAAATGCTCGGCAATACACAAAGTATTATCTGCGCTTTTCACTTTGCCTGACGAAAAAGTACATCGTTGAAATATTTCAATCATCTTCCCGGTCGATTTACAGATTTTGGACCAAATATTTAGATAAGGAATGCGGTTGCGTCAGGAAACCCGATGCAGCTGCACGGTGAATAAATATGGGTTTTGATGCAGAATCGGTTGCTAACCAAAAAATTATAAACGTTGAAATTAACAACGAAATGCGAACATCGTTCCTGAGCTACTCGATGTCGGTTATCACTTCGCGTGCTTTGCCGGATGTCAGGGACGGTATGAAGCCTGTTCACAGAAGAATACTCTACACAATGTACGAGAACAACCTTTATCCTGACAAGGCATACCGTAAGTGTGCCGATACTGTCGGTTCGGTTCTCGGCCGTTACCATCCTCACGGTGACGCTTCTGTTTACGATGCGATGGTTCGTCTTGCACAGAGCTTCTCAATGCGTTATACGCTTGTTGACGGCCACGGTAACTTCGGTTCAATAGACGGTGACCCGCCTGCTGCTTACCGTTATACCGAGTCCAGAATGAGCAAAATTTCGCTTGAGATGCTGGCAGATATCGATAAGGACACGGTTGATTTCGTGCCTAACTACGATGACCGTCTCAAGGAGCCTACAGTTCTTCCTTCAAGAATTCCAAATCTCCTTGTCAACGGCTCAACCGGTATCGCAGTCGGTATGGCTACAAACATTCCTCCTCACAACCTCGGCGAGGTTGTTGACGGTATGTGCTACCTTATCGACAATCCCGATGCAGAGCTCCCCGAGCTTATGGAGTATATCAAGGGCCCCGACTTCCCGACTGCAGGCCTTATTATGGGCAAATCCGGCATCCGTGCCGCATATGCCACAGGCCGCGGCAAGGTTACCGTCAGAGCAAGGGCTGAGATAGAGGAAGATAAGAACGGACGCTTCCGCATCAGCGTTACTGAAATTCCTTATATGGTCAACAAGGCAAGGCTCATTGAGAGCATTGCAGACCTTGTAAGGGATAAGCGAATTGAAGGAATCTCCGATATCAATGACTACTCTGCTATCGAGGGTATGCACATTGTTATCGACCTCAAGCGCGATGCTAACCCGCAGGTCGTTCTCAACCAGCTTTATAACTTTACTCAGATGCAGTCCACTTTCGGCGTAATTATGCTTGCGCTTGTTGACGGTGTTCCGAGAGTTCTTACACTCAAGGAAATGCTTGAGAATTACATCAAGTTCCAGTGCGAGGTTATCGTACGCCGTACCCAGTTCAACCTGAAGAAGGCTCAGGACCGTGCACACATCCTTGAAGGCTATCTGATAGCCCTCGACTTTATTGATGAGGTTATCAGTATCCTGCGTTCATCTCCCGACCAGCAGACAGGTAAGTCACGTCTTATGGAGCGTTTTGCGCTTGATGATATTCAGGCTCAGAAGATCGTCGAGATGAGACTCGGTCAGTTGACTGGTATGGAACGCCAGAAGATCGAGGATGAAATGGCTGCACTCAAGGCTAAAATTGCTGAGTATACAGAGATCCTCGGCAGCGAGGAGAAAATCCGCGGTGTTGTTAAGGCAGAGGCACTTGAGGCTAAGGAGCGCTATGCAGACGACAGACGTACGGAAATCTGCAACGTCAGCGGTGAAGTCGATATCGAAGACCTCATTCCCGAGGAGGAGAGCGTTTATACTCTCACCAACAAGGGATACCTCAAGCGTATGCCTGCCGACACTTATCGCAGCCAGCGCAGAGGCGGCAGGGGTGTTATGGGTATGACACGCCGCGAGGAGGACTTTGTTCAGACTATGTTCTCCTGCTCAACACACGACTTTATTATGTTCTTTACCAATTTCGGTAGGGCATATAAGCTCAAGGGCTACGAGATTCCCGAAAGCTCACGTACGGGTAAGGGTATGAATGCCGTAAATCTTCTTCCGCTTGATGCTGATGAGAAGATTTCTGCAATGATCCGTGTACCCGCTGAGGCTGACGGAGAGTACCTTTGCATGGTTACACGCAACGGTATAATCAAGCGTACGCTTCTTGATGCATACAAGAACATCCGTAAGAACGGCGTTATCGCAATCAATCTTGATGACGATGATGAGCTTGCATGGGTTAAGCTTACAAACGGCGACGATGACCTGCTTGTTGCAACCCGTGACGGCTACTCAATCCGCTTCAATGAGAACGATGCACGCCCCATCGGCAGAACTGCCCGCGGTGTTAAGGCTATCGAGCTTCGCGGTGACGATCAGGTTGTCGGTATGGACGTTGTATCTGACGAGAGCTTTGTTCTTACCGTTACCGAAACAGGCTACGGCAGAAGAAGCCCCGGTGACGAATACCGTCAGCAGAGCAGAGGCGGTAAGGGTGTTACAAACTACAAGACTGAAAAGTACGGCAAGGTTGCCGCACTTATGACGGTTAAGGATGATGAAGATATTATCCTTATTTCTTCCGAAGGCATTGTTATCCGTATGCCTGCAGATTCTATAAGCCTCTTTTCAAGAACCTCAAAGGGTGTAAGAGTAATGCGTGTGGGTGAGAGCGATAAGCTTGTCACAGTCACCACTGCAGAGCGTGAGGCAGAAAACGAAGAGGCAGAGGAAGGCACTGCCGAGGTTGAGGGGGACTCAGCTCAGGCCGAGTCATAAACGGTATGGCTCGTTGAATTAAGGGAAAGAGATATATGGAAAATAAAAACAGCAAAAAGACAGAATTTGAAGACATATATTCCGACAGTAAAAAGAAGCCGACCTATAAAAAGGGATATAAGCCCCTTGAAGAAAGGGAGATTTACTATCCCAATAAGTTTGTTAAATTTTTACTGAAGGATAGGCAAAAAAACTTGAAACGTATTCTTATCGTGTTTTTTGTTCTTCTGCTTCTGGTTGCCGTTTTCTCCCTGTGGATGGTCTATTCAGGTATGTTTGATAAAATGATTTCAGACTCTGAAGGCTGGCAGGGCGACGACAACTATACGGAGAGCTTTGAAGAAAATCAGTTTGATGCAATGCACGAGGTTACAAATGCCGCTTCGCTTGATGACCTGCTCAAAAAGTGGTACAACAACAACGGCAGCATTATGGACCAGGATTACATCATCAATATTCTTCTTCTCGGTATCGACGGACAGCACGGTGTAAAAAACGGCGGTAACTCCGACTCGATGATTCTTGTTTCCGTAAACAAGAAAACAGAGAAGATAACCATGGTATCGTTTATGCGTGACAGCAGAACCTACTTTGAAGCTAACGGCAAGAGTTACTGGAGTAAGGCAAACGCTGCGTTTGCAAGAGGTGGCGCAAAGGCTACGGTTAGGATGATCGAGAACAATTATAAAATTGATATCGATTATTACGTTGCAGTTGACTTCACAACCTTCTCTGATCTTGTTGATGCATTAGGTGGCGTTACGCTCGATATTGAAGAGTACGAGCAGAAGTATATCAACCGCACAACAACCAAGATCAAGAAGATACCTAACTACGGTACAGTAACGCTCGACGGTGATCAGGCACTTGTATATTGTCGTATCCGTAAGAGTGATGCCGACAGCGACGTTTCAAGAACGCGCCGTCAGCGTAACTTCGTATCTTCGCTTATCAGAAGCGTTAAGGGTGCTTCTCTCAGCCAGCTCAACGGTGCTGTTGAGGTCGTTCTTCCGCACCTTCACACAGACTGTTCCAAGACTAAGGTGCTCGGCTTTGCAGGTCAGGCACTCTCGCAGGGCTGGATGAATTATGAGATAGTTCAGGTGACTATGCCCGATGAAGAAACGCGTGCCGATGCTAACATCAACGGTGTTTCCTACTGGGTTGTAGATTATCCGCTTGCCGCACAGAAGGTTCAGCTTGCGGTATACGGCACAACAAATATCGAATTGAGCACCGACCGTGAATCTGCGCTTGATTATGTAAAGTACAACAGCAATAATTCAAGTAACAGTTCCGGTTCAACGCAGGAAGACTCAACAAGTGACGGCGGTAATTCCGGTGAATCGGAAGAAGAAACCACAAAAAGAAGACCGTGGCTTCCTACTTTGCCCTGGGGTGAAGATGAAACAACCGAACCTGAGAGCGAAAGCACAACGCTGAACGAGGAAGAAACACAGGAAGAAGAAACGACAGCCAAAGATGTTACGGATTATATACCGGACATTGAATTGCCGTGGGAGACTACGGAGCCGGCTGCCTAAAACCACAAATTTTTTCGGCTGTATCAGAACTTGAAGTTAAGATTAAGTTTTGATACGGCCTTTTTTAAAAGAATCCGAACCAAGAAAGGGCAGGGGAATTTCCCTTGCAGAGGTAGAAAGATATGCCTTATTCCGAAAGATATATGTTGCGCAAGATTTCAGATGCAATCAGCACTGTGAAGCCTGCCATATACACCAAAATCGCTCCGCTTTCAGTAAAGGCTTACGTCACGGAAGAGCCTGTCAAGTTTGCAGATCGCTTTTCGGGTGAAGAGAAAATCCTCAGCGTAGGCGATTCGTGGGGCAAGCTCTGGGATTGTGCCTGGTTCTGCTTTGAGGGAAGAATTCCCGAGAGTGAGCGCGGTAAAAACCTTGTGCTTATGCTTGATGTGAGCGGCGAGATGTGTGTGTTTGACAAAGCCGGTGTGCCGATTGCCTGCCTTACAAACGTCAGCTCAGACTTTGACCTGTGCCTCGGTAAGCCGGGCAAGCGCATATTTATCCTCGATAAGGAAACAAAAGAAAGCGGAGAGGTTTCGCTGTGGGCAGATGCCGGCTGTAACGACCTTTTCGGCAACTTTAAGGACAGCGGCTGTGTGCTTGAAGCTGATATTGCTGTTTGTGACAGTCAGCTCAGAGATATTTATTACGATCTTTGTGTTGTTAAGGATATGCTTGACTGCCTTGATAAAAACACGGCACGCTATAAGCGACTTCTCGGCAGAGCATACGATGCTGCCTGCTATATTACTTCACCCGATTTTGACAGAGCGCTTGTCAAAAGAATTCTCGCGGCTGAGCTCGAACGCAAGGGCGGCGACAGCTCGCTGAGGGTAACGGGTATCGGTCACGCTCATATCGACCTTGCATGGCTCTGGCCTATCCGCGAAACAAAGCGAAAGGGTGCACGTACCTTCTCAAACGTTATCAGTCTTATGGAGCGTTACCCCGATTTTGTTTTCGGTGCAAGTCAACCCCAGCTTTACAAGTGGATAAAAGAAGATTACCCCGAGCTGTTTGAAAAAATAAAGCAGAAGGTTAAAGAAAACCGCTGGGAATGCCAGGGCGGTATGTGGGTTGAGGCTGATACAAACGTCAGCGGTGCAGAGCCACTTGTACGCCAGTTCCTTTACGGTAAAAAGTTCTTTATGGATGAGTTTGGCGTTGATGCGCGCTCGCTTTGGCTGCCCGATGTATTTGGCTACAGCGCTGCACTTCCGCAGATTCTTAAGCTCAGCGGTGTTGATTACTTTGTAACGCAGAAGCTCTCCTGGAGTGAACACAATACTTATCCTCACCATACGTTTAATTGGGTTGGTATTGACGGCACAAGCGTGCTTGCTCACCTTCTTCCTGAGGATACATATAACGGCCCTGCAATGCCGCGCTCACTCAAGAAGATTGAGCGTCAGTATAAAGACAACGCCGTATGCGAAGAGGCGCTTATGCTCTTCGGTATCGGCGACGGTGGCGGAGGACCGAGCACCTTCCACCTCGAAAGCCTGAAGAGAATCAAGAATTCCGACGGCTTTGTACCCTGCGAGCAGGGCTATTCAATAGATATGCTCGACAGAATCAACGCAGATAAGGACAGCTACAGCAAATGGATCGGTGAGCTCTACCTCGAAAGGCACCAGGGCACGTACACCACTCAGTCAAGAATAAAGCGCTACAACCGACGCGTTGAGTTTGCGCTTCGTGAGACCGAGTTTGCCTGCGTATGGGCAAAGATTGCCGCAAATGCAGAGTATCCCAAGGATGAGCTCGACGAAATTTGGGAGGAATATTTGCTTTATCAGTTCCATGATATTCTGCCCGGCTCATCAATCAACAGAGTTTATAAAGAGGCAGAAGAGGGCTATAAGGCAATGCTCAAACGCCTCACTGAAATTAAAAAGGCTGCATTCGGTGCCGTTGCGGCGTCGATTGGCAGAATGAATGAGAGTATCGTTTTCAATTCATTACCCTTTGAGGTCACAGAGCAGTTTAAGACAACAGGCGGCTACAGAACAATTACCGTGCCTGCAATGGGTATGAGAAGCCTTGATGAAAGCAAGGACAGCGTTGAACGCTGCACCTCCGATGAAAGCGGACTTGAAAACGCAGCACTTGCTGTTACCTTCGGTGACAACGGCGAGATAAAAGAGGTCTTTGACAAGGTAAACGGCAGGCAGGTGCTCATTCCCGGCAAGGCTGCAAACGTGATGAGCATTTACACAGACCGCGGTGATGCGTGGGATATGCGCTTTGACTATATGAATGACGTTGCCGAAGCAATGAAGCTTGAGAGTGTGGAATGTGCGGTAGAGGGCTCAAATGCAGTCAGAGTGCAGACTTTCAGCTATGGCTCATCCGTGCTCAAGCAGAAGATAACGCTCACTCCTGCAGGTATTGTTCGCTTCGATACCGAGGCGGATTGGCGCGAGAAGCGCAGGATGCTGCGTACTGCATTCCCGATAAACGTTGTAACCGATAAGGTTGAGTGCGATATTCAGTTCGGTTCAATTGAACGCTCAACAACCGAAAACACAAGCTGGCAGTACGCTCAGTTTGAAATCTGCGCACAAAAGTGGGTTGACCTTTCTCAGCGCGATTACGGCGCAGCAGTGCTTAATAACGGCAAGTACGGCTATCGCGTTAAGGATACAACAATTGACGTTAACCTTCTTCGCAGCTCAACTCACCCCGACACAAATGCTGATTACGGTAAGCACGCATTCACCTATGCTCTCTATCCCCATAAGGGCGACAGAGTTGCGGCTAAGGTAAATGAATACGCCTATGCTCTAAATATGCCTCTTACGGTCGTTAAGGTTGGCAGCGAGGGCCAGATCGAAGCTAAGCCCGCAACGGAGATGATGAAGTTTGATAACGGCGGCAGCGCAGTAATCGAAAGCATCAAGGCTGCTGAGGACGGCAAAGGAGTTATTGTACGCGTTTACGAAAGTGCAGGTGCTGATTGCAGCTTTACTCTCACACCTAACTTCCGTTTCCAGCGTGCAAGCGTTGTTGACCTTATGGAAAACGGCGTTACGGAGTGCTCCGTTATGGGCGGTGTGATTTCCGCAGACCTCAAACCCTTCCAAATCCTTTCAATCCGAATCAACTAAAGCAATATAAAAAGGCTTGTACAGTTTCTACTGTACAAGCCTTTACTATTATTATCTGTTTATCTTGTCCCAAAGTACGATTTCGCCCGTTGCCAATGTTTTTGGCAGGTCGATGATACGCTGGTTTTCGGAGCCGCGGAATTTGAGCATAAGGTTTTTCTTATCCTTTTCAAATCTGCCGTCAACCAATATGTCGATAAGGCTGAGCAGCTCGTCTGTCGCTTCGCATCTTGGGTGAGGCTCTTTTGTTTGGAGCTGTTCGAGTGTGAAGCCTGTGAAAGCCCAGATGTTTTTGTTCGGATACGTCTCCCTTACCCTTTTGACAAATGGGAGAAGTGCACGCTGGTTTTCCGGTTCGAAAGGTTCACCGCCGAGTAGTGTCAGGCCGTTGATATAGCTGGGGGCGAGCATATCAATTATCTGTTGCTCGGTTTCATGCGTGAATTCCTTGCCGTAGCAGAAATCCCACGTCTGCGGCTGGAAACAACCCTCGCACCTGTTAGTACAGCCCGATACGAAGAGGGTGACACGCACCCCTTCGCCATCGGCAATGTCGCAGTTTTTGATTTGTCCGTAGTACATATTAAAGGTGAAGTACCCTTTCTTTGATTTCCTGTGTGCGTCCCTGGTTCCAGTACTGTGTACCGATGTAACCGCAGGTACGGCGTGCAACGTTCATCTTATCCTGGTCTGTGTTGCCGCAGTTGGGGCATTTCCAGATGAGCTTTCCGTCCTCTTCGATAATCTCGATCTCGCCGTCAAAGCCGCACTCCTGACAGTAGTCAGACTTTGTGTTAAGCTCAGCGTAGATGATATTGTCGTAGATGAACTTCATAACCTGGAGAACAGCCTCAATGTTGTTCTGCATATCGGGAACTTCAATGTAGCTGATTGCGCCGCCGGGTGAAAGATGCTGGAACTGTGCCTCAAAGCGAAGCTTTTCGAATGCATCAATCTCTTCGGATACGTGAACGTGGTAGCTGTTTGTGATATAGCCCTTGTCTGTAACGCCGGGGATTACACCGAAACGGCGCTGGAGACATTTAGCAAACTTATAGGTCGTTGACTCAAGCGGTGTGCCGTAAAGTGAGAAGTCGATGTTGTGCTCAGCCTTCCATACGCGGCAGGCAGCATTCATAAGGTCCATAACCTCAAGAGCAAACGGTGTTGCCTCGGGGTCTGTGTGGCTCTTGCCTGTCATATACTTAACGCACTCGTAAAGGCCTGCATAGCCAAGAGAAATTGTTGAGTAGCCGCCGAAGAGAAGCTTGTCGATGGGCTCGCCCTTGTCAAGTCTTGCAAGTGCGCCGTACTGCCAGAGAATCGGTGCAGCATCGGAAAGTGTGCCCTTGAGTCTTTCGTGACGGCACAGGAGAGCCTGGTGGCAGAGCTCAAGTCGCTCTTCAAAAATCTTCCAGAATTTCTCTTTGTCACCGCCGGAGGAAAGAGCAACGTCAACAAGGTTAATTGTGACAACGCCCTGGTTGAAGCGGCCGTAATATTTGGGCTTGCCGTTTTCGTCAACGTAGGGTGTAAGGAAACTGCGGCAGCCCATACAGGTGTAGCAGTGACCGTCACCGTTCTTGTCAACCTTGAGCTCGAGCATCTTCTTTTCGGAGATGTAATCGGGCACCATACGCTTAGCCGTGCATTTTGCAGCAAGCTGTGTGAGATACCAGTATTTTGAATCCTCGTGGATGTTGTCTTCTTCAAGAACGTAGATAAGCTTGGGGAATGCGGGTGTAACCCAGATGCCCTTTTCGTTCTTTACACCCTGGCAGCGCTGGAGAAGAACCTCTTCGATGATGAGTGCAAGGTCTTCCCTCTCCTGCTCGTTCTTTGCTTCACCAAGGTACATAAATACTGTTACGAAAGGAGCCTGGCCGTTTGTTGTGAGAAGTGTAACAACCTGGTACTGGATTGTCTGAACGCCGCGGCTGATTTCATCGCGGAGTCTCTTTTCGGTCATTTCCTTGAGCTTTTCTTCGCTGATTTGGGCACCGATGTCGTTCATCTCGTCGATGATTGCCTTGCGGATCTTCTCACGTGAAACCTGAACGAAGGGAGCAAGGTGAGTGAGCGAGATCGACTGACCGCCGTACTGGTTGGATGCAACCTGTGCAATAATCTGTGTTGCGATGTTACATGCTGTTGAGAAGCTGTGCGGTCTTTCGATAAGTGTGCCGGTGATTACCGTGCCGTTCTGGAGCATATCCTCGAGGTTAACAAGGTCGCAGTTGTGCATATGCTGTGCGAAGTAGTCAGAATCGTGGAAGTGGATTATGCCCTCGTTGTGCGCGTCAACAATCTCCTTGGGGAGGAGGATACGGTTTGTGATGTCCTTGGAAACCTCACCTGCCATATAGTCGCGCTGTGTGGAGTTGACAACGGGGTTTTTGTTGGAGTTTTCCTGCTTGACCTCTTCGTTGTTGCACTCGATAAGTGAGAGGATCTTGTCATCGGTCGTGTTGCTCTTTCTGACAAGAGAACGTGTGTATCTGTAGGTGATGTAGTTCTTTGCAACCTCAAATGCACCGTGTGCCATGATCTTCTTTTCAACAAGGTCCTGAATCTCCTCAACCGTGGGAGCACGGCCGAGAGCCTCGCAGGAAATTACAACCGACTCAGTGATTCTTTTAATCTGCAGGTCAGTCATACGGATGTCTTCATCGACGGATTCGTTAGCTTTTGTGATGGCGATAAGAATTTTTTCTTCGTTAAAATTTTCTTCGGCGCCGTTTCTTTTGATGATCCTCATACCGATAGTTCTCTCTTTCTTTTTTCTTCTCAAAATCTATAAAACTTTAGCACACAAGATATTGTGCCGTAAAAGCCGTGTACTCACATTATAAGCCACAACTTATAGGGTGTCAATATGGAATAATAGACAAAAAAACCACAATATTTTGTTTATTTAAGCCCATTCAGCCGTCATTCTACACAATTTATAGTTTTGAGTGTGAAAAAATGCCATAAAATGAGGGCCGAAACCGTATGGAATCGACCCTTGTTTTAGAATGTGTAAAGGTGAATTACTTTACTGAATGTATTGATTTTTGATTTCCGAAGGTAACTGTATATGCGCCCTCTGCCAGATCGTCACGCATCGGATAATCGGTTGAAACTATTTGAGAACCGCTAGATATAGCGTCTGTTCGCTTGTTTTCATCTATAAAACCGTAAGAATCGACCCTTGTGCGTACTATAAGATTGTTAGTGTCAAGTATATCACCTTTACGCTCTAGTGCTTTCTTAGGGTCGTTTATGATGAGAAATGAGGCGCAATCACGCGGCGCATCCTTTTCACGGAGCATCGGGAACATTGCTTGCGTACCAAACGTTGGGTCAAGCGCGATATAGTCTTCGGTTACACCCGTTTCGTGTAAGAGGATAAGTACCTTGCCGAGCATCTCATCAACGCGGCACCAGTCATCAGCGGCTCTCATTTCACCGAAGGTCTTGTAGTCGCGCAGCATATCCGCAGGGGTGAAAAGCTTATCCCCGAGATTTGCGCGTATTACTTTGTCCAGCTCTTTGGCGTAATCCATATTAAAAAATTCCATATTCTCTATGGGTAAGAACAATGCTTTCGGCTCAACAATAACGGTGATAGGCAGGTGACCCGGGTTATTATCCGACCAGAGGCTTATCTCTTTGAGTGCCAGCGCAAAATCGTAGCAGGTGGTTGTCATATCGAGAGTGGGGGAATGCATACAGGTGAATGTAATGGTGTTATCCTTTACAATTGTTTCGATATCCATTTCTATGCTGCGTATTCCGCAATTAAACTGTTGGGTGAGTGTCTGGCTGTTAAACTTACCTGCCTCAGCACTTATAAGTCCGAACGTAAGCTCTGACAAATTACTGAAAATCTTTTGTATAGCTTCTACGGGCTTTTTCTGGTAGCTGTTGTGAGTTGCGATGAACGCAATCTCGTTGAATTTCAGCCCGTCGGCAAGCTCTGCGGCAAGATCACCGTCAAAAAAATCAGCTTCGTTTACGGGCGGTATCTCACCGTTGAGGTATGCTTGCTCAAGCTCTGCAATACGTACCGGCTGCTCTGCAATATCAAGCTCAAGCTGTTCGGAGCTCTGAGAGAAAACGGAAACAAACGAAATGATGATTGAAAGCAGGACAGGTATAAACCTGAATATATATCTGAACATAAGTCACGCCACCTTTGCTTTTATTTATTAACAATTATATCACCAACTCGGTATAATGCAATAGCCGATATTTACATTATTATCAATTTATGGTAACATAAGTAAGACTTATTCAAAATGTAAAGGAGTTGAGGCTATGCCTGCACTTGTACTTGAGGGAGGTACATTCCGTCCGCTGTTTTCCTGCGGAGTTATGGATGCTCTGCTTGACAGCGGGGTGCATTTTCCGTATCTTGTCGGAGTTTCAGCAGGAATATCCGATGCAACCTCATACGTGGCAAAGCAGAAGGGCCGCGATATTGAAATAATAAAAAAATACCGTCACGATAAAAGATATGTCGGGTTCAGAAATATTTTTTCGGACAGATCTATATTCGGCAGAAAGTTTATTTACGAAACGATTCCGCGCGAGCTTGTGCTGTTTGACAACGAAACGTTTTTCAGCAACCCTGCAACGCTTGTTGTCGGTATCACCAACGCTCATACGGGTGAGATGGAATATATCGACAAGAAGGACCCTGTCAACGGGCATATTCTTCTGCAGGCAACCTGTGCCCTGCCGATAATATTTCCGCCTATAATCTATAACGGCAAGCAGTATTACGACGGAGGACTTGTAGATTCCATCCCTGCTAAAAAGGCAATAGAGGACGGCCACGATAAAATGCTCATAGTCCTGACACGCACAAAGGATTACGTGAAGACAGAGTCCAAAGCTTATAAAATTGCGGCAGCCGTGCTTAAAAGAAAATATCCCAAGGTTGCGGAGCGTCTGCTGACAAGGCACACACGCTACAACAAAGAGGTTGAATTCTGCAATCAGCTTGAGCGTGAGGGCAGGGCGGTTATTCTTCGCCCGAGTGAAGAGGTGCAGATCGAATCGCTCGAAAAAGACGTTGCGAAGATTGAGCGCATATACAAATACGGCTATGACCTCGCAATGGAAAATATGGATAAAATAAAAGCTTTGTTTACTTGATTTACCGGATAAATTAATTTTCGGCAAAGGAGGACAAAACTTGGTTGTCGTATATGCGGCGTTGGTTGTTCTGGCGCTCATCGGGGCAAAGTTCAGCTTCAGGTCATTCAATACAAAAGAATATCTGTCGATGGATTCGACAAATGCTGTGCGCGGTGTGTTTATGGTGCTGATATTTCTGAGCCATATGATGCAGTATTACGTGTACAAAAATGAGATCGACGTGCTTGGCGGTGTGGCTTCAAGAGCACTCGGCCAGATGATAGTCGTAATGTTTATGTTTTATTCGGGATACGGAATCGGAGAGTCTGTAAAGCGCAAAGGCTTTACGTATATCAAATCTTTTCCTGCAAACAGAGTGCTCAAAACGTGGCTTCATTTTGCTGTAGGTGTGTTCATTTATTACATTTTGAGTCTGATTCTCGGCATAAAATATCCCGCGGCTCAGGTTGCGCTTGCGTTTATCGGCTGGACGAGTATAGGCAACAGCAATTGGTATATCTTTGCGGTCGTTATCTTATATATCATTACATGGGTTGCGTTTTCGCTGGCAAAAAACAACAAGTTTATTTCAGCCGGAATCGTCACTGCACTTACAGTTGTTTATATTGTAGTGATGTATTTCTTCAAAGAGTATTGGTGGTTTGACACGGTGCTCTGTTACGTGGCAGGTCTGTGGTATTCGCTTCTTAAAGATAAGATTGAGAAGCTGATAACAAAGAACAATTTCATCTGGCTTGCGGTCATTGCTTCATCTGCTGTCGGTTGGTGGTTTGTTCACCTGCACCGTACCGTACCGGTAATGCGTATTCTTGAGGCGGTGTTGTTTGCGCTGTTTGTTGTTGCGCTTTCGCTCAAAATATCAATCCGCAGCAAGCCTCTTATCTGGGTTGGCAAATATACCTTTGAAATCTATATTTTGATGCGTATACCGATGAAGCTGTTCGGCATCTGGGGCTTGAGTGCGTTTAACCTCTATGCTTACTTTGCGGCAACTTTTGTTGCGACGCTTGCGATAAGCTTTTTATTTTCAAAGCTTCTCAAGGGAATCGACAAGCTCGTTTTCAGCACAAAGAAATCATAAATGCGACTGCGGAGGAAACTCCGCAGTTTTTTAACGCTTAAAAGCAGCTTTGCATAGTATGTACAAGAGCGGCAGTGAAAAACAGTTGTCGCTTCAGTATACTGTAAAGGAGAAAAGCTTTATGCGTATGAATGAGCGTTCAGGTGCCGTTTGCGATATGTGTAAGCAGCAGGAAATCCGTTTCCGTCGCAGCGAGCAGCCGTTTCCTGACGATTACAGCGTTGCAATGGCTTACGTGCCGGTGCAAACCGATACAACGGTTTACGATGAAATGCAGGCGCTTTGCGAAGGCACACTTTTCGCTGCACTTAATAAGCCTTTTATGAGAGGGTGTAAGCAGTGAACAAAAAAGATATCCTCAAAAAGCTCTCAGCGGCAGAGTTTGCGCTTTGGGATCTTCACCTCTACCTTGATACCCACCCCGGTGATCTCACCGCAGTAGGGCTTTACAATAAATACCACAAAAAATATATGCTCCTTCGCGAAGAATACGAGGCAACCTGCGGCAAGCTCTCGCCGAGAAAAGCACAGGGTGTAGAGTGGCTTAAGGATCCCTGGCCGTGGGAGAAAGGCTGGTGCGACTGCTGATGTTTATTTATGAGAAAAAACTGCAGTATCCCGTAAAGATTGCAACACCCAACGCAAAACTTGCACAGGTTATTATCACACAGTTTGGCGGTCCCGACGGTGAGCTCGGTGCTTCAATGCGTTATCTCAGTCAGCGCTTTGCAATGCCCTGGGGCGAGCTTAAGGGTCTTTTGACGGACATCGGCACGGAAGAGCTTTCGCATATTGAAATGATCTGTGCGGTTGTTTATCAGCTGACAAGAAACCTTTCGATTGACGAAATCAAGCGGCAGGGTTTTGATAAGTATTTCGTTGACCACACAACCGGTATTTATCCCGTTGCAGCAAGCGGCGAGCCGTGGACAGCTGCTACGATTCAGTCTACAGGCGACGTTATAGCAGACCTGAGCGAAGACCTTGCCGCGGAGCAGAAGGCGAGAAAGACCTATGATAACATCCTGCGCCTTTCGGATGACCCCGACGTAAACGACGTTATCAAATTCCTGCGTGCACGCGAGGTTGTACACTTCCAGCGCTTCGGCGAAGGCTTACGCTTTGTAACCGATAAGCTTGACAGCAAGAATTACTACGCATGCAACCCGGGTTTTGACAAAAACTGCGGCTGCTGAAGAACAGAATAATATAAAAATCGGTGTGCGGATAATCCGTGCACCGGTTTCTTAATGTGTAAATATAAGTTGTTTTTTATTGTGTTTATGATATAATTAATCTGATAGGAATTGAATGAGGTGAGCTGATAAAAAAGTTCATTTCTTTTTTAATTTCGGCATCAATTATCCTGACTGTAATTATCCTGCAATAAATCAGCTTTCTGTCAGAAAAGGGGAGACGCTTTATGATGAAAATTATCAGTTTCTTTATTTCGCTCATTATCTTTTTTGATTTTATACCTTTTTTCAATCAACCCGTTCTTACAGTTGATGCTTCCGGGATACTGGGCGAGAGTACAACCAGAGCAACCGGATTTCTTTACGGCTTTGCCGAAAGTGAAGTGCCCTCATCAGCTGTTACAAATGCGCTTAAGGTTTCGTCGGTTTCTCAGAAAGTGCCCGGCGGACTTCAGCATCCCACGGGCGATATTGATCATATTAAGGATCAGCTTCAGAGTTGTGACTACATAGTGGTTTATCTTCAGGACGCCTTCGATACGTGGTACTACTGCCATGACGAGATAATGCAGATGCGAAAAAACGGCACCTATGATTGGAAAGAGTTTATCAGCGAGAGATATCTTCCGATCGTTGAAGAAAAGGTGAAATATCTCGAATCTCAGGATTATAGCGACAGAATCGTTTACTGTATTTATAACGAATGCGACAATGCCGTATGGTTCGGTAATTATATTGACGGTGTCTGTTACTATGATGACATTGGCAGGCAGAACTTCTATGAAGCCTGGGAAATTACATATGACCTTGTCAAGTCAATAGCTCCCGGGGCTAAAATCGGAGGGCCGGGTTTCTGCGACTATGAAACAACAAAGTTTGAAGGCTTTATGAAGTATACTGCAGAAAATGACTGTGTACCTGAGATTGTGATATGGCATGAGCTTGCTTATTGGTCAATCCCGGACTGGCATAAGCACTATGAGGATTATCGCCGTATTGAAAAGGAAAACGGTATAGATGAACTTAATATTATTGTAACGGAATACGGTGAACCCGAAGAGTGCGGTAATCCTGCCGATATGCTTCATTATATTATTGCGATGGAAAAAACAGGTATCTGGGGTAATATGGCTTATTGGAGGCTTTCTAATAACCTTAATGATACTGCAGCTGATGACAATTCTCCCAACTCAAACTGGTGGCTTTACAGAAAATACGCTGAAATGAAAGGGCAGCGCAGGCTTAAGGTGAGCAGCAAAACACAGGGTAAATACAACCCGAAAGAGAGGTTCGATGCTCACGCTACGCTTACCAATGACGGCAATCAAATCAATATGATTGTCACAGGCAGTGACAAGAATGCTTTTGTAAAGCTTGCAAATCTTGACACAACAAACCTTGCAGGTGATGTAGACGTAAAGATTGAATGTGTATATTACGAAGGACTTGCAGGTATCGTGTCTGAACCTACGGTATTAAGACAGTATACGGTAAAGTCAGATAAGAACCTTAATATAGTTCTTCCGGCAACGGATGCGGATGCGGTCTATTTTGTAACTCTCAGCGAGCATAATGACAGCTTTGAAGCTGTAAGAAATACAAACATCCCCGTGAGATATGAATTTGAAGACGGTAGGCTTTTGGGCGACGCATATACCTATGACAGCTGGTATGCCACAACCGGCGAAACTGAAGGTATGGTTGGCGGTATGGAAAAAGACGGCGATGGTGTTAAGCTTAATTTTTGGACATCCCAAAAGGGCAGCTACGACCTTGATATTATCTTTGGCAAATCAAACGATGCCCATGGTAATCCTCAGGGCAGAGATTATGCAAAGGTTAAAGTTATCATCAACGGCAAAGAAGAAATTATAAATCTTGAAAATACAATCAAGAGCGAATACACATCAAAACTTACTCTCACCAGAGAGTTTTCAGCCGGCATAAACACTATTGCATTCTGTAACCTTGACGGCACTTATGTGCTTGACAGTATGCTGGTAGCCCTTCACGAAGAGAGCGCGGATATTGCCGTGCTCGAAGACGGCGGAAACAAATATCTTGCTGTCGCCCCATACGACAGCTTTTATAAGATAATCTCAGACAGTTCAGGTGAAATTTCCGTAGACGGTGCTACAGGTAATGTTCAGAGTGGTGATGTCGTTTATCTCAGACGAGGTGTTAATGAAATTGTTTTCGGCGGTAAATTTAGTTTTGTCAAAACGGATGTAACGGGATTCACAAAGACAGTCAATGCAAGCGGAATTTCTCTGACAGGTAAGGCAGAACTTCTTACTGACAAATACGGTGTAACTTATATAGACGGTATCTCCAACCTTGGAGGCAAGGGCACATTTAACGTAACCGTACCTGAAAGCGGTGACTATAGAGTGACTCTGCTTTATGCCAATAACTCGGAGGGCGGTGTGCACTCTTATAATGTTGACCTTATTGAAAATTATTTGACAGTTTCAGCTAACGGTAAAAGCCATGATGTATTTACCCGTAATACCTACAGTAAATACACTTATAAAACTATGACATTTAATATGAATCTTAAAAAAGGCGATAATGTGATTGAGCTTTCAAACAGCGGTAACACTGTTTTTCACGATATGGAAGCTTTTGCTCCGCAGATTGCACGGATCAGCGTAAATTCATTAACTGAATAAGGGTTTGCAGAGAATAAAACTATCACAGAAACGGTGAAGGATTGAGATTTGTAACCGATAAGCTTGACAGCAAGAATTACTACGCATGCAACCCGGGTTTTGACAAAAACTGCGGCTGCTGAAAAAATAAAAGTATTAAGGGTCGGTGTACGGAGCAATCTGTGCGCCGATTTTTGCTTTTAAGAAATTTGTTATTAGAGCAATCACTTTTTCAACTGACGGAATTGGTGTTTACACAGCAGTATTTTATATGGATATATGATTTCAGAACTGCAGATTATCCGGACATTTATGAGCGTATTCTGTACAAAATTTCGGGTTGTATTTTGTTGTGTTTATGATATAATTTTATGGATATAATTGAGGTGGATTATGAAAGCAGAAAACTGATGAAAAAGAGGATGCTCGAAACACAGGATAAATTATAGGTAAAGCAGAATCTTTTTGAGATAATTCTGAGGAGGTTTTATGGCTTTTTTATTGGTTGTTATATATGTTGCATTTATAGGTCTCGGCGTTCCCGATTCGCTTATCGGCTCTGCCTGGCCTGCAATTCATACAGAACTTGGTATTCCTGTTGAAATGGTGAGTATTCTTACGTTTTTAATTTCTGGTTGTACAGTGCTCTCAAGTATGTTCAGTACAAGAATTCTCAATAAATTGGGTACTGCAAAGGTTACAGCTTTCAGTACTGCTATGACTGCACTTTCTTTGCTTGGCTTTTCTCTGGTGCCGTCGTTCCTGTTTATGATACCATTAGCCATTGTCTTAGGGCTTGGTGCCGGTGCAATTGATTCCGGTCTTAATAATTATGTGGCTCTTCACTGTAAAGCAAGTCATATGAATTTTCTGCACTGCTTTTATGGTGTAGGGGTATCGTTAAGCCCTTACATTATGTCACAGGCTTTCAGTAATGTTGGTTGGCGTGGTGGTTATCGCTATGCTTTTTATGTTCAGTTTGCTATTGCGTTGTTATTAATATTTTCTGTTCCGTTATGGAAAAAGAATTCTTCAACACAAGAAACGGATGAAGAAAGCGGAGTAACCCTTTCAATTGCAGAAATGATAAAAAAATCAGATGTAAGACAAGTCTGGATAATTATGCTTATGACAAATGCAATTGAGTATGCTTGCGGAGTCTGGGGAAGTACATATTTAGTAGAGGAAAAAGGGTTTGAAATTGAATACGGAGCACTTGCGCTTACTATATATTATGTCGGAATGTCTATAGGTCGTTTTGCTTCGGGTTTACTTGCAAATAAAATTAAAACATGGAAGCGTATTTTTGTAGGTTGTGTAATTCTCGCACCGGCAATTGTTATTATGCTTCTTCCTTTAGGTGATATTTTTGCAGTTGTTGGCTTATTCCTTATAGGTCTTGGTAATGGCTCTATTTATCCGAATATGATACATTTAACACCACACAATTTCGGCAAAGAAGTGTCACAATCAATTATGGGCTCACAAATTGCCTTTGCGTATATCGGCGTTATGTTAGCACCGCCTATGGTAAGTCTTATAAGTAGCGTGTTCGGAATAAAAGTTTATCCGGTCTTACTCGCATTACTTTATATTGTGATGGTTATAACTATTAAATGTTTTGTAAACCGTTTGAAAAAACAAGGCAGATACAGTAAGGATGTTTAAAATGAACGGTAACGATATTTTCAATATAAATAGTTTTCTTACTCCTGATGTTTCCTGTGCACCTGTGTATGTATGGGTGTGGAATGACGTATGCACTGAAGAAATAATAGATGCTCAAATTGAAGAGATGCAAAACCTTGGCATAAGAGCATTTTATATTCTTCCCGAACCAAAAGATTTCCGTCCAGACAGTATGCCTACAAATCTTACCCCGAACTATCTTACAGAAGAGTTTTTTGAGCTTTGTGCATATGCAATTAAAAAGGGAAAAGCACTCAATATGAAATGCTGGATTTATGATGAGGGTGGTTGGCCTTCTGGTAGTGCTTGCGGTAAGGTGACAAAGGTATATCCCGAGTTTACAGTAGAAAATTCAAGCTATCCTGATTTGCTCAACAAAAAAGCAACAGAATATTTTATAGAAATCACCCACGAAAAATATTTTTGGGCAATAGGTGAAGATTTCAAAAACTTTGTTAGTGCTGTGTTTACTGATGAACCCAAAGCACCTTTTCATACTTCTAACAAAGAGTTAATAGAAAGATATGAAAAGATGTATGGCGAATCAATATTGCCATATCTTCCGTTAATAAAAGGTAAAATTGCTCCAACAGAAGAAAATGTTCATATATTGCACCGCTGGTATGATTTATGCAGTCGTGCATTCTGTGAGAATTTTCTTCTGCCCTGCAAAAAATGGGCAAATGAAAAGGGGAGTGATTTTACAGGTCACCTTGATGTTGACCATAGTCCCCAAGGCTGTATGAATGGTTGTAACTTCAATCTTATGCGGGCTCTCAGGTGTTTTGATATCCCTGGTGTTGACGTTATATGGCGTCAGCTTTACCCTGAAAATAAAATAGCTAATAAGAATGATTTTAATGCTTATAATGGATTTTTTCCGCGTTACGCTTCATCGGCGGCTGCACAGAATGGCACAAAATTTTCTATGAGTGAAATTTTTGGTGTAGCAGGGGCGAGTGTTTCTTACGATATAATGCGCTACACCGTCGGATATCAGGCTGTCCGCGGAATCAATATATTCAATCCGTTCAATTTTCCTCTTGGCCGAAAGGGTCAGCTTCTTGCGCAAGAGCTGCCCGTTTTTACGGAAAATCAGCCGTATTGCCGTTACCTTAATCAATTTAATCAATATACAGAACGATTATCTTACATAAGCTCTCTTGGTGAGCGTGTATATGAAACAGGTCTTTATTATCCTGTCTCCGATTTTCAGGGTGGCTTAAAAGCCGATGTTATGGCAAAGGCTTTTGACAAACTGGGCAGAGCACTTGAAGATATGATGGTGGATTTTGATATTGTTGACGATGATGCTATACAGGCTTCTGTCGGTGCGGATAACGGCTGTATCTGCATAGGCAATGCAAATTACAGAAATATCATCATACCCGAAGGCGCTTTCATTCCGCCTCAGACTAAAACAGTTCTTGACCGATTTGTCAAAGGTGGCGGAAGAGTTTCACATTCTCTTGAAAATCTTAATCCCGTAATCAACGTTGAGGGAAAAGGCTTAAGAGCAATGCACAAAAAAGCTGAAAATGCAGAGCTGTTCTTTTTGTTCCGAGAATGCGGCGACAGCGGAGATTACCGTATTGACCTACCCTCCCCGTACGGCTATCTGCTTGATTTGGAAACGGGAAAATTGCAGCGTTTAAAAGCAGAAAGCGGATATCTTGACCTGTCTCTTGCCATAGGCGAAACAGCTGTCATAATGCTTACAAATGCAGTTCTTGATGCTGAAGACAAGCAAGAATTCAGCTGTAAAGCCGATATTTCCGACGGGTTCAGATTCCGCAAAGAAACCGAACTCTCATACGGCGAAAGCGGATTTGAAAATATAAAGCATTCCGAAAAATCTGTTTCCGTTAAACTCGGTGACTGGGCAGATACAGTCGGCAAAGAGTATTCGGGAAGCGGAATTTATGAAGCTGAGTTCACTCTTTCGACAGAAAGGCAAGGAAAAGAAGGCGAAATAGATCTCGGTGATGTGCGTTATGCGGCTGAGGTTTATCTAAACGATACACCGTTAGGAGCTGCTCTGGCACCGCCGTACAGATTGAAAGTGCCTGAAAATATTCTCGCTGAAAACAACAAGCTGAAAATAGTTGTCACTAATACATCGGCTAATTGGTATATTCACACCGATTACTTTGACAAATGGAATATCAAAGAGCTTTCTCCGTATTTTGAGGCAGAGCTTGAATTTGCCAAAGAACTTGTTTCGGGCGGTCTGTACGGACCTGTTGCGCTCTATACGGAATAATGCCCGATTTCCTTGAATTAACAATAATTGCGACGTATCAGAACAGATAGAAAAATAAGAATTTGTAGGAATGAAAGCTATGACTAATGCTAATGAATACGGTTTTTCACCCCGAAATAACGCTTATGAAAACTCCGAAGCATTACAAGAAGCGGTTAATATGGGAGGAGTTATTCAAGTAACAGTTCCCGGTGTTTATAAAATTTCCGAGCAAATTGAAATCGGTGATAACACTAAGCTTGTGTTTTGCGAAGGCACGATTATTCAACGCGAAGCAAGCTTTAGCGGAGTCAACCGCTGTGCTTTCATAAACAAAGGTGCGATTAAGGGCGAATATAACCGCAATATTGAAATTATAGGATTGCATCTTGAATGTAACGGCATCGAAAGCGATGACTTTGGTGTGAACAGCAGGATTGCGGGACTGCGTGCGCAGGTTGCAATGATTTACGTTGAAAACCTGAGGATTGATAAATTCGAGTGTCACGGATTACTTGAAAAAGACTATGCTGTTCAGGTCAGCGCATTTAAAAACATTGTTCTTAACGATTTGTACATAACAGGAAACAAGGATGGAGTTCATCTGGGTTGGGGCGACGGATTTGTTATCAGTAACGGCAGATTCCGCACGTTTGATGACCCGATAGCTCTTAACGCTTTCGATTACGCCACCTCAAACACTCATGTGGGTTGGATCGAAAACGGTATAATCGAAAACTGTGTTGATTTGGATGATAACTCGACAACGGGATTTTTCTGCAGAATTCTTGGTGGCGCATGGTGCAGATGGTACAAAGGGATGCAGGTTCAGCACTCGGATACCGTTGCGGTTAACGGCAAAACATACCGTGTTCTGATGAATCCGAAGGACGGAAAGCTTTATACTTCCCACACTCCGCCTTGCCACGAAAAAGGTATTATGGAATACGACGGTATAAACTGGGGCGTTGTGCGCAATACGGAAGAATTGAATTGCGGATGCCGTAATATAATAATACGCAATTGCTCACTTCAGAAAAAGCGTAACATAGGAATTGCGATAAACCTTAATTACGATACCTATGCACGAAGCTATTACCCAGGCTGTGTGTGCGTTCCTCAAAGCGAAATCACACTTGATAATATCGTTCTTGAAAATGATGTGGATATTTTGCTTCATTCAACTTACCCTTCGGAAAGCATAACACTCAAAAACATAGATTTCAAAAACTCAAAGCTCTGCTTTGACACCGTAGAGAAAGCAAAAGGAATTGTTTACCCTGAGGTTGAGATAAATATAGAAAATGTTGTGTTTAATGAAAACACCATACAAATAAACCCGAAACATCCGATGAAAATATGCTCTGTGAAATAATAGAGATATTTTGCAGAGTGTGTTATGCTTATTGTGTATAGAAACGAAAAAGAAATAACCAAAAACAGACTGCTTCATCGGTGAAGCAGTCTGTTGCTTTTAATATTGCTTTGTTCTTTTAGCTCTTGATGTAAAGCTTCTTCGGTTTACAAATGGTCTGAACAGTTCAAAGGCTCACGCCATTCTCTCAAGAGCTTCGAGCGTTACTTCGTAGCGTGTGGGCGTGTTCGAAAGGAAGCTCTCCATTTCCTCTATCATATAATAAGCCATTCGCTGCGGCTCGTTGCCCGTACTGCCTGCAATATGAGGCGTAAGAATTGCATTGGGTACCCAGAAAAGCGGGCTTATGTACGGAAATTTTTCTTTCTTTATAACATCGGCAACAAAGGTCCTGGACGGATGAAGGAGCAGTGAAAGCGCAAGAGAATACTCAGCAACCTGTGCGCCTCTGCCGGTGTTGATAAAGGTGGAGCGCTTTTTCATTTTTTTGAAAAGCTTACGGTCAAAAATATTTTCAAGCTCGGGCTTGTTGGCAAGGTGGTTGCTGATAATGTCGCATTCGCTGAAAAGCGTTTCCATATCGACCAGGGTAACACCGAGCCCGTCCGCTACATCCTTTGAAACAAACGGGTCGCAGGCATAAACCTCAACGTCAAGAGCTTTCAGCCTTTCCGCAACCATTTTACCGATTGCGCCAAGACCGACAAGACCTACCTTGCAGCCGAAATTGCCTGTTGCCGAATTTGCAACGGTACGCGAATAGCGGGGTAGAATGCGGTAGAATTGAGCTGCACGGAAGTATCCCTTTGCTGCAAGAATAATCTGTGCCAAGGTGTATTCCGCAACGGGTACTGCATTTGCCGCAAAGGCAGAGAAGACCTTTATTCCGCTTTCAAGAAACGGGCGCGCAAAATACTGTACCGTGCCTGCGGAGTAAAACACAGCCTTAAGGTCGGGCATATATTCGGCGATTTCCTCTTTGGTGAATTCGGGCATACCCCAGGTTGAAAAAGCTATTTCACAGCCCTTGAGAAAATCTCTGTGCTTATCAATATTCTGCTTATTTATCATCGGCGAAAGAGTGCCGTGCTCACCTAATTTTTTCAGCACGTCGGGAGTATAAACCTTATCAAACTGCAGCTGATTGCTGCCGAAAAGTGCAATTTTCATTGTGCCTTACCAGCCTTGTTTTGTTGCTTGATATAGTGGAGAATTTTGCAGAGCGGTTTTCTGTTATTTTCAGTTTAACATATTGACAGCACAAACACAACAAAAAAGTATATGTCAAAAGACATTATATGTTTTGATATATGCACTTGTTATCGTAATCAAAAGTATGTATAATAAATACCGTAAGCTGCAGGTTTAACTGCTTTATCCTACAAAGATTTATTAAGCTATTAGCGAGGTGATAAAATGCCGTTGCAGATTATCCGTCAGGATATAACAAAAATGAAGGTTGATGCCATTGTAAACACCACTAACGAAGAAATGGTGGGCTACAGCGGCGTTGATTACGCCGTGCATACCGCTGCAGGCGCAGAGCTTGACAAAGAATGTCAGAGGATTGCTCCGCTCGGGCTCGGCACAGCAAAGATTACAAAAGGCTACAATCTTGATGCAAAGTATATAATCCATACGTCGGGCCCTGTATGGCAGGGCGGCTTGGCAGGGGAGAGCATAGTTTTAAAATCCTGCTATCTTGAGTCATTAAAGCTTGCAGTTGAAAACGGCTGCGAATCCGTTGCGTTTCCGCTTATTTCCGCGGGCTCTTACGGCTACCCGAAGGATAAGGTGCTCAGATTTGCTGTTGAGGTTATAACCGAGTTTTTGTTTGAGCACGAGCTGACTGTCTATCTTTGCGTTTTTGACCGCACGTCGTACGAATTCAGCAAAGAGCTTTTTGATGAAATCAGCGAGTTTATTGATGACGGCTATGAGGCAAAGAAAAAATCCGAATCAAGCTTTACCTTGAGATTTAACAAGCGTCATACCGCACGCAAGTGCGTTACCTGCGAGGGCGAGGCGGCAGAGAGCGGCTTTTCCGAATGTATGTCGGATTATGAAATGATGCCGTGCGCTGCTGCAACGGCACCGTGCAGCAATATTGCCGATAAATCGCTTGAAGAATATATGAAAGCAATGGACAAATCCTTTGCGTATAAGCTGTTTGATTATATTGACAGCAGGGGTATGACCGACGTTGAGTGCTACAAAAAGGCAAACGTAGATAAAAAGACGTTTTCGAAAATCAAGTGCAATCCCGATACCTATAAGCCGTCAAAGCAGACAGCTGTTGCCTTTGCGGTTGCACTTGAGCTCACACTTGACGAAACGCAGGATTTACTCTCATCAGCAGGTCTTACGCTTTCACGCAGCTTTGTGTTTGACAAAATCATACGCTATTTTATTCAGAAAGGCGAGTACGATGTTTTTATAATAAACGAAGCGCTGTTTGAGTTTGACCAGGTGTTGTTGGGCTGTTAAAATTTTAATTTACAGGAGTGTTTATATGATTACCTTTATCTGCTATCCGAAATGCACAACCTGCCAGAAAGCCAAAAAATGGCTGGACGACAATAAAATAAAATATGAGCTTCGCGATATTAAACTTAATAATCCTAGTGTTGAAGAACTGTCGCAGTGGTACAGAGTAAGCAAGCAGCCGCTGAAAAAGTTTTTCAATACAAGCGGCTTGCTTTATAAATCAATGGAGCTGAAAAGTAAATTGCCGTCAATGAGTGAGGCGGAAATGCTTTCGTTGCTCGCAACCGACGGTATGCTTGTAAAAAGGCCGCTGCTTATCTGTGATGACACCGTGCTTATCGGTTTCAAAGAGCAGGAGTGGGAAATCCTCAAGAAATAAGCGTATCAATAATTAGTCGCTTCTCAAGCGACCAATTGAATAACACTAATCGCTATAATGCGGTTGTAAGGTGAACGACGCCTTACGGCCACATTTTTTTTTGAAGGAGTGTCAAATTATGAAAGAAAAAATCAGAAACAACATTACAGAACTCGTATTTATCCTTGACAGAAGCGGCTCAATGGCAGGGCTTGAGGCTGACACGATCGGCGGCTTCAACGCTATGATCGAAAAGCAGAAAAAGCAGGACGGTGAATGCTTTGTTTCGACCGTGCTTTTTGACGGAGAATCTCAAGTTCTCCACGACAGAGTAGCTTTAAGCGAAATTAAGCCGATGACAGAAGAGGATTACACGGTCAGAGGCTGCACGGCGCTGATTGATGCGCTCGGCGGTGCAATTCACCACATAGGTAACGTTCACAAGTATGCGCGCCCTGAGGACGTGCCCGAAAACACAATGTTTATCATCACAACCGACGGTATGGAAAACGCAAGCCGCAGGTATTCAAGCCAAAAAGTGAAGGCGATGATTGAGCGGCAGAAGGAAAAATACGGCTGGGAGTTTCTTTTCATCGGTGCAAATATTGACGCTGTTGAAACTGCGGCGCAGTACGGTATCGGTGCCGACAGAGCAGTAAACTATAACGCTGATAAAGAGGGTACAGGTATTTTGTACAATGCTGTGGCAAAAGCTGTTTGCAACGTCAGGGCGAAAAAGACACTTACTGCTGACTGGAGCGAGGAAATTAACGCGGATTATATCCGCAGAGGTGAAAAGAAGTAAACATAGTGCGCCCGGGAATTGTTTCCGCGGGCGTACTTGTGCTCTTTCGCCGCTTTATATCGTCGTATCTGTCATTTTTGTAATATTATCTCATTGTATTTTGCGACGATTATGATATAATTCAAATGTCAAATATACGGGAGATGATAGATATGTCATACAGCAAAAGACCGAAGATGATTCTTTTTGACGTTGGCGGAACGCTTTTTGCTGACGGCAAGTGTAATGCTGCCGCGGGCTTTGAAAAGCTACGCGGTTACGCAACAAACCCCGAGGTGACAACCGCCGAAGAGCTCGCCGTATATTGGAATGAATTTCTTTTCGAGGTTTCGGGCATAAAATCAAAATCGGGGCTGACGCTTGATATTCCGCTGTCGGCAGTTATCAAATATGCCGCAATGAATACGGGCCTTGATTTCGATATTTCTATGGCAGAGCAGGAAGAAATTTTTGACAGATATAATTCTTCAAGGTACGTGATCGACGGGGTGCCCGAGCTGCTTGAAAAGCTTGATTCTCTCGGAATACGAACTGCGGTAATCAGCAACAATATGATGAGCGGAGAAAGCCTTGCGCTTGCGATAAAAAGGTGGATTCCGTCGTCAGAATTTGAATTCTGCCTCACGAGTGCGGATATTCTTTTTGCAAAGCCGTCAAGTAATATTTTTACCGCGGCATTAAAATTTGCAGGGCTGAAGGCTGAAGATTGCTGGTATTGCGGCGACGGTATAAATCCCGACGTTTACGGTGCCTCCGCCTGCGGAATAAAGCCCGTGCTGCTTGATGTTAACGCTTCGGAACCGCTTGAGTTTTGCGGCGACAGCGTGTGCGAAAAATATATGAGGGTCAACAATTGGAACGCGTTGAAGGATTATATTGAAAAAGATATTTAGTAGCGAAAATCGGTCTTTTCAGATGCAAATTTACCCTGCCGACGGTTTATTTCTCCTCACTAAACCAACGGTAGGTGTCTTTTCTCGTTGCCATTGTTTATACTGAAAGCGAAAGGAGGCACCGTATGGACCAAATTAAAATCGGAAAATTCATTGCCGAATGCAGAAAACAGAAAGATTTAACACAGCTGCAGTTGGCAGACAGACTCGGTATCACCGACAAGGCAGTATCAAAGTGGGAAAGAGGTATCTCAATGCCCGATTCTTCGATTATGCTTGAGCTGTGTGACATTCTGGGTATAACTGTAAACGATTTATTAAGTGGGGAGAAAGTTACAATGGATAATTACAACAAAGAATCAGAGAGCAATCTGCTTGAAATGCTCAGGCAGAAGCAGCAGGCAGACAAGCGACTGCTTCGTATGGAAATGCTGGCAGGTATTATGGCGTGTATACCTCTTGCGGTTGGCTGTGCAATAGGGCTGCTTGTGCCGATGGAAGAGTGGAAACAGGTGGTGATTGTACTGAGCGGTATAGTACCGCTGCTTATAGCAATTCCGTTTTTGCTGCGTGTTGAGCAGGTTGCAGGCTATTATGAGTGTCAGCACTGCCACCACAGATACGTGCCTAAGTATATTTCCGTGTTTATGGCACCTCATATCGGCAGAACAAGGCATATGAAGTGCCCCGAATGCGGTAAAAGGTCGTGGCAGAAGAAAGTAATCGACTGAGAAAAGAAAGAAGCTGACTTCGTTTTGAAGTCAGCTTCTTTTTGGTGTTGCTCGGTCAGATTACAGAATAAATCTGAAAGCATAGATTATTACGTTCAGAATATTGTTTAATATAAATCTCAGGAAAGTGAATACATACGGAAACTCAAAATCCCAATCGTCAAGAGTGTCAAATGTGCCGATAAGTGATGAATCATAGGTGATTTCAGGGTTTTTGAATGCCTTTGTTTCCATTTTCATTATACACAGATTTTTGCAGGCTTCACGCAGCGCGTTGCCGAAGCCTACGGGATCCTTTGCATATGCAAGCTTTACGGCAGCCTTATGCTGAAGCACCTGAAGTGCCCACATACCGGTGAGAATTGTGTCGTTGCCGTTGTAGACAGCAAGAACGGGGCTCATATATCCGCTGCCGGTGAAGTTGGAAGAATAGTCGGAAACAACAAAGCCTTCAAACCCCCATTCCTCTCGAAGCAGGTCCTTGAGGAGAGCGGAGCTTGAGCCGCACCATTTTGTGCCGATGCGGTTATAGGCTGACATAATTCCCTTGGGCTGTGCTTCCTTAACGGGAATCTCAAATGCCTTGAGATAGATTTCACGCATTGCCTGCTCATCACACCAGGTGAAGATACCGTTTCTGTGCGACTCCTGGTCATTGAGTGCAAAGTGCTTGATTGTGGTTACGAGGCTTTCGGAGTTTGCGCCCTTTATGATTTCAGCCGCCATAATGCCGGAGATAATCGGGTCCTCGGAGAAGTATTCAAAGTTTCTGCCGCCTCTGGGGTTGCGGTGGATGTTTGCACCGGGTGCATACCAGGTATCCGTGCCCATATCTGCGGCTTCTTTGCCGGCACCTTTGCCCATTTCGTAGGCGAGCTCAACGTTCCATGTGCATCCGATTGCCGTGGCGCAAGGGTAAGCCGTTCCGCTGTCTGTATATACGAGACCGTTTCTGCCCTTAACACTTGAGGGTCCGTCGTTATCCATTGTGTGAGGAATTCCGAGGCGCTCAATGCCGTGGGTTTCGTAACCGCCGTTGATGACAAGCATTGTCATTTCGTCAAGGGTGAGCTGGTCAAGGAAGGCATCCCATAAACTCTCATCCTCTGCAACATCCTGCAAAGTGATTGTTTTATCATATTTAACGCCCATCTTCGGTGCTTCGCCTTCTGTTGCGGGCTCGGGCACTTTGTCAATATCAATCAGATAATCGTCCTTATTGAGTTCACGAAGTGCAGGATATGTGCCGTCAACGTCTGCTCTTGACATGATCTCGTACCCGCTGTATACGTCGGCAAAAAGATTTTCGATTTCCGTGCCCGTAACGGGGTCGTTTTTGATTACCTTTGTCTGTGCAATTTCGTAATCGTACGCTGCGATATGGCTTCTTACGTCGTTTGCGACGATGATTTTGTATGTGCCCTCTTCAAGTACCCAGGCTTCATTTGTCTTATAATCGTATGACGCCATATCGTCGGTTTTAAACGAAAGTGTAAGTGTCTGGCTGTCACCCGGTGCGAGCATATCGGTTTTTGCAAAACCGCCAAGACAGATTGCGCTTTTTTCGATACCACCCTCGGTGTAGGGTGCGCTGTAATAAAGCTGAACAACCTCTTTGCCTGCTGTGCTGCCTGTGTTTGTTACCTCTACTTTTACAGATATATTTTCTGCATCAAAATCAGTAGAAACAACCTGCTTTTCGAAGCTTGTGTATGAAAGACCGTAGCCAAAGGGATACTGAACCTTGTCTTTTGCAAAGGTTTCAAAGTAACGGTAACCGACGTAGATTCCCTCATAGTATTCGACGAAATGTTTGCCGCCGTTATATTCGTTGCTGCCGAAGCATTCGCTTGAGGGGTGATCGTCGATTCTGTATGTTATTGTGTCGGTAAGCTTGCCGGAGGGGTTTACCTTGCCGTCAAGCATTTGAGGTACGGCTGTCATACCGAATTCACCGGGGATCCAGATGATTGCGGCAGCCTTTATGCTTTCATATTCATCAATCCAGCCCATTTCCATAACGTTGCCGATGTTGAAAAGGACGACGACGTTTTCAAATGCGGCTGTTACCTTTTCTACCATAGCTTTTTCGTCATCGGAAAGGCTGAGTGTTTCAACCGTGTGATCCGTACCCTCAGCACTAGTGCGGCTGATGACGATTACTGCTGTATCCGAAAACTCAACAGCATTTTTCAGAAGCTCGTCGGTAATATGCTTCGGGTCCATTTCTTCAAGAGTATTCTTGGCAAGAAGAACCTGAAGAAGATTATTGATAACGGTATTATCCGTTTTGGGCAGTTCATTTGAAAGGCAATGCTTCTCGTAAAGAGCACGAAGCTCTGCGTTGTATTCGATACCCTCTGCTTCAAAGGCTTCGTACAGTGTTACGGGGTCGTCCGTTGTGATGGCACCCGAGCCTGCACCGCCGAAAAACGGGCAGACAGAGCCTGCGCCGAAGATATTAACCTTTTTGTCTTTGAGAGGCAGAAAATTATCTTTATTTTTGAGAAGAACAATTCCTTCGCTTTCAATTTGAATTGCGGTTTCTTTTGTTTCCGCTATAATTTCCGGGTCAACGTCACCGCTTGTTGCGAAAGCTGTGCCGCAAAGCAAGAGCGAAAAAACAAGTATCAGAGAAATGACTTTGAGCAATCTTTTTTTCATCGGAACACCCCTTATTTCAGTTTGTATCTGCATTATACTATGATTTTCGTTTAATTTCAATAAAGAAAATTGTTTTTTCGGTGTTACATGACTATTTATAACAGACATAAATGCAAGTAGCGGAAACCTGATTCACCATTGAAATGATATTTTGTGCGCTTTGTTTCGGGTTAACCGAACGGCTTACGGTTATTGATATGTGCTTTGTAATGTGGTACAATTACTGCATGCTTTACGGATTAAAATTCTGATCACACAGACATAATTACCGGAGGTATAAAATGGATATTAATTTCGATACAGTACTTGAGCGGGATATCGACCTGTTAATAATCGAAGAGTTTATATCAGATTCGTTCTTTGCGGATGTTTTTCTGAGCTCGGTTGGCATAAAAGAAGAGTGTACGCTTGAAAAGGCCATCCATTCTAAAATAGACTCTCGGCTCGGAGAATCGGATATTGTGTTTATTCTGAATGTTGATGGAAAACGTCACGCTTTGCACATTGAGGACAAGATTGATGCTATGGCTATGCCTGAACAGAGCAGACGTTATCACGACAGAGCACAAAAAGACATTGCGGCCGGGGAATATGACGAATACTCGATACTGATTGTTGCCCCTGAAAAATATCTTGAGGTTAATAAAGAAGCTCATAACTATAAGTGTCAGGTCAAATATGAACAGTTGTACGATTATTTTGCTTCAAAAAATGATATGCGATCAAAATATAAGCTGGCATTGATAGAACAGGCAATCACCGAGCAGAAAAACGGCTATCAATATGAAGCAAATGCAAAGATGGTTGAGTTTTGCAAGAAGATGAATGAGTATCAAAAAATCAGATGTCCGGGACTTACGTCCGGCAGTATTGCCTGGTGGCGTTATTACCCAACTGTTATGGATGGCGTCGCCGTTGTATTCAAAGCAAACAAGGGCTTTTGCGATTTGCAGTTCGGACACACAACGAAAGAAGAGCTGATTGCCGCAGTATATGGGTTTATGACGGAAAGAATGAACGTTGTTCAAGCCGGCAAATCGGCATCAATACGCATTGCCGTAACACCTATTGATTTTGAAGAGAGCTTTGAAGAGAATATTAAGAAAGTCGATGAAGCATTGAGTGCAATCAATGAGCTGTTCATGCTTTCAAAAGAAATTGCTGCGAACAAAATTATATGATATTGCACAGCGTTTTGTTGGCTGTGCGCAGGAGGAAATATGGGACAGTTCTTTTTAACTCTTAATGATGGTAATACAAAAATTGATTTAAACTTATCAATGCTTATTCCCAAAACCGTTACAAATTTAGGCTACTCATTCGAGAAAGGTATAAAAGGTTTTTCTCAGAACTATGAATATGCTCTAATGTGTTATGAGGATGCTGCAGCGAGAGGTGATGAAACCGCCCTAAACAATATCGGTTGGATGCATCTTAACGGATATGCTGTCCCCAAAAACGAACAAATAGCAACGGGATATTTTTACAAAGCTGCACTCAAGGGTTCGGATTGTGCAATGGTTAATCTGGGGAATATTCATGAAGCTAAGGAAGAATATGAGGCGGCATGGTATTGGTATCTTCAGGCGGCGAGGGTTGGAAACGCCAAGGCTATTTTCAACGTCGGGAATATGCTTCATCATGGTTGGGGCATTGAAAAGGACTACGATGCCGCATACAATATTTTCAAAAAACTGTATGATTCCAATAGCAATATAAGTGCATGCTTTTATCTTGGTTATTATGCAGAAAATGGTCTGGTAGGCCCCGTAGACTATGATAGTGCTGTCAGGTATTACAAAGAAGGAGCTTTTTTGGATGAAATGTACTGCTGCACCAATCTCGGTAGGATGTACGCATTAGGTATTGGCTGTATGGTGAACAGCGCCAGAGCTTTTGTTTTGTACGAACGGGCAGCAGAACTCGGAGATACTCTCGGTTACACTAACGTAGCCTGGATGTATGAAACGGGAGAGTTTGTAGCAAAAGATATTGATAAAGCAGTAAAATTCTATAATAAGGCAGCTGAAATGGGCGAAGAAAACGCAATTGAAGCTTTGAAAAGACTTGAAAACAGTTAACAGTATCTAAGTCACAGATAATCGAATGCCGCACGACTTTGTATAGAAAACGGAGGACACCTCAATGAGAAGGTTGGATGTTACTTCATTAAAAAATAATGTTGAAAAAGCGGCTGCGTATGACCTTGAGAATAACAAGGTATCTGGCTCGGCGTATTGCGTTGTTCAGGGGCAAGATACGGTTTACAGCAAATGCTTCGGAACGGTTTCTTCGGTCAGCGCTCAGCCTGTCACCGAAAGCACGCTGTTCCGTCTGGCTTCTATGACCAAGCCCATCACCGCGGCGGCAATACTTATTCTTATTGACCGGGGACTTATTTCTCTTGATGATAAATTGTCCGATTATTTACCCGAGTTTAAGGATATTCACGTCACGCAGGTCACAAAGGACGGTCTTACGGACCTTGGCAAAGCAAAGAATGAAATTACCTTGCTCAATCTGCTCACGCACACTTCCGGTATCGGCTCTGACCCGATGAAAGAGCAGCTTATGACCGATGATGACAGAAAAACAGTTGATTCCGCTGTCGCATTCTATGCGAATATAGGTTTGGATTTTGAGCCGGGAACAAAGCAGCAGTACAGCCCGCTAGCGGCTTTTGACGTGCTGGCGAAGATAATTGAAAAGCTGAGCGGAACGGATTATCACACTTTTTTGTCGCAGGAAATTTTTGAGCCCTGCGGTATGGTGAACACCACGTTTACCCCTACACGCGAGCAATGGCAGGCGATGGTTGCCATGCACAACAGGGTTGACGGAAAAAGCTGTGATGAAAAAATGGCAAAGGAATGCGTTTTTGCCGATTGCCCCGTTACGCATTACCTCGGTGGAGCAGGGCTTGTGTCAACGCTTGCCGATTATTCACGGTTTGCGGCAATGCTCCTGAATAACGGAAAAACACCGACAAAGCAGATTATCACCGAAGATACGTTAAAGCTGATGTGTACGCCCTTTGTTTCGGAGGATATAATGCCCTCGAGTGAAAGGTGGGGGCTTGGTGTGCGTGTGATTGTGGGCGAGGAGTATGAGAACTTGCCGCTCGGAGCTTACGGCTGGAGCGGAGCCTACGGCACGCATTTCTGGATTGACCCTGTAAACGGAATTGCTGCCGTGTATATGAAAAACTCACTTTTTGACGGCGGTGCAGGAAACGAATCCGCACGCAATTTCGAAAAAACGGTGAATGATTCGTTCACCAAATAAACTAAACCGTCCGACTTGTCGGGCGTTTTTTTATATCTACGAAGCGTAGGTTGTGATTTTCTTTGGATTAAATTATACTGAAACCGTAAAGGAGAAACGGCTATGGATAATTATATAACAGGTGCAACAATCAAACGCCTGCGTGAAGCAAAAGGAATAACGCAGACTAAGCTTGCCGAGCAGATAGGTGTCAGCGATAAGGCAGTATCAAAATGGGAAACGGCAAAGGGTCTGCCCGATATTACGCTTATCGAGCCTCTTTCAACGGCGCTCGGCGTTTCGGTTATGGAACTGATGTCGGGCGATACGGTTATCAATGAAAACATTTCGTCAAATATACTGCGCTCAAAGTTTTATGTGTGCCCCGTATGCGGTAACGTTATCCGCACAACAGGCGACACGGTCATAAGCTGCTGCGGAATCACTCTGCCGCCGCTTGAAGCTGAAGAGGTTGACCAATCACACGAAATAACCGTTGAAAGGGTAGAGGATGAGCATTTCATCATCGTCAGACACGAGATGACAAAGACACATTTTATTTCGTTTGTTACGTATCTTACATCCGATAGGGTGCAGTTTGTCAAATTTTATCCCGAAGGCAATGCAGAAACACGCTTTCAACTGCGTGGCAGGGGATATCTGTATATTTACTGCAACAAACACGGACTTATGAAAAAGAGGATATAACGCAAAAGCCGTCCGAGCGTAAAACTCGGGCGGCTTGATGTTTATTCTTTGATTTTGTTTTTTACCTTTTGTGCATCTTTTTCTGCCATATCAGCTTCAACATCGTAGCCTCTTTGGCGGAGTGTGTCGGCAATCTTCATATACATTTCAACAGATTTTTCGTACTCACCCAAATCCTCATAAAGACTGGCTTTACAGTAAAGTTCATCGCAGAAAAATGAGCCTATTTCACCTGCTTTGTCATAATACTCCATAGCTTTATCGTGTTTTTTGAGCTTCTTTGCAATATCTCCGCCGTGAATATACAGTTCCCATTCATCGGGGAATTTTGTAATCGCTTTCTTAAATTCTTCGTATGCTTCCTCATAACGTCCGGCATACATATACGCGGCTAGCAGAAGATCCCACTCATTTACATTGTCGGGATCGTTCTCAACGGCTTTTTGTTGTTCCGTGATGTTTTCTTCGTCTTTGCCGAGCTGTGAGCAAAGCTTCATTCGCTGTGTGCGTGTTTTCCAATAAGCGAATTCATCGGCACTTTCGCCTTGCTCTAAAACTTTGTCGAACCAACAGAAAGCATTTTCTTGGCCGTAGTGCATCAAAAAATAATGAATCATCCCGTATTCCCACATATCGTATGCTGTTAACGAATTGCTTTTTATCAGTTTCTTAAACTCAGCATCCGCACGGATAAAATCTTCAATATCGTGTGTATCCTCAAAAACCGAAGCCAAACGCTGAGCGTAGTTATCATAAGCAACGGTACTCTTTTTGTAGAAATCATCAACAGTTACTTCATAAAGCCTTGCGAGCTCGGGTAAGGTCAGAACGTCGGGCAGAGTAGTGCCGCACTCCCAGCGGGAAACAGTCTGTGCAATGACGTTCAGTTTTTCTGCAACCTGCTCCTGGGTCAATCCCTTTGCAAGCCTAAATTTTTTAAGATTATCAGCAAATACATTATTCATAAGTTTCACCTTTTCAGTTTTTCTCGAGGCTTCTGATATGATTATATCATTCAAGTTTGAATTTGATAAGGTCTTATTTTGTGAACAGGCTCTTGATTTATGCACAAAAAATAACTCTCTGCAGGTCTGCAAAGGGATATAGGCTGTTATTAGGCGTTTTTTCTGAGTTTTGAAGCAGGCCTTTGTCCGCGTTAGGGAAAAGGAACTTCACTACCCAAAAGGCAATAAGTCCGCAGATTGTGCCAGCAACTATTCCGCCGAATACGTCCGGCATACATATACGCGGCAAGCAGAAGATCCCACTCATTTACATTGTCGGGATCTTTCTCAACGGCGTTTTGTTTCTTTTGGTACGCTCTCGCTTTTGCGGTCTTGGCGAATACTTCCCCGAAAAACATATCCCTTTCAGACGATCATTCAATTTTACGGATTTGTTATCCTATGACCATATTGTAGCGAAAAAATTTACTGTTTCCCGTATTTCCAAGAGGATGGAAAAATCCGAAAAAAGTCCATATTTCCGTGCTATAATGCAAATCGGAGGGATAAAATGTATATTAAATTAACCATACAAGAACGATTAAAAGATTTGAGAACAGAACAAAAGCTGACACTTGAACAGCTTGCAGAGAAAACGGGAATCTCAAAATCCGCACTCGGCAAATACGAAACGGAAGAGTACAAAGATATGAGTCCGTTCAATCTTGTGACTCTTTCAAATTTCTACGGTGTTTCAACCGATTATCTGCTCGGTCTGACGGAACAAAAAATCACCCGAATGCAGACATCAATAATCTGCATTTGAGTGATGATATGATTGATTTGCTTGAAAGCGGTAAAATTAACTCGTGGTTACTTTGTGAAATTGCAACCCACGAGGATTTCAGACGATTTCTGACCGATATTGAAATCTATGTTGACCGAATTGCCGATATGAGAATCAACGATTTGAATGCCGTTCTTGGTGTTGTGAGGAATGCGGCTATGCAAAGATGTCACGATGAAAACGATTTGTATGTTAGAACGTTAGAACTTGCACAGGTTGATGAAGATGAATATTTCAGTCACGTGATACATAAAGACCTCGACCGTATTATCAGTACAATCCGTGAAAACCACAAAACCGACAGAACAACAGCAGACACGGTTTCGCCTGCGGCAGATGCACAAAAGCAGTTGCAGGATGCATTGAGTTTTGAAGGCAGCAACGAAGAAAAGAAGGTCAGAATGTATCTCAACTCCCTCGGCATCGACTACGATTCTTTGACAAAAGAAGAACTGGTAACACAAATAAATATCCTCAAAAAATCAAGGTATATGAAAAGTCCGTACAGCCAGAGAGGGAAAACAAAAAAGAAACATAAATGATAAAGCAGGCAACATCGAAAAAATGTTGCCTGCGAGATTAGTTATGACACTTATCAAATAACCTTTTTAAATCACTTCAAAATTTTAAATTTGCCGATTACAGGCAGTTCCTTTGCTCTGCCGTTAAGGGCATTGATAATACCGATAACTGCAAGAACTGTAATAATAAGACCTGCAATGGGAGCAATAATCCAACCGATAACAGGAATAACCGCAACAACGGAAGCGATGATACCGCCGAGGAAAAGGACAAGACCCTGATTGGCATGGAAACGGGCAAATTTTGAATCCTTTGCGGCAAGAAGAGGAATAAAGAAGAGTATGTAGGCGAGAACAGCCATAACCTTGTTTTTTTCGATATCCTGTGTATCGTATTCGGAAGTGGTGTCTGCCGTATTATTGAGTTCTGTCAGCTTTGCGGAGAGGTCAACAGCAGGTGCGCTTGCCTGCTCGGCAGGGGCTTCAATCGGAGCACCGCAATTTGTGCAAAATTTTATGTTTTCCTCTACCTGTGTGCCGCACTGTTTACAAGTTAACATAATAAAATCCTCCTTTAATTCAGATAATCGTTTATTGCATCTCTGATTTCGTCTTCGTTTTCGGACATATATTTTTCCGCTTCATCCATAGTGTCACTCATACTCTTCTGTAAACCTACTGCAATATCAACCTTTGCACCGTCATAATAGAACAGCTTGCCAAGCTCGCTGTCTTTATTGTTGTCGTATTCGTCGCTTACGTAAACAACGTAATTCTTGCCGTCAACTCTGAATCCCCAGCCCTTCATAAGCCAGCTGTCAAGTGCTTCGTCCAGAGTTACTTCGCCTAGTGCATCCTCGCCGTCGCCTGCAAATTCGTAGCCTCTGATGTTGTAGCCGTCATCGGAAGCCTTTGCGGTTGCATCAAACACCTTTTTATACCACTCATCAAACTCGTCTTCTGTCACTTCGCCTTCAGCTTTGGTAAAGGTGATTACTGCGTGGCCTGTGCCCGAAGCGGGATCATCGGCATAAGCGGAATAATCGCTTTTGAGCTTCCATTCCCAATCGGGCTCAAGCTCATCGAGCTTTATGCCGGCTGTCTTCTTGAGGTAATACTCAACTGCACCCCGGCTGAACGAGTCGTGTTCTTCAGCTTCCTCAAGCTCTTTGTTGATAACGTCTTCAGCGTTGATTTTTTCATCGTTCTTTTCGGTGTTGTCTTCGTTTCCGCCGTTGCCGCCGCAGGAAGCGAAAACCAGCAGCATAACCGTTGCGAGTAAGATAGTCAATAATTTTTTCATAGTAATTACCTCCTTAAGTGTGTTATATGTACGGTTTATTTTTAAAAACCGAACAAGTCCTTTAAGCCTACCTGTTTTTTAGGTTGGGGCTTTACGTAGTCGTAACCGCCCAGAGGCTCTCTGTTGTCAAAGCCGATAGTCGGACAGTCGGGGTCACCCTCAAAGCAGTGCTCCGTATCAACGTGGTAAACCACACCGTCAACTCTTTTGTAGAGATGATTTATGCTCGGATACTGGCCTGCCTGATGAAAGCCGTTTTGTACAAGATATTTTCTGTAGCTGTCAACCGCCTGTCTTGCGGCAAAATCGTTGCCGCCGAAATCGGCTGAAAAAGAGAAGTAGTTTTCTTCGTAGCACTCAATTCCGTAATTACAGCCGCCGAAGCTCCATTTTGGGAATTGAGGCAGCTTTTCGTCCCATTCGAGCATAACGGCTTCGTCTCTTGCTTTGGCGGCAGCCTCCTGCTCAACAGCGGCAGGCAGCTTTGTTCCGCAGTCCTCACAGAATTTTGTGCCTACGGTGTTCTGCTTGTTGCAGTTGGGGCAGACTGCGCCCTGTGCAACCGTTGTTTCGGGCAGCTTTGCACCGCATTCGGGGCAGAAGGTTTTGGAAGCATCGGTCGCCTTTTCACAGTTGGGGCAGACCTTTATGTTCTCGCTCATCTTCGTTGCGTAGCCCTGTGCGGCTCGCTCAAGGTTTGCGAAAGCACCCTCCAAGCCGCTTGCTGAGCGTACGGTCTGCTGCGTGTTCTGTGCGGCGCTGTCGAAATGCTCTGCCGCCTTGTTGGCAAATTCGGTTGCGGTGGGCTCAATCGCTTTATTGATTGCATTGCCGACCGCTTTGCCTACGCCTTCGCTTATTCCCTTTTTGATTGCTCTTTCCAAAAATCCCATAGTCTTGCCTCCTTTACAAAGTTGAGTTTTATTTAAAATACAAGAGAGATAACACGCTCGAAAAACTTTTTGAAGATATTGATAATCATTGCGACTATCGCCTCTAAATCAAATTCAATTTCTGTTTCGGAAAGGTTAGGAGCGTTTCCTGCAGTGCTATCAACCGTTTCATCATTGGCTTCGGCATCAAAGCCTGCACTTTGGTCGAAAATTGAAAGATACTCGATATAAGCCGTCTGAGTAACAAGCTCAGTCTCAAAAGCACTCTGGTCAACCTCATCCAATTTCACTGCCGCCAGAGTCAACAGCTCAACGTCAAACTCGTTAATCATACCGTCGTGGTTGCAGTCGGCAGCTCTCCACGCATATTCTGAAACATCGTTGCTGCTGAGCATACCGTTTACGATAAGGTTTACAAGGAATGCATCGTTTGCATCGCACCAGCCGTTGCCGTCAACGTCGCCGTAGATAAGAATCGTATACTCCTGAACGACTTCATCCTCGTGCATAAGTATTGCCTTTGAGCCCGTACCGAGCCTTGAATAAGCCGTGTCATATGTCCATACACAGTTGTCTTTAACTACG
>JAZUSN010000048.1:0-74990 GCA_045606785.1 Acutalibacteraceae bacterium | reverse complement strand
GATATCTGTTCGTGTTAACGCCTGAGCCGGGGATGAGCTTATGCTCGCCCTTGACCATTCCCGTTTCTTCGGCAAGCTTCATATTTGTTGAATTTTGGAACATAACACAAGCCGAGCGTCTGAATGCGAATTTGAAAAGCGACATAATCAGCTTCTGCTTCAAACCACTTTCGTTAAGCACACTTCCGAATCCCGTAACGTTGCTGACAACGGGAATTCCGAGCAGAAAGGCGGCAAGTCCCGCATAAACATTGGGTTTTGCGGTGTAAGTGAGCACAACGGACGGCTTGTTCTTTACGAAAAGTCCGAAATAATGGATAAAAAGCTTCAAATCCGCGACTATGTTTGTACCTCGTCTGTCGATAACGGGATTATCGTAGCGATATTCAATGTGTCGCATAAGCTCGAATTTTTCGCCGTCGGGGCAGGAAATGAGCATTTCATAGCCCGACTCGATTATTTTTTCGATAAGCTCTTTGCGAAAGCAGTAGATATCGTCGTCGTTATTTGTGAGCAGCGCTATCAGATGTCGGTTGTTTTTCATCGGATTTTCCTCTTTTACGGAAGACTGTAAGGACAGTTAAAATCATAACTTTCACGTCGTCAATGACGCTGAAGCTTAAAATTGCCGCAAGGTTATATTTCATCTTATCGGGAAGTACGACCTCGAGATACGTTTTTTCAACGTCTTCGGCTGTGTCGAGCAGCTCGTTTTCATCGCGGTAGTAAACGCTTGCCTCAGAGGTTATTCCTGCGGGCATAAGCAGCGTTGCCATCATTTCGGGGGTGTATTTTTCGACGTATTTCGGCACCTCGGGACGTGTGCCTACAAATGTCATAGTGCCCCTTAAGACGTCGATAAGCTGGCTTAGCTCATCAAGCTTGTATTTACGGATAAATCTTCCCGTTCTTGTTATCCTTGAATCACCGCCGACTGTCAGAAGCGATGACTTGTCTGCATCTGTTACCATTGAGCGGAACTTGAATATGCGAAACACTCTGCCGTATTGAGTGACCCTCTCCTGTCGGTAGAAAACAGGACCCTTTGAATCAAGCTTGATCGCTATTGCCAGAACAACAAAGAGCGGCAAAAGCAAAACCAGAAGGAAGAAAGAAACAACAATGTCAAAAACGCGCTTGATAACAAGATGATGTTTTTTTCGGCTGAGCAGATCGTAGTATATTCTGACTTCGGGTATCTGCATTTCGGGTGGCAGATCTTCCCATTTTCGCAGCATCATAAATCTATGTCCTTCAGATGTATTTTTTTACGGTTTCGGTGTAGCTTTCGCAAATGTATTTCACATCTTCATCCGAAAGCTTTGTGTGTAAAGGAAGTGTAACCTCATTGAGGAAGAAGGCGTGTGCATTGGGGAAATCCGCAATGTCAAAGCCGAGGTTTCTGTACGCCGTCATCACAGGCAGCGGCTTGTAATGAACGTTACAGATGATTCCTTTTTCGGTCATCTCGGTTATGATGGCGTTTCTTTGCTCTTCGGTTATTCCGGGAATGCGGGTTATGTAAAGATGGCCTGACGATGAGTGGTTTTCACCGTAGTGGTCAAGATATTTTACCCCTACCGAATCGCATGCCTCGTTATATTTGCGGATGATATCTTTTCTGCGTTCGAGCAAGGATGGATATCTGTCAAGCTGTCTGAGACCGATTGCCGCAGTAATATCCGTCATATTGCATTTGTACCACGGGCCGATAACGTCATACTCCCACGCGCCTGCCTGAGTCTTGCTGAATGCATCCTTCGACTGGCCGTGAAGGCTGTAAAGCATATAGCGCTGATAAAGTGTTTCATCGTCAATACCGGAAATCGGATTCCACGTTGCGGCACCGCCCTCAGCTGTGGTCAGATTCTTTACGGCGTGGAATGAGAATGAGGTGAAGTCGGCAAGCTGTCCTGTCTTTTTGCCGTTCTTTACAGCACCGAGGGAATGTGCACCGTCTGCCACAACCGCAACTCTGCCCATTGCTCGCTGAATATCGTTTGACGGGCTGAAAAGATGCTTTTTATTCTCAACGGCAGCATAAATTCTGTCATAGTCACAGGTTATGCCTGCAAGGTCAACGGGAATTATTGCCTTTGTCTTTTCGGTTATAGCCGCTTCCATAAGGTCATAATCCATCTCAAATGAATCCGGCTGACTGTCAACAAATACAATCTTTGCTCCTACGTGAGCTATAGGAGAGGCAGATGCCGTATAGGTGTAGGCGGGTACGATTACTTCGTCACCCTCGCCGATACCGAGAATGCGCAGATTAAGCTCAAGCGCAGCAGTTGCCGAGCTCAGACAAGCTGCCTTGCTTGTGCCGCAGAATTCTGCAATTCTGCGCTCAAACTCCTTTGTTCTCGGGCCGGTAGTTATCCAGCCCGATCGAAGTGCTTCACAAACTTCGTTTATTTCTGCCTCAGTTATATCCGGAGGGCTGAAAGGTATAATAGCCATAATCTAACCTCTTTCTTAATTGCGGAAAGTGATTTTTATTCTTCGGTCTTTGTCTGTTTTTTATGTGATCCGGATCTTTTGCTTTTTTTCTTTCTTGTTTCCTGCTCTTCGCCATAGCCGTAGCCGTAGTTGCCGTAGCCGTAACCGTAGCCATAGCCATAACCGTAACCGTAGCCGTAGCCGTACTTACCGTAGCCGTAGCCTGAAAGGCCGTGAACGGTTCCGTTGAGGATGCATCCGATAATGCGAATATCGGTTGACATCAGGCTGTCCAAGGTTTTTCTGACGCGTGAAACTCTGACCGCATCCTGATACGTTACGAAGACAGCGGCATCTGCGTGCTGAGCAATAAACAAAGCATCGGAGATTAGACCGCAGGGCGGAGTGTCAACAAGGATGTAATCGTACGAATCTCTCAGCTCGTCAAACATCTTTTTTATAGTGGCTGAGTTGAAATACTTCGTTTCTTCGGTTTCGTTTGCTACGGGGATAAGAACACGAATATTGTGTTCTTTCAGATGTGCAATCTTGTATAAAGATGTAACCGTTTCAAAGCCGACTTCTTCAAGATCAACGCCGAGCAGGGCTGCTACACTCGGGTGCCTTACATCGGCATCTATGAGGAGTATGTTTTTACCGTGGTCGGCAAGAGAAAGAGCAAGGTTTGTAACGATAGTGGTTTTACCCTCACCCGGAACCGAGCTTGTTGCCATAATGATTTTTTCATCCTCGTTAAGCGAGGACATAAAAACGTTTCTGAGAACACGGAACGATTCGGGGAATTCACTTCCGATATCGGGATTTGTGAAGATGAGTGATTTATCGCCCGGCATTGCTCGCTTCTTGAAGGATACCTGCGGAACGGTTGCCAGCGTGTCAAAGTTGAGCTGATTTTTGATATCCGCCTTGGTTTTGACGGTTTTTCGCTGGAGTACGTAGATGAAGATAAACAGCAGGCCGAAAACCACGCCTACAAGGCCGCCTTTAATTGCCTCATTCAGATAATTAACTCCGTTTGACGGTGAGGTTGCAACCGCAGGCTGCTTGAGTATCTCAAAGGTTATGTTACCTACGACGTACTTGGCAAATCGAGGGTAGTTATTGATTGTAGAAAGAAGCACGTTGTACGTCATCTGCGGGTCAGAGCCTCTGGCTGTGATTGTGAACATATTTGTTCCGGGAACAGCCTGTGCAGTAACTGTTGCAGGCATGGCAGGAACTCTCAGGTCCTCACAGATTGCTTCCTGCAACAGGTTATAGTTGAGGATGTAAGGGAAGGTGGAAGAAAGCAGCGACGCTGTGTTTGTATCATAATAGAAGCTATATACCGATACACCGCCGACCGTTGAGCTTTCGTTCTGAGTGTTTACGACAAGGGTTACACTCGATTGGTACTGCGGTCTGTAGTCTATCCTCTGCTTCAATGCACTGAAACCGCCGAACACAACGGCAGCTGCAACACAAACCCACCAGAATCTACGCAACGCCTTGATGATATCGTTAAGGTAGACCGTAACAAATATATCTTTTTTTGTTTCGTTTGTCTGATTCATTTCAAATCTTTCTTTCAGTTAAATTTATCTCAGCTCTTTTTGCTGTGTCTGTGGCGGCTGTAGTGACCGTAATTGGAATATTTGCCGTAGCCGTATTTGCCGTAGCCATACTTACCGTAGCCGTATTTGCTGTAGTCGTTGCTTTCGTCGTCGCCCGTAATACTGAAGGGAACAACATTCATATGAACGTCGTTGAGAATACAGCCCGCAAGGTTGGCGCTGATTTTGCTGATCGTTGCAATCGAATCGTTGAGCACGTTTACGCTGACGGTGTCTGTTCGGATAACCAGAATGGTCTTGTCAACCATACCGATGATATCGGTGACCGATGAATCGACAGAAATCGGTGCTGTATCAACGATGATAAAATCGTAATCGTCTCTGATTGTTTCCAGAAGATTTTCGATGTTACCTTCCTTTATGAACTTATGGTAGGCAGGGTTTGCCTTGGTGTTGATTGCAAGATAAAGAGAGGTTTTCTTAAACTGTGTGAACACAAAGTTTTCAAGAGGCGTTTTCTTGTTGAGCAGGTCGGAGAGATTGTCGTTATGCGGTGCCTCTTCTATGAAAATCTTGTAGAGCGCAGGCTTTTTGAAATCCAGGTCGATAAGCAGAACCTTGTGGCCGCGGTCTGCAAGTGAAACTGCAATGTTCGCTGCGCAGGTGGATTTGCCTTCGTTTTCTGCAACGCTGGTGATTGCAAAAACCTTGCTGCCTGTGTGAGCCTTTTTGTGCTCGAGTGATGCTGCGATTTTGTGGAAGTTTTCGGTGAATCGCAGGCTTATATATGCGCTGCTGTGAATAAGCAGACCTTTTTTCTTTTTCTCTTTGATGTCGCTGAGCGTCATCTGCTTATTTTCGTGCGCTATCGTGCCGATAAGCTTTGAGTCAATTTTTTCGTCAAAGTCGGATTCTTTCTTAACCGTGTTGCGCATAAGCGACAGCACAACGACTATCACAAGCGAAACCGTAGCAAAGCCTGTGGCAACAATGTTGCGGTCGGAGTTTGAGGGGCTGTTTGACGGGCCCGTCGGCACAGTGGGCATTCGGATAACCGTAAGGCCTGCGTTACGGAAAATTTTGTTTGACACCTTGTGGTGGGTTTTGATAACCGCGTTGAGAAGGTGGTAAGCTTTTTCCGGGTGATCGGAGGTCACGGTCAGATCTATGAAGTTTGTCTGCTCGAGCACAGTTGCGGAAATCGTACCGTCAAAGCTGTCTATGCCAAGGTGTGCGGCTGCGTATTCCTTAACCATAGGCTCAGTAAAAATGTTGACAAGAACGTTTGCCTGCTCGGCAGAAACCGTATAGGTAGAATATGATGCTGTGGCTGAATTGCCGTTGAGGACCGAAAGTGTAGCCCTCGAGGTATAGGCAGGCTCATACATCGCGTGGGTAACGGCGTAGAAGCCTAATACGCCTGTGAGTGTGCACAGAGCTACGACCCAGAGATTTCTTACGATGTCTCTGAGAAGGCTGTGCAGTTCAATTGTAATTTTGTTTTTCTTCATAGCGGTCATTCCTCAACAATAACTGTCAGCACGCTGTGACCTCTAAGGCCATTGCCGTTTGTTACATAATAGTGAACGTGGTATGTGCCGGGGGTGTTGAAATCTACGTTTGATTCAATAGATACTTCTTTGTCCAGTTCCAGACGGTCTGTGTCAAGAACGTCGGTGATGTAGGAGGCAAAATCAATCTGCTGACCGACATCGGTGTAGACGAGATATTCTTTAAGCTCTATCGTCGGCACGGAAATCGGACGATCCTCAACAATTAGAGGAAGCGTAATCGTTGAAGAGTCGCCTTTGTTGTTGGTAACCGTAACGTTGAGAGAAAACGCGCCGCTTATGGAGGACGAGTAGTTTTCGGAGGTGATAACAGCCTTACCGCTGATGTTGCCCTCAAGGCTGTCGGTGGCGGAAATCATTCCGCTTACATTGATGTGCTCAAAAATCGAGAAGCAAAGGTTGCCGTTGACCTGAAACTTCGGAGCCTCGTAGCCTGCGTACTTTATCAGCCTTGTGGCCTTGGCAACGTTATTGTCGTTATCGCATACGGTGTAGGTGACCTTTGATACGCCCGGCTCAATGAATCTTGAAATTGATTCGATGATGATTCTGGGGGTGAGGTCCTTGTCCTTTTCGTCGTATGCCGTAACACCATGCAGCAGCTCCTCATCGGTCGCTTTGAGGCTGACTTCTATCATATCTCCCTCAACCGTAATGGTGGGGAAGGTGTCGTCTGTTTTAATAAGGTCCCGGATAAATATACCTGCCGCAGCAACAGCTGTGATCAAAAACAGGGCTGAGGCAATAATTCTGAACAGTTTCATTTAGCTCTCCTTAAAAATCATCTGATTTTTTCGTTCTTAAGAATTTTTTCTGGGTTGATGCTCAGAAGCAGGTCGGCATAGTCTTCTGAGTGAATCTCGCAGATAAGGTCGTGCACATCTGCGAGATAGGGGGTACGCATATACGGGCTGTGCGCGTCGCTTGCAACAAAATCCGCAATACCGTGGCGGATGAGGCTGTGGGAAATCACTCTCGCCTCTCTGCCGAAGCTGCCCTTGAGGCTGCCCTTGTTTATCTGAATCAGGCATCCGATCTCCTTGAGCCTGATCGGTGCAAAATCGTCTTCGGCAACGAAAGCATATCTTTCCGGGTGGGCAACAACGGGTGTGAAGCCCTCGGCGACAAGCTCTTTAAGCCTGCGGTAAACGGTTTCGCCATACTCTTTGAATGCAAATTCGATGAGCAGATAATCCGAGCTGCGAAGCGTAAGGAGCTTGTTTTCTTTAATCAGCCCGACAATGTCGCCTGCGGAATATATCTCGTGGCCGGGATATATTTTCAAGGGAATGTTTTCTTCCTTGAGTCTGTTTTTCAGCGCGTTAAACGTATCAACATAGTGCGCATCGCAGTAGTTTGTGTATGAGTCGGGGATGTTGCTGTGCGGCGTGACGATAATGGCTTTTGTACCGCCGTCCGCAGCAAGACGCGCCATTCTGACGGACTCTTCAATGTTATCCGACCCGTCGTCAAGACCGGGCAGAATATGACAGTGAATATCAACCATGGCGCACCTCCACCAATACATAATTATACATAATATATAATACTATAACTATCAATATTAAGTCAATAAAATAAATATATATTTTTATTATTTTCCTTAATATACGACAAAAAAGACATAAAAAAAACCTGCACAGCGACAAGCCATGCAGGTTTCGAATCTATTTGGTTTTATGACCAAAAAATCTGGACTTTTCCCATCTCTGTGGATGTGAATTTACAGTACATATCGAGAGGGATTTTTATATCACAAGATTCGCCCATACCGAACGTATTGTCCGCATCAGCACCGCCAACGATACTTTGGATAAGCTCCATATCGTCAGAAGTCGTGCTGCAGGAGCCTGTAGCAGCTCTGGCATCAGCAACAGCGAGCTTAATTACAGGTTTTACATAATTATTCATCTTTATTCCCTCCCTGCTTATTTCTTTGTCCACATCTCATACAGATGATTAAGGAAATATTTGATACTTTCAACGAGGCGTCTGAAGATATCAACAACCAATTCGAAGAACTTCTGCTTATCTTCCTCAAACTGCTGCTCCTTGTAATCTTCATAAGAGGGTATAGAGCCCTCGGGGTCGATGTTCGGATCGTCAGCAGGAGCCTGAATAAATGTATGACTCTTGTTCTGTGACTCAACTGAGAACGAATCAAGCTGAACAGACTGTGTTGAGATAAGCGCATTGATCGATGCAAGGCTTACTTCGCTGAAGGGCACAAGCGTTGCGTTTGTAACCTTGATGTTATCAACGGCAAGAAGACCGGAGCCTTCATTTGTAACCGTCAGAATAAAGTAATCACCATCGGTACCAAGTGCATTATCAGTAATATCGTAGAAGGTTTCAGATGTACCGAGATCGCCTGTTACATATGCATGGTCAGAACCCGCAGAAGTTGCGAACTTTGCCTTAGCTGTACCCGAAGCAGAACGAACGCTTACCATTGCCCTTGGAAGATTAGCGCCAAATTGACCGTATTGAGCCTTGAAGCGGAAAGCGATTGAGTTGCCGGGCTTGAGGTATACTTCGTACTTAGGACCGCCGCTTGTGAGGTAGTCGGCGAAGACTGAGCCTGTTGTGCCGCCCTCGAGGTAACCTGCAAAGCTGTCGCCGCTCATATCGCCTGCTGAGATAGCATCAATAACGCTGTAGTATGTTGCGTTCTGCTCGCTTGCGATGTAATTTGCGTTATAATCTTTAGGATTATAAATACGGAAGCCGTCGATGTAGTTGACGAGTGTTTTTTCTTCTTCACCCGCCTGGGTTGAAAGGGTTGAACTTTCAGCGCCTGTACCGCCGTTGAAGATTGAGTTATCATCCATCCAGATAACCTCAACCTCCTGACCGACGAGTTCATCCATACCAACCTGCTTGAAGAGCTCATCTGTTGAGGGGATATCAGCAACTGCGGATGTTGCCTCAATATCTGTGCCCTCTATTTCCTCGGTTTCTGCACTCTGTGTCTTGAGGCCGCCTGCAAAGCTATAATAAGCAGCTGTTGTCTCAACAGTATAGGTACCGTAGTCACATTCGTAATGTACTACCGGAACCTGATAAAGGGTGCCGTAATTAGTGTCGTTATAGTAGGTATCGACCATAAATACCTTAACGATTTTCATCGTACCGTCATCCTCATGGTGCTTGACGGTAACAGTCTGGATACCCGTGTTCGGTGCACAAGCTGAGTAGAGGTCGAAGCCTGTGCCTGTGAAGGTGAAGGTCTGAGTGTCGCTTCGCTTTTCGGAAGCTGAAACGGTAACCTCCTTGCGCGTGCCGAGAGAGAATGTATCTCCGCTGCTGCTATAGGTTGAGTCGCTGCCGAAAGTGTCATCCTTACCGGAAAGCGCCTGATAGTTGCTGTCGGGTGAACCGGTCTGTGTCCACTCGGTGAAGCTCTGCGTGCCGTCGAGGGTATCTGTTCTGTTCTCCTCATAGTAAACGGTTGAAGCAGGAACGATGTTAAGGCGGAACCAATCGTAAGTGCCATCATCACGCTTGATAAGAACGTAACCTCTGGAGTCGTCTACGGTAAGCTCACCCTGGCTGTTAAGGGTATAAACAAGATCCTGATTGCTGTTAGCAAACTGAATACCCATGTTGCCTGTGCTGATGTTATTTTTGTAGTTAGTCTGCTTTCTGGGCAGATTGTCAACAGAGACGAGTGTACCGTTGACATCGCTGTCATACATGGGAATACCGTAGTCCATGTAATATGTGTACTCGGGAATTGCGAAGTGATACTCCTGGAATCTCTTGAGTGCCTTATTGTCGATTTTATGTGTTTCAGATTCGTAAAGTGCGGTATAGTCCTTGTCGTTAATCGGGGCACTTGTAAGTGTTTTGCTCGGGTCAGCTGTAACGCCGGATATTGTAACAATCAGCTTGTTGCCCAAACCCTTTTTCGAGTTATACTCAGAAACATTGTTGTCAGAGTAGTGGAAACCGGTAACCTCAAGATCATAACCATTAAGGTTAGCTTCGATGCTCGAGGGAGCCGGCGTGGGTGATTCAAAGCTAAGTCTGCCGATACCGTCGTATTTACTCTTTGCAAGCTGACAGGTAACAGTTGCACCATCAAGGATAAATGAATCTTTAAGCCTCTCACGCAGGACGGATTCTGCATCAAGTGAAGAAATAGCGATATCCGAATTAGCATTAACCTGAGCTATAACACCGTCGGTTATTCTATCAAGGTTAAATGTAGAACCGGATGAGAATTCCAAGAAGTAATCTGCGTCCTCTCTTGTGTTAAGCGGACCGGGGTCATCCATAGCCTTGGCACCCGGATAGTCCGAAGAAAGATATCTCATGAAATCTTTCTCGAAATTATCATCTGCATTGAGGTTATAGCCGGCACTTGTAACACCGTTGCCGAAGAGTGCTGTGTAAACGTGAGCACCGTTACGCTTCAGGTTGTAAGCACCGTTGGCAAGTGTACTATTTGCAGTGTTTAATGTGACCGCCTCATTATAAGCAGATTCAGTGATATAGCCGGGGGCGCCTGACGAAATAACAATAACAACCGCACTGCGCTCTCCGCTTACATCGTACTTATAACTACTGTTGTCTATGATTTCACTTGCCATCTCAAGACCGTAGCTAGGGAAATTGTGGCCGTCATCTTTCAAACTGTTGAGCGCATTTCTGAACGTTCCAAACTGGTTTACACTAAAGAAAGCATTCTTATAGTTGTCCGTAGTGAGAGTATCATACTTTTTAAAGCTGCCATCGGTAGTGTACAAGCCGGTGTTATACCATGCATAAAGACTACCATCAGCCACAGAATCGGAGGCAAATGTAACGAGGGCGATACGATGTTGCGAATTATCTGCAGCTATTTTGTAAGTAAGTGAATCAACAGCATTTTTAACAGCATCAATTCTCGATATTTGCTTCAACTCGTAATGAACGCCGGTGTATATAGTATTACCGGCTCTATCGCCGTCGTTATTACCGTATTTTTTTCCAACTTCACTTTCGCTAGGTTTTGTTGTCTGCCAACCTTTAGTCGAGGGGTTATAGTAAACTTTTACACCGTCCTTAATGTAGTAAAGCCAAAAATACTTATAGTATTTGTGTGAAAGCCAGTTGCCGTCGTCGCCACGTGATGAACCTTCAACATACAGCTGATAATACTCACCGTCTTCTGCCAGGTGATAAATACTACCGGTCATAGTTGATGCACCAGTATCGCCTATGGAGTTACTATTCCCCGCTACTGAATATGCACTCAAAGTGTTAGTTTCACCGTAGCGTATGTAACCTTGGCTATCTGTTGTATCCATCAAACCGGAACTATCTATAACAAATATGTAGTCAGTAGGTCTCTTTTCTCTAACATACTGATACTGTATGTTATTTGTAGCATAGGTTTCGACTGTAATATTATATGTGCCGTCTGACTGCAGCTTTGCCTGCAGATCGGTGTACACATTTGTTTCCTGTGTTGATGCATACTGGTCAGCAACGCGTCTGTAGATGTGCAAGCCAAGTTGATCATCTAAGATTGATACTGCACCATAAGTGCCGAGAGCATTACCGTTGGCAATATGGAATGTGCCCGAAACTTCTGTAAGGCCGTGGTAGTTGGGAGTGTAGCCTGTTACACCGTGATTTCTGTAGAAATTGGTGTATTTGGTTATTGAGTCGGATACTTCGCCATCATTACACCAGAGGGCGTACCTCGTACCGTTACCGTAGATTGTGAAATCGCCGTTGCCCCAATCTTTAATTTGCATAGAGCTGCTGGGGTTTTTGGTCATTGCCAAGAGTGTATCGCCAACATAGAGATAGGGGTTGTTTGCATAGTAGAGGTCTCTGTTTTTAAGTTTAAGGGCATATGTTTTAGATGTATCATCACCAAAACTGTCTGCTCCCTCAAATTGCCAGTGGAGCGATTTGTTAGCATCGTCCTCTGCACTGATGATAATGCTTGTTTTGCCGTCTACATTCTTTACATCGTAGTCGCGAATTTCGTAGCCGACAATACCTCTTGAATCACCTGTCGAAGCAGCGGTAATATCGGTATTGTCGGGGTTTGTCTTTTTGGGCAGCTTTCTGCCGTCATAACCGCCGTACGAATCGAGCAGGTAAAGGATATTATCCTGAGTTACAGGGTCTTTAAGCGGTGATTCATACAGAATTATGTATTCATCCGTGCTGTTGATATCGCTGAGAGACGTAACCTTTTCGTACTCAACAGCGGCAACGTCTTCGTGAATTCTCTTGAGGCCCTGAATTGCGTACTGGTCAATCTTCCAGAGAACATCTATAGGTTCACCGCATACTTTCGGCGTTCCGTCTGTGTTTGTCTCTTTACCGTTATATGTCCATGCGGCACCTTCGCCGAACATATACAGATAATCGTCAATAACGCAGAGTGCTTCACCCATCCAGAGCATTTGATTAAGCTCTGCCTCACTTACGCCTTTATCGGTCGATTTGTAGTTACCACCGAAATGGATTGCATCATCGTAATTGATGAGATAGATGTCACGGACTCTGCCGTTAACTGTATAGCCTGTGTTGCCGGGGCTGCCAAGGTCGATATCCGCAATCATAAGCTCTCTTGTATGGTTACCGGATTGGGTACGGCTCCATGAACGGCTTACATAAAGCTTGCCCTTATCAACCATAGCGTACTGAATTCTGTCGGTATCCATAGCGATAACGTATGTGGGGTTACCCTCGCAGCCGATACCCTCATAATCGGGGTTGACCGTGATGCTTTCATCGGAATACTCACAAACGGAGATATCGGTTACAGCAAAATCATAGCTGTTATTAAGAACATTATCCTGGTCGATACGGAGAGTATATGTGCCCGTGAATGAGCCGTCTGTTGATTGGGTTGTGGGCCAGCCGCTATCTGCGCCTGTAGGCTTGAGACCGGCAGTGAATATCATTTCGTAATACCATCTGCCATCATCAAGCTGTCTTATGGTAGATGACGTCGACTGCTTTACGTTACAATGCTTTCCGCCGGGTGACCACATATAGATATCAGTGTCCCTATTGGTAGAAACGAACGAGATTTTATACTTTTTACCCTCAACAAGATTGAATGCACCGATATCGCTGGGAGTTGTAATTTCACCGACTCTTGTCTCTTTGACGCCTTCGGTAGCAGCGGTAGCATTTGAAGTGACAGAGCCTCTGACCTCAAGGTTAGCGCCGTCAATCTCAACTTTTTTATATTTTATTGTTGCGAAATAATTTCCGTCTGTAGATTTTTTGGTATTAGTAAGCTCCGTTTCAGCACTACCGTTTGTAATTCTGGCAAGGTTGTAGCCGTGCTTGAGGTAATACCACTCCTCAGCAGAGGAATTACCTGCAAGCTTGTATCCCATAAGAACACTCTTGTAGGTCGCGTGATAATTGGCAGCGTATTGAGTTTCGCCGGACCAATTGAAGTTACCTGTCCAGAGAACACCATCATCATAACAGCAATATGAGGTCTTAACTGTTTGGTTTGTTTCTGCTCCCGTCATTTCAGCGGAAAGATCAATACTGTCCTTCAGCTTGATTGTTTTTTCGCCGCCTGAAATGTCCATTTCGGAAAGCGGAACATAACTGATTTTTGAATCGGAATCAGCATAGTAGAAGTTGTATTCGGATGCAGCAATACCGCCGCCGTGGCTTGTGTTAACTGAACCGTCAGCATTCTGAATCTTGAATACTGCAACCAGGTTGGTTGTAACAACGTCAAGCGCATAGATAACAGAGTTTCTACCCTGACCGCTTGCGTCGTATGCGGAAATAAGGATCCATTCCTTTGCTTTCCAATATGTCATACCCTGGGGAGTATAATCGTCCCCCGAGCCGAGACCGGGAATAACAAAGTTGGTCGGCCAGTTGGTTTCTTCACCATTGAAGAAACGCTTCTGGTAGCTTCTGTAAAGTGATTCGTATGAACCGTCTGTTCCTACGACTCTCTGCTGTGTGACGCCGCCGAGTGTGACTGCAGCCTCAGCCTTAAACGACACTAACGGTCCAAGGCTTAGAAACGTACTTGCAACCATCACTGCGCAAAGCACAAGCGAGATGATTCTTTTCGAAGTTTTCATGTGTTTGACCTCCATTTATAGTTTCGAAAAATTTGTATATCAATAAACCCAAATCGGATTGATTCGGATAATTACTGACGTGAAATAAAATCTTCACAAAGCCGTGAATACTCGTGCGCCTTGCGGCAGGCATAAGGGGGAACAACGTCACTCCTGCCGGTTTCACCAAGCGAAACCGCCGCACACATATCACACTTCTTTTGCAGCTTGCATGCAGAACACTCCGCAGGAAGAAAAATCTCCTCCCTTACTTTGCGTATTGCATCCCACGCGCTGCCAAAATCGGTTATCGGTATATTCGGCGCCGACATCATACCGCACGGTGTCATTTCGCCCCTCCACGTTACCCAGAAGGTGGAAAGCCCTGCACGGCAGTTGATTCGCCTGCTGCACTCCTCACCGCTCAGCTCCGGCAGCGAATCGGCACACAGACGCTTCGCTAGCTCCTCATCGCCGAACATATTGCGCTGCCATTCGAAATTCGCCCTCGCCGCATCCTCGGCAGACAGCCTGTATGCATTGCCGCAGCTACGTACGGAACCGAACATATAGCTCGCCGCTACGATAGGCACGGCAATCTCCTTGGCAAAAGCTGTTACGGCCGGAATATCTGCAACATTATCCGGCGTAATGCTGTAATTAAGCTTGAGGGTAACCCCTGACTTTTTCAGCAAATTTATTGAGTCGATAACTTTTTGGTAGGCAGCTTCGTTGCCGCAAAGCCTTCCGTAGGTATCGGGTGACGCGCCGTATAGCGTAACGCTGACCTTGTGCGGAGGATACTCGGAAAAAAGCCTAAGCTTATCTTCATCAATCAGCGTTGCATTGGTATTGACCGAAACAAGCAAACCGAGCTTTTTGCATTCTCTGTATATTTCATCAAAATCAGAACGTAGCATAGGCTCACCGCCTGTAAGCAGGAGCATCAGCATACCTGCGTCCCTCGCCTTTGATGCAAGGTCAACCCAGAAAGAAGTCTCTTTTTCTTCTGATGTTGCGGATTTGTCAAGGCTGCTTCTGTGTATATAGCACATCTTGCAATTAAGAGTACACCTCGAAGTAAGCTCAAAAGAGCCTGCAAGAGGAATTTTCATAGCATCTGCTTTTGAAAACAGAAAATCTGTCAGTTGGTTACAGGTGACATCCAATTTCAGATCACCCCTTTTGCCTTAAGTGCTTTTTCGAGAGTTACCACCGCATCTTCATCAGGTGTACAACTCAGGTGAAAAACCGGAACCGCAGAAACAAGATCAACAATTAGATCTGTTAATTTGAGTCGTTCACACGCAACAGTACAATCGAGATATACATTTGGCATAACGCTATATAATGCCTGCGCACCGCTCAGCTGACGTATATTGTTAACCTCAGCCTGGCTGAGCAGGACGATTGCACCGAGAGGAAGAGTTTTGTTTTTGCAGATTCCGCTCGTTCCGCAAAAAGGAACGCCGCAGGCATAAACTCCGTCTTCAACAAGGACGCCCGCTTTATCGCCGTTGATTATTTCGGCACCGCGGTACTTCTCCCACAAAGCGGCTTGCGTGCTTTTGCCGACACCGCACGGCGCCGAAAACAGAATCGCTTTGCCGCCAACGCTGATATACGACGAATGGATGAAAAACGCGTTCTGCGGCAGCAGCAGCTGTGCCACCGAGAGCGAGCTCCACATATAGCGGCTGTCCATCATTATCGGAAAGCTTCTGCGCGTGAAATACGTTTCGCTGTGAGAAGTATCGCCGGGTATGTAGCAAGTAAGCGCGCCGGGGACAGTGCCCATCGGGAAAGCACGGTAAACCGTACCACCTTTTGAGGACACCGTAAAATCGCCAACCCTGACACCCTCGGGTGTTTCGGGAAAGCTGTCACTTACCGTGCACCTTACCGTTATATCGGCATTGCAGGATTCCGACTCAAACTGCTCCCACAAGGGGTTATCCCCCGGAAAGGATTCGGCATCGATGCAAATGCTCTTTTTGCATAGCGAATAATACTTTTTCATAAACAAATCCGATAAAAAATTCAGCTGCAATTTCGGCATTGTAGCATAAGATTCCAATATATGTGCAACAATTATAAACCCTTTGTCAAGCAATGTCAATATTATATACAAGATTTTATTTATAAAAATTTCTTGTAATTTAATATATAATGTGGTAAGATTTATAAGGAGAAATTTTGCCATTAGCCGCTTTCGGCTGAAACGAGATGATTTTATTTATGAAAAAACCGGGTGAATATGTTGAGCTTTTCCGCTCTCTCGGCAAAGAGTGGAAATGGCTTTTGCGTTACGCTTCAAAATACCGTTTGCAGATAGTTTTCTACGTTTTTATCGGCCTTTTAAGCACGGCAATGGGTCTTGGTGCAAGTATCGCTTCGAAATATCTGATAGATTCGGTGGTTTCACACAACAGCGACACGATCGTCAAAAGTGCCGTTACCGCCGTATCGCTCGGCATAGCGCAGATCCTTGTAGGTGCCGCTGTTTCAAGGCTGACGGCCATTGTAGGCAGCAAGATCAGCATGGAGATACGCGCCGGCGTTTACGAGCACGTAACGTATTCAAAGTGGGAGGACATAAGGAAGTATCATTCGGGCGACCTTCTTAACAGAATAGAGGGCGACGTCAGCACGGTTTCAAACAGCATCATTTCGTTTATCCCCAACATTTTCACTACTTTCGCTCAGTTTCTCGGTTGCCTTGCCGTTGTTCTTTACTACGACCCGACTATGGCGATTTTTGCGTTTATGAGCGCTCCGTTTCTGGTTTTGTCTTCAAGGATTACAACAAAAATGGTGCGCAAATATAACAAAGCCAGCCGCGAAATGAACGGCAGAATCCTTTCTTTTTATTCCGAATCCATACAGAATCTGCAGCTCATAAAGGCGTTTGACATAACAAAACGCTATGTTGACCAGATGAAAACCAACCTTGCCCTTCACAGAAAAATCAGACTCGACCACGACAGATTCACAATTATTATGGGTCTGTGCTTATCGCTTATCGGCCTTTTTGTCTCCTACTCCTGCTACGGATGGGGCGTTTACAGACTCTGGCAGGGCGCAATTTCTTACGGCACGATGACCCTGTTTTTGCAGATTTCGGGGCAACTTACAAGCTCTTTTTCCTCGCTTGTTTCGCTTGTTCCGGGTGCAATTTCCATCGCCACCTCGGCGGGCAGAATTATGGAGATAACCGACCTGCCGCTTGAAGAAAACAAGGACAGCAAGCAGGCAGAAAAAATAGAAAAAACCGCAAATGATCACGGACTTACAGTAGTTTGCGACAACCTGAAATACACGTATCCCGACGGTGACGAGCCCGTTGTCAGACAGGCAAGCTTCACCGTTTCACCCGGCGAAACAGTTGCCTTTATCGGCCCCTCGGGCGAAGGAAAAACAACGCTGCTCAGACTTATACTCGGCCTTGTAGAGCCGGATTCCGGCAAAATATCAGTACGCACAAAGGACGGATCCGAAATCCCCGTTTCAGAAAGCACAAGAAGATTCTGCGCCTATGTCCCTCAGGGAAGTGCTATCTTTTCCGGTACGGTTGCAGACAACCTGCGCATCGTCTCTCCCGAGGCAACCGACGAAGAGTTGATCGAAGCGCTGAAGGTTGCGGATGCGTGGAGCTTTGTCTCGGAGCTGCCTCTCGGAATCAACAGCGAAATCAGCGAAAAAGGTGTTAATTTTTCTGAGGGCCAGATTCAGCGTATTTCCATTGCAAGGGCAATTCTGCGCGATGCACCGATCGTTGTTATGGACGAGGCAACCAGCGCACTTGATGCGGATACAGAAGAAAAAGTGCTCACCAATATGATGAAAACATACCCCAACAGAGCAAGAATAATCACCACGCACAGGCCCAGTATGCTACAGTATTGCACACGGATTTATAAAATTACAGAAGACGGAACCCTGGTTGAAAACAAATAACAATTCAGATGGAGATAAGCCTATGAATGCTATTGAAAAATTTGAGGAAATCTATAAGAAACCGGCTCAATATACCGCCTTTACGCCGTACAGAGTGTGTCCCATCGGCGCACACAGCGACCATCAGCTCGGCAAAATAACGGGCATTGCCATCAACAAAGGTATCCACATAGCCTACGGCCCGAAGGAAAACGGCGTTGTTGAAATACAGTCGCTGCAGTTTGACAAAAGAGCACAGTGGCACGTAGCGGCAACTCCGGAATCCGCTCAGGGTGACTGGGCAGACCATCTCAGAGGCGCGACCATAGCCCTCGGCAGACGCTACACGCTGAGAAGAGGCCTTTGTGCAGTTGTTGCCGGCGAGCTTCCTATAGGAGGTCTCTCGTCATCTGCGGCAGTAATTATTACATTTTTGTCAGCACTGTGCAAAATGAACTCAATTGAGCTTGACCCATCGGAGCTTATAACGATTTCACAGGAAGCCGAAAATTCATACGTAGGTGTTTCCTGCGGTAAGCTCGACCAATCCTGCGAGGTCTACTGTAAAAAAGGCCACCTTCTCTATATGGATCTGCAGAATGATACTTACGAACTCATTCCCAAGAACCCGAATATGAAGCCCTACCGAATCGCCATTTTCTTCAGCGGTATTGAGCGCACTCTTGCAGGCTCCGCATTCAATATGCGAGTTGATGAATGCAGAAGTGCAGCATATGCTCTCAAGGCATATGCAGGTATGGAATACGGCAAGTTTGAAGAGACAAATCTGCGCGACGTACCGTATGAAATTTACCTCGAACACAAGGACAAGCTTCCCGAAAACTGGCGCAAGCGTGCCGAGCATTGGTACACCGAATTTGACCGTGTGCAAAGGGGTGCCCAAGCGTGGAAAAACGGTGATATAGAGGAGTTTGGCAGGCTTTCGTTCGAGAGCGGAAAATCCTCGATTTACAACTGGGAAACAGGCTCTCCCGAGCTTAAAAAGCTGTATGAAATAATGACTCACACCGAAGGTATTTACGGCGGACGTTTTTCCGGCGCAGGCTTCAAGGGCTGCTGTATGGCGCTTATTAACCCCGAGTTTGAAGAGTCAATAACCGAAAACGTAACGCGCGAGTATCTTGAAGCATTCCCCCATCTTGAAGGTAAATTTTCCGTGCACATCTGCAAAAGTGCAAACGGTGTAAACTCTTGATTTTTGAGGTGCATTTATGAAGTGTCTTATTCTTGCGGCGGGCTATGCAACCCGCCTGTATCCTCTTACCGAAAACTTTCCGAAGCCTCTTCTCGAAGTGGGTAATAAGACCATCCTCGACTGGTTGGTTGACGATATCGACACATCAGGTGAGGTTGACGGATACATCGTTATTTCAAACCATAAATATGCACACCATTTTGAAGAATGGGCAGCAAAAAAACCGCAGAATATCACCGTTGTTGATGACGGCACCGACACAAACGAGACACGTCTGGGTGCGGTGAAAGACATTCAGTTTGCGATTGAAAAGCTGGGGCTCGATGACGATATGCTTGTTATTGCGGGCGATAACGTGCTTGATTTCAGCCTTACAAAGTTCATTGCATACGCCAAAGAAAAGAACACATCCTGCATTATGCGTTATTTCGAGCCCGAGTTCGGCAAGCTTCTCAAGTGCGGAGTTGTTACCGTTGATGAAAACGATAAAGTGCTTGAAATGACAGAAAAATCACCGACTCCCGCAACGAACTGGTGCTGTCCCCCGTTCTATTTCTACTCAAAAGCCGATGCAAGGCTTGTGCAGAAAGGCATCGAAAGCGGTTGCGGCACAGATGCTCCGGGCAGCTATATTGCCTGGCTTTGCAAGCAGACCGAGGTGCATTCAATGGAAATGCCCGGCAGCCGATACGACATCGGAAACCTTGAAAGCTATGAAAAGGTTAAGGCAGAATATAAAGGGATTAAATAATAGGGTGACGAAATGAAAAAGAACGTAAATAAAGCTTTTTCGTTGCTGGCTGTTTTTTTATTTTGCTCAAGCTGCTTTGTTTGCAGCTTTCCTGCAGCAGCCGAAGAAGCTTATATTGAATTTGCAAAAAACAGCTTTGACTTTGCTGTTAAAACCGCAGAAGTTATAAAAAACGATTCTGATGGCTCAATGCTCAGAATCATAGGAAAACTTAGATACGGAGCAACTCCATTTGACTTTCCCTTAGCATCCGACTGTGTTGTTTCAGACGACGGCAGATTTATGCTTCAGTTTTCAAGAGAAGATGACCTTGTTGCCTGCCTCAAAAAGCTTCAAAACAGCAATGACATTATTTATGCAGAGCGTGATATGCCGGTTTATACGGGTGCGCTTGAAGAATCTGCAAACCATCTTTCGTGGGGTGCAGAGGTAATGAAGGCGGATGACTACGCCCGGTCAATAACACCAACGACAGGTAAATATGTAACGGTAGCCATAGTTGACACCGGTACCGAGGATATTGATTATTTAAAAGACAAACTGGTTGACGGCTATGATTTTTTTGAAAATGACAGCGACGCTTTTCAGGATGAAAGTATTGACAGCCACGGAACTTTTCTTGCAAGCATTGTAGCCGATTGTACGAGCTCACTTCCGATTAAAATCATGCCCGTAAGAGTTCTCGGTTCCGAAACAGCTACCCTCATAAATGCTATAAATGGTATATATTACGCTGTTGATAGCGGCGCAGATGTTATTAATCTCAGTATGTGTATCGCTATAAGCTACTGCAAATCGCTTGAAGACGCTATTGCGTATGCGGAAAAAAACAATGTTACGGTTGTTGTTTGCGCAGGAAACTCAAAAAGGGATGTCAAAAGCTACTGCCCCTCTCACTGTGAAGAAGCAATTACGGTAAGCTCTATCGATTCAGACCGTAATTTCTCGCAAAAATTTTCAAATTTCGGCGATGCCATTGACCTGGCGGCACCCGGAGAGGAAATCGCCGGCTATAACGCTGCAGGCGAAATAACAACCATGAACGGCACATCGCTGTCAACAGCCTTTGTTTCCGCCGCTGCAGCAATGGTACGTCTTGATAAGCCTGCCTGCAACACCCAACAGGTAAGAGACATCCTTTTTTCAAGTGCAGCAGATATGGGCGCCCCCGGCAGAGATATTTACTACGGCTTCGGCATTCCGAATCTCAGTAAGCTTACACAGTCAGATAAAAAATACGTTGAATCTGTTTCTTTTGCTCAAAGCAGCTATTCACTCAAATTATACGAAGAGCTTAAAATAATTCCTGTGTTTTACCCTGCAGATGCAACGGATAAAGCTTTCACTTTATCTTCTGACAGTCCGTGTATCTCGGTAAACGGAGATATGATTACCGCTGTTTCGGACGGTGAAGCTGTTCTCAAAGTCGCAAGCAACGACGGACTTTATACAGCAGAAGTTACAGTAAAGGTAGAAATGCCCGAAATAAAAATCAAAAACAATCCGGGTAATAAAACAATCAATTATGGCGAAACCATTCGCCTTTCTGCGCAAGTCAAGAACGGAGTCGGCAACACAGCAGTGTGGTGGTATGTAGGCTCAGATAAAGTCGGTGAAGGCGAAACCTTTGAAATCACTCTCGAAGTCGATACCGCAGAAATAACCTCAAAAATTGTAAATACAGACGGCACACCGCTTACGGATAAAGACGGTAATGAAATATCTGACTCACAGACAGTTACCGTAAAATCAGGCTTCTTCCAAAAGCTTATTTCCTTCTTCAAGAATCTATTCCGAATAAGCAGACTGATAATTCAATCCATATACGAATAACAAAGGCTTGTATGGTTCACACCAACCATACAAGCCTTTTCTTAGTTTAAAAGTCCGTTTTCTTCAAGCTGAACAAGGAAATCGTTCAGATCGTTTTTGGCTTCCTCTTCAGAAATTTCATAATTCTTAAGCATTGCCTCAAGCAGCTCATCAAATGATTTTTCGCTCTTGAGCTCCTGCCAAAGGAAATAGCTGACAGGATTAAAAACCACTATGCTTTTGCCGCACGAAGAATCAACCGGCACTGCGATATACTCGCCTGCAATTTCACGTACGATAAAGCCTTGCTTTATGCTGTATTTTTTGTTTTCCATAATTTATCTCTCCGATTTCACATATAAAACTCTTTATACCACTCTGCGAATTTGCGAAGACCGTCGCGCAGGGAGGTTGAGGGCTTGAAGCCGAAATCGCGCTCGAGTGCGGACGTATCGGCATAAGTTACGGGCACATCGCCCGGCTGCATAGGCACGAGCTGCTTGTGCGATTCAAAATCGTAATCCTCGGGCAGCACTCCTGCACGGATGAGCTCCTGCTGAAGAATATCGACAAAGTCGAGCAGGTTTTCGGGGCTGTTGTTGCCGATGTTGTAAACTCTGTAAGGCGGAATCGGCAACCCGTCCTCACCGTTTTCCTTTTCGGGTGCGCACTGCATAACGCGCTTGACGCCCTCAACAATATCATCGACAAAGGTGAAATCGCGCTTGCAGTTGCCGTAGTTGAAAATCTGAATCGTATCGCCGCCGCGAAGCTTGTTTGTGAAGCCGAAGTACGCCATATCGGGTCTGCCCGCAGGGCCGTAAACCGTGAAAAAGCGAAGTCCCGTTGAAGGTATGTTGTAGAGCTTTGAGTAGGAATGGGCCATCAGCTCGTTGCTCTTTTTGGTTGCGGCATAGAGGCTGACGGGGTTGTCAACCTTATCGTCGGTGCTGTAGGGAATCTTCTTGTTCGAGCCGTAAACCGAGGAGGATGACGCGTAAACAAGATGCTCGACGGGATGATTGCGGCAGGCCTCGAGTATGTTGTAAAAGCCGATGATGTTGCTCTCAATATATACGTCGGGGTTTGTGATAGAATAGCGCACGCCTGCCTGAGCAGCAAGGTTTACAACAACGTCAAAGCCGTATTTTTCAAAGCTTTCGTCAATAAGTGACCTGTCGGCAATATTGCCCTTGATAAAAACCCATTTGCTGTCTGTTTTTTCTGCGGCAAGCTTTTCAATTTCGCGAAGCCTGTATTCCTTTATTGAAACGTCGTAATAATCGTTCATATTGTCGATGCCGACAACCGTTACGTTTTCGGTTGTGCGGAAAAGCTCTGTAACAAGGTTTGAGCCGATGAATCCTGCCGCACCCGTTACAAGCACGGTTTTTGAATTAAGATTTACATTCTGAGCCAACATACCATTTAACCTCATTTTAAAAATGTCTTTTATTATTATACAACTGATACAAATATATATCAACACTTATTTTCAAGCAAATATGCGCATTAAGAAAAACGAAATAACAAAACTTAACAATAATAAATTTTAATTACACACCGATAATATTACTGCAAACGCAAGACATATAACAAACCCATATATAATTAATATAACATATATCAAAAGCTGTCTTTGCATTTTAAAAGGCGGCTTTTGAATTTTTGGTAACTTTTTGTAAAGATTTGTTGAGAAAGATGCGTTAATGTGCTAATATGTTTTCACAATATCCTTGCGGGTTTATCTAAACTTATCAAATCATTTTTCGAGTGTGAAAAAACAAGCCGGGTAATAACCCGATATATTTTGACCCCTATTTTTATAACGTTTTTTACCTTATATCATTTACTTGCTATATGACCGGCAGGTCAAGAACTGTATAAGGGAGAAACGGACAATGAAAAACAGAATTATTATCAAATGCAAAGATGACAACATCAGATTTTATCTCAAAAACAACAATGGAGAATTCTGGCTTTTTGATCAGAAGAAAACAAAAGATGTGTATGAATATTTCAAAAACGGCAGATCAGAAAAAGAAATAATCACTTTTAAAAAATGGGCCTGTGATAAGAAACTGGTTACAGCGGTGTGCAGAATTCCCCGCGAAATCAAGTACGTAACCAAATACATAATTGAGGATGATGAAAACGCCGCATAAATCATCCGTTTAAGTCGGATGAACTGAAGCTTTGAATTTATGACGAGGTAATAAATAAAGGAGGAGTATTTATGTCTGCCAACATAATTGAAAAACTGATAAGCGATATGCTCGATACAGACCCTGACCTGCGCGATATAGAGAATACGTTTCGTGTGTTGCTCAGCGGTATGGATGACGACCTTGTCAAAGAGGTTACAAATCAGTGTATGCAAACTATAGCTGTATATGAATACGTATTGTCACTCGGCAATTGTGAGGATCTTTGGAAAACCTTTTTAAACACACTTAAAAGCTGTGATAATAACAAAGATAACTCTATTAACCCGCGGGAGTATATAAACGATTATAAGTTTAAGCTCAAATGTATTGTTACGGTACAGGAAATTTACCGCGGTAATTACAAAACTCTGGCAGAGGCTGTTTATACCGCCTGTAACAGCGAAGAATACAAAGAAGTTGAAAAACTAATAGGCGATGCCAGAGAAATTATAAAAAAATACAAAGTTAAACCGAATTATTCATCAGGGTTCTGCTGGCCTTTTTAGGCTGCAAAAGGAATTTGCAGCCCCTTGGATTTTCTTAATTTAACGGTTTATTATCCGGAAACTTTGTTATAATCAAGCTGTTTAAAACAATCAAAAATTTCCATTGATAAAATTCAATTACACACCGATAATATTACTGCAAACGCAAAAAGTATTTTTGCAAAGGAGTGTAATTGAAATGGCAAAGAGCAACTCTAAGGGCATGGTACCTGAGGCACGCGAGGCACTTGACAGATTCAAGATGGAAGCTGCAAGCGAAGTCGGCGTTAACCTCAAGCAGGGTTACAACGGTCACCTCACATCTCGTGAGGCAGGCTCAGTAGGCGGTCAGATGGTTAAGAAGATGATCGAATCCTACGAGAAGAACATGAAGTAACTTCTCACGCATATAAAAATCCCGATCTTTCAACAGAGAGGTCGGGATTAGTTTTTATCTGAAGATGTAATTTAAAATTTTCCTCAGTTCAATATAAAAGCTTTCAAGTCTATCAAGAATTCCGTCAAAGAAATCGCAAGAGCTGTCGGACTGCAAGTCAGCTTCGGTTTCACCCGTTGCCGTGCTGTCAAAAACAAAGGCAAATCTTCCGCCCGGTGCTGCATCGCCGTTCTGATAGAATGCTGTTGCATCCGCACCCTGCAGGTTATCGGACCATTTGAAGTTGAATTTTATCTCTTCACCGGTGAGTCCGAGAGCTTCTCTCGGCACAGCAATCTGAAGTACGTTGCCGTTTACGCAGTAATCCACCTTGCAGACCTCCTCAAACTCAACGCCGCCGAGCGATTTTTCGAGCGTTGCTTGGCCGTCTTTGGGTGACTCTCTGTTTATCAGAAATTCGAAGCCCTCCCAATTCGGTGAAACGCCGCTCATATCGGTATCAATAAGCAGACGCATCCAATCGGGGTCTGTTGAGGGAGTGAGCTCTTCTGCAGTTTTTACATAGAAATAAACGTTATTATCGTCATACGCAACCTTTGCCTGAACAATATCGTTACGGAACGTGTCATTCGTATAGTAACAGCCCTGCCAGCCTGCGCTGTTGCGCTCTTTGCCGCCCTCATAGTGGTTATATTCGGGCAGCACGCTGTCCCACTGCGTGAGAGGGCCGTTGATTTCGATTGATTTTTCAGCATCGGTTTTCGGCAGAGCATCCGCACCCTTGAAGCGGCGGACGTTTTCAACAAGCTGATAGTAATAATGATCCTTGAGCACGCCTGCAGACGGCTCAATATCGCGGCTGTATTCGGGGCTGAACTGGTCGGGGAAAGCGTTTTCCGTACCCATCCAGTTTTCAAACCTGCCTGCAATCCACTCATTGAAGCCGGTGACAAAAATTATTTCGGGATCCTGCGAAATCGCATAGTCCCACTGCTGCTGGAAATTGAGCCCGTAAAGCAGAGAATTTTCAATGTTTTTATCAACCGTTACGGTCTTTCCGCCGTAGCTGTAGGTATAAGAAAAATATCCGTCAGTGAAGCTTCTGCCCTGCACGGTGCCTTCCGGCGAGTTCATTGCGATAAGTCCGTTTTCATTTGCATTCTGCGCAACGGAAACGCACATTTCTTCAGTGCCGCCAAAAAGCTTCTTGCCGAATTTTGTCTGCGGATAGTCGGAGCACCAGCCCCACGTATCACTTACGTATCCCGTATCATCGGCAAAATATGTGGACTCGTTATCACGGAAGGTGAAGAAATTATAAATCTCTTTATCCTTTTCTGTGGAGAGATCAAGGGCGGCAACGTCAGCCATAAGCATAGGCTTGCCGTCCCAGATAAACCAGAAATCGCTGTATCTGCCCTTGCTGTAGAGATTATCGTAAATATCGTATAGCTGTGCCCGAATGTCTTCCTTGGTCGAAAAATTGAGAATAAACGAAATATCGGGCGCATCTACTCCGTCTGCCCTGGCTTCACTCCAGACTTTGAGCAAAGCCTCGTATGCCTCGGTAAAAACAAGGTTTGAATTTGTAGTATCGAAGAAAACAACGTCAATGTCCGCATCGGCAAGCAGCTCGGCGTGCTTACGCAGGATATATTCATCCGTATTCGTATAAAATCCGTACAGCGGCTCATCCCAGAAATAAGGTCTGCCGTCGTAGGTGTTGCCCCACGCAGGGTGATCCCAATCGTTAACCGCTTCGGGATATACGTCGAGCACGCTTCCCGTGGTAAGCGGCTCGTGGTCGTTTATCCAGGGATAATGCCATGTCCAGTAAAACATTGCAACGTACTTGTTTTCTCTGCGGTCTGTAACATCACCGTTGAGCGAAAGCGTACGGCCCAGGCCGTCAACAGCCGCCCACGTGGAGGGATTGATTTTTTCCGATTCATTCTCGTGTGAGGAAGCCGCATTTGCACACACACCAAAGAGCGCAAGCATACATAAAACCGCAGCGCATATTTTTCTGAAGGCCATACGTATTCTCCTTTCACGTACGGGTACGTCTTACCGTTTTCTGTTATATTCTGCCTGTGAGTGACAAGGCTTTTTTGTATAAAACACGGCGGATTTTGTGCAGCTTTGAGCTGCCCGTGCAGAGCCTTATCGCCTTCTTGAGCGATTTTTCGTCGCCCTTATATACATAAAAGAATAAATCTCTGTACTTTGCTCTGTTGATGCTGTTTTCAAGCTTCGGGTGTGTTTCAACCGCAAACTCAAGCGGTGTCGGAGCAACGGTACATCTGTCCTTAACCCTGTCCGCAAGCGCCTTACCCTTGTCCGTATTCACAATTACAAGCGAGCAGCCGCTGTCATCGTCAAGCTCGGGATAAAGCTTTTCAATTCCCCAGTAATCGCCTACCGTTATATCTGCATAGGTGTTGAATTTTTTAAAACGGCAGCTGTAGCAGCACTCACGGAAATACATATTTGCACCGAAAAGGCCGAAATAATAGCTGTCCTTACGGGTGATGATCTGTTGCGTGCCGTCTGTAAAAACAACCCTGATATTGCTCTTTTTCCAGCCGTTTGTTTTGTCGCGGAAGCAGAACTCTTTTATTCTTTTGCCGCTCGCTTTTTCTATGTCCGATTTGTAGATTTCAAAAATCTGCGGGTCGGGCACACCGCTGCAGACAAAGTCAACGGTTGTGAGGTTATCATTTTTGCCGAATCTTGAATTGACCGCCGCGATCTGACACGGAGTGCCTGAAACAAGCAGCTTTTTACCGCTGCTCAGGCAGGTGCTCATTTTATCCCACGCGGCACTCATATCACTCTGAACGTATTTTGAATCACGGAACAGATCAATGCTTTCAACGCTGTCCGCCGTATCGTGAACGGCTTTCAGGCTTTCATCAAGCCGACAGCCGCATACGGTGCCGCCGCTGTCCAGCATCTCTTCAAAAAAGAGCGTCGCTGCACCGCCCGATGCACTTTTACAGCGCTGCTCGCTGCGGTTATCCGCCAGCGCATAACATTCCAAAGGCGTAACCTCTCTGCGCTCTTTGCCGACAGGGCAAAAGCTTTTGCACTTTGAGCAGGAAACGCATTTTTCCGCATCAATCTGCGGGTAGAGAAAGCCACCCTCTGATGCGCTCATCGTTATTGCGTTTTTATCACAGACACGGGCACAAAGTCCGCAGCCTACACACAGCTTTTCATTCTCAATAACTTTCATATTTTTACTCCGCCTCATAAGGAGGAATTTGTTTGATTACCCTTGCAGGGTTGCCCGCAATAACGCAGTTGCCTTCGGGGAAGCTTTTTGTGACAACTGAATTTGCACCTACAACCGTGTGCTCACCAAGCTCCACACCCGGCAGAATAACCGAGCCGAAACCAATCCATGAGTTTTCACCTATTTTTACATCCTTCGCTTCGCTGTGTTTGCTCAGGTTGTTTAAATCGTGGTTAGCAGTGACTATTGCAACATTGCAGGCAACATAGCAGTTTTTACCGATGACGATCTTTGACTTGCCGGGAGCCTGAAAGTAGCAACCTGCTTTTTGGAAAATATTTATATTGTCGGGGTCAAACTCAATATTCTGCCAGTTACAGACGGTTGCCCTGAACGAAACAGGAAACGGAACCTTTCTGTTAATACCCACAATTTTTTGCATAAAAACAGTTTCCATAACCCAACGCCAACCATCAGAATAGGCGCGATTGGAGAAGAAACGGCCTTTGAGATATTTCGGCTTGTAAAAAATGTAACCGATTATCATTGCAAACGTTTTTTTCAGAAAGCTGAAACCTGCTCTGATAATTCTCATTGTAAGCACTCTCCTATTTTTTCAAAAAACTTTTCTGATGAATCTGCAAGCACGCTCATATTCTCGGCAATCTTTGCTGAGTAAGCGGCTCTGCCATCGAGCACTTCTTGCGCTTTTTCAATGATTCTGTCAAAATCATCCTTGCTTTTAAAATGGCAGTCCGACAAATTGAGCCGTCTCATAACGTCGCAGATTTTGCCCTCGTTCTTTTTGCTGAAATCGGAAAAATCGAAATTGATTACGGGCGTACCGTTACAAAGCGATAAAAGTGTGCCGTGGAAAAAGCTTGTAACCGTCAGATCAAACAGACCGAAAACAGCCGCCCACTCAAACGGGTCAATATCAAGCAGCTGCTTTTTGACAAACCTTGAGTAGTCATAGAGATTGACCAATACGTATTCGCCACCGAAGCTGCTGTTCAGCCTTGCGGCAAGCTCAGCAGGCACGCCCATCATACCGATGATTTTTTTGTCTTCACTTATTTTCAGCTTTTTACAGATTTTTGCTTTGAATTCTTCACGGGTCAGACCAAGTTCGGCAAAGACATCGTCCATATCCAGAAACACAGTCGGGTCACAGGTGTATTCGGGCACCGCAGCAGATGACACACCCTTTACAAGTGAAGCCGTATATTCATCTCGTACACCGATAAACGAAAACCGCTCAAGTGAAGCGGCAAAATACGCCCTTTCTTCATCCTTCACATAGCTTTCGTCCATACCGTATGCCGATGCAGCATAGCTGAGCTTTTTTACGTCTTTTTCAAAGCCGAACAGGTACGGATTCGGGAAACCTCTTTTGCACCAGTTCCAAACAGCATCGCTGCCGACAACAAAAACATCGTAATCATCTTCGTATGCTTTCAGCACCTGCTGTGTCTGACCGTCGTTGCAGATCCTTTTTTCGGACAAAGGCAGCCTGTCCAGCGCACCTTCAAACAGCTTATACTGCTTCTTTTTCGGAAGATATCCGCGGAAGTTTCTCAGCGCTGAAAGATTAATTTTCGGAATATAGTACCCCTCCATCATACGGCTTGAGTAATCAATAATTTCAACCGTTGCATCGGGAAAGCGCTTTTTAATTTTTTTCGAGAGGGAATATGCCTGCATAAACGCACCGTAATTTATGCTTCTGTGGAAGGTCAGAATGCCGACTTTTTTCATAAAAATTATCTCTCTTTGTTCAGAAATGTCCACTGTTTTTTCAGCGGCTTGAACATCGTCAGCGCAAAGAACGCAAACCACACGATGCCAAGAGCAACCGCGAGCAGGATGCTGTTGATTTCCCATCTGCCCTCGATTGCAGATTTTACAAAGCATATCGCTGCGCCGCACAGACCGTTGAAGAGAATGAGCAGAGCACAATTTTTCCACGGAAAGATTGAGTAAAACGGAACCTTTATTCTTTTTGATGTGTAAAGCAGCTGTATTACCGCCATAACAGCCGTTGTTATAAACGTTGCAACGGCAGGACCCGTAAAGCCCATTATGAGGTAAAACAGATAGTTGAGCGAGAAATTCAGAAGCAGAGTACCGATTGAGCTGTAGAGGATGAATTTTGTTTTACCCGTGGCATTGAGCATAAGCCCGAAATAAGTGCACCTGCACAACAGCACAACACAGTACACTCTGAAAACCGATACACCGGGCAGATATTTTGCCGAGTACATTACCTCAATTACCTCCGGCGCAAAAACAAAGCAGGCTGCTGCGATAAAAGATATGATTGCAAAGGAAATTGTGGTTGCGCTCTTCCAGAGATTTACTGCCTCCTCTTTTTTGCTGTCGTGCATCAGCCTGACAACCTGCGGCAACAGCACCGCGGTGATAGACGTTGAGATAATTGAAACCGGCAGCTCTTTTGATGCGTTTGAATAAATCGCAAGCTCCTCGGTTGAAAACATTGAGGTGATGACAAGCTTGTCCAGCTCAATGTTTATTGTGCCTACCACAGATGCAAAGCCTATGGGAAGAGAGAACGCAAAAATAGTTTTTATAAGGTTTTTGTCAAGAGAAAAACGCAGTTTTTTTGCATTTTGCTTTGCTATGAAATATGTCCAGAGAGTAAAGGCAGCTTCAACGGCAAGAAACAGAATTATATACTGGGTAAAAGTGCCGCCGAGCACCTGAATTATCAGAATAATTGCAAGCAGCAAAACGCTGTTGAGAACCTTAAACACCATTAGAGTATTTGACTTGTTGTAGGCTATCAGCAGGTTTTCCGTTCCGGACATTATGACCTTGGTCCATGGGTAGGTTGCCATAAAATACCAGAATGTGCGGATGAGCTCGTTTTTAAAATACATCTCCAGAAGCGGAGTTATTGCAACAAGCACAACGCCGACAAGAATACTCAGCGCCGTGCTGAGAGTATAGTAAACTGAAAGGAAATCAGCCCTTTCGTCAGGGTCCTTCGTTTTGCTTAAAAAGTAGCTTATGCTGTTTGGCAGACCCAGCATAATGAGCGAGGTCGCAAGGCTTACCGCCATCATCATCTGTGAATACGTGCCGTACTCGGTAAGCGAACGGAACCTTGAAAGCAGCATTGAAGATACCATGCCGATTGCAAGCGTTATAAATTTTGCCGCAGTCAGCTTAACGGCGTTACTGCCGACGCGTGTCTGAGAAGAATTAGCCATTTTTCTTTTCACTGCCTTCTATCAAAGCTTCTATACGTTTGATGATAGTGTCATAGTTGTATCTGTCAAGAACCGACTGCTCGGGGGTGAACAGCAGCTCCTTACCGTTTATTTTTCGGTTATACTGGGTGAGAATATACTCTTTCAGCTTTACAAAATCAGCTTTGCCGTTTACTTCCTCGTAAACGATGCCGAGCTTGCCCTCTCTTACAACCTGCGCAACCTCACTGTCGGGCACGTCACCCGTAACGGTAGTTACAATCGGCTTGCCGATGAGCATATACTCCAGCAGCTTGCCGGGGAAAACACCGCACTCTTTTTCTGTGTTCCACGTTGCAAGGATAAGCATATCCGAGCTGAACTGAAGTCTGAGGCAATCCTCCCTTGAGAGCACGCCGTGAGGCACAACCACATCCTGCGCCGCGGCAGATTTTGCCTGCTCAAAAAGGATTCTGTTATCCGAGCCGGCATAGTTGACGCGGATTTTTTCACTATCAACAAGTCCCTCGTCAATAAGCTCGCCGATTGCGCGGAAAACAGGCCTTAAATCGCGCATAAAGCCGTAGAAAGCACCGACGTAAACCAGATCGAGCTTGTCGGGATTTGCTGTTTTTTCGCTTGAATACGCCATATCGGCACGGTCATATCCGTTGGGAATCATATGGCGCTTATCGGTATACTTATCGCCGCAGATGCGCTTAAGGTAACCGTTTGAAACGGTCACTATCTCATCAGCCATTCTGCAAGCTTTTTGCTCGGTACGCTTACGTGAAAAATTTCTCACGACACCTGCCTGAGAAATAACGGCAGGGTCACGGAAATCGCATATCCACTTTACCTGCGGGAATTTCTTTTTGTAATACAGTCCGCAAAGCAGGCTGCCAAGAGGGCCGAACGTTGTAAAAACCGCATCGTAATCCTGCGGATTTTCAGCGACAAACGTCTTGAATGCATCAAGCATCTGCCCGCTTCTTTTCCTTGTCTGCACCTCGCCCTTGAGTGCGAACAATGCCATATACAAAAAACCGAGCTTTTCGAAAAGGATTTTCTTTATCCCCGTTCTCTCGGCAGGAACGTCATCTCTTTGCACCTGCTGACCGCTGCCGCTCTGATAGCTGAACACCCTGCTGCAGTATTTGTCCGCCTCATCGCCTATGGGATACCTTGTGAAAACATCAACGCAGTATCCGTCCGCCGTCAGCCTTTTTGCAATTTTGGACGGACGCACGGCGGCAATATTTGAAGACGGAAAAAAGAAATCGCTCACTATCAGAACTTTTTTCATCGTTAACCTCGCAGATCGTTCATTTTCAGCTGTGCATAATTATTTCGGCAATTCTTTCGCAGGCGTGACCGTCACCATAGGGGTTAGATGCCTGCGACATCGCGCAGTAAGCGTCCTCATCGGTGATAAGTCGCTTGAATTCGTTGTATATAGTTTCCTCGTTTGTTCCGACAAGCTTAAGCGTGCCTGCAGCTATGCCTTCGGGTCTTTCGGTTGTGTCACGCATTACGAGCACGGGCTTGCCAAGGCTCGGCGCTTCCTCCTGTATTCCGCCCGAATCGGTGAGAATAAGATAGCTTCTCGCAAGAAAATTATGGAAATCGAGCACGTCGAGAGGCTCAATGATGCGGAATCTTTCGTGATTGCCGAAAATATCTGCCGCCGCCTGACGGACAACGGGATTCATGTGTATCGGGTAAATCACCTTAAGGTCCTCGTGCTCATCAACAATACGCTTGATTGCTCTGAACATATTGTGCATAGGCTCGCCGAGATTTTCCCTGCGGTGAGCTGTGAGCATAATAAGCCTGCTGTCTGCCGCCCATTCAAGCTCAGGGTGAGTATAATCCTCGCGCACGGTTGTTCTGAGTGCGTCTATAGCTGTATTACCCGTTACGTATATATTCTCGTCAGCCCTGCCCTCTCCGATAAGATTCTGCTTTGCCATCTCGGTGGGGGCAAAGTTATATTTTGCAATTATGCTGACTGCCCGGCGGTTGAATTCCTCGGGATACGGAGAATAAATATTGTAAGTACGCAGACCTGCCTCAACGTGACCGACGGGAATCTGCAGATAGAAGCAGGCAAGCGCGGTTACAAAGGTTGTGGAGGTATCGCCGTGAACGAGCACAACGTCGGGCTCTTCATCCTCAAGCACCTGCCTGATACGCTCGAGTATATTTGTCGTAACATCAAAAAGAGTCTGCTTGTCCTTCATTATTGAAAGATCGTAATCAGGCTTTACGTCAAAGACTCTGAGCACCTGGTCTAGCATCTGCCTGTGCTGACCCGTAACGCAGACCACGGTTTCGAGCCCGCTGTGCTTTTTCAGCTCGTTTACGAGCGGACACATTTTAATGGCTTCGGGCCTTGTACCGAAAACCAGCATAACCTTTTTCATACAGCTTCCTCGCTAAATCAATCAAAGATAGTAGACCTTATCCGTTGCCTTTTTGTAAACCTTTCTTGTATCAAGAACAAATTTGCCTTCGAGCCTGTCAAGATTTTCTCTGATCTGATCGTGGCCCACCATAATGACGACAAGATCAACATCATTAAGAAATTCATCAAAATCGTGATACTGATTTTCGACCATATCCTCGCTGACGTAGGGGTCATAAACCTTGAGCTGTGCCGCAGAATTTTTTTGGCATTCGAGCAGCTGCAGCGCAGGAGATTCGCGGCAATCGTCAACGTTTTCCTTGTAGGTAAGTCCGTACAGACCGACACGGCTGATATCCGTCAGGCCGTTTGCCTCCATTATGGTACGGATTCTGCCCAGCACAAAATCGGGCATACTGCCGTTTACTGCCATTGCTTCGCCGATAACCTTTGTAAGGCTCGGATAATCGCCGACGAGGAACCACGGGTCAACGCTGATGCAGTGGCCGCCGACACCGGGGCCCGGCTGAAGGATATTGACTCTCGGGTGCATATTGCAGATTTTTATGATCTCGTATACGTCCATACCGTCCTCACGGCAGATTTTTGCAAGCTCGTTTGCAAACGCAATATTTACCGCACGGAACGTGTTTTCGACAACCTTTGTCATCTCGGCTGTGCGGATATCCGTTACAACAATTTCGCCCTGACAGAACGAAGCATAAAGCTCCTTGACCTTTTCACCGATTTCTTTATCGTCTGCACCTATAGTGCGGTTGTTGTGAAGCAGCTCGTAAATCATATTGCCGGGAATAATTCTTTCGGGTGCGTGAACAAGGTGAATATCCTTGCCTATTACAAAGCCGTTTTCTTCAATTACGGGGCGAACAAACTTATCTATCGTGCCGGGTGAGACCGTCGATTCGATAATCACGACTGCGCCTTTTTGACAGACCTCCATTACACTTCTGACGGCAGAGACCACGTAGCAGGCATCAATCTTTTTTGAGATTTTGTCATACGGTGTGGGAACCGAAACAATGTACGTGTCGGTTACCTTATATTCTGTTGAAAACTCGATACCGCCCTTTACCGCATCGGCAAACAGCTCGTCAAGCCCATCCTCCTTAAAGGTTGTCCTGCCGCTCTTAAGTGTATCGACAAGCTCCTTATTGTAGTCCGTGCCGACAACCTCAACGCCGTGTGCCGCCATCATAAGCGCTGTGGGAAGTCCGATATAACCTAAACCTATAACATTTACCATATTTGTGAAACCACCTTGTTCTGCAGTATGATCGTTGCATACCTATACATAGTAAATTATAATATACAGCTGTTTATTTTGCAAGTCATTTGCCGCTGTTTATGTTCAGTTTACAATGCAGACACAAAAAAGAGGCAACACGCGCAAAGCGTATTACCTCTCATTTCATTTTTTTGCGGCAATCTTATTTAAAAAGCTCCTTCAGTTCTTCTTTTTCTTCAGCTGTCATCGAAAGGGAGCTGCCGTCATTTCTGAATCTGTTTTTGATGCACAGATAAGCCCACGCGTTAAACAGACCGCGCCTGGTCGGTGCATCGTGAATTGCCGAGCTTGCAATTGCGTTTTCGAGAGCTGCATAAACACCGTCAAAGCCGTATTTTTCAGTCAGTTTAATCAGAAATCTCTGCGCAAAGGTGGGTGCAGAGAGATTATACTTTATCTGCTTTGTGCCCTTGAAATCGACAATTATGCTGTTGTTATCGGCAGCGGCACGCTTGCAAAAAGTATCATAGTCAGACGGCTCAATACATCTGCAAAGGAACACGGGTGAGAAAACTGCGGGAACATCCGAAACCGCCTCAACAAGCGCACTCTTATCCATAATTTTTTCGTTAAAGCCGTAAACCGTTGAACGGAAAACGTTTACTGCGGCATCGGTATCATCCGCAATGCAGTAGAGCTTTGTATCCTCACCGAGAAGCGCCGTCAGCACAGCAAGCCTGAGACTGTCTCTGAACGCCTTATCGCCCGGAGCGTTGCCGTGCTCCTGCGCAAAGCTGGAATAGCAGATTCTTTTAAGGCGCGAATTGATAACGTTGACCTCGCTCTCAAGATGCAGTCCCTCATCCTCTTTTACTTTTGAGCGCATGACAACCACGTAGCCGTCCTTGGTAAAGTATGAAACGCTGCTGATTCCCTTTGCGAGATATCTTTCATTTGATGCATACGAGGTTATTGAAGATATGTATGACTTTATCCATTGCTGAGTCATTGTTTCGGACACAACCTCCGCAAGCTCATTGCCGAAGCCGAAGCCTGCATTTGTGCCGTGCGAAATAATAAACCGTGTTACTTTATTATTCATACCCGATTCTACTTTCTCTTTATGATTTATTGCTCTTCGTTTTCTTCAGCCTGCGGTGCCGATGCAAACATATCGCAGGTTGCGGTGTAGGGCTGAGGATATTTAACCTCTATGTTATACATTTCAAAGTCTGTCATTAACGGAATTTCGGATTCCGTACGGCGCCTTGAGACAGGGATATCGCCGTTTTCGTTATAATTCATCCGCAGCGCGTCGGTTCTTACTTCATCCTCTGCTTTTGTTCTGCGGGGAGGTGTGTATGAAACAGCAGGCACTCTGCCGCTTTGTATCTGCGGCTTCGATGCTCTGTCGGATGACTTTTTGTTGAGCACGATAAACGCTGCAAGGCAGCCGAAAGCCACAACAACGGCCGCTATTGCAAGTATGAGCCAGCCTATGCCATTACCCTTTTTGTGCTGCTTGTTTTCCTGTGTTGACGGCTCTTCTTCAGGCTGAGCTGTCAAGTCCTCGGTCTGTGAGTCTTCTGTTGTTGCCCCGGGCTGAGTCTGGGGCTGAGTCTGCGAGGGAGCCGAGCCGACAGCCACATCGTACGCGCCGTTGAAAAGCTCAACGTTTGCAAAGGTTACTCCCTTTATCATAAGCATATCCCTGGTGGCATCGTCGCCGTCGCAGGCTGTGATAAGCTTGCCGCCCTTTATTGTTACGGTGAAGAATTCGCCGCTTGCCAACTCGTTGGATTTTCTTGAGTAGCAGTAAGCGGATTCATCCATATTAACAAGAGTTCCGCCCGAATTCATAATCGCCAGGCGCGGCTCTTTCTGGTCTGCCTTTGATACTACTACCGAGAGCTTTTCGGTAGAGCCGTTATATGTTACGTCAAAGCTCATAACCTTAATGACGTATTCAGGCTCGTTGCTTATGGGTCTGTTACCCTTTACGGGTATGCGGTACTGAGCAGAGGTGACCTGAGCCGCCCCCGTATCGGGAGCTGCACCTGCGCAAAAAGCAGCAGATATCACAATCATAACCGCCAGAATCAATGCAATAAAGTTGTTTCGTTTCATAAGTAACCTCCGCTTTTACGTCAATATCAGCACAATACCGACATTCTTTTTGCGTATAAGTTTATTATGCCAAATTATGTGTATCTGTCAAGTCTTTTTTGTGCCGCCGCACATTGTTTTGAACATCAGCGCCGATACGATAACGGCACACATGCCGCTTATCAGCTTGCCTGCGATAACAGCCCAGAGAAAGCGGCTGTCAAACGACATTGTAAACGCCAGATGATCGCCGAAAACAAAGGAAGCCGAAACAGCAAACGCCATATTCATCATTCTGCCCTTTGCGTTCATTTTGTCCGCCATTTCGATGGTCGGAATGCTGTTTGCAAGGGAAGAAATCAGACCGAGCACGCTCGTTTCGTCAATGCCGATTTTTCTGCCTGCGGCTGAAAACAATTTGCTGAAAATTTTTGAAATAACCTTGATAAGCGGGAAAACGCCTGCGAGGATTATCGCAACGTCCGCAACGATTGAAAACGCATCCTTGATCGGGCTCATATGAGGGATGAGTGTTTTGCCCGTAAGGTGGCTGAATATGCCTGCAGCAAGACCGACGGTGATTACCGCCACAACAACCGTGCCGATAAAACCGAAAATCCGTCTGCACAAATCGGGCTTGACTGCAAGACCGATGCAGGTGATAACCGAAACGATAAGCACGGGCAGAAGATTGAGCAGAAGCCTGCCAAAGCCTATGCCGAGCATAAGACCCGAAACGATGCAACCGACGGGCATTGTAGCAATGCCGCAGAGGATGCCGCTGAGCACCTCCTTGTGGTACTCTTTTTTGATCATTTTAAGTGCAACAGGCACCGTAAAGCAGACCGTTGCACCGAGCATTGACGCCACGACAAGACCGTTGTAGCCGCCGAGAATTTCGTCAGCCGCAAGTGCCTTTGAGATTGCCGCGCCGCCCATATCGTTGGCGATAAAGCTGCCGATAAATGACATATCAATGCCCGTAAAAGATGAAACAGGCGCAAAAAGCGGCTCGACCAGCTTTGCAACCGACGGCGCAATACAAATCATACCCACCATCGCAAGCGAAAGCGTACCCGAGGCGACTATTCCCTTTTCAAACTCTTCGCCGATTTTAAAGCGATTGCCGATGATTCTGTCAACCGCACCGAGCACGGCGAAAATTGCGAATATCCACTGTAAAACTTCCATTTTTTACCCCTCAATTTATTCGCACTGTAATCTCCGAAGGATGCGTTATTACAGGCTCCTTGCCTTCGTGCATTTCAACCGTCACATCACCGTATGGTGTGGGCAGCTCAACCCTTGCGTGAGAAAGTCCGAGCAGCGAGGGCGAAAGCGAAATTTTCTCAAAGCCGGGCTTGACTGTCTCAAAGCCGATAAGTGCCTTGGGAAGCGACCAGAGCGGTGTGCCGCCCCACGCATGGCTGTGGTCAAAGCTGTAGGTCGGCTCGGGCGCAATAAAGCCCTCAACAAGTCCCTTCGGACATTCTGCAACGGGTGCTTTCCAAAGCTCAAGCACCTTGAGTGTGTATTCCTCGCGCAAACCGTTTGAGTAGATTGCCTCAAGCAGATAATGCGCAAAATAAGGCTGATAACCGCCCGGGATTTCGTCACTCATAATTTTATGTATTATTTCCCTTGCAGTTTCACGCTCACAGACACCGACATAAGCTGCGAGGATATTTGACTGCTTGAGATAATACCTTTTATCAACGTTTTCAACCATCCATTTCCAGTCGCTGAAATCGCCTTCGCTCGGTGTGTTGAGGCCTTCAAAATACATTCCCTTTTCGCTGTCGAAAAGCTGTGAATTTATCGCTGTGCGCAAAACCTCTCTCTTTGCAAGGCAATCTTCAGCCATAGCTGATTCGCCGAGAATTTCATATATCTCTGCAGCCGCACCTAGTGCGCCGAAATAGTAGAGATTCAGACAGGTCTGGCCGAGTGCCTTTGGCGGATGGTGCATCGAAATTTCATCAATATAAATCCAATCGACAAACATATAATCGGGCGGCGTTTCTATAAGCGAGGTTTCGCCGATGTAGCCTGCAAAGCGGTTGAGCAGCATCACGAGTGCATCCTCGCACTCTTCGAGCAGCTTTCTGTCGCCCGTGAATTTATAGACGTCGAGCAGCATCCTCACCCAGATAAGGCTGTAGGTAGTGTGGAACATTCTGCCGTGGTTGTTGCGGATAAGCTCGGCAGTACGAAGCACATCAAACGATGCGAGCCTCATATCGCCGAATGAAAACGCCGTCATCAGCGTTTCAATGTAATAATCGCCTGTACATGCCATCGGCTCACAGTGCTTCGGGCTGTCGAGGTGAAGAGTCTGGCGACAAATTTTAAGCGTATGGCGGCAGGTGTCAAGCACCTGATTGAGAGCCTCATCATCCGTCAGCGTAACCGCCTCTTTTTCAACGGGGTAACAGGTTGAAATAAAGCCTATTTCCGTTTCACATTCCTCATCGGAAAGGTTGGTGATCTCTGCAAGCAGCTCACCTGCGCTGTGCATATAAAAGCTTCTGTATTCATCTGCCCCCGCAAAGCGTACAGACTCCCTGCTGCCGTCCTCATCCGTCTCACGGCAGATGATTTCAGCCTCGGATTTTGCGCTTGATTTTGCATAAACGTAGCCTGCATAAATTCTGTCAAGCTCAAATCTGACGCTGCTTTTTTCATTGGGCGCTAGCTTGTAAACACAGCTGTGCTTCTGCTCTGACATAACGGGAATCGGGGCAGTACGGGTGTGCCAAATGTTATCTGTTACCTGCGCAGGAACGTACCCGTCAGCGGCAATAAAGGAATCATACCTACGGGAGGCAGCATAGGCACCGTTGAAGCGCACAAGCCACGTAGAATCCGTGCAGATAATCTCTTTTGTGCCGTCGGCAAAGGTCAGCTCACCGCCGAGCATAAAGCCGCCATGACCCGAAGAAAACTCGAAACCTCTGTCGGGCTTCATCCTTACGCGGGCAAGAAAGCTGAGCGTATCCGAATCCGGCTCAAATACGGTTTCGGACGAATAGAAGTTACTTCTCGCCCTGTCGTTATTGAGGAAATCGCCGCCGGGAGAAACAGGGCCCGTAGCAAGAATTCTGCCGTTGACAAACAGCTGAAGCGCCGTGTCTGCGCTGAATCTGAGCCTTGCTTTCGTTACCCTTTTGCCGAAATTATAATCTTTCTTGAATTCGGCAACAGTAAACAGCCCGCTTTTGTCGCCGTCAAGGTCGCTGTAGCAGCAGGTCTGACGGTCGGGGTATTTATCCTCGGGCAGCCATATCCATTTTTCACAAAGCATATCGTTTCGCTCCTTATGTTCCGTCGTATAATTCCGTGTGGTTTATATGTATAATGTGTCAATTGATTTTCGGCTGTTGCTGTGCTACAATTAAAAAAACAGCTCGTGAGGTGATTCCGATTTACAACAAGATAGCTTCCTTTTTATCGGGCGGCAGACATTACAGAAACCTGCACACCGCTACGGTGATAATGTTTGCTTTTCTCATCTTCGAAAAGCTCATCAGCTCAATGACATCCGCCGATAATGACGGCGAGATCTACTTCACGTTTTCGCTCGGAATTGCCGACCTTATCTACGTCGGAATTTACGTTACGGTGACGCTGCTGCTTTTGCTCCACGTCAAATACGCCTTTGTTCTGATACCCGACTCCGTACTTTTCGGTATGAAGCTGTACACGCTGGCGGCTTCTGTCATAACACTTTTTTCGTACGATCGGATTACTCTGCTTTCAGAGCTCAACCTGATCGAGCAGGTAGCCGAAGGCGCCGCATTTGCGCTTTTCCTTACGGTTTTCTTCTGCGGTAAGCTCTCGCACAACAAAAAATTCAAGCACCATTGCCCGATAATCTGCCTTGGCGTGCTCGCCTTCTGCCTGCCCGCAACCATAGCGTTTGAGGCGCTGAAGGTGTTTGTCGAAGAAAGCGTTTACCATATGTCGTTTCGTGTGGAAATGCTGTACTTCATAAGGGGTGTTGCAAACGAAATGTTCCTTGACCTGCCCTACGCGCTGCTTGTGCTGCTCACGTTTTTTGAGCCGGAGCACACCGCACTATCATAACGGCAATACCTGCCTTTAGTCTACCAAAAGCAGCGACAATTTTCAACAATAAACGCACAATCTGCACCGCTTTGGCAGGGCGAAAAAGCAGAAAAAACAGGGCACAGAAAAATTTTTGAAATTTTTTAAAATTTCTATTGACTTATTCGTTGTTTCGTGATATATTATTTGAGCGTTCAGTTCGCTGGTGTAGCTCAGTTGGTAGAGCAGCTGATTTGTAATCAGCAGGTCGGGGGTTCGAGTCCGTCCACCAGCTCCAACGCTTTTTTCTTTAAAAAGTCAATATGGGTAGGTTCCCGAGTGGCCAAAGGGAGCAGACTGTAAATCTGCCGTCGACGACTTCGGTGGTTCGAATCCACCCCTGCCCACCAAACAAAAAAGACTTGCTACGGCAAGTCTTTTTTGTTTGTGTTTGTGTCCGCAGGACACGACATTGTTTGACCGCTTGCGGTCAACATCATTTTGTGCGAAGCACAAACATCGTTTCTCTTGAGCGGACACAAAACGGAGTTGCGACAAGTCGCAAACAGTGTTATGCTTCGCATAAACAGTGTTGCCTTCGGCAAACGATGTTGTACTTCGTGCAAAAGAATGGTATAATTCAGTCGAGGTGATAGAAATGAAGGAAGATAAACTCTCTGATTTATCAATGCAGTTATCTGTTGATGTTCTTACTTTAGTAAAAGAACTTCGTCATAGAAAAGAAACTATCATTTCAAATCAGATTGGCAGAAGCGCTACAAGCGTTTGTGCCAACATTGCCGAGAGCAAATATGGACATAGTCGTGCCGATTTTATTGCAAAACTTGAAATTGCATTAAAAGAAGCAAGTGAGACGGGCAAATGGCTTGAAATGCTTTATAAAACAGACTATATTGACGAAGCGACATACAAAAGAATAAACAAAACTTGCTCTACAATTAGAATTTTACTGATTACTTCAATTAAAACTGCAAAGGAAAACAGCAAATGAGATTTATAAACTGGAATATTAGTTATGCAGGAGATACAGAAAGAAAATTCAAATACTTGCAAACAGTTATTACAAAAGACACTTGCGTAATGTTACAAGAGGTAAAACCCCATGCATATGAATACATCAAAGAGCAATTACAAAGCGAGTACCATCTTTTCTATTCATTAAATTACAGAAAACCAAGTAAATTTGATTCAGATGCAAGAAAACTTGGCGTGTTAATTATTATTCACAAAAGTTTTCAGGTCGAAGATTCAGGAGTGATAGAACGCAGTCCTTTCCCTGACAGGACAATGTATATTGATTTTGTTCACGATAATGAAAATATTAAAGTTTTGGCTCTCCACTCATTAACCGGCTGCGATTATTATAGAACAAAATCAGTTCAATACGATTCTTTTACAGAATTTATTGATAAATTTCAACCGGATATTATTGGAATTGATGCCAATGAGCCGCAAATTGATCATTATGATATTAAGCAAATGCAGTTTTTTGATAACGGTCCCGGTGCAAAACACTTTTTTGATAAAATTGATGAAATCGGTTTGGTCGATTCGTTTGTAAAGCATAATAATATTACTGTGTGTGAAAATGGAGTTCCGCTTACAAAATCACATAACATAAGACGAAAGGGCGCGGTAAGATACGATTTTATATTTATTAAAAATCGTTTTGAAATAAATTCAATGAATTACTATTATGATGATGCAATAAATGCTGGAAGTGACCATGCATTGTTAATCTGCAGTTTGAAATAATTTCAAACAAATAGACTTTTCTCTGGACTTTTAAAGTGTTTCGGATATAATTGCTGTTACAAAAAAGAAAGGTGGCAATTATATGAGCACAAAAGAATTACAGAAAGAAATTTGGTTTTTATACGGACTTTGGTATAGGTATTATCTTCTCTATACTTTTCTTAGGGATAATAAAAGAGAGTTAGAGTTAGTATCAAAACTGCAGGAAAAGCAAAACGAGCTTTTGCGGCTTATTGACTTTGCAAAAGACCAACTTTAAGTTGGTATCTAAATGCTTCGGAACAGCCAAATTAAGAATCACACATCCGTGTGGTTCTTAATTTTTTTGCAAAAAGGCGGATGAAAATATTACTTCGCAATGTAAAAATCTCGCTCACGACGTTCATTTTTACAAATAGTTTAAAAATCCACCTTGTTGTTACAATGATTTGTTGATTTATTTCCATTTTATTGTTATAATTTGGTTGCTTGATCAAGAGGTGGTGAGTTCATTCGCGCGCCTTTTAATAAAAGTGCAAATCAAGAAAGGAGTTTTCCAAAAATGAAGTTTTTTTCACTCATTATGTCATTCATTTTATCCATCTTCGGTGTTGCGCCGCCTGCTCAGTCTGTCGATGCATACACTCAGGCAGAGTGGTATGCTCTTGTTGCTGAAGAGTTCGACCTCGCATACAGCCTTGAGGATAATGACAACTACGACATCGTTGCAGACGACGAATATTTCGCAGCTGTTCAGGCTTGCCACGACAACAACGTAATCGTTGGCGAATACGATGCAGATGCATACGTAACCAACGTTCTTGTTGCAAAGTCACTTGCAGTTGCCGTAGGCCTCGAGGGTGTAGAAACCCCCGACGAAGTTGCTCTTGACGTTGCTGTTGATGCAGGCTTTGTTAAGGTTTCTGTAAACCTTTTCGGTAAGGCTAAAGAGGTTGTAATTACAAAGGCAGAGGCTGATGCAGCCCTTGAAGCAGCCAGCGTTGTATACCTCAACAAAATACAGGCATACACACAGGCTGAGTGGTACGCACTTGTTGCAAAAGAGTTTGACCTTGCATACGACCTTGAGGACGAAGACAACTACGACATCGCTACAGGCGACAAGTATTTTGAAGCTGTTCAGGCTTGCTATGACAACAACGTAATTGTTGATGAGTATGTCGCAGATGCACAGATAACCAACATTCTTGTTGCAAAGTCACTTATCGTTGCAGTAGGCCTCAAACTCCCCGGAGTTTCCGATGAAGCTGCCGTTAACGTTGCTGTTAATGCAGGCTTTGTCAACGCTTCTGTAAATATCAGCGGTGAGGTTGAAGAAGTTGTAATGCCCAAGGCTGAGGCTAACGCAGCTCTTAAAGCAGCAGGCCTTGTATACCTCAACACAAAGATACCGACTGCACAGCCTTCTTACGTATACACACAGGCTGAGTGGTACGCGCTTGTTGCAAAAGAGTTTGACCTTGCATACGACCTTGAGGACGAAGATAACCACGACATCGCTGCAGACGACGAATATTTCGCAGCTGTTCAGGCTTGCCACGATAACAACGTAATTGTTGGCGAATACAATGCAGATGCATATGTAACCAACGTTCTTGTTGCCAAGTCACTTGCAGTTGCTGCAGGTCTTGAAGGCGCAGAAATTCCCGACGAAGGCGCTCTTGATGTTGCTGTTGATGCAGGCTTTGTTAAAATCTCCTTCACCATTTTCGGTAAAGTTAAAGAGGTTTTGATTACAAAGGCAGAAGCTAACGTTGCTCTTAAGGCAGCAGGCCTTGTATACCTTAACAACAACAGCCTTATCTGAAACCGACGTTTCAGATAATCCGTTATAATCATTCACACCAAAAAAGACCTTATGCATTGCATCGGGTCTTTTTTACTAAATCCACCTTTTAGGGTGGGTGAAATATTACTTTGCAATGTGAAATACGCCTGCGGCGGTGGATGGATTTAATTTCACATTTTGCATTAGCAAAATATTTCACCAAAAGCAAAGCATTTGATTTCACCGTGAGCGTCAGCGAACGATTTCGCTAAAAATCTCCTTTTATCCCGTGGGATTGATGCACGTTTATTTGACAAAACAGCCGTGCTAGGCGGGGTAACACGTAAACTATACTATTAACTACCACACCTGCCACCAAACAAACAAGGACTTGCCCAAGCAAGTCCTTGTTTGTTTCCAGAGGGCACAATATCGTTGCCGTACGGTATCTGCTCATTGAAGCTTTACGGGCTTATAAATAAAGCTGTTTGTCCTGCGGATAACGTAATGCCTCAAGCCTTTAAAATCCTGTCGGTAGTAATCGCCGTTGCGGTACACCGCAGTATTGAAATCAACGTCAAAAACAATATCGGTTTCCACGTTTTTTTCGCCGTATTTTTCGCAGGCTTCAATATAGCTGCAATACATTTCACGGTTATTCAGCTGAAAATATTTATCAAAGAATTTTTCTCTCATAAAGTTTTCCGAATCCTGCGCACTCCAGTAGCGAAGCGGGCGTCTGCCGCTCGGTGTTGTTTCATAGATTATTTCAGGGTGTTCAAAATAAGGGTCCCACGAGTAAGCGAACGGCTCGTCTTCAGACCTGTACAGCTCCTGCGCTGTTCTTTCTTCGAGCCGACCGTCGGAGTTATCGCCGAAAACGTAAATCTCTCCGTTTTCTGCAAGTATAAAAAACAGATTATCCTGCGTGGCTGCAACACCCACGGCTGAGCTGAAGCCCTCAAAACGGCTTGCCGTACCGTCCTGCTCTGTGAATTTCACGTTTCCGTTTTTCTCCACAAGAATACTGCAGCCGTTGGCTTGAGCGCTGTCTTCAAACAGCATCTCAGGCGACAGATTTCTTTTGGGCAGCTGCGGTACTGTTAAGTTACGGTTATTCATAAAAAAACCTCCTTGATATTCAATTGACAAAATTGAGCCTTTCTTCACTCTAAACTGTTTTTCAGTATTTTGCACCGGTTTGACCGGAAATTTTTTTCAAAAAACACGTTCCGTTTTTTTCCGCCCAAACAAGTAAAGGTTCTGAAAGCTTTTGGTAAAATGGAGGTGCACAGATACCGCAGGAAGAATATTTTGCAGACTGTTTTTCCGCCGACGGCATCTGAATAATTAACAAGGAGGCAGAAAGTTGACAGACATCAAAAAACTTTCCTCATCTGCGAAGAAAAAGTGTGACGAGGAACTCACCTCAGCAATATACGACGTTATGGGTAAACTTACATACAGGGAGCTCGTTTACTTAATGACGAGCGATAACCCCATCTTTATCAATGGTCCCATTAAAAAAATCGCAGTTCTGACAAGCGGAGGCAACTCCTCCGGTATGAACGCAGCGGTCCGCGCCATAGCAAGAACCGCACTCGCCCACGGTATTGAGGTAGTCGGTGTACGCTACGGCTTCAAGGGACTTATGAAAGGCAAATTCGTAAAGCTCACCGTCCGCAACGTTTGCGACATAATACACCGCGGCGGAACAAAGCTTTACTCAGCCCGCTGCCCTAAATTCAAGGAAGAGGCATCTGTCTGCAAGGCTGTTGAAATAGCAAAGAAAAACGGCATCGATGCTCTTATAGTAATCGGCGGCGACGGCTCCTTCCTCGGAGCACGCGAGCTGACAAACCACGGTCTGCCCTGCGTCGCAATCCCCGCAACGATAGACAACGATATCGCATGCACAGACTACACAATCGGCTTTGACACAGCGCTCAACGTAATTCAGACCTGCGTGGACAATCTCCGTGACACTATCGAAAGCCACAGCCGCTGCTCGGTAATCGAGGTCATGGGTGCACACTCAGGCTATCTCGCACTCGAGGCAGGTATTGCCGTAGGTGCAACGTCAATCATCATCCCTGAAATGCCTTACGACATTCAGAAAGATGTCATTGACAAAATCAAAAAAACCAAAGCAACAGGCAAGCACCACTTCATCGTAATTGTTGCCGAAGGCGTCCGCTTCCGCGACGGCATAACAGTTGAAAGCATTGCCGAACAGATCCAGAAGCAAACCCGCGTAGAGACAAGGGCATGTGTCCTCGGTCACGTACAGCGCGGAGGCTCACCAACGGTACGCGACAGAGTTGTGGCAAGCCGTATGGGTAACCACGCAGTCCACATTCTCCTCAACGGTGATTGCAACCGTGTTGTAGTAATGCACAACAACGACATTATGGACTACGACATCGACAAGGCGCTTCAGGTAACGAAGAGCATTGACAAGAATCTCTATAAGTGTTCAACAGAGATCTCACTTTAATCATTCAGAAGGCTGTGAAGAGCTTAAGGCTTTTTGCAGCCTTCGCTTTTCGGTTAAACGGGCGTCACAACGAAGCACCGACAAGGAGACAGACAAGTATGAATAACAAAATAATGCTGACGTTAAAGGAAAAGCCCTGATTGTGATTCCTACCACTCAGCGCTGAAATGTTTCCACCCAAACCAATGACGTTGCGAAAAGCACGTGATAAGATTGGTTTAAACCAAATATCGGAGGTATTAAAAATGAAAAACGACAACCTTTTCAACTCACCAACCTACAAGGCACTTTACAAAACAATCACTTCTGAAGCCGACCTGAGAAAGAAGCTCGAAAAAATGCCCGCCAGATACGGCGTTACCGTTGAAGACAGCAAGGCTCTTGCCGAAGAGTGTATGCGTGCGGCAGCCGAATACGAATACATAAGAGACACCGCACTCGACGGCAACCTTGATTCGTTTCTTAATGACGCTCTGAACAAATGCGGCTCTGATTACTACGAGCGTATGCGCAATCTGCACCGCATAAATTTCGGACTCAGCCTGTACAGCGACATAGAACTCGTCGGACACATCACAAACGGCGCAAACATCGAGGAGCTTTTTAGCGACTATATGAAAGAAGACGCAAAGGCTCCTCTTTCAGAAAACGAGATTGTAGAAAGCATCCACAACCACGTATCACACAACTGCCTTTCAAGCCAAGAGCTTTTAGCATACTCGATAATACTGCTTAATAAAAACAATATGTTCGGGTATTCCGTTATGATGAGCGAAAGCAGCTACAGTAACAAGTGTATCCTCGCAATGGACGAATACCTTCGCGGTAACAGCGAAAGCGTAACCCTTGCCGTTTACAAGGTCTGCGAAGAGTGCGATTTACAAAGCATTTCTTACGCATTCAAAAAAGGCTCAATAACAGATAATACTGCCTGCAAGTATATCCGTGCGTTCGGCATAGTGTTGTTGATACTGACCGTAGCAGCCGTTATCGTTGCCGCAGAGGAAGCCGTCAAGCTGGCAGTGTTCCTCGGCATTATAGGATTAACCGCATCCTTTATAGCGTATGTTTTCCCCGACTGTATTTCGGCACCTATCGGCAGACTCAAGGCAAAGCACAGCTACAATCAGGCTGTTGCCAAGGCAGAAGCCGAGCGTAACTGCAACGTATACGAGCATAAAACGGTTAACGAAGATCACCTGCTGTCCGAGCAGCTTCAGGTCTGATCCGACCCCCATATTCCGTCAGGCCGCAGACAATCGGTCTGACGTTTTTTCCGCCCAAACCCGTGATACTAATAACAGCTTATATTAACATAGAAGTACAACTAACAGGAGGTATCAGAAAATGACAAGCGACAACTTATTCAATTCAGCAACCTACAAATCCTTTTACAACGCACTTGAAGGTGACGAAGACCTCAGGCAGTCACTTCTCAGAGTTATCAAGAAGCACAAGGCAATGCACCGCAACCCCAACACACTTATCAAAAACTGTCTGCACAGCGTAGCTGACTACGAATACATCAGAGATTGTGCCTTCGACGGCGACATCATGCAGGTCTTTGACGAGGCACTTGAAGTGCGCTGTGACACCCTCGAGGAACGCATCGAAGTACTCAAGCAAATCAACTTCGCCCTCGAGTTGTTCACAGACTGCGATAATCTCGCTCTTGTCCGCAGCGGCAAGACAGACGCACACCGCCTTTTTGAAGAATATGCAGCATCGGAAGAAGCAAGCGCACACGAGCTCAGAAACAGAATCGGTAAAAGACTGACAGCGCTCTGTCTTTCAGACGAATATCTCACCGACTTTACAGCTAAGATTGAGAAGGACGATAACGTACTTGACCTGTCAATAGCTTTTGCCGAGAAGGACTACAAAGCAAAATGCATCGCCGCAATGGAACGATATCTCAGCGGCAACTGCTCCTGTATGCAGGAGGCTGCATATACCGCCTGCCACGAGCAGGAGCTGAAGGGAATAACCACCTGTGCAAAGATCGGCGGAGTCAGGGCAGATGAGATTTACACACTTTTAATTTGCATTAACACAGCTTTGCTTGCTGTATGTGTAATCGGTCTGGCATTGATAATTCTCGGCAAAGCACTCGGTCTGGCAGCTGCTGCATCTGTTTCGCTGTGGCCGTTTGTTGTATGCGGTGTGTGCGGTATCATAGGCTGCTTTGCTGTGAAATCCGTTTCACACAAGGTCGGCGCACTTTCAGAGCGACATAACTACCGTAAGGTCAGTAAAGACTTCAGAAACACCGAATCCGAGCGTGCATACGATGAATTCGCACGCGATTTCGCAGACTGCAACGCAGACATTTACGATGAGGATTTTGCCTGAGCACATAAAACAAACTGATTAACACGTTAACCGTACAGCTGTGAATAACGGCTGTACGGTTTTTTCCGGCAAACCAAGTGATTTTTTCTTAATACTCCTATACAATGAAACTAAAGTAAACACCGGAGGAAAACTTTTATGTTTGACAGAATATTCGGCAATATGCTTGACAGAGACCCCGATTTACGCGATATTGAGGATTCAATCCGCTATATGCTCAGGAATGTCCTGGACGAAAAGAACATACGTGAAATTACAACCTGCTGTCTTCAGACCGTAGCCGTATATGAATACGTCGAGTCCCTCGGCTACTGCGGTGACCTCTGGCCCATCTTCATCGAGAAGCTGGAAAGCTGTGATTTCAACAGCAACAATACCATTGACCCGCGTGAGTATGCAAACAGCTACAAATTCAAGCTGAAATGTATTCTCACGCTGCTCGCAATTCCGAAAAGCGACTACAAAACGTTGGCGCAGGCTGTTTACGGCACCGCCAACAGCGAAGAATACAGAGAATATGAAAAAGTAATCCGCGAAGGACGCGAAAGCCTGAGACCGTATTTAACCCGACCGACGTACCCCTGCGATATCTTTCTGCCGTTCTGACAGTTGAAAACCGCTCTCTCTTCCTTGTGACTTATTGTGTGATTATTCACTAAATACGTCCATAAAAAACGTCATAATATATGAAGTTTTTATAAAATTCTGTTGAATCGCTTTATATAAAGTATTATAATAAATTCAGATTCAACGGTAAAAGGAGAGTTTCGTTATGGGCAAAAAAGGAAAGACCGAAAAAGATATTGCAAGAGAAACCCGCATTAATGAGATAATCAAAAAAACCTTCAGCGAGACAGAGCTTGCTGCCCTTGAACACAAAATGAACCTTCTCCTCAGTAACCGTGATATACGCGCGCTGCGTTTTGCGTGCTACAAAGAGGTACAGAAAAAAATCGTGCAACGTATGCAGCAACGCCGTGAACGCACAATAAAGGCACTTCGGGAGGCTGTAGACATCCGACCCGGTGTACCGCTGTCCGATGCTGATAAAGAAAAAATCGAAAAAATCATCAGAGATAATATTGACCTTTCGCAGGATGATGCCGAAAGGGCTGCCAAAGAATACATTATAAATGCTTTCTCGCCAACTGAAAACGCCCTGAAAAACGCATTCAACTCAGTTACGGATGTTATGCTGGAAAAGGAAATCACCGCTTTCAGCCGGGAGCTTGACGACAAAAAAATTCTATCCAAATCGGGTTGGTGTAAATTTGCCAACGCTATCAATTATACCGGCAGCGAAACCCTCGACGCTATAGCAGATGCGTTGGGAATGAGCAAAGAAGAAAAAGCCGTGCTGCACAGCAAAAACATACCGGAATATTTCAAAATGAATGCCGACGTCAGCAGTCAAACGGAAAAATACATCAAGCGCTTCATTCCCGAAAAAATCACCTATACCAAAATTAACGATTTCTGCGAAGAATGCGGCCTGAGCATTGATGCGTTGAAAAAATTCAACCTCAGCATACTGAAAAGAAATAAAAACGATACCTCTGACGAAGTTAAATTCTTCGTGCTGCTCAAGCTCATTGCAGCATTCCGACTCGAAAAGAATGAAGCCAAAAGTTATCTGAAAAAAGCAGACCGCAGCTTCATAATGAGTATGGATCTTGCTTTTCTGACAGCCATTACCACAGGCTATAGAATAAAGCCGAAAAAGCCGGAGTACGTGGCGCTGATAACACACCACCTGAGCAGAGATATAGAATACAGCACTTATTACACAGACTGTCCGAGATTTGCAAGCCCGTACAGATTCACTTATCTGGACGAATATGCCCTTGATGCAGGATTATTTGATACACCGTCCGAATCCCGCAGCTGAACTATTGCATAGAAATTCCGCCCAAACCTATGACAGCCGAAAAAATTCACGCTAAAATTGATATAAAACGGAGGCAACCGATATGTCAAACTCAACCGTACAGACTGATTCTCAGGCAAAGATAGAGCATAATTATTGGCTTATGACGCAAAAGCTTCAGAACGGCGATTTTTACAATCTTCTCAACAAACTGCGCGATAAGAAAACAAACAATTTTTTGTTTGATACGGTTCTTGCAATAGATTTCGGTCACGGTGAAACCGCCGCATATACTCTCAAGTGGGAGGCTTACGATTATAAAGAAGGTTTGTTCACAAAAGTGGCAAGAAAAAGCCATAAAATAATCGCGCCGGATAAGGACTTCGACTTTCATCCTTGTCCCGCTACAATCATTGAGGGAAAAAGTAAAATCCCGACTATGATTTCGTTTGGGGTCGGCAAAAAAGTTATCGGCAAGGACGCATGCAACGGTGATGTTTTCTTTCAGCAATTCAAAAAGCATCCCGGCGAGAAAGGCTGGTTAAAATACAAAAACAACAATGCCGTCAGGCTCGGCGGCATTATGCCGCCAAAAAAATATACACACAAGGAAATCATTGAAGCCTTTATTAAAGAGGTTTATAAGCATATACTTGAAAAAAACGCAGACATCAAAGCAGCAGATGATGAAAACAGATTATTTGTTTGTATAGGCTGTCCCGCTTCAAAGGATTGGCTGAACCCTGAAGCCAAAAAAGAGTTTGAAGACCTGATACACAATATTACGGGCAAAGATAATTTTGCAGTGATTCCCGAATCAAACGCAGCCCTTATGACTCGTATGCTCAAAGACAATAATGCAATTCTTAAAGACGAAAAAGGCAAAACCATTAAGCTGGATTTAAACAAAGGTATTGCCATATTTGATCTCGGCTCATCAACAATTGACTTCACTTATTTATTGCCGGGTAAGCGATTTATAACCAACAGCCTGCGCATGGGCGGCGCAGAAATTGATAAGATAATTTATAAGAAAGGCCTTGAATCAAAGGGATTGACTATAGACGACATAGCCACGGCCCCTACTGAGGTTTACGGATCGAATTACTCCGAAAAGGTTCTTGTGGATGTCCGCTTTGCAAAAGAAGCATTCTATAAACCTAACTCAAACCGCAAGGTCGGAAAACCGGTGTCCGTACTCGAAACAAATTTTCGCGTAAACGATAAGTTAATGAAAGAGGTCTGGAGTTCAGTTTCAGGCAAAGCGTTACTGGAAGACTGCAAGGGATTTTTTGACACATGCTATGCCGCAGTAAACTCTTATGGCTGCTCAAACGTTCTTATCTGCGGCGGCACGGGCAACGTTACGGAGCTTGTCGAAAAAATCCGCCAGGTTTTCAAGAACTCAAGGATTCATCCGTTTAAAGATCCCTCAACCTCTGTTGCACAGGGACTGTGCTTAACAAAGAAGCTCGAAATCATGGGCCAGCCCTATTTCAAGGAATATATCGAAAATGCAGAGAAGCTCTCAAAGGAAACATACAATACGGTTATAGAGAAGATTTCCGAAATAATAGTCCCCGAAATTGTAAACTGCCTTATGCCGGTAATTGACGGCCTGGACGAAAAGACTATTGCCCCGAAAGAGCTCGAAGAAAAAATTGAAAAGGAGCTCGGCAGCTACCTGAATTTCAACAACCCCAACAGCTGTATGGCTGCAGTTTCTGATGCCATTATCAACAATATGGGCAGTTTTACCCAAAAAATCAACGACCGCATTAACCGTATATCTTCGGATATATACCGTGACGACTATATCTTTGAATTCAAGCCAGAAGAAATTGTAATTGACGCCGAAGACGACACAAACCCCTACAAAATAGCAATAGAGCAGATGATATCCGATCTCCTTTTCGGAAAAGGCTTTATCGGAAGTCTTACCGAGCTGATTGTAAAAACGTTCAACCTCAAAGTTTCGTCAAAAAAAATCCCCAAAAAAATAGGCAAGAAAAACACACAGAATGTATTAACCGAGAACATATGCAGCGAGCTTTCCAAAAAACGTTTTCTTTATGATGAAATAACAAATTACTTTATGCTCTGTGCCGAAGCCTCATTAGGTAAGGCTATGCTTTACGTTTTTGATAATCCGATACAGGAAATGTAATTAAACAATTTTTTTTAACAGCAGGCGGTGACTATATATGCAGCAGTTGATAATGAATAAGCAAATCATACGTGGAGTTCTGGACTATCACGATTATTTCTCCGCTAAGGACGTGCTTTACAGCAAGACAGTTGCAGCAGGCTTTTTTGCAAACAGGATGCAACACCTGTCGCTCTCAGCAAAGTTTCATACAGAGGTATTTCTTCAGCTTCAGTACAATACCCCCGTACATCTTAAACTCTATAAAAAGCCGGAGGATTATCTGGACCAAGCAACCTTTGTATACAGCTTATGGTCTTCAAACCGCAAGAAACTCCTCAAGGAACTGACGAAAGAAGAAAAGCTTACCAAGCTTACCAAAGAGACCTGGAAAATTGCACAGAAAACATCACTTGAAAATGACACCGAAAAAATAAGGCTGTTCTGTATGCTGACCGCAGCATACGCTCTTGCAGGCCGTTTTCCGAACGAAAAGGGCTTTGAAATAACATGTGAACAGGCAGAGCGTGCTTATCTCGGCATACCCGAGCCTGACACAGCCGATACGAACATGCTTAGCTTTGATTTCAGTGAAAGCGAAATCACTGTACCGGTAAGAGAACAGCCGTATGAGATACGCCTCAAACGCAAGCAGGCGGTAAAGCTGCTTGAAAAAGGCAAGGAGATAACACACAAAAAGCTGATTGCAGGCAAACATATAAGCGGACGCAGCAACGTAAAGCTTGTGCTGCACATTTACGGCGAAGACAGCACCGCACCGATACAGATTGAGGAGCTTGATGAAGGTGAGTGCCGTTTTGTAAACGTGGTCGGCAAACACCCCGTGCTTGTTAACCCCGCCCCTGCCTGCGGACAAACAGGCGACATATTATGCTTTGCCGAACAATACCCAGGCAGCTATCTGACACTTATGCTGACTGAAAGCGGCGGAAAAATTGACGACTCCAAGTATGATGACAATATAAGCGATTGGCTGGGAAACGTTTCGGCAGCAGAAATTAAATTTGCAGATGAATGCCGCATATATCTAACCCCTAAAGGAATAATCCACCTGGAAGGCGAGGATTCTGACGAGGAAAAGCGCTATGTCGCAATTGATGATTATCTGAACGAAAGGAAGAATAGCACAAATGAGTAATCCTGATTTTGTAGTTGAAAAAATCTGCCGTCAGGTAGAAAATGCATTCTACTCAAAAAAGCCGCTCATTGTTCTTGATACTGACGAAACAGAGCTTGCCACCAGAGTAGCAGCCCGCTGCGGAGTAGTAAATATGAAGCTGAAGTCCGCAGTAAACAACATCCGTAGTAAATTCTACTACGAACAGTACGTCAGAGCAGAAGAAGCAGACCTTACGGCTTACGAAAACTTTTCAACCTCTCCTTCGGCAATTATCGACCTGATTAATAACGGCCGCTCGTGCGAAACAGGTGCTGCTCCAACCGAGCCGAAGCTGATTCTGATTCATATCACTCCGGTCGTTGCGAATTATTACTCCGCTGACCCGGAATTTATCAATATTCTCACCGAGTATGTTCACAGCTATATAGGCTATGACGATTATTCGCCCATCAGGTCAAGCTGTGTTATTTTGTACGGCGACCTTGCGCTTCTGCCCAAACATCTGCATAATTACATTGAAAATATTGTCCCGGATTATCCGTCCATCACGGAAATAAGAGAAACAATATCTGATATTATCACGAAATACGACAGTATACACCACCTTCCCCAAAAATATATCCCTGCAGACGCAGATATGGACAGCCTTGCCTGGGAGCTGCACGGCTTCACGCTGATTCAGGCTGAATTTTTCATCAGGAAAATGCTCCTGCTCAAGCAGGAAAACGGTGCTCCGATTCTCTGCAATCTGGATGAATGCAGAGCTCAGGTTCTTGAAGCAAAAATCCAAAACCTTATGCGTTTTGGCGGCCTGCTTGAGCTGTATACCGAAAAGAGGAACAGCAAGAAAGACGGCGACAAAATCGGCGGTATGAAAAACTTTGTTAAGATTATTGAAAGAATCAAGATTTCGCTCGGGCCTGACCATATTGCAAACTGGGGCTCCTCCCCCTATAAGGGTGCTATTATAACAGGTGTGCCCGGCACAGGTAAATCCGAAGCAGGACGGCTGCTTGCCCGCTACCTCGGTGTACCTATGCTAAAGCTTGATATGGGCAAGCTCATGGGAAGCCTTGTCGGTCAATCGGAGCGCCAGCTGCGAGAAGCCTTGCGCCAATGCGAAGAAATGTCGCCTGCCGTAGTGCTTATTGAAGAGGTTGAAAAAGCGCTCAGCGGTGCAAAGGGCTCTAACAACAGCACGAGTGATACCTCGCAGCGTATGTTCGGCTATCTGCTGGATTGGCTGCAGAAAGACAAGAAGGCTCCCTGCTTCGTATTTGCTACCGCAAACGACATCGGCAAAATACCCAACGAATTCGTACGTAACGGCAGATTCAATATACGCTACGCCTCATTTATGCCGCTTCAGGACGAAATTGAAAACATTTTTGCCGAACATATGAAGCGCGCCGAAAGACACCGTGCGGATGAAGCAGAAAAAAAGGGTATAAAAAAGCCCGGTCTTCTCTTTGACGATAACTGCTTCAAGAATAAGAACAGAAATTCCGAAAATCCTGCCGTTGCCGACGGTATCATCGACCTTTTCCTGATGGAAAACGGAAAGGAAAAAGACCTTGATAAAATCAAATTTGTTTCCGGCGCGGATATTGCCGAAATCGTCAGCAGGGCGTTGGATGTTTTTGAGTACAGCAGCAGCCGCGACGTATTCACCGAAGAAGAGCTTCGCAAGCCGATTACTCTGTCCGCATGGAAAAAAGCGCTTGAAATTACAATCAACGACGATATGCTGCAGACGCAGGGAAGCTCAACGGCAGGACTCAATGCTATTGCAGCCTGTTATATCAGACTTCTGAGAAAGGGCTTTGTACCGGTAAGCGACAAAGCTATTTTCCTTGCAAGCGATTACAAGGCTGAACGCGACAAGAACGGCGTGTTACAGAGCGCCGGATGTTCGTATGACAGAGAGCCTTTTATTAAATCGGAATACGACCGTAAACTTTATGAAACACTAAGTGATAAGATTAAGCGCCTTGCCTTCACGATAGAGGAGGAAGAGCACCGGAAAGAGACAGGAGCCTGATGCCGAAAAGTTTCCGGGCAAACCTTTTCGTTCAAGCATAAAAGATGCTAAAGTTATAACGGAGGCATTAAAAGTCTCCGTTACGAATCAAAAGGAGTGATATACTATGTTTTCGCTCTCACAGGAGCAGCGTGACGAATTCCTGCAAAAAAAGAGCTTTGCTCTGAGTCTGTTCGAAAAGAATACTGACACAGAGGAAATCCTTAAGAAAATTTACGTTGAAAGTATGGAAAACAAAAGCGAAAAGCAGGCTGAGGTTATGGCGCGGCAGATTATTGAAACCACAGATTTGCTTTTCAGCACCAATGACAGTTTTAACGACGGTCAGGGAAGCGCAGTAGAAAAGCTTAAGCTGGCACTTGAGGAGATTGCTCCCGAGAAGAAGGCTGAAGTCCTGCTGGGGGCAAGCTATGTTTTTGAAAACATTGAAACCTTAGCAAAAAAAGGCACTATCAGATCTTATCCGCTTGAGAAAGAGTTTAATCAGCTCGAAAAGGACGGATTTAACGAGGCCTCAATCAATGCTTTGCTTGAACGCGCGGTAGCCGCCGCTTCAAGCGAAAAGACCGCAGAGGTACTTCTCAAGGCCTTTGAAAAGCAAACCGATGAGCAAATCCTCGGCAGAGCAATGATTGACGCCGAAGGTGGCGCAAAAGCTATGGCAGCCATTGACTCTATGATTATTTACACAATGTCCGTAAACGGCAACATTGAAGGCGTTGATCCCGAAACGTCCGTTTACCAGATTACCGCAGGTGTTTGCCTGGACACCGTTCTGCAGAACATTGCAGCCTCAGAGAAAAACGGCGGCTTTATTTACAAAGTGAAAATCAACACTGTGTGCTCTGTACTGCTGAGTCTGCTGATAATTGCCGCTGTTACCGCCGTTTTTACCGCATTTTCCCTTGCCGCAGGATTTACCGGAAACGTTGCATTTATAACAGGTGCGCTCTGCGTGTCTTTTTGTTCCGCGATACTTATTAAAAAATCACTTGATATTTTCCACAACACCCGTATATATGCCAAACTTGATGTTCCTTTGGTTGCATTCCCCGAGATTGCGCTTGACGCGCGTGACAGAATAAGAGATAAAATTAACTCGGCAGCACAGGCAGAAGAGAAAGAAGACTATTTTGAAGTAAACTACAACGCTGATTACTCGTGGCTTTATAACGACTACGGCGACAAGCTGTATGTCAGCCCCTTTGATGAAAACCCGATATAATATAAAAAAACAGAGCGGTTACCCGACAAACGGTAACCGCTCTGTTTTAGTTGATTCAGTTTTCTGAAAAATATTTTTCTATTGCAGCCACAGCGGAGCCGATAGCATCCTCACCTGCAAGCTCAACAGCACCCTTATCGACAAGGTTTGCTGTTTTTGTGTTGATAGGCAGGCGTGCAAGCACGGGCAGACCGAGCTCAGCCGAGACCTCTTCGATCTTGCTCTCGCCGAAAATTGAGTGCTTCTTGCCGCAATCGGGGCACTCGAAGTAGCTCATATTTTCAACAAGGCCGATAATCGGCACATTCATAAGGTTTGCCATATTGTATGCCTTTTTAACAATCATTGTGACAAGATCCTGCGGAGTTGTGACAACAACGATACCGTCAACCGGAAGATTCTGGAAAACGGTAAGCGGAACATCACCTGTACCGGGAGGCATATCGACAAACATATAGTCAACGTCGCCCCAGGCAACCTCATTCCAGAACTGCTGGATGATGCCCGAAATAACGGGACCTCTCCAGACAACGGGAGCATCCTCCTTTTCGAGAAGAAGGTTAACCGACATAATGCGGATACCCGTCTTGCTCTCTGCGGGGATAAGTCCCATTGCGCTCTGCTCAATGCCCTGCTTTACGCCGAAAGCCTTGGGGATTGAGGGGCCTGTAACGTCTGCATCAAGAATTGCCGTCTGCTTGCCGCTTGTCTGGAAAGCGGAGGCAAGAAGTGACGTAACGAGTGACTTACCTACGCCGCCCTTACCGCTGACAACACCGATAACCTTTTTTACTTTGCTGAATTCATTCTGCGGGAGTCTCATATCCTGCTTCTGCTCTTTGCTTTCGCAGTTTGAGGAGCAGTTTGAACAATTACCGTCGCATCCCATTTTTAAATTACCTCTTTTGCTGAAAAAATTATATTATACTGTTTATTATTGCCGTAATCAGGCTTGCCATTGCGCCGAATACTGCGCTCATTATTTCGGCGAGGCTTGAAAAAACTACCTTGAGTATGCTGCGTGTACGCTCAAGCTTTTCCTGCTCGGATTTAAGCCTCAGCGTGCCGTCAACTTCAACCACCTCGTGGAAAACCGCCGTTTCGTGATACCCTTCGCCCGATGAGTTGGGTGAATGTACAGAAAGCATCAGCCTGCCGTCAAGGCTTGTGAAAAGCATACCGTGGCCGCCGTCATAGTCCGTACCGCTTATATTGCGGTGGAATAAAAACCGTGGCTGCTGCTTCCATTTGCCGTCTACCGTATAGCTTTCCGCCATACCGACAGCGTAGCCGTCATCGGTAAAATTAGACCAGAGCATTATCAGCTTGCCGTCCTCACAGGTGTGGATATACGGGCCGTCCGTAACACGTCTGTTCATGCTGAGCTTGCCGTCATCCGCACGGAATATCTCCTTAGGCTCGGAAATAAGCGAAGACAGATCATCGCTCATTTTTGCAACGCACATTCTGCCGATTCCGTCATCCGTGCTTGTCCACTCGTGAACAAAAATCATCCACGGCTGACCGCTGTTATCGACATAGAGTGTGCCGTCGATCGAATCCCAATCGTCAGGCGTTGCAAAGCCGTCCGAAATCTGCTCAAACGGACCTAACGGACTTGAAGCTCTGAAAACCGCTGTGCCGCGGTGATTGAGCACACTGTCGTGATAGGTGGCAAAAAGGTAGAAGCTGCCTTTGTACTCAACACACTCGGGTGCCCAGTAATCACCGTCTGCCGTATGACCCTCGGGGAAGGTGAAAACCGTAAACGGACCTGCCCAATTCTCAAGGTCTTCGCTGACATAGCAGCCGTAGCCCTGCCACGCCGCACCTGTGCCGTACATATAGTATTTACCGTCACTGACAAGAATACAAGGATCACGAATGCCTATATCCTCACGCTTGCGGGGGTATTCCATTTCGGAAGCGTAAGCGGAAGGAATTATACAAGCACCCATAAGAATTATACATAACAAAACCGAAATCAATCTTTTAAGCATAAGAATTCCTCCATGCGATATATTTGCCTTGCCGCAAATTCGATATAATTTCAATTCTTAAAATTTCGGTACAGGCTCAATAAATCCCGCCTGCGATATGATATAAATCCTTAACTTGTGCCGCAGCACATATCGAAAATCTGTAAGGATTTATATCGAGATAAAATTATCTGAATACAGTTTTGTTATCTCGCAACAATGTTTACGAGCTTACCTTTGACGTAAAGCTCCTTGACGATTGTCTTGCCTGCGATCTCCTCGGCAATCTTTTCGTCTGCCTTTGCAAGTGAAATTGCATCAGCAGCCTCGATATCTGTTGCAATCATCATCTTTGTGCGGATTTTGCCGTTGATCTGAACAACAATCTCAATCTCGTTATCAACGCACTTTGCTTCCTCGTATGTCGGCCACTCGCCGTTTGCGAGCATACCGTAGCCGAGAGCCTCGTTGATCTCCTCTGTTACGTGAGGAGCGAAGGGATTGAGAAGCGTAACAAACGTCTTAAGCTCCTTGCGTGTAACAGCACCTGCATCGTAGATCTCATTGAGGAGAGTCATAAGTGCAGCGATTGCCGTGTTGTACTTGAGTGACTCAATATCGGAAGAAACCTTTTTGATCGTTCTGTGGAATGCCGACTCGAGCTTCTTTGAATACTCGTCGGAATCGTTGAGAATTGTCTGCAGGTTCCACACTCTGTCGATAAATCTCTTACAGCCCTTAACGCTGTCCTCTGACCAGGGGGCAGCCTTCTCGTAGTCGCCCATAAAGAGGACGTAGGTACGCAGAACGTCTGCGCCGAATACCTCGACAACATCGTTCGGGTCGATAACATTACCTCTGGATTTTGACATCTTTACGCCGTCGGGGCCGAGGATAAGGCCCTGAGCCGTACGCTTTGCATAGGGCTCTGCTGTGGGGACCTCGCCGAGGTCGTAGAGGAACTTGTGCCAGAAGCGTGAGTAGATAAGGTGACGTGTAACGTGCTCCATACCGCCGTTATACCAGTCAACCTGACCCCAATACTTAAGCTTATCCATATCTGCAAAAGCTTTATCGTTGCGGGGGTCGATATAACGCAGGAAGTACCAGGATGAGCCTGCCCACTGAGGCATAGTATCGGTCTCGCGCTTAGCTGCGCCGCCGCACTTGGGGCAGGTGCAGTTAACGAAGGAGTCGATCTTTGCAAGGGGACTCTCGCCGTCCTGACCGGGCTCAAAGTTTTCAACCTTGGGAAGCTTAAGCGGAAGCTCCTCGTAGGGTACTGCAACCATACCGCACTTGTCGCAATGGACAATCGGAATCGGCTCACCCCAGTAGCGCTGACGGTTGAATGCCCAGTCCTTCATCTTGTACTGAACACCCTTTTCGCCGATGCCCTGCTTCTCAAGCTCAACGAGAACGCGCTCGATTGAGGACTTCTTGTCTGTATAGCCGTTGAGGTAATCAGAGTTGACCATTTCGCCGTCGCCCGTGTAGGCTTCAACAGCGATGTCGCCGCCCTTGATGACCTCGATTATATCAATGCCGAACTTCTTTGCGAAGTCGTAGTCACGCTGATCGTGTGCAGGCACAGCCATAATGGCACCCGTGCCGTAGCCCATCATAACGTAGTCTGAAATGAATATCGGAATTTCCTTGCCGTTTACGGGGTTGATGCCCACAAAGCCGTCAAGACGGACACCTGTCTTATCCTTTACAAGCTGTGTACGCTCAAACTCTGTCTTCTTTGCGCACTCTGCTCTGTAATCCTCAACCTCGTTAAAGTTTGAGATCATATCCTTATACTTATCGAGCATCGGATGCTCGGGAGCCATAACCATAAACGTTACGCCGAAGAGAGTGTCGGGACGTGTTGTGTAGATGCGGAGTGTTTCGTCGGTATTCTTGACGGTGAAGTTGACGAATGCACCTGTTGATTTACCGATCCAGTTTTCCTGCTGGAGCTTTATGTTGGGCAGGTAATCGACCCCGTCAAGTCCCTCAAGGAGCTTGTCTGCATACTCTGTGATGCGAAGGTACCATACATCCTTTGACTTCTGAATAATGTCGCTGTGGCAGATATCGCACTTGCCGCCCTGCGAATCCTCATTAGAGAGAACGACCTTACAAGACGGGCAGTAGTTGACAAGGGTCTTATCGCGGAATGCGAGACCGTTTTCGAACATCTTGAGGAAAATCCACTGAGTCCACTTATAGTAGCCCTCCTCAGTTGTGTCGATAACTCTGTTCCAATCGAACGAGAAGCCGACACGCTTGAGCTGTGAGGTGAACTTTGCAATATTGTCGTCGGTAACCTGTCTGGGGTGGATACCTGTTTTGATAGCGTAGTTTTCAGTCGGCAGACCGTATGCGTCAAAGCCGATGGGGAAGAGCACGTTGTAGCCCTCCATCCTGCGCTTACGGGATACGACCTCAAGACCTGAGTAAGCCTTGATGTGACCGACGTGCATACCTGCACCGCTGGGATAAGGGAACTCTACGAGAGCGTAGAACTTCTTCTTATCGGAGCCGTCCTCTGCGTGGAAAACGCCGGCATCCTCCCACTTGTCCTGCCATTTCTGCTCGGCAGCTTTAAAATCGTAGTTTGCCATAATTTTATCAATCCTTTGCAAAAAATGCTGAATAATTTATTCTGTAATAAGGGCAGAGATATCTACCTGCTTTGCATCAGCCCAGAGGTGCTCAAGATTATAGTAATCTCTGCTTTCCCTGAGGAAGATGTGAACGATAACATCGTTGAAATCAAGCAGAATCCAACCTGTTGCCTTACCCTCAACGTGAGAAGCAAACACACCGAGCTTTGCCATTTCGTCCTCAACGTCGTCAGCAAGTGACTTTACGTGAGGGTTGGAGGTTGCGGACGCGACTACAAAGTAGTCTGAAACAACGGTCAGACCCGCTGTTTCGATTGCGACGATATCCTCCGCCTTTTTTTCATCGAGAATTTTTACGATGTTTTCGAGCACCTGATTAGGAGTCATAAGTCAATCCCCTTTGTTACGGACATAATTATAGTATATTATTATAGACATATATGATAACACAACGAAAAACAAAAAGCAACATTCCGTCAGCCATTATTTATTCTTTCTTAAATCCGCTTGATATTCACTAATTTTGATTTGCGGTATATGAGTAAATTTGTCAATCATAACAAGTGCAATTCAGGCGCATATAGTATATAATTATTAGTTGGATTAATAAAAAATATGGAGCGTAAAGGTATGGAACGCAGAGAAATCAGAAACATTGCAATCATTGCTCACGTTGACCACGGCAAGACAACGCTTGTTGACGAGCTGCTCAAGCAGAGCGGCACATTCCGCGAAAATGAGCAGGTTGCGGACAGAGTTATGGACTCAAACGACCTTGAGCGTGAGAGAGGAATCACAATCCTCTCCAAGAACACATCCATCCACTACAAAAACACAAAAATCAACATTGTCGATACCCCCGGCCACGCTGATTTCGGCGGCGAGGTTGAGCGAATCCTTATGATGGTTGACGGCGTGCTTCTGCTCGTCGACGCATTTGAGGGCTGTATGCCGCAGACGAGATTCGTGCTCAAAAAAGCACTTGGTCTGGGCAAAAAGGTGCTTGTTGTTGTCAACAAGATAGACCGTCCCGGCGCAAGACCCGCAGAGGTGCTCGACGAGGTGCTTGACCTGTTTATCGAGCTTGGTGCAGACGACGATCAGATCGAATTCCCGGTGGTTTACGCCAGCGGACGTGACGGCTTCTCATCGCTTGAGCCCGACGTACGCGAGGGCGATATGCGTCCGCTTCTCGACGCAATTCTCGAAAACATCGAGCCTCCCAAGGGTGACCCCGACGCACCGCTGCAGATTCTTTTCTCCTCACTCGAGTATGACGATTATGTAGGCAGAATCGGCGTAGGTCGTGTTGAGAGAGGCAGAGTCAAGAGAAATCAGATGGTGACGCTGTGCAAAACAGACGGCACACAAACTAACGAGCGCGTTACAAGACTCTACCAGTTTGAGGGCCTCAAGCGCGTTGAGGTTGAAGATGCTCAGGCAGGTGACCTCATCTGCGTTTCGGGTATTCCCGAAATCAATATCGGCGAAACAGCCTGCGCAGTTGACTGCGTTGAGCCGCTTCCCTTTATCAAAATTGATGAGCCCACTATCTCGATGAACTTCATCGTTAACGACAGCCCCTTTGCCGGCCAGGAGGGCAAGTTTGTCACCTCGCGTAACATCCGCGACAGACTGTTCAAAGAGGTTGAAACAAACGTAAGTATGCGCGTTGAAGAAACCGACACGACCGACACCTTCAAGGTTTCGGGCAGAGGTGAGCTTCACCTTTCTATCCTCATCGAAACAATGCGCCGCCAGGGCTACGAATTTCAGGTTTCACGCCCGAAGGTAATTCTCAAGGAGATCGACGGCGTTGTTTACGAGCCGGTTGAGCTGCTTATTGTTGAAGTACCCGAGCAATACGTAGGCGCAGTTATAGAAAAGCTCGGCTCACGCAAGGCAGAGCTTGAAAATATGGGCGTGCGTGACGGCGGCTCCACTCACCTCGAGTTCAAGGTGCCCTCAAGAGGTCTTATCGGCTACCGCTCGGAATTTCTCACCGATACAAACGGCAACGGCATTATGAACCAGCTTTTCCACGGCTATGAACCCTATGCAGGCGATATTCAGACACGTGAGCGCGGCTCAATCGTAGTTCACGAAACAGGTGAATCCACAGGCTACGGTCTGTTCAACACACAGGACAGAGGCAGACTTTTCATCGGCCCCGGCGTGCCCGTATATGAGGGCATGATCGTAGGCGAATGTGCAAAGAACGAGGACATCGTGTGCAACGTATGTAAGAAAAAGCAGCTTACAAACACACGTGCGGCAGGCAGCGACGATGCGCTCCGCCTTGTTCCGCCCTCAACACTCAGCCTTGAGCAGTGTATGGAATTCATCAAGGATGACGAGCTGCTTGAGGTAACACCCACTTCACTCAGACTGCGCAAAACAATCCTTTCAAAAGAGCTCCGCCTCAAGAAACAGTTTAAGAAATAAAGCAAAAAGCTCCTCAGCCGAGGAGCTTTTCTTTTGTACGCAAGTATGCTATAATGCACCCATAAAACAAAACGGAGGGACGAAAATGAACGGACTTACAGGCAGAGAGAGAATGATAACAGACGAGGCGGAAATCGTAAGAATTCTCGACGAATCAAAGATAGTTCACGTGGGTATGGTTGACGGCGACGAGCCGTACGTTGTGCCGATGAATTACGGCTACACACTCGAGGACGGCAAGCTGACAATATGGCTTCACGGCTCATTGCGCGGCAAAAAGCTTGACATAATACGCAAAAACCCGAAGGTCTTTGTTGAGATGGAATGCTCGCTGCAGCCGTTTGACGGCGACATCGCCTGCAGATACGGCCTGAGCTACTCCTCCCTTATGGGCAGGGGCACGGCAGAAATCGTAGAGGACGTTGAGCAGAAAAAGCTCGGCCTCAAGCTGCTGATGAAGACACAGACAGGCAAGGATTTTGAGTTTGAGGACAAGATGACAACAATAGTCAGCGTAATCAAAATCGAATGCACCGAGTTCACCGCAAAGCACAGACCGATACCCAAAAACTGAAGATAAAAAAACACAAAGAGCGTACTGACCTGCCGTTACGGCGGAGAGTACGCTCTTTTAATACTGAAAAATCCCCTCGAAAAAACGGAGGATTGCAACCGAAAAATATATCTCTCTTTTTTGCACAAACTTATCTCGTTTCATTGCTGTACTTCTATGCCTCAACTTTATTGAGGCATTGGATGCAACGGCACGTTGCTCATTTGTTTCGCGCAAACTTATCTCGTTTTATCCCTTTTCTTCTGCGCCTCAACTTTATTGAGGTATTGGATGCAACGTCACGTTGCAGTTACTTTTGTCATTCGTTACAAAAGTAACCAAAAAAACTCTTGAGCTGCAAGCACTCCGCTACGACTGACGGATTAAAATCCGCTCGGCTTAACGGAACACAAAAGTGTGTTCCGTCACCGCAACGGCTACTAAATTAATCTGAATTTCAGGCTTTCTCTGTCGCCTGCGGTGCCCTCGCTCAGATATTTATCAAAGCGCATCACCGTCAGCCTGCTCCGTTCAAGATCACAGCATTTGTTATTTTATGTGTGATTTTTCTTTTATGCTTTTACAACCCTCAGTCACCTACGGTGACAGCTCCCTTCAAAGGGAGCTCATTAAACCTCCTTTTTAAAGGGCGAAGCACCGAAACGCCGCCTGTGGCGGATACAGTGAGGTGCTGAGGTGAAGAAACAAGGAGCAGTGCCGACGCTCCAAGGAAGGCAATGCGACTATGTTTCTGAGGGGGGGTTGCGAAGCCGTGACGGACGATTTGTATTATAAAAAACTGCCGGGTGCTCCCAAGAACACCCGGCAAATCTTTTGTTATGTTAGTTGAAAAGGGGATCAACAAAGCCCTGGGGACCGACGATTGCATAAACTGCATCGTTAATGCCCTTGAGAAGGCCGTTGAGGATCTTATCGCCTGTTGTTTCCTCTGCGGGTGCATCGTAGATGCCCATATCAACAAGCATTTCCTCTACTGCGTTGAGAGCGGGATCATCCTTCTCGGGATCACAGATGGGGTTAGCAAGAACTGCATCTGCTGCGTCGAGAACTGCCTGCTGCTCAGCTGTGAGTGTGTAGCTGTTTTCCTTGCAGTATCTTTCAAGGTCGGGCAGGTTGTAACGCAGGTAGTTTCTTGCGTTTCTTGCACCGTTGAACTGCGGGAAGTAGTAGCCGTCCTCTTCGAGGTTATCACAGTCGTCAACTGTCTTGACGTGGCCTGTTGCAAGCTCGATAGCAAGTGCAATAGCAACGTTGTTGTACTCGAGCTCGTGCTTCTGCTGATAGAAGAACCAGGAAGCTTCCTTGCGGTATGTAGTGGAGATATCGATTGACTTATCGGGTGAAAGCTCTCTGCCCTTTTCGTCTGCAAACTTCTCGCCGTACGGTACAAAGGATGTGCCGGGAGCAGTTGAATCGATGTTGATGATTTCGTCGGAGTTTGTTGTGGGTGCGCTCTTCATAAAGCCGAACATCTGATAGTCGGGTGTGATTGCACCGAAGGGAAGACCGTAGCCGGAGATGAAGGAGAATGTAACGCCTTCAGCCTCAAGAGCTTTCATTGTCTTATCAAGGTTTTTCTTTGCTTTCTGGAATGCGTCTGCCTCTTTCTTTACAGCCTCGGACTTGATGAGGTGAGAAACGCCGTCATACTTGTCAACGGGGATAAGGTTACAGAGTGAGGGAGTTGCGCAAAGAAGCTCTGTAGCGATTGCCTGGAGAGCCATATCAATAAACTCTCTGAGGATGGGCTTGGGGAAGATACGGAGCGCAAGGTTGATTGCATAGCCCCAGGGCTCGCCGACAAGGTCTGCGATAAGGCCGTTGTAGAAAAGGTCTGCTGAGTTGTCGCAGAATTCGCCTGCAAGCAGGTCAGCAACAACGTCGCTGCCATCCCATGCGCCAACGATGCTGACAACGCGGCGGATGTGGTTTTCTGCAACTGTGGGATATGCATCCATATAAGCTGTGACAACGGAAGCGCCCATGCTCATGGGAACAAGAACGATATCCTTTGCGCCTACCTTATTGTTTGCAAGGATCGTCTCAACAAATTCTTTCATACCCTCAACGTTCTTCTTTGTGGAGGAGAAAGCGTTATAGTTGAAAACGTAGAGATAATCTTCAAAGTTCTCGCCGAACTTTTCGCGTGCTATATCCTTACAGGGAATGGAGCCGTAGAAACGGTCCTTAGCTTCGCTGCGGAATTCGCCGTCATCGTCAATGATGCCGGGGAACTCGGAAACGGGCATCGGATATCTGGGTGTAACAACTCTGGGGCTGCCGTTACCCTCATCATCAATGCGGTTAAATGCGAAAAGGTTTCTGACGATTGTGTCAATCTTGCTCTGCTCAAAGAAGTTGATGCGAAGAGCTGAGGAGAGAAGAAGCTCAACAACCGTGATAGCGATAGCTACGATCGTGTTGGGGTCTGAGAAAGCCTCATCAAAGCTGTTGAAAAGGTTCCATCTTGCGGAATAATCGCCCTTTGCGATAAGGGGAGCGTAGTTTTCGTAATCCTGGAGTGTGCCCTTTTCGAAAGCACCCTCTTCGACGTAGCTCTCATCAAAAAGATAGGAGAAGCTCTGGCCGATACCTGTTACAAAAACGACAAGGCTGTTTGTGCCTTCTACGAATGCGCTCTCGATTGAATCTGCCTGGGAAACGGGTGCTGTATCATCTGCAGAGTTTGCAAATGAGGGCACGAGAACCATCGGCACAAGGAGTGCGACAGCAAGAAGAACTGCGATAAATTTTTTCATTGTTATCCTCCTGTTCGGATAAAATTTTATACGGATATATACTATCACTTTTTTCTTATTTTTTAAATAGTTTTTATTTTTTTCAGCTTTTTTCACAAAAAACACAGTACTTAATTAACACATATGCCGATATATTCTTTGCAAATTCTGTTTTTATTGTAAAGCGCAAAACTAATTGATATAATTACCCCGTGTCATTCACTTATAAAGAGTGAAAAAATCCAACAAAAAGGTGTGTAAACCGATATGAAAAAGCTTAAAAAGATTATTGCGGCAGCACTCGTAGCCGCCGTTATTTTTGCGGCAGGTTCCTCGCTTATCGGCAGGGAGGATTACGTGTACAATCCCGGCTACGACCGCACGGCAATTACAGCCGCCGAAAAAGAGGTTAACGCGGCACTCATCATAGCCGAGCAGGCTGCATCACAGCCGACAAAGCTGACGGCAAACGCACTCGGCTACATCATAATAACCGACTATATCTCAAACGACGGCACAGCTGACGTTGCCGACGCTATTCAAGCGGTAATCGACGCAAACCCCAACCGCACAATCTACTTCCCCGACGGCATTTACATTATCGGCAAGCCGATATGCACGCCTGCCGACCCGACAAAAAGCGTTGACCTTCAGCTTTCAAACTACGCGGTGATACGTGCGGCAGAAAGCTGGTCAGCCGACGAAGCGATGATTCGCCTGGGCGGCAAGGACGCCAAAAACGACACCCACACCGCAGGCAGCAACTATTCGCTGACAGGCGGCATAATTGACGGTTCGGGCAAGGCAGACGCTGTTAGCATTGATTCGGGCAGAGAAACCGCAATCCGCAACGTTTCAATCAAGCACGCAAGGGTCGGCATACGCATAAAATACGGTGCAAACAGCGGCTCCTCCGACGCAGACCTGAGCGACATAAACATCATCGGCACAGGCGGCACGGACTCGGTAGGCATTTACATTGAGGGCTACGACAACACTGTTACAAACGTGCGCATCGGCAACGTTTTCACGGGTGTATACCTCAAATCCTCCTCCAACTCCCTGCGCAACGTACATCCGCTCTATTACTCGGATTACACAGATTATGAGAACAGCTGCGGATTCCTCGATGAGGGCGGCAATAATATATACGATTTTTGCTACAGCGACCAATTCTGCACAGGATTCCGCACGATGGGCAACGTATCCAGCATTTTTGATAACTGCTTCTGCTTCTGGTATTCGGCAAGCGGCGGCAGAGAAATTGCATTTAAATCCGACGGCAGATTCAACTCCGTTGTAACCAACCTGCGCACGGGCTTCAGAGATGACACGGAAAACTCCGTGCTTGTTGCCGGCAAAGCGGGCGGCGACGGTGTCTTTGACAACCTGCTCACGGGCAACGTATCGGATTTTGCCCACAGATTATACAAAGAGGGCAGCTTTTTCCAAGCTGTTAAAAGCTTTTTCGGCATATAAACAGGAGGTCACCGACATGGCGTGGTATAACGAGGCCACATTTTATCACATATATCCCCTTGGTATGACGGGCGCACCGAAGCTCAACTCTTACGGCGAGCCCGTGCACAGGCTCAACACCCTGCTGCCGTGGATTGACCACATACGCAGCATCGGCTGCAACGCGCTGTATATCGGGCCGCTTTTCGAATCCGTCGGACACGGCTACGAAACGACGGACTACAAAAAGCTCGACAGCAGACTCGGCACAAACGAGGACCTTAAAAATTTCGTCGCTCAGTGCCACAAGCAGGGGATTCGCGTTATTTTAGACGGTGTATTCAACCACACGGGCAGAGACTTTTTTGCATTCAAGGATATTCAGCAAAAAAGAGAAAGCTCCGAATATAAAGACTGGTACTGTAACGTAAACTTTTGGGGCAACAACTCATACAACGACGGCTTCTCCTATGAAAACTGGGGCGGCTACGACCTGCTTGTCAAGCTAAACCAGCGCAACCCTGCCGTAACGGACTATATCTGCGACGTTATACGTTTCTGGGTGAGTGAGTTTGATATTGACGGTATCCGCCTTGATGCGGCTGACGTTATGGATTTTGACTATATGAAGGCTTTTCGCCGTGTTGCAAATGAGGTCAAGGCAGACTTCTGGCTTATGGGTGAGGTCATACACGGCAACTACTCGCGTTGGGCAAACGAGGGCACGCTGCACTCCGTTACAAACTATATGCTTCACAAGGCACTCTACTCTGCACACAACGACCATAATTACTTTGAAATTGCGCACACGGTCAAATACGTCACCGATATGACCGGAGGCAGACTAATGCTCTACACCTTTACCGACAACCACGACGTGGAGCGCATTTACACAAAGCTGAAAAACAAGGCACACTATGTGCCTGTTCACGTGATGCTGTACACCCTGCCGGGTATTCCTTCGGTTTACTACGGCTCGGAATTCGGCATTGAGGGCAGAAAAGAAAAGAGCTCGGACGATTCGCTTCGACCCGAGCTGAAATATGAGGATTATAAAGATGCGGTAAAGACAAACCCCTGCACCGCTCTTATAGCGGCACTCGGAAAGCTCCGCCGCAACACACCTGCGCTCTGCTGCGGCGATTACAAAGAGCTTGAGCTGCAGACAACACGCTTTGCGTACTCGAGAACACTCGACGGTAAAAGCGTAATTATCACGGTGAATAACGCCGACAGCGACACAGAAATATGTCTGCCCTGCTCGAATGCGAAAGAATACACGGGAGCATTGACGGGAGAAAAAATCAAGGTAAACGGCGGACGCATCACAGTCAGAATTCCTGCAAACAGCGGTGAAATATGGCTGCCCGATGAGCTTAAAAGCGAGAGCATAAAACCAATAGAAACCGCACGGATAAAGCCTGCACCGCCCGAGCCGAAGCCCGAAGAAAAGCAAGAAAAAGCACACGAAACACAGGTAAAGGTGCCCGACAAGCCGTATGAGGAGATGAGCGTTGAGGAGCTTCAGGCAGCAATACTTGAGAAGATGAGGCGCAACGGCCCCGTGACCGACTATATGCTCGGCACGGTGAGAGAAAACACACACCACGGCTCACTCATCAACTGGGTAAAGAGCTTTAATTAAAAAGAGATGTAAAACAAAAACACCGATATGCAACGGGCAAGGTTGCTAAGGACAGATAAAATTATCGGGAGACACTTTGTAATGAAGTGCTCCCGATTTTTTTATATAAAAAGTGACACTTTCGGCTTGAAAATGTCATAGTGGGTTATATGCTTTGAAGGTAATTATGCCAAAGTGAAAATATTTTCTTCGGAGAGTATTAAGTGATATTGCAAATATAAATTAGCAGTGATATTTTTGATAAATCAAAAGTGTTATTGAAGCCTTACGGCTTCAGTGTTATTTTATTCGCACAAAACTGTCCGAAGGACAATAACACTCGGCGTCAGCCGAATATAACTGTGAAGCAATAAAACTCGCCGTAAGGCGAATAAAACTGGGGAGTGTCCTTACGAACACTCCGCTAATGCATACCGGTGTTTTTTATTTTAGGGTATATTATTTTACCTTGACCTTGTAGCACTTGATCTCAAACGGATTGATCTCGAAGCTGAGAGTCTTGCCGCTTGCAACGTCTGCTGCAACGTCCTCACGCTCAAGGAGGTTACACTCTGTAACGCTTGCGATCTCAGCAAAGAACTCGGCTGTAACCTTTGTTCTTCTGCCGGATTTCTCAACAAAACGTACGATGTAAGCATCCTCATCCTCGCACTTCTTGACAGCCTCAAGTGTGACGTTCTTGCCGTCAACACTGATGAAGGAGCCGCTCTCTGCGCCCTTTGCCTCGTCGCTGAGCTCAACGGGAAGCATCGGGTTATTGAACTCGAGACCTCTTACAAGTGTCTCGGCATCCTTCCAGCCGCCTGCGTGCGGATAGAGTGAGTATGTGAAGTAGTGGTCGCCTCTGTCTGATGCGGGGTCGGGATTCATCGGAGCCTTGAGGAGAGTGATGATCATTCTCTGCTCATTTACCTCGTAGCCGTACTTGCAATCGTTAAGGATTGTAAGGCCGTAGCCATCCTCAGACATATCGATAAAGTTGTGAGCAGAAACCTCAAACTTAGCCTTATCATAAGGATTGTGGCGATAATTGGAGCTTTCGATTGTTGCGTATGCGATATCTCTTGTGAACTTCTGAGCCTTGATATCAACGTCGAAGCCAACCTTGAGGAGCTTCTCCTGCTCGTGCCAGGAAATGAACGTATCAAAGTCAATTCTGTCAAGCTCATTGTAAATAATGATATTCTGCTTGAGAACAGACTTCATAATATTCTTTGTGATTGTAACGCAGGTAAATACATCGCCTGTTACAACGCTTTCAACCTTGCCTGCCTCGGTGTCAAACTCGCGGTCTGTGTAGGTTGCAACGATATCCCACGCATCATACTTACCGGGGAGGTCTTCGTAAATGCGGAATACGTTACCCTTGCCCTCGAGAACCTCTCTGCCGTTCTTCTTGTCAAAGATTGAAACAAGCTCTGCAGCATCGTTGAACTTAAGGCTGAAGTATGCGTTCTCTACGTCTGCGCAGTCAGCTGCCTTTGCATCAGCAACAGCAGCATCCTTGGTGTAATAAACCTTGTAGCCGACAGCGGGAACATCCTTTGCAACAAAGACGAGAACCTTTGTGCCATCAAGCTTTGTGTAAGCCTGAACGGGTACCTTGTTGCCGTCAGCGTCGTAAATCTCAACATCCTTGTAGGGAAGCTCAACCTTTGAGGTTGCGGCTGTGCCGAGAGAATTGAACAGAGCGAAGGGCTTGCCGTACTTTGCGCCTGCGCCGATGTTGCCTGCGATTGCGTTAAGAGCCTCATCACGTACGCTCTCACCGATTGCGATAATATCCTTATAGATATCGCAAAGGTCGCCGAATACCTCTGTGATGTGTGAGCCGGGAAGTGAATCGTGGAACTGGTTTGTAAGTATCATCTGCCAGCCCTCGTTGAGCTTTGCAAGCGGATACTCATAGCCGTAGCCCATTGCAATGCTTGCAAAGATTTCTGCCTGGCGGTAGAGATTTTCGCTGTATCTGTTGAGCTTCTTGAGCATAGCCTTTGTGGTGTGAACACCTCTGTGCTCCTCAAGGTAGAGCTCATCTTTCCAGGTGGGAATATTTGTGTCGGTTGCCTTTGCCTTCATACGTGCAAGTGAATCCTCAATCTTGCTTGTCTGAGTTGCGGGCAGACCGGGGAAGTTCTTATAGCGCTTTACGTACTCGAGCATTTCGGTGTCAACACCGCCGCCGCCGTCACCCCAGCCGTAGCAGTACATTGATTCGCCGATAGTAGCCTTGTCTGTGTACTTCTTCCAGTTCATCTTGAGTGAGTCAGCCTCAACTGTGCCGATGAAGTGTGTCGGAGGAACAATGGAGAATACCTTTGAGCCGTCGGGGCCTTCCCACCAGAAGGTGTTATACTGCCAGGGGTTGGTATCGTTCCAGATGCCCATCTTATGTGTTACGAAATATTCAACGCCTGCCTTCTTGAGAATCTGAGGCATTGCGTAGCCGTTACCGAATACGTCGGGTACCCAGCAGGTTTTGGGTGTGATGCCGAATGTCTTTTCAGCGTATCTTACGCCGTGAAGAAGCTGACGGACAAAGGATTCACCGGAAACAAGGTTACAGTCGGGCTCAACCCACATTGCGCCGATGTACTCCCATCTGCCCTCTTCAATGCGTTTCTTGACCTGCTCAAACATTGCAGGGTAACGCTTCTCCATCTCGATGTACGTGGGAGCCGTGCTCTGCGAGAAGATGAAGTCGGGGTACTGCTCCATAAGGCGAAGCATTGTTGCGTGAGTTCTGCCGAGCTTACGTACGTACTCCTTGTATGCCCACATGAAAACGATATCAAGGTGGGAGTTACCGACGAGAGCGAGTGTGCCCTCTGTCTTGTAGTTGGGGTTGTTGTAAACTCTGTCCTTGAGCACCTTCTGTGCTGCAAGAAGACCTGCCTTGAACTCGTCGCCGTCGACGTCGAAATTAACGTGAGTGAAAGCCTCTTTGAGTGCGGAACGGATAAGCTCTGCAAGGCCTGTATCGAGAACGGGCATAAACAGTGCGTTGAACACTGCCTTGAAATCCCAGTAAACCTCTTCGATTACGGGGTCGACAACACCGATAAATGAGCAGGAAAGAGTCTTGACTGTTGACTCGTTTGAGTGCCATACATAGTAGGACTCGATATCAACATCGTAGTGCTTGCCTGCCTCAGCGCAATCGGAAAGAAGAACGCTGTTGCGGAAGGGGTCGAGGCCCTGGTAGGGCTCGCCGTTGAGGGAGAGAAGGGAGTCACCGCCGAAGTAGACGTTGAGTGTAACCTTCTTACCTGCAAAGCGCTCGGGAATTTCAAATGAGTTTTTGAAGAATGCGCTCCAGCCGTTGTTGCCCCAGCGGTCGCCAACGTTGAGCTCCTTCCACTCGTCATAAAGATACTCGTAATCACCTATACCCTTGTAGATGCATTCCTTCATCTTCCAGGCAGGGATAGACTCGATATCCGTGTAAATTCTTTTCTTGAGAGTCTTGAGCTTGACGTTGACTACGTCGTCAAATGAGAATATACCTCTCTGCTTGCCCTTTGTCGCGTCACGCCAATCGTCAACGTGAGCGTCCATTGCATCAAGGGCAGCAACTGCGTCAAGGTTCTTGATTTCTGCCAAAATTCATCGTCCTTTCTTATGTAAAAATCGGAATTAAGACCGCATTGTGTCTTATACAGTATAACATCAAAGCAAGGATTTTTCAATACAAATTACAGTTAAAGCTGATATTGTTTTGCAACGTGCCGTTGCACCCTTCGCCTCAATAAAGCTGAGGCACAGAAGTAAAGCAATAAAACGAGATAAGTTTGTGCAAAACAAATAAGCAAACGTGACGTTGCATCCTTCGCCTCAATAAAATTGAGACACAGAAGCACAGCGATAAAACGAGATAAGTTGCTCTGAATTCGCAATCCTCCGTCATTGCTTCGCAATGCCACCTCCTTTCCAAAGGAGGTTTAATGAGCTCCCTTTGAAGGGAGCTGTCGCCGCAGGTGACTGAGGGTTGTAAAAGCATAAAAGAAAAATCACACATAAAAATG
>JAZUSN010000047.1:0-34598 GCA_045606785.1 Acutalibacteraceae bacterium | reverse complement strand
TCATCATCTTCATCATCTTCGTCTTCATCGTCATCATCGTCTTCGTCGACTTCTTCGTCTTCGTCGTCTTCTTCGATTTCGTCATCTTCTTCGACATCGTCATCTTCTTCGACTTCGTCAACTACTTCGATTTCGTCAACTACTTCGTCTTCAACGATTTCTTCAGCAAGCTCTTCGTCATCGCCTGCTGTGTAGACAGCCTGTGCGATATCTACAGTATCTTCGTCATCCTCTTCTTCAGGCTCAGCAAAGGCTACTGTATCTGCTGTTGCGTCCGGAGTTTCCTCCTCCACAAGCTCGGGAAGCTTTTTGATATGTTCAATATGCTCTGCATAAGAAACGAGGAGCATTGAGCGGAAGCTGTCAGCCTCAGATTTAAGCATATCTATAATTTGCTGCTGTTTTGCCTGCTCGGAATCGGACTGCTGCTTTATTACTGCTGCACTCTGCTCGGCTGTTGCGACAAGCTCGCTTGCCTTTCTGTCTGCAGCGGAAACCTTCTCATTGTAGTAGCTGTCTGCTTTGAGCATTTTTTCTCTGGAAGCAGTATCAGCCTTTGCGAGCTGCTCTGTTGCAAGTGCGTCTGACTCAGAAAGTGTCTTTTCTGCCTGAGCGTTGGCTGATTCAATCATATCGTTTGACTTTGCTTCAGCCTCTGAAAGCATTGCCTCAGCTTTTGCGCGGGCATCTGAAAGCATTGCTTCTGCCTGAGCGTTAGCTGATTCCACGGCAGCCTTTGCAGCCTCTTCAGCCTCAGCTGTAATTGATGCAGACATTTTCTGAGCTGTCAGAAGAGCTGCACTGATGTTTGTTTCTTCCTTCTTATATGCAGCTACTTCCTCTGTAAGAGCATTAATACGTCTGATGTATTCATTTTTTTCCTGATTCATAGCGTCAACAGCGGTTGCAATCTCGCCGATGAACTCATCAACCTCAAATGAGCTGTAGCCGCCTCTGCCTGATGAACTGAAGTTATGTGCTCTGATCTGTGCAGGTGTCATTTTATTATCCTCCTATTATATACCGGAAAAACCGTTTCTGAAGTTATCAACCATATCGCCTGTAAAATCGTATCCGTGCGGGAGAATGAAAAACGTGTTTTTTGCAACGTTGGTGATTTTACCGTTGTTTGCAAAAACAACGCCGCTGAGGAAATCTATCATTCTGCGGGCATCGGCATCGTTTACCATCTCAAGATTGAGAAGAACAAGGCGTTTTTTATTTATATTCTTCGCAATCTCTTTTGCTGTGTCAATTGTGAACAACGAGGGCTTAACAAGGATTACCTTGGAGCTGCCTGACCTGGGCTTTGAGTTGATATCAACTACGTTGCCTGATGAAGCGCGGCTCGGTTGAGAGCTTTCGTAATAGCCGCCGTCATCCTCGTAATCTTCGTCCTCATAATCCTCGTCGTATTCATCATCGTACTCTGGCTCTGACTTGCGTCTTGTTGTGAACTTGGATGTTTTTTCACGAATGGAATTGAAGAAGCCTTTTTTGGGAGCTGAGGCGCGTCTGCCGCCTGCAGTTTCTTCTTCCTCGTATTCTTCCTCACGGTCATCATCGTAACCGTAATCTACGCCGTTGGCATCATCGTAATAATCGCCGTCGCTGTAGCTGAGATATTTACCGACCGAATCTTTGATCTTCATTTCATTTACCTCCACAATTTTTAATATATACGCTTGCCGAAAACCGATGAACCGACACGGACAAGCGTGGAACCTTCAAGTATTGCATCGTAATAATCCGAAGACATACCCATTGATAAAATGCGTATATCTGTATTATCTAATTTTTTACTGCGAATGTCAACAAACAAACGGCTCATTTTTGAAAAAAAGCTTCGTGCCTGAGCACTATTTTCGCAAACCGGAGGAATCGCCATAAGTCCGCAAAGCTTAATACCTTTGATTTCAGATAATTCAGCCAGAACTTCCTCGGCACCATCCCACTCTATGCCGCTTTTTGACTCTTCACCGCCGACGTTTATTTCCGCCAGAATTTCGGTCGTTATGCCTGCCGCAAGTGAGCGTTTTGCTATCTCATTTGCAAGGCGCACGCTGTCAACAGACTGGATCATACTGACTTCACCGACAATCTGCTTTACTTTATTTGTCTGAAGGTGACCTATCAGGTGAGCCTCACACGGCAGAAGCTCAGGCTTTTTGCCGAGATACTCCTGCACCTTATTCTCACCTATCAAATCAACACCGCAGCGTATAGCGTGATTGATATACTCGGGCGCTACGGTCTTTGTAACTGCCATAAACCTGATGTCTTCAGGATTCCTTCCGCTTTTTACAGCTGCCTGAGAAATCTTCTCACGTATCACACTAAGGTTATATTCGATATCCGCAAAGCGCTCTGCGTCAATAAATTGTTTTTCCGTCATGCAGATCCTTTCCCTTCACTATTACTTCGTCGTACTGTCTGACCTGATTATCGGGCAGAGCCGCCTCTATTTTTTCTTTTTCTTCCTCTGTCTTACCTGCTGTGTCGGGCTCGGGCGGATCAGCGCTGAGCACGTAATCATCATCCGACCAGACGATATTTATCTCTCTGAACGTAACAAGGGAAGAACGCAGGATGTATACACCCTTTACACCGTTTTCCTCACGGACTGCGGTGTTGGGTATTTTAAAGCCCTTTACCGTGTTGAAAATAATTTCAATATCCTCAAGGCGCATATTTGCAAGCTCTTCGTTCATCGTACTGCACTCAAACAAAACTGCTGCCTTTTCTGCGCCCGAAACATTGACAGCTGCAACCTTTGTGCTGAGCTTGTCGGTTGAAGCATACGGGAAATCAATCGTTACCTTTTTACCCGGCTTGAGTTCTCCTATCTGCTCAATATCAAGCACACAGACAATATACCACTTAAAGCCCGTAACCAGCTTACCCATTATGTTTTCGGGAGGAGCAGCGGGCTTGGATTCAAGCAGCGTCTTTGCATTTTCTGGCGTAATTTCCGTTATATGTGAATAATCGTATGAATTCTCGTAGCCGTCAACGGTATTAATGTAATAGCCTGAACCGTCGGCGAGAATCTCTTTTGATGATATGTTCTTTGCTTCAAGCGCTGCAAGTTCATCCTTGATACCGTTTATGATATCGTCAAAGCTTATTGCATCACCTAAAAGCAGTTGCTTTTTGATAATATTGTCGCGAAGCTCGGAAAAGCTGCCTGTAAGTGAATCAAGTTCACCCGAAAGGATGCCGTCCATAAGTTCCGAAACCGAGCCGCTTATGATGGCATCCATTGTTTTTGTATCAATTGCCGATGATGGAGAAACCGCGCACAGTTTTTCATAACGCGCCAGCTCTGCTTTGAGCATATTGATACGGGTATACGTTGCTGCATCATCATCGCTTCCGAATGCTATTGCTACCGTATTACCGTTTGAAACCTTTTTTCCGTCCGTTGCAACGGGAACGATCGTGCCCGTAACGGAGTTTTCGATATACTGCTCTTCACGGACAAAGAAACCTTGAGTAAAAATACTGTTATTCACGGTCTGCTCGTAGACTGTGACGGTTTCTACCTTTTCGATGCTGGACACGTAAAACTGAAAAGCAATGTAGAATATGAAAAACAGTGAAGCCGCAGTAGCCGCAATGCGGATTATCAAGGGTTTGTGATCTATGTAAAAGCCTCTGACTTTAACAACAAAATCGGGATTGAGGGTTATTTCTTTACCTTTTTTCTTCTGTGCCAAATCATTTTCCTCCTTCTTCCAGAAAGTCTGCACAAAGTTTGTAAGCAAAATCGGCAAGTTCGCCGAAATCTGCATATTCATCAATATAAAGCCACCTGACACGCTCATCTCTGCGAAGCCAGGTGAGCTGACGCTTTGCATAGCGCCTTGTCTGCATACGCAGGTTGTCAAGTGCCTCATCAAGCGTCATATCGCCGCTGAAATACGGCATCAGCTCCTTATGGCCGATTGCCTGCGCTGCTGTCGCCTTGTTTTCATCAAGACAGCGGCGCGCCTCCTCTACGAGTCCGCTCTGTACCATTATGCCGACACGTGAGTTTATACGCTCGTAGAGATACTCACGCTCGTGCGCATTCAAGCCTATAATGAGCGGATCATAAGGTGAACCGTTCAGACGTGAAAGCTTTGTCTGTTCGGTTATTGTGACACCTGTCTGCTGATACAGCTCGAGCGCACGTAGAATACGCTTTGTATCGTTTTCGTGAAGCCTTGCGGCACTTTCAGGGTCAACCGCACGAAGCTCCTCAAGCAGAGCGGCGGCACCCTGCGTTTCAAGCCTTTTGTTCAGTTTTCCACGCAGCTCAAGGTCTGTAGCCTCCTGCGTGAATTCGATATTATCAACAAGCGATGAGATATAAAGCCCCGTGCCGCCCACAACAATCGGCTGTTTGCCCCTTGCAACTATGTCGGCTATGGACCTGTTCGCCTGCTCACAGTAAGCGGCAACGCTGTACCTCTCACCCTGTGTGAGAAAAGCGAGCATATGGTGCGGCACCCCCTGCATTTCTTCTGCCGTAGGCATAGCGCAGGCTATATCCATCCCCTTGTATATCTGCATCGAGTCTGCAGAAACCACCTCACCGTCAAGCCTTTTAGCAAGCTCGACACCAAGCGAGGTTTTGCCCGAAGCAGTCGGGCCTGCAACCACGATAAGCGGAATTTTTTTATTCATAGTCAGCTCCCTCACACTCTGCCGAAAAGCCGCTCAAGCTCACGGCGTGTGAGCTTTGCAATAACGGGTCTGCCATGAGGACAGTAACGGATATCGGGCATTGATAGCACCTTTTCCGCAAAACGCTGCATCTCATAAAGAGTGGTCGTATCGCCTGCTTTTACGGCTGCACGGCAGGCAGCGGAATGGAAAATCCAATCGAGCTTTTCCGTCGTGACCTCACGTCCGTTTGCGGAAAGATAGCCTGCGATCTCGGTAAGCTGTGCGGCAATATCCGCACCCTCGAGGATTACGGGATACTCACTGACGATAACAGTACCGTCGCCGAAATCTTCGACAGCAAAGCCGGATTCGGCAAGCAGCTCGGTATCGGCAATAACAGCGGCGTACTCCTCGCGGCTCAGATGCACGGCAAGAGGGCTGATAAGCATCTGCGAAGCGATGTTTTTATTCTGCGCTTTAAGCTGCTCATAGATAATACGCTCGTGTGCGGCGTGCTTGTCGATAAGTATCATTTCGTTACCGCACTCGACGAGAATATAGGTTGAAAACACCTCACCTATCGCTCTCACCTGCGGTGTTTCATCCTCTGTGAGAGTTATCTCCTCGCGGGAAGCTGCGGGTGCTTCCTGCACAGGGGCAGCAGACTTCGGCTGAGCCTTGGGAGCGGCAAAGCCGCTGATAAGGTCAGGCTCGGAGTCCTGCGCAGAGTAAGAATCATCAGAGGAATTAAACGTAGTGCTTTGTACGGTTTCCTGTACGGGCATATAGCTGACGGGAGTCTGTTCCTGCTTTTGTGCAGGCGCGGATTCTTCAACGGTATTACGCTGAAAAACAAGCTGTTTTGCAGGCTCAACAGCGGCAAACATCTGCTTTTGAACACGCTGATTTATAATCTTTGAAACATCCTGCGACGGAGCCTTGTCGCCCTGCTCGAGTGCATTTTTCACCGCATAGTAAACAGCGGAGAAAACCTCTTTTTCGTTGGCAAAGCGCACCTCCGTTTTGGCAGGATGCACATTGACGTCAACAAAATTATATGGCATTGTGAGGTTTAGCACACAGGAAGGAAACTTGCCGACCATTATAGAGCCCTTGAACGCCTCTTCGAGGGCGGCGCAGGCTGTTTTTGTGCGCACCATTCTGCCGTTGACATAGAACAGCTGCATATTGCGGTTTGCCCTGGCAGCAAGCGGCTTTGAGATATAGCCGTCAACCTTTACGGTTGAATTTGAGCCGCTGACAGGAATAAGGCTGTCGGCAAATTCCTTGCCGTAAACAGCATAAACCGCGCTGAGAAGCTTACCGTCACCCGATGAACAAAGAGTCTGCTTGCCGTCGCGAATAAACCGCACAGCAATATGAGGATGAGAAACGGCGAGCCTGTCCGCTACTGCGGCAACGGAATTAGCCTCAGTAACGTCCTTCTTGAGGAATTTCATTCTCGCGGGAACATTGTAGAAAATGTCGCGCACGACGATCGTTGTGCCTACGGGACAGCCCGCATCATCCATACCGATAAACCTGCCGCCCTCGACAACAGCGTGAGTACCTATTTCTTCCTCTGCCGTACGGGTAAACATCTCCACACGGCTGACAGCCGCAATTGAAGCGAGTGCTTCGCCGCGGAAGCCGAGAGTTGCCACACAATCAAGGTCGTCGGAAACGGAAATCTTGCTTGTTGCGTGACCCGTGAAGGCATTCTTCACGTCTTCACGCGCGATTCCGCAGCCGTTATCCGTAATGCGGATATATTTGATTCCGCCTGCCTGAATTTCGAGCGTGATGGAGTCAGCACCTGCATCAACAGAGTTTTCAAGCAGCTCTTTAACGGCAGAGGACGGTCTTTCGACAACCTCACCTGCCGCAATAAGCTCATATATCTCTCTGGGTAACACGTTAATTTTAGGCATTGACCTCACCGCTTTTCATTCAGGATTCTTTTGCTTTCTGTGCTAATTTATAGAGCACGCTCATAGCCTCAATCGGTGTGAGCGTATTAATATCGAGAGTTTTAAGTTCGTCGACAATTTCGCTGCTCATATTTGACGCAAACGACATTTGCATATCGTTATCGTCAACCGAGCTGAAAATATTGGGTGCCGACGTATTTACGTGTCCTTCCTCCTCAAGCCGGCTGAGAACCTGACGTGCACGCTTAACAACGCTGTCGGGCACACCTGCAAGCTTTGCAACGTCGATACCGTAGCTGCCGTCGGCACAGCCTCTGACAATACGGCGAAGGAAGGTAATATCGTCGCCGCGTTTTTTGACGGAGATGTTGTAATTCTTGACACCGTTTACCGTATTTTCAAGCTCTGTAAGCTCGTGATAGTGGGTTGCAAAGAGTGTTTTTGCGCCAAGCTTTTTCTTGTCCGCCGCATACTCAAGCACTGCCCTTGCGATACTCATTCCGTCGTAGGTGGAAGTGCCCCTTCCTATTTCATCGAATATGATAAGGCTCTTTGAAGTTGCGTTTTTGAGAATTGAAGCGACCTCGCTCATTTCAACCATAAAGGTTGACTGACCACCCGAAAGGTCGTCGGAAGCACCGACGCGCGTGAATACGCTGTCTACGATCGGGATAACTGCGCTTCTTGCAGGCACAAACGAGCCTGCCTGAGCCATAATTACGATAATCGCAATCTGGCGCATATAGGTTGATTTACCTGCCATATTGGGGCCTGTGATAATTGCACAGCGGTTTTCATCACCGTCAAGTAATGTATCGTTGGGCACAAACGGCATACCGCCGAGCATTTTTTCGACAACGGGATGTCTGCCGTCTGTGATTTTGAGAGTTGAGGAATCTGTGATTTCGGGTCTGATATATCCGTTTTCAAGAGCGGCAGCGGCAAAAGAGCGAAGCACGTCCAGCCTTGCAACGGCGTTGGCCGTTCGCTGAATTCTGCCGAGCTGGTCAGCTGTTTTATTGCGCACCTGGGAGAAGATCTCATACTCAAGCTGAACGATTCTGCCCTGAGCACCGAGCACCTTTGCCTCGAGCTCCTTGAGCTCCTGTGTTATGTAACGCTCACAGTTTGCAAGCGTCTGCTTGCGGATATAATCCTCCGGTACAAGCTCCTTAAAGGAGTTTGAAACCTCTATATAGTAACCGAATACACGGTTATAGCCGATTTTAAGTTTTTTGATACCTGTTCTGTCCTGCTCGCGCTGCTGAATGCCTGCAAGGTAGCCCTTGCCGTCGTTGACAATGGCACGAAGCTCGTCAAGCTCGGAATTAAAGTTATCCCTTATCATACCGCCTTCACGCACCGTAAACGGAGGCTCATCGACGATTGCGGCACTGATAAGCGACGAAACGTCTTCAAGGGTATCTATGGCCGAACGAATCTCCGTCAGCAGGGCTGAACGGCAATTTTCAAGGTTTGCTTTTACGTCGGGCAATCTGTCGATAGCGGCACACAGAGCACGAAGCTCCTTTGCATTTGCTGTGCCGTAGGAAATGCGGGTAATCAGACGCTCAATATCGTTGATACCCGTGAGTGAAGCGGCAATATTGCCGCAGAGCATAGCATCCTGCGTAAGCTCGTCAACGGCGTTGTGCCTGCCGATAATCTTTGCAGGGTTTGTGAGCGGTCTGTCAAGCCACTCTCTGATTTCACGCTTGCCCATTGCCGTGCAGGTTTTGTCCAGAGTCCAGAGAAGCGAGCCGCGTTTATCGTTAGAACGCATTGTTCTGGTAAGCTCAAGGCTGCGCCTTGCCGCAAGGTCAAGCTTCATAAAGCCGCTCTCGCTGTAATAATCGAGCGAGCGGATGTTTGCAAGGTCAGTACGCTGTACCTCGCGCAGATATTTGAGCGATATGCCTGCGCACATTATACCCTGCATACTTACACCGTGAGCAACTTCATCGGGTGTGTTGCAGGAAAACTGCGAGCATATTGCGGCACTTGCCTCGTTGAGAAGGCAGTAATCCTCATCGAAAGTTTCTGTAAGCGCAGAGCACTTATCGACGATAAACGCACGCACGGCCTTGAGCGACGATGCCTCGCGGTTGAGAATGATCTCACTTGGCATAAAGCGTGCAAGCTCGTTGATGATTTTGTTTTCGAGCATCTTGCCGTCGATATCGGTCAGGTGCATTGCACCGGTTGAAACATCGGCAAAGCAAACGCTTGCCGCACCGTCGCGGCAGAAGATGCTGCAAAGGAAGTTATTCTGCGTTTCATCGAGCATATTGCTCTCAATAACGGTACCTGGGGTGACGATACGCACAACGTCGCGCCTGACTATTCCCTTTACCGTTGCAGGGTCTTCCATCTGCTCACAGATGGCGACCTTGTAGCCTTTAGCGATAAGACGTGCAAGATAACTGTCCACGCTGTGAAAAGGCACACCGCACATCGGTGCACGCTCTTCAAGGCCGCATTCACGGCCTGTAAGAACTAATTCAAGCTCTCTTGAAACAGTTTTTGCATCCTCAAAAAACATCTCGTAGAAATCACCCAGGCGGAACATAAGTATCGTATCGGGGTAGTTCTTCTTGATGTCAAGGTATTGCCTCATCATCGGTGATAATTCAGCCATTTGCACGCCTCCGCAAAAGTAGTAGTTTAGTAAAATCAAAAGTGCATTTTATGCTTTTGATCACTGTTCGGATTGGTGTGTGTGATTTGCTGATTGATTTCAAAGCAGATTGAAGACGTAAGCACAGGCAATACTTTGTGTATTACCGAGCATTACGGCGAAAATATGCGAAGAAAGCAACAGCAAGGCACATACACTTAAATCCGATAAAGGGATCAACAATTAGTGACAGTCGCTGCCGCAGGCAGAGCAGTCACCGCCGCAGCTGTGCTCCTTGGGAGGCTCGCAGGTTTCGGGATCTTCACCCTTGATGCACTCTGTGAGGATAGCGATGATGTAGTTCATCATCTCGTCGATGTCCATTCTTGCCTTCTCGTAATCGATCATATTCTGGTTGTTCATGATCTTCTCGCGAAGCTCCATGAACTCCTCTTCGTATGCTGTGAGCTTCTGCTCGTTTGCATCTTCCTTTGAAGCCTCGTGCTGATAGCTCATATGGATAAGCTGCATTTTGCTGATAAGCTCGTTGAGCTCATCGTCCTTCTCGTTTGTTTCTCTTGCAGCGACGAACTTTGCATATCTTTCGTCTGCCTGGATTGCCTTTCCGAGTTCTCTTGTGAGTTTGATGATGTCCATTTTCTTGTCTCCTAAATAGAAATAGTGTATTTGTATAAATCCCTGGTGGGTTTTATCCGATTAATTCGCCGGACAGAGTCCAGTTACGTGCCGACGTGACTTTCACCTGACAGAATGAGCCGACGAGCGATTCATCGCCGGGGAAGTCGATCATAACGCTGCCGTCCGTTCTGCCCGAAAGCATACCGCCGTTACATTCCTCCGCAAGCACACGGTAGGTTTTGCCGAGCATATTTGCACAGCGTTTTGAGGCTATTGCCTCCTGCGCCTTGGTCAGCTCACGGAACCACTTGCCTTTCTCTTCGCGGGTTACGGGATCCGGCATTGAGGCTGCCTTTGTGCCCTCACGCGGTGAGTAAATAAAGGTAAAAAGTGAAGTGAAGCCGACCTCTTCGATAAGAGTTACGGTATCTCTGAATTCCTCATAGGTTTCACCGGGGAAGCCTACGATTATATCGCTTGTAAGGCTGATATCGGGCATAACCTTGCGCGCATAGCTGACAAGGGATAGATATTTTTCTCTTGTATATCCCCTGTTCATTTCCTTGAGCACACGGTCGTTACCGCTCTGACACGGAAGATGAAGATGCTTGCTGACCTTATCGCACTCAGCCATTGCATCGAGCAGCTCAAACGTGCAATCCTTGGGATGTGAGGTCATAAAGCGGATTCTGAAATCGCCCTCGATTGCGTTTATTTCTCTGAGAAGCTGAGCAAAGCTCATCTCATCGCTGCCGCGGTTATATGAGTTTACGTTCTGCCCGAGAAGCGTGATATCCTTACAACCCGACGCTATAAGCTCCCTCGCTTCGGCGAGCACATCCTCGCTCTTTCTGCTGCGCTCTCTGCCTCTGACGTAAGGCACGATACAGTAGCTGCAGAAATTGTTGCAGCCGTACATTATCGGAAGCCAGCCCTTAAACGTGCCGTCACGGTGTACGGGCATACCCTCGGCAATGAAGCCCTCGGTATCAAACACGTCGAACACGCGCTTGCCGCCGCGCAAAACATTGTAGAGAAGCTCGGGCAAGCGGTGGTGTGAATGTGTACCGAAAACAAGGTTGACGTACGGGTAGCTTTTTCTGATTTTCTGCCACACGTGCTCCTGCTGCATCATACAGCCGCAAAGCACGATTATCATACCGGGATTTTTCTCTTTGATAGGCTTGAGAGCACCTACGTTGCCGAATACGCGGTCATGTGCGTGCTCACGCACAGCGCAGGTATTATAAAGCACAAGGTCTGCAGACTCTATATCGTCGGTAAATGTATAACCGATTTGCGAAAGCCAGCCCTTGAGACGCTCGCTGTCCGCCACATTGCCCTGACAGCCGAAGGTGTGGACGTACGCCTTTGCAGGCCTGCCGCACATTCTCGATTCGAGCACTGTCTTTGCCAATGCGACATATTCACGCTGTTTTGAAATCTGCTCAAAAGGCACGTCAAAGCGGCGCAATTCTGACTGAACCAAAGTGTTACCTCCAAAACGGACATAAAGCCCTATTTTAATTCTTATATTATACACTATAAACGTTTCATTTACAAGTAAATAAATTATAAATATTTAGTAAATTTCTATGGATTTTTTCTTCATCTGGTGCTATAATTTTTCTGTTCAAAAATCCACCCCGACGGAGGTTATAAAAATGAAAAAACTCAACATCGGCATCATCGGCGCAGGCAGAATCGGCAAGCTTCACGCTCAGTCAATCTGCTACAACGTTCCCACAGCAAAGGTACTCGGCATAACAGACGTTTACAAGGAGCATCTCCCTGCTCTGTGCAACGAGCTCGGCATCGAAAAAATCTACGACAGCTACGTAGAAATGCTTAAAGATAAGGATATTGACGCAGTTCTTGTCTGCTCCTCAACAGACACACACGCAGACATCGCCATTGCGGCTGCAAAAGCAGGCAAGCACGTATTCTGCGAGAAGCCCGTTGACCTTACACCCGAGAAGGTTCAGGCCGTTATCGACACGGTAAAAGAAACAGGTGTCAAGCTTCAGGTAGGCTTCAACCGCCGTTTTGACCATAACTTCTCCACGATCCGCAAGATGATCAACGACGGTAAAGTGGGCGACGTTGAGGTTATCAAAATCACATCACGTGACCCCGAGCCGCCCTCAGCAGAATACGCTGCAGTTTCAGGCGGTATGTTCGTAGATATGACGATCCACGATTTTGATATGGCTCGCTTTATGGCAGGCAGCCCCATTACAGAGGTTTATGCAAATGCAACCTGCCTTGTTGACCCCGCAATCGGTGAAGCCGGTGACGTTGACACCGCAGTTATCTCACTCAAGTTTGAAAACGGTGCAATCGGCGTTATCGACAACTGCCGCCGCGCTGCTTACGGCTACGACCAGAGAGTTGAAGTATTCGGCAGCAAGGGTGCAGCCTGTGCATCAAACGACACCCCCTCAAACGTTGTACTTATGGATGAAAACGGCTGCACAGGTGAAAAGCCGCTCTACTTCTTCCTTGAGCGCTATATGCAGTCATTCCGTGACGAGATGCTTCAGTTTGTTGATGCAGTAATCAACGACAAGGAAGTTCCCGCAAACGTTGAGGACGGTCTTGCAGCAATCGTTGTTGCTCTTGCAGCAAAGAAGAGCGTTGCAGAAGGCAGACCCGTTAAGGTTTCCGAAATCTACTAATTGATAAAGGACTGATTTACAATGAAACTGACAATGGCACAGGCTCTTGTCAAATTTCTCGACAACCAATACGTCAGCTTTGACGGCGAGGAAACAAAGTTTGTCAAGGGCATTTTCGGTATTTTCGGCCACGGCTGTGTTGTAGGTATCGGCCAGGCACTCGAACAGGGCGGCCACGACCTGAGATACTATCAGGGCCACAACGAGCAAGGTATGGCTCACGCCGCGATCGCTTTTGCAAAGCAGAGCGACAGAAGACAGATCATCGCCTGCACATCCTCAATCGGCCCCGGTGCACTCAATATGGTTACAGCCTGCGGCACGGCAACAGCCAACCGCATTCCCTTGCTTGTTCTTCCCGGCGATACATTCGCCTGCCGTCAGCCCGACCCCGTTCTTCAGCAGATCGAACAGCCCACAAGCTACGCTACAACTGCCAACGATGCATTCAAGGCTGTATGTAAATATTGGGACAGAATCGAGCGCCCCGAGCAGCTTATGACAGCTTGCCTTAACGCAATGCGTGTGCTCACAGACTGGGCAGAAACAGGCGCAGTATGCCTTGCTATGCCGCAGGACGTTGAGGGCGAAGCATACGATTATCCCGAATATTTCTTCCAGAAGAGAGTCTGGTATCTCGACCGCAGACCCGCAACACGCAGAGAAATTGATGCCGCGGCAGAGCTTATAGACAACGCAAAGAAGCCCCTTATGATTGTAGGCGGCGGCGTTACATACTCAGGCGCCTGGCAGGCTGCTCAGTACTTTGCAGAGCGTTTCAACATCCCGATTGGTGAGACGCAGGCAGGTAAGGGTCAGATTCCGTGGGATTGCCCGCTCAACCTCGGCGGTATCGGCGTTACCGGCGGTGAGGCTGCAAACGTAATTGCAAACCAAGCTGACCTCATCATCGCAGTAGGCACAAGACTTACCGACTTTACGACCTGCTCCAAATGGGGATTCCAGAATCCCGACGTTAAAATACTCAGCATCAACGTCAGCTCATTTGACGCATTCAAGATGGACGCTGTTTCCGTTATAGCCGACGCCAAAATGGCTCTGCTTGACCTTTCCGCCGCACTTTCACAGAAGTATTACAGAAGCGGCTGGGCTGATGAATTTGCTCAGGCCAAAAAGGCATACGTTGAAGAAATGGATGCCTGCTACAGCGCAGAGCTCAAGGACGGTCTTTCACAGACAAGAGCACTCGGCGAAATCAATAAACGCATTGCTCCCGATGCAATCGCTCTCGGCTCATCGGGCAGCCTCCCCGGCTGTATGCAGAGACTCTGGAGATGCACTCAGCCCAAGACGTACCATATGGAATACGGTTTCTCCTGTATGGGCTACGAGATTTGCGGCGCAGTAGGCGCAAAGCTTGCAGCACCCGACAAAGAAGTATACGCAATGGTCGGTGACGGCAGCTTCCTTATGCTTCACAGCGAGCTTTACACAGCAATTCAGGAGGGCATCAAAATCAACGTAATGCTCTTTGATAACACAGGCTGGGGCTGTATTGAAAACCTGCAAAATTCACAGGGCACGGACACATTCGGCACACGCTTCCAGGCACGCAACCCGATTACGGGCCTGCTTGACGGCGAAATCGTACCGATTGACTTTGCAAAGTGTGCAGAGGGCTACGGCTGTAAAACATACACAGCCACAAACGTTGAAGAGCTTATTGAAGCAATTGAGGACTCCAAGAAGCAGACTGTATCTACGCTTATCGACATAAAGGTTGCACACGGCAGCATGAGCCACGGCTATGACAGCTGGTGGCGTGTAGGTGTTGCCGAGGTTTCCACAAGCGAAAAGGTACAGGCAGCTTACGAAGATATGGCTGAAAATATTGCTAAGGCAAGAGAATATTGATTGAAAGGATAATGCAAAATGCTTAATAAAGATAAAGTTTCACTCGCTATTGCCCCCATCGCCTGGACAAATGACGACCTGCCCGACCTTGGCGCAGAAAACACATTTGAACAATGTATCAGCGAGATGGCACTCAGCGGCTTTAAGGGCAGCGAAATCGGCAACAAGTACCCCAAGGACGTTGAAACACTCAAGCACAAGCTCGATGTAAGAGGTCTTCGCATCTGTAACGCTTGGTTCTCCTCTCTCCTTCTCTCCGAGGGTTACGAGGCTACAATCGAAGCTTTCATCAAGCACAGAGATTTCCTTCACGCACTCGGTGCAAAGGTAATCGGCGCTTCAGAACAGGGCAACAGCATCCAGGGCAAGAGCGTCAGCATTTTCGGCGAAAAGCCCGTATACACAGACGAAGAGTGGGAACTTATTGCAAAGGGCTTTAACGAAATGGGCCGCCTTGCAAAAGAAAAAGGGATGTACTTCACCGTACACCACCACATGGGCACAGGCGTTCAGACAGAGGAAGAAATCGACAAGCTCATGGAGATTACCGACCCTGACCTTGTATATCTTCTTTACGATACCGGTCACCTTTCATTCTCCGGTGAGGACGCAATCGGCGTTCTCAAAAAGTACGTAAACAGAGTCAAGCACGTTCACCTCAAGAGCATTCGCCAGAGCGTTATTGATGACGCAAAGGCAAAGGGCTATAGCTTCCTTGATGCAGTACGCGCAGGCTCATTCACAGTACCCGGTGACGGTGATTTCGACTTCACACCCGTATTTGATATTCTTGCTGAAGCAGACTACGAAGGATGGGTTGTTGTTGAGGCAGAGCAGGATCCTGCAAAGGCTAACCCCTACGAATATGCTTGCATCGCAAGAAAGTATATAGCTGAGAAGACAGGACTTTAAAAATATCGACAAATCCGCGAGAACGTACATATGACGTATGTATTTGCTGCGTTTTTGCCCACTCGAAGTACCTTTGTACTCTTTCGGAGCAAACAACGCAGCATCTCATCGGATTTCTCGGTATTTTGTTTTACGATGTTTTATCCCCTTTTCGAAAGGTTGATTTGAATGTTTTTATTTGATACACACGTGCATACTGCTGAATCGAGCACCTGCGGAGAAATACCCGCAAAGGAAATGGTCGAATACTACAGACGCAACGGTTATGACGGAATTATCATAACCGACCATTTCAAGCCGTTTGGCGACGACAGACGCTACGGTCAGCTTGACTGGGTGGGCAGAGTCAACGGCCAGTGGCTCGGCTACGAGATTGCAAAAGAATGTGAAACGGATGATTTTACCGTGCTCAAGGGTGTTGAAATCCGTTTCAAGGATGTCGATAACGATTACCTTGTATTCGGCGCAGACAAGCAGTTTTACCTTGACCACCCCGAAATAACCGAAACAAGCCTTGAGCATTTCAGAAAGGTTATTGACGAGTACGAGGACATACTCATTTTCCATGCTCACCCGTTCCGCAACGGTATGACGGTTGTTAACCCCTACCTCGTTGACGGAATTGAAGTATACAACGGCAACGCAAGCCACAACTCACGCAACTCAGTTGCCTACGAATGGGCAAGAATACACGGCAGAATGATGCTTTCGGGCACGGATAACCACGAGCCCTTCCGCTCAACGCCCGGCGGTGTTTACTTTGAAGAAAGACCGACAGACGAAAAGCAACTCGTGCAAATGATAAAAGCGCAAAAATACGCACTTAAAATGCCCGGAGGAATAATCAAATGATATTTCCGCTCAAAATGAAAGAAAACCGCGTATGGCGGCTTTACTACGGCGGCAAGCTGATAGATAAGATGAGAGGCTACGCCTACGGTGACGGAGAGGACGGAAACTTCCCCGAAGACTGGCTGGCAAGCGTTGTTGTTGCAGACAACCCGGACAGAGCTGACAAACCCGAAAAAGAGGGCTTAAGCAAGATTGAAACAGAAGACGGCGGCGAGCTTTATCTCAAGGAGCTTATTGATTCTTACCCCGAAACATATCTCGGCGAAAAGCACATTGAAAAATTCGGCGTCAACTTCGGCGTGCTGACAAAATTTCTTGACTCTGCAGAGCGACTTCCGATTCAAGTGCACCCCACAAAGGATGCGGCAAAACGCCTTTTCAACTCCGACTACGGCAAGACAGAATCGTGGTATATTCTCGACAGCCGTGTAATCGACGGCGAGGAACCCTACATTCTGCTCGGCTTTAAAAAGCCTGTTACTGCTGAAAAGTGGAAAGAGCTTTTTGACAAGCAGGATATGGCTACAATGCAGGAATATATGCACAAGATTGTTGTTAAGCCCGGTGACGTATTCCTCATTACGGGCGGCACGCCCCACGCAATAGGCTCGGGCTGTATGCTGCTTGAAGTGCAGGAGCCGACCGACTACACAATCAGCGTTGAAAAGTGCGATATGCGCGGCAACCTTATGCCCGACCATCTCTGCCATATGGGACTCGGCTTTGAGAAGATGTTCGAGTGCTTTACATACGAAGACGTGACAAAGGAAGAGCTTCTCGGCAGATACGCACTCAACTCAACAGTGCTCGATGAGGGTGATGGCTACAAAAAAGAGAGCCTTATCACCTACCGCGACACAACCTGCTTTGCTCTTAACAGAATCACCGTTGAAAAAGCCTACGAGCGCAAAAGCAGCGGCAGAGCCTGCTGTATTGCAATTACAAAGGGCAGCGGTATATTTAAAGCAGACGGCAAGGTGCTCGAAGTCAAAGCGGGCGACTGCTTATTTGAGCCTGCAAAAACAGTTGACTATATAATTGAAGCAAACGAAACCCTTGAAGTGCTTGAGTGTATGCCACCTGAAATGTAAGAGAAAAAGCAAAACGGTCACCCATACGCGTTGTACCCTAAAGGACAGTAAAATTAGGTTTGTAAAGCGAAACTATCCGCCCGATTTCTCGGGCGGATAGTTCAATTCCCATTGAATTGTTCGAGTAAAAATGATATAATATTATTTGATAAATAAGAATTTCTGAGGTGATTTGATTATGGATCCCAAACTTGAATATTGCGGTAATTATATTGAAATCAGAGATTTTCACCATTATATTGATGAAGAGAAAAACGAAAATCCATATAACTGTTCATTTGTTATTATAGTCAAATCAGGTGTGTTTGCTGGTATTGCAGACGGTTGCGAATACGATTATAAGGAATTACAGAAATTCATTGTAGCACTGGAAGATTTAATCTCATTCAAGAGAAACGATGTAACTTTTTGTGAGATTGGTTATGGAAACACAATCGAATTCAAATGTGACAGAACAGGACATATCGAAGTATCCGGCGAAATACAGGGCGATGCAGGCAGTCATATTCTGAAATTTGAATTTATGACAGACCAGACGGTTTTTCCAAAATTCATAAATGAACTAAAAAGTCTATAAATTCACATTTATCGAATAAATAAAGTTATTTGCAAAGGGTTTTAGGTTCTCCTAAAGTGTAAAAAATGTGACGTACATTTTCCCTGCTTGTTATGGTATGAGACAAAATTAAAAGATGCACGAAAATTTCGTGCATCTTTTTTACTGTCCTCAAGCGTACAACTCTTACGGGTGACCGTTTTTTGTACTTTTTAATATTGAATTGAACGGTAATATACAGATTCCTTTTTTCTGCTGTTTTCAAAATCAAAATATTGCTGTTGAGAAAATCCGTGAGCAATAAAGAAACCGCAAACATCCTTATACAAAAGCTGTACTCCCATTTGCTCAAGTATAAAGATAAAACACTTTATCATATTAGTAGTATAAACTGCAGAATGATGCGGGTCAGTATCACTGTCATTCAAAACACACAATATCTCTCTGCATATTTCGCCTTCGGTATAATTTAATATGAATTCAAAATCATCTTCGATAAAGCACTCGTCTTCAGTGTTATGATCAGATTTCAGAAACTCATTGTACTCATTTATGCCGTCTTCATTACAATCGCAAAAGAAAGACATAACATCTTTATAAGGAAGTTCTGTACCAATCAATTTTGATACAGAAATATATGCTGAAACAAGATTTTTAATATAGTTGTTTGTATAGTTGTGATTATCAATAATTCTCCAGATTTCGTTCTCTTTGTCGGCAAGCAACATAGAAATTCTGTCTTTATTCTTTTCAAAAAACTCTTTTTCCAAATTAAACACCTGCTTTTCAGCTGTTATATACCTCCGCCATATCCTCTTCTTCAAAGTTATTTGCCTTGCGGTAGAGGAAGGCTGATTTTTCCTTTTCGTGCTTTACTACCTCAATTTTGCCGTCGATAAAGCCTACGCAGACATCGTTATCAATACCCATTCCGTCAGGGCCGTTAAGTGCCTTGATTTCATCCTTGAAGCGGTGCCAATACTCAGACTCGAAATGAGGGCAATTGCAATAAGGCAACAAACCTACACACTCGACAAAGGCAAACTCACCACCCTCAAGGCAATCGTCCCAGCCCATATCAAACCAACACATAGCGCCTGAGCTTAAGCCCGAAAGGATAATCCCCTTCTCATAAGCCTCACGGAAGATTTCGGTTGCACCTGTTTTATTCCAGGTATCCATAAGGAATTTGAGGTTACCGCCGTCAACATAGACAATATCGCTGCCGAGAATCTTCTCTCTTATCTCGTCGTATGTAAGGCTTTCATCGGTAAGATAAAGCCCTTCACCCGTACAGCCGTACTTTGCAAAGGCATCGATAAAGGTTTGAGTATCGTCGTGAGAATCAAAACTCGCGGTAGGAAGAAAAAGCATCTTCGGGTGCTCTTTGTCCGTAAGTGAGCGTATATACTCAATCATAGTCCATATTTCGCCGTATTCAAAGCTGCCGCCGCCGATAGCTACAATTTTACCCATTCTTATTTCTCCCTATATTCATTTAAATCTACACTAACTATAGCATTTAATACTGATTTTTTCAAGCTGTAAAACCGTCGCGATTTGAATATGCAAAATCAAAACCGGTAATAATAACCGCAAGAATAACGAAAAGGAGAAGAAAAATGGAACTCAAAGATTCAAAGACGATGAATAACCTGCTTGCTGCGTTTGCAGGAGAAAGCCAGGCACACACCAAGTATTTATACTACGCGGCAAAAGCAAGAGAAAACGGATTCGAACAGATTGCGGCAATATTTGAAGAAACGGCAAACAACGAAAAGGAGCACGCTGAAATATGGTTCAAGCTGATCAACGGCGGCAAAATGCCCGAAACACTGAGTAACCTCGGTGATGCTGCCGCAGGCGAAAACTACGAATGGACCGATATGTACGCAGGATTTGCCCAAACGGCTAAAGAAGAAGGATTTGACCAGATTGCTTTCCTTTTTGAGCACGTGGCAAAAATTGAAAAAGAACACGAAGAGCGCTACAGAAAGCTTATTGAAAATATAAACGAAGGACTTGTTTTCAGCCGTGACGGTGACAGAATCTGGCAATGCCGTAACTGCGGACACATTTTTATCGGCAAAGGTGCGCCGGATATATGCCCTGTTTGTTCACACAACAGAGGCTTCTTTCAGATAAAACCCGAAAACTACTAAAAAAACACCGCTGACAATCCGTTTCCGGATTATCAGCGGTTTATCTTTTTTAATTATCGAGGATTGTAACAATGACTGTGCAGGTATTCTGACCGCAGTATTTTCCCTGCGAATCATAAGCTTTTACAACACAGACGCAGGTATAATCGCCTTTTTTGACACGCATTGTATCCGTCAGCTTATCGCTTAAAATACACTCACCGGGAGAAAGCGTGGGCGACTCATAAATCGGGTCAACACGGTTATTGGGCAGATAGAAAGAAAATTGCAGGTTGTGCTTTGACACCTTTGGATTTTCAAGCATTATCGTGCCCTGAGCGTAGGTATGCTCAAAAACGACATCGGAATTGACACGGTAGATTATCTCTTTATCGCCGAGTGACTCGATCTGATTTTTTTCCGAAATGACACCGACCTTTACCTCTCCGCGAGGAATAAACCAGCCGCCTATCATATGGAAAAAACCAAGACCGCTGAGCGCAATCGCCGCAACAACAAGCAAAACACAGCTTGCAGACAGCATAACCGTTGCCTGCACTAACTTAGGGTTCCTTTTTGTTTGCCCGTCAGTATTATTTTCCTTTTGTTGTTTCTTCCTGGACATCGGATGTTTCCTCTTCTATTCCGACCTGTACGGTCAAATCTGAGCTTTGTACACCGATAAGCTCATAGGTTTCGGGATCATAGCCTGCTACAACAAGCTTCATATCGTAAATGCCGTAGGGACGCTCTGTAATACTGATATCCGTAAGGCATTGACCTGCAGGCAGGCCGCGTGAAGTATAGCAGACATTGCCCGCTTCATCAACAATTGTTGCGATAAGCACACAGTTGTTATCAGTAACATTGACAAGGTTGAGCGTGGCCTGCGAGTTTTTCTCTGCAAAAATCAAACTCTGAGAAGCGTAATAACGGAAGGCTTTTTTGTCACCCTTACGCTTCATATTGTCAGAATGCTCGTGCTGTATATCAATATCCTCAAGCACGGTAAGAGTAAGCTCTGACGAGATGTTTCTGCCGCCGTACTCAATAATCGCCTCATCGGGAATACCGAAGCGGCTTGAGGTTACCCAGGCAATAACGCAGACCGCACATATTACGGCACTTACTGCAAGAACAATTACAGCAAACTTGCGCACGCCGAATTTTTCAATTTCCAACCTTATACGCTTTGAAAGCTTTACGTTACGGTTGACTTTCTTTTTCTTAACAGGCTTTGATTTGACGCTTTTTTTAGCATTTGCAGGCTTTTTTTCGGGCTGTTCAGGTTTCTTTTGCTTTGCCTGCGGCTTGGATTCGGACTTTTTAGGAGTCTGAGCAACAGGCTTTGCGGGCTGATTTTCAGCCTTCTGAGGCTTAATCTCAACCTTTGGCTCTGTCTGCTGCGGCTTCGGTGCCTCCTCAACCTTTTTAGGCGTGGCAGGCCTCACCGGAGCATTCTTGCCCTTATATTGAGCCGCGGCCTGCTTGGCAGCTGCGGCGCTTTTTTTCTTCTTTTGTCTGCGATTAGCCATGAGTCAATTCTCCGGAAATTGGATTAATTTATGAACGCCAGGGAATTGTATCCATTCCCCAGATCTGCTGATAACGGTTGAACTGAACAGCATCAACTGAAACGTTGAGAAGAAGCTGAGTCGTGCCGCTGAGTGAGGATACGGTTGACGCATCGAATCCTGCAGCATCAAACCCGTTTATAACAGCCGTATATTCGCCATTGGCAGGCATAGTGCCGTCAAAATAAATGTAACCGTCACTGCCACGTTTATCGACAAACTCATCTGTGTTGACGGTATAAGGCAGATAGCTGTCGCCCTGGAGTCTGCCCGATACAGAGTTGACCCACTCGTGCGAAACCCTGACTCTTGTATAGGCAACACCGCTGCCGACCTGCTTGATTTCTACACGAAGCTTGCCGACATAGTTTGCGGCACTCGGGTCAGTATAGTTTACGTTTATGGGCGTTATTGCATCGGAATTGCAATCAAAATCACTTACAACCGTATCTCCGCCTTCAAAGTAAACGTTCATCTGATAGTTAAAATCCTCAAGCATCGTGAAGCGGATGGGATTGGGAATGCTGTTTGTCAGCCACGCTGTAGTTGCTGAATAGATAACTGCAAGAGCACAAATCACCAAAGCAACTATCACAAGCGGATTGAGCCTGCGTTTTTTATTCTGTTTTGTATTATTCTTGCTCATTTGAGTTGCGCCCTTTCAGAAAAAATTAAAGAAATATTATTCGGAAACCGCGACTGTTTCTTCAACGGTATAGTATTCGGCCTGTACGGAATTGACAAGCATATCAACGTTGAACTGTGCTGTGCGAACACCGTCTACAGGATCAATCTTGATAAACTCATCATATTCAACCCAGAATACACAGCAGAAGCTCTTTGATTCACCTGCCGCAAGCTCAATAAGAAGCGGCTCCTCACCGATTTTGCAAGCCTTTGCATCTGCATCGTCTGCAATCATCGTAGATGTTCTGAAATATGTATCTCCGCTCTTGATTACACGCTTGCCGTCAGCATCCACCATAACTTCAGGAGCAATTTTTGTGAGCTGGTCGGCCGTATAAGTCGTGTTTTGAGCCAAATCATACTCATAAATATAATAGCGGAGTGCTTCGATATTTGTATTCTCGCCTTCTGCTGCACTATTTGCTATATCGATAAACACATATGCATCGCGGTCGCCTTTATTGGTAACCGTAACCGTAAAGAATTTACAGGCGTGCTCGAACATCTTACTGCGCTCGTCTGCATCGTCAAACTTGGTAGCAGCATCGAACTGCATTTCGAGATTATTTGCATCATAGCCCGAATACTCAACATCAATGGTATCCATCTCAAACAGCTGAGAATTATCACCCGAAGAAGTAAACCAGGCTGTTGTATGCTCTGCAGAAGAATAGAAGCCGACCGTAAATACAAGCATCAAAGCCAGCACAACGCTGAAAATATTGCGCTTATTGAGCTTTTTCATTTCGGTTACCTCCTTTTGGTTTTTTAGTGATAATAAGACGAACTACGACAAGCACCAGTAACACAGCCGCAAAAACAAAAATTACGGTTGTACTGTTGAAGTTGAGAGAGAGCAGGCCCAGATAAGGAACGCTGAACATAACCTTGCCGTTGATGTTTTTAACAGGTGTCGGCAGCGGATCGACGGATTGGTTACTGTCGCCCTTTGTGTAGACAAGCTGTCTTTCGCTGTCAAGCTCTATTATGCGGTGAGTGAACGTGCCGCCGCTCGGAAGCACCGCATTGATTACATCGCCTTCACTGTAGGACTCAGCCTTTCTTACAAAAACAAGCGAGCCTTCCGGAATCTCCTCTGCCATACTGGGAGTGGCAACGGCATAAACAGACGTACCTGTAGCCATAACACCGACAGTAAACAAAAAGGCGAGAATCACCGTGATAGCGATTATATTGTAAATTACGTTAAATATCTTCATAGATTACTCTTATTCTGAAGTATAGATTGTGCCAACATCAATCCAGTTGACATACTCAGACTGTCTTGCTTCAAAAATAACCTTAACAGTAAGCTCTTTACCGGCAATTTTATCATTTTCCGTATTCTCACCGCTGTAACGTATCGAGCTGAACAAGGGGATGTTTTCGGGGGTTGCGCCATCCTGTGTTATATCAAAAGCCGCAATCACATCCGATCTCTGATTTTCAGAGTCAAAGTTGCCGTAGTAGAAATAGCCGTTATCGTAGGTCCAGCCATTTGCTTTGCTGAAATCAACGGTAAGAGGTGAGGTTGAAGCACCGTCATAGATGTTTTCGGTAACATCACCATAAGAATAAACTATTTTTATACGAAGCTGAGAATCGACCGCAGAAGTGTTCTTCAGGTACATTCTGCAGTTTTCATCAGAAGTCAGCTTATTTTCTTCGGTAAGAGGAACAAGAAGCTCTTCCTCCGGAATTATTGTTTCGGTATCTTCATAATAATCGAGGTCACCGATAAGCGTATAGCCGATGTTACCGGTTGTAAAGCTGTGCTCAGCACTGCTGCTGCCGGAAGTACCGCCTGTGGTTGAAACAAACCAGGCATATGCTCCGTTGGCACCGACAAGACCGCCGATTAAAACCAGGGAAAGCACAAGGCAGATTATTTTATTTTTCATCTTGCATCCACCTCTTTTTTGGATTTCTTCGCTCTGTGGCTCTCTATCATAACAGCCACACAAACAATATAAAAAGCAACAACTGCAATTTTGCCGACAACGGTATCAAGCGCCCAGGCAGCATAGCCGACAAGCGGAATTTTAAACCTGACCCGTCCGCTGCAGGCTGAAAACTCAGTAGGCAGCGGGTCGCGCGCGTTGTTGTTATCGCCCTTTGTGTAGATAAGCTGATTTTCTAAATCAACTGCAACAACACGGTGCATAAAGGTTTTGGAATTATAGGGAGAAGCGAAAACGAGCACGTCCTCCCCTACCCTTATATCTTTGAATTCGATTGCTTCAACAAAAGCGAAGCTGCCTTTGTATATCTCGGGCTCCATACTGTCTGAGCTGACGTAATAAGTGCTCATACCCATTATGCGGGGCACCCACAGCAACGCAGACATCAGAAACAGAACCAAACTTAATAAAATGAGAAACTTATTTTTTATCTTCATTTTTCTTGTCGTCCTTTTCGGCAACGTTACGCTTACTGAAATTAAACAGCTCGAGCGCAATTATAAAACACAGCGGAAGCATAACAACAAGAAGGAACGTTGTGGGATTTTGGCGTATATTTATAAGCTTTTCCATAAACGGGCTTTTGGCAAGCACCTTGCCGATAATCCGTTCACTTTCAGCTTTATATTCATCGTTAATAGCGTTTGCATCACCTTTGGTGGTGTAGCTGTAAGTACCGTCACCGTCATCAGTAACTTCCATAATACGGTGAGTGACTATCATATTACCGAGTGTGGGATTGCTTGAATAAAAGGTTATAACATCATTAACTTCGAGTTTTGAGGGATCTGTCTTTTTGATAATAATAACTGAACCTACAGGATATTCCGGAGTCATGCTTCCCGTCTGGACAGCCATAAAGCCATAACCCAAAACCATTGTTGCCTTGCCGTTTCTGGAGTTGATACCAGAGAGCACCATAACACCGGCAGCGGCAAGAATTATTAAAACAAGAATTGCGTTTATGACTTTTGAAAATATTTTTTTCATGGCTGTCCTTCCGGGATAAAGATTTTAAGAAATGGTAAGAAGTACCGAAGCATTGAATTCTTTATTAAAGTATTCGTTGCCGGCACTACCGTCGAGCTTCAGATCGTAGTAGCAAGTGCGCTTCAGATCCTTTTCCTGAGTAAACTCACTTGCCGAAAGTCCGTTGATAAGGCGGGCATTCAGTTTACCTTCCGTATCAGTAGTTACTGTAAGCGCAGAATAATCAACTTCGGCATCAGCAGACTTTTTCACTCTGTAAGTGAGAGCGTTATAAAGCTGAACATCTGCATTTCCGCCGGAATCTGAAAGCTCGTTCAAGTCAAGCCATATATGCTGTTCTTCACCCGCATAAAAGGTAACTCTGAAGCTGTATGACTGACCGGGAATAAAACTCAGGGGATCTTCACCGTCGTATTCAACCCAATCCTTGACGGCCGGGTCATAAATCTGAATCTCGCCGAAACCTGATTCGATATTTGGACTGGCAACCGTTGCACCGATAGGAGCAACCATTGAAGAGTTACTCACTGCAAACCATGCAAAGGTGCCGCAAATAGCGACCAATACTACAACAAAGCCCGCAATAATAAGCTGAACTGTGTTGGTTTTCTGACTTTTCATAGCCGGCTGATCCCCTTTCGTTAAATTCGTTTAAAAAATGTTGAAATAGTTGTGGATACCCCACGGCGCATCCTTGACATTGATAGTGATAACGATCTCATCACATTCAATTTCGCTGCCGCCTGCAATTGCAACTTTGTAAGTGCCGCTGTTGTCAACATACTCACCTTCGATATCAGAAAGAACGGCTGAACCGTTGTTGCGAACATCTGCAGAAATTGCATCAACAGCAAACTCTGACGGAAGCTCTGCACCTACTCTGATGATATATGCTTCCTCTTGTGCATCGTAAGGAATTACCATACTTGAGCAGAGAACGGCTGAATATTTATCGGGAGTGACGTGTGCCGTTACGGCAGATACGTTGCTCATACCCGAGTATGCTGTAAGAACGGAGTTTGCACCGTTTGTGAGGTTTGTGAATACGTATGATACCTTCAGCGTCTTGCCGACAAATACATCGACAAAGCGAAGCATCTTACCGCCATCGAAGCTGCCGTCAGCAAGCTTATAAGTTACCTGGCGGTTTTCAACTGCGCCGAGAGCAAGCTCAGCGGTATCAGTGTTGATCTGCGAATCACCTACGTTGACAAGGTAAGCAGGTGTGCCGCCCGAGAAGGTAAGCTTGCCCAAGCCTGCCGGTGCTGTAATTGTTGTGAAGGAATTGAGTGTACCCGCACCTGCGCCGCTTGCGATGTTGATCTTTGCGCTTGCAAGCTTAAGGCCTGCAAGGAAGTTATCGGAGCCGCTTAGCATATATGCAGAAACAGGATAGCCGGCAAAATCGCTGATATAGGTCATTGCCGTATCTTCACCGAAGAGCTCTGCGGGTGTTGCACCGCCTGTGAGGTAGTGGGTTGAGCGACCGTCTGCACTATCAATTACAGAGGACATCTGACTATCATAGTAGCAGTTTGAATCACCTGCACCGCCATCACCTATGATATTGCCCTTTGTGCTGCCCTTAACGTCGGAAGCAAAGATGCAGGAAGTAATCTGCGCAGAATCAACTGCTGTACCGACAACACCTGCCGCTATACCGTCCTGAGCCTTTGAAGCATCAACATAAACCGTTGAAAGAACGTTGTTGATAACCGAACCGTCAAGTGCTGAGCCGACAACACCGCCTGTTGTGGATGCATCGGAAACTATCTTGCCGGATACGACGCAACCACTTATCGTAGATCCGTCGATTTCACCGATAAGGCCACCGATATTGTACTGTTCGGTAGCATCTGCTGTTACAAGAGTACCGACAGCATAGGAATTGGTGATCGAAGCACCGCCTGTAACGGCACTTGCGAGCATACCGCCGCTACCGCCGTCTACCGTGACATCAATACCTGCAATACCGAGTTTGTCGATATTACCGCCGTCAATCTTACCGAAGAGCGAATCGTTACCTTCTTCAGGGATTGTGACGTTGGAGAGCACCTTACCGTCACCGTTGAGAGTTGCTTTGAAGTTATCGATGTACGAAGTCCAGACAGCTGAACTCATATCGATATCGTTAACGACCTTGAAGTTGTTATCGGAATTTGTACCGTAGAACGAAAGCGCAACAACCTGATCAGGGGTTGAGATTCGGAACGGATCGTCTGCAGTGCCTTGACCACCTGCAAAGTTCGGATGAGGTTTACCCGTAACCTCAACAAAGAGGTCAAGTTGAGCATTCTCAATAGCCAAGCCGTGGAAGTCGGTAACGGGATTGATCGCACTGATAAGCGTTGTGTTATCTGCCGCAGGATCATATCCGCTCGGCAGAGCCTCAACAGCAGCAATTCTTCTACCCTTGATACCGGGACCGGCTGTACCGAAGAATGTTGCAGACGCAAGGTCTGAACCGGAGGTCTTTCTCCAAAGATCGTTATGCTGTGAATCATAGCTCAACGCAGTTGAACTGCCGAGAGCCAGATTGTCAATATAGTTGTCATTGCCGACAAGAGCTGTTGCCGAGCTGATGAAAGAGTATGCACGCAGGACTCTGTACATACGACTGTCAACCGTTTCGACCTGAACGGTTTCACCGTTATCGTTTGTCTGTTCTTCATAATCCTCTGTGTTGAGAATTGAAGTGAGCTGCGGATAATAAATATTCTCATATCTGTCATCAGAAGCATCAATTGTAGGCTGAGTAACCTTATAAGCAGTATCACCCTTCATCGCAGGATGATTTGTAAGGTTAACAATGTCAATTGTACGCTCAGCCATATCGTAGATTCCGCTGAATGTGCTGCCGCTCATTTGCTTATCAAACATACAGTCTGTAAGCGTACCTGCAGACTGTGCTGCAAAGACATTGAGCGGAGAAGTATCGGCCGCAAGGCTGAACATACCGGATGAGTATGCGTTCTTGATAGTTGCATCAGCATTATTGTGTGCAACAAAGCCACCGATGACTCTGTCAGCGGGATTAGCGCTGATTATGATGTTGCAACGTGTGTAACAGTTACTGATATAGCCTTCGTTGGTATTTACAAAACCGCCAAGGTTCGTAGCATCATCAAACTGCATATTGCCGATTGTAAAGCTGTCAATGATCGTACCTTGGTTTGTAACAACCATACCGCCGAGGCCTGAAACAGAGCCGCCGCTGAAGTTGCCGACAGAAGCAGACTTTTCAATCGTTCCCTTGTTTATAACGGCAACACCTGCTACGTTACTTGTGCCGAATGTATCGTTATATTCAAGCTTGACAACCGAACCGACAATCTTACCGTCTGAATTTACGGTGTTAGCGATACCGGCTGTGGTACTGCCGGATGCTGAACCGTAAACATTGACGCCCTCTACTACACCGTCTACCTCACCTATCAGGCTTGGGCTTGTGCTTGCAAAGTTTACGTTTTCAAACGTCATATTTCTCAATATTGAGTTTTCATCGAGCTTTGCAAACAGCCTGGAGCTGAGATTTCTGATTGAGTAACCGTTACCGTCGAAAGAAATACCCTTGTTGGAAATGTTATATACATTACCGTTATGAGTAAGTGTATAATTCTCGTTTGTAAGGTCTGCAATCGGGGCTCTGGTGTAATCTGCGAGCGGAACGTAACCCATAAGACGGAAATGGACTTTACCTTCTGTAGGTATACAGTGTATGCCGTTTTCGAGAATGGGTGTTGCCCACTGTTTATACATCTTGTGTGCGGAATCTGAAGGAACTGCGTTGAGCTCTGCAGCAGTCATACCGACGTGCTCAAGGTCCTTCTGAGTTGCAACAAGATAGGGATGCGTCTGAGTACCAAGCATCGGAGCACAAAGACGCGATACAAGGCGTGTTGCAACGTCTGCATAGACATTTCCGTTTGCATCCGAAGTATTTCCGTCCTTTGCATCAATCGAAATGACAAAGTTTACATACTGTGCTTCATTCTGCGTTCTCTGGATGGAGAGAGTATTTGTCTTATCGTCGATAACACCTTGAGCTGCATCGACAAGATTATTCCTGTCAGCATAGCTGTAGGTATAGACACCGGCATTATTCTGGTCAGCCGTACCCGTGGACACATATGTAAAGCTTACGGGAATATTGAGAGCCATCGAAATACCGTTACCGCTTGCAGCTGAAGCGTCAAGTTCATTGAGCTGAAGAGCAACAATACTGAGAAGAGCATTGATACGGATTGTGAGTGAAACATCATCAGCGAAGAAACCGGTAAGGTAGGGATATGCACCGTCCGCATAACCGAACTCTCTGCTGATAGTAACATCACCGGAGGTGAATGCCTTAGTTGTTCTTGCGCCGGAGTTAGACTCATTATAGCTGCCCCTAAGTATCTTACCTACAACCTTATCGGTTATTGAAAGATTGAGGTCGAAATTAAGGTTTGCACAGCTATCTGTACCGCTGTAATCAAGAACGCCTATAACTCCGCCCGTGCCGTAATTACAACCGGAATGATCAGCGGTAGAGGTCGTACCGAGTGTTGCACCTGAAGAGTAGGTGTTTGAAAGTTTTGCACAAGCAACACCTGTAATACCGCCTGCGCCTACTGCGGTTGCTGATGAAACATCACCGAAATCAGCAGCAACAGAAGCGCTGGAATATACGCTGTCCAGAACGCTGTACATCACACCGACAAGACCGCCGACACCGACTGTTGCGCTGTTGCAAGCAGTAAGTGAGCTATTGCCGTAGCAGTAGTATACGTTACCGCTTGAGAATGACGTTGTAATTGAAGTATCTGCACAGTTTACACCGACAAGACCGCCGACACCGTAAGGAACGCCGCTTGCATAGGCGACATCATTAACGGTAACGATACCGCTGCCGAAGCAGTAACTGAGCGATGCTTTTGCAAAGCCGTCACTATTGGATGAGCTGTTGCGAAGAACACCTACGGTACCACCGACGCCATGCTCTGTGCCTGTTGTAGCAGGTTTTTGGGAAACAACCTGATTACCGTTGACAACAACCCACGGATAAATATAGGTTGATGCCGAATCCGACGTCAGCTGAGCAAAGACTTCGCCCGTAGCATAGCTGTTGCTGATCGGCTGTTCGCTGTATCCGACAAGGCCGCCAACCACATCGTAGCCGCTGATCTTAACGGATGATGAAGAATTTGTTATACCTGCATCGGTGTTACCACGTGTAGTTGCGCCGACGAGACCGCCGACATTTCTACCTGTCGCAACGATACCTTCACCGCCTTCGGAAAGAACCGAATGACAGTTTTCAATCTTGACGGATGCGTTTATTGCTGTAACATCTACATTTTCGACAATAATTGCACCGACGAGTGCACCTACATTGTCTTTTGCGTTGATAGTATCAACACCGACCGTAAGATTCTTTACCGTTCCGGAAGCAAGGGTTCTGAACAGACCGACTTCGCTTTGACCCGGCATATCTATACGGAGATTATCAACCTTAAAGCCATTACCGTCAAATTCACCATCGTATCCGATAATAGGAGTAAAGTTGACTGAGCAGAGATCAATATCCGTAACAACAATATAATTCCTGTTATGTGCGACTCCCTTACCGTTGAGAATATATGACTCAAAGAACTTTGAACCTTCTACGTTCTCAGCGCTGTTGCTAAGAGCAAACAACTGTCTTGCGGTTGCAATCGGATATTGAGTTCTGTACTGAACGGGATAAATAACTTTTCTTGAAACCTCAAGTGTAAGACCTTTATTGACTGTTACCGGAGCAGTAACCGTAAAGTAAGGCATTGCACCGTCATATGCTACCTCACCGTTATCATGAACGGTACCGTCCTTAAGAACCGCACCCTTTTCGCTCTCGCCACCGGCGCTGAACGGATAAACGTTTGCATAAACCGTTGTGCTGCCGTTCTCGTCGCGGAAGAGAAGGTCCGTATTCTTATTGACACTGCTTTCGCTCTTAATGCCGTACATATCAGCATCAAGACCGGCGGGATATGCAACAGTATCGCTTATATCGATAACAGATGAGGTGAAGGTATATTCGCCGCCGTGGTTAAGAGTGACAGGATAGAATAAGCCTGCATTACCCTTATTGGACTGTATCTCTCTGTCAGCTATCTCTTTTTCGCCTACCTCAACAGGAATAACTGCTACGGCAACATAAGCTGCTGTATATGCATCCCCTGCTATATCGGCTTCATCGCTGACACTAAAGTTGTAAAGGCCATCTTCTGTTTTTTCAACCTCGGTGTAACTTTCAGTACCGTTGAGAACACCGGTTACATCAGTATCAACGTAAATACCACTGTTCAGATTGCTGTTATCTGAGCCAACAATGGGATTGACGTAACTTGTCATACCCAAGACTGTTCGCATAGACAAAGCGTTGGTTGAAGCAACTGTGACATTGCTGACAGAAACAGAAGCACCTGTCAGGGACATTCCGCCGACCGTAAGACCCTTGAGTGTACCGTCACTTACCTGAATACCCGTGTAATCGGATACTGTTGCACCAACAAGAGAATTGCTGATGCTCAACTGGCTGGCGTTATATCCTACCATACCGCCGGCATAACCGAAGTTGTTAGTCGTTCCAACACTTGCAAGTCCAAGTGTGAATGACTTGGCTACACCGGTTGAACCACCGACATAACCGATAAGTGCACCGACAACCTTGGTCTCTGAGCTGCCTGAAGCAAGTACGGCATATGAATAGGTAGACGTCGAGGTGAAGCAAGAATTAAGATTTGCATTACCCGTACGTCCAATAAGACCGCCGACATTTGTGTAACCCATAACGAAACCGTCTGCAACAGAACAGTTAGTAACAGCAGCATTGTATGCGTAGCCTACAAGACCACCAACTTGTTTATTACCTGTTATACCGCCTGCTACCGTTGTAACGTTAGCGTTCTCATCCGTAATCTCAAGCTCATTTGCAAGCTCGATATGAATATTACTGAGAACAGCTCTGTTGTTGCCGTTACCTACATATCCGAAGAAACCTACATTGTTTTCATCGGAGCGGTTAATATAGACGTTGGAAATTACATAACCCTGACCGTTATAGTTGCCCGTAAAGGGAGCTGATGATGTGCCGATAGGCTCGATGCCTTTTACATCTGCATACATTGCACCCTCTGTTGCGGAATTATACTGATTGTTTGCAGGATCAGCAAAATCAATATTTGCAACCTGCTTGTAGAATGCACCGCGAAGTGCACGAACAACCTTGAAGTGCTTGGGCTTTGCAATCTCAAAAGGAGTTGCCTCGGTACCGTTACCGACAATTTCCATGCTGACAAACTGGATACCGACTTCAAGACCGTATGAATAACCGGCGCTGATGTAACCGACTATATCAACGTTCTCATTAGAGTTAACTGTGATAATACCTGTGTAGTAATTATAGCTGTATTCCGTATTGTTACTGTCAAGAGTAACTTTTTCGGTAAGTCTGTGTGACGATTGATAGTCACTTGACGAAACAGTAACATTCTCAAGATCAGCCAAATTACTTTCAACGGAAATGTTAAAGCCTCCGTTAAATTCTATAGCATCCTTACCCTCTTTGAACACAAGGCTGTCATAAGCCAGTCTGAAATGTCTTGAAGCACTTGTTGATGCCTGCTTCTCGTCAAACGTGATGATTGCAACGCCTGAGTAAGTACCTGTATCGTAATTGTGCTGTATAGAGGGATCTGAAATATCAACAACGCTGCCGTCAACCATGAAAGAGCTGACATTCTCAAGTTCCTCAGCATCAGAAGACATATAGCGGCTTTCTGTGTTGATATCTACATATGTATCAGAAGCATCATTGTACTGATTTGTGTAGAATGTATTACAGCCGTAAGCAACAATATTCTGCGGGTAAGAGGAAATGTAAACGTTATTTACATAGTTGGTAAAGAGAATATTGTTGTCACTTGTTGTGCCTGCCTTGTAAGCAAAGTTATCGCCTGAATCATCGTTGCGGAGTTCACCGATAATCTTACCTACATTTGTATCACTCTGATTTTCCAGTGTAGCATAGTCTGCCTTCACGGTTAAACCGTTGACATTGGTATAAAGGTCAACCTTTGCTGACATTACGCTGTCGGAAATCATTTTATCGGGTGAACTGAAGCTCTTTGCTGCAAAGCTGTAAATTTTACCGATAATACCGCCTGCCGCACCGAGCATACGGTAATTAACGCTTGTGCTCTGAGCCGCTCTGCGGTAGCCGGCAACCTCACCCTGTACCGTAGAGGCACCGATAACAATGTTGTCGAGTGAAGCAATACCTTCATCAACAAGTCCGATAACACCGCCTGCGGTACAGTTCTTATGCTCGAGAGCATTCTGACCGACATAGCCAACAAAATCGAAATCGTCAATCTTGAGCTTGGCTACCTTGTTTACGTAACCGACGGCACCGCCGACAGCATTGTAAAACTCACGGCTGTAAGTCGTACCCGTTATGTTGCTTGAGCCGCTGACCGTAATCTGTGCTCTGTTTTCGTCAGACGTTGTATTGCCGACATCGCAACCGCTGATTGTAAGCGATGAAGCTTCATCGCTGAGAACCTCTGCGACCAGACCACCTGCAATATCAAACGCATTTACCGCAAGCTTGTTTACATTAACATTGCTTAAAGTGAGTGTACCTACTGCAATACCTGCAACACCGCCGAGACGGTCGCCTGCTTCAGATGAAGGATTAGCTGTGTAAGTAAAGCTGATACGCTTATCGTCATCCTCTGTAACGGTTACGTCGCAGCCGCTGACCGTTGCGGATACAACAGCCTGGCTGATTGAGCCGGAAGCCTTACCTGCAACTGAACCTGCATACGAAATGTAGCCTCTTGCAGACGCTTCGTCTCTGTTTACAAAGACATTGATATCGTTAAGTGTTACACCGGAAATTATACCTGCGCTTTCACCGGCAACACCGCCGACAAATACATTCTTTATGTCCTTATCCTGAGTTGCACGGTTACCTGCTGTTGATGCACCTGCAACTGTAAGACCGTTGACAGTAACATTTTCAAGAGTGGTACCTTCGCCTATCAAGCCTGCAACAGCACCGACATATGTGTTAGCCGGAGTAACCGCACGCAGACCAAGCACCTGAGCAGTACCTGTAGCGGTCTTGCTGATAGTGACACCGGTGATTTCAGCGCCTGTAATCTCACCTGCAAGAATACCGACATAGTTGTCAGAACCGACAAGTCTTGTTGCTCTGATATCGGGATCGATGAAAGTAATATTGCTGATTTTTGCACCTGCACCGATTCTGTTGAACATACCCGAATGTTCGGAATAGCTTGCAGTAGAATTGGTTGAGTGGAGTGCAAGACCGTAAATCTTATAGTAGTCGCCTTCTGTACCTGTTTCAAGAACTGTATAAGTGCCAGTAAAGGCATCGTCGCGGTTATATAT
>JAZUSN010000046.1:0-111815 GCA_045606785.1 Acutalibacteraceae bacterium | reverse complement strand
CCTTGCGTGCCGGTATAAACGCTCTCATATCCCGCGATATTATCCGCGGCAATTCTACCTTGCTTGTTGGCAGGCCCTGCAAGCGGAATAAAGGCAGGCTTTTTTGTGATGAAATCCTCCACCGCTACCGCATCGCCCACGGCGTAAATGTTCGGAATGTTGGTCTGCATTTTGTTGTTTACAACAATGCTTCCGCGCGGATTGAGCTCTATTCCGCAGTCCTTCGCAATGGCGGTTTCGGGACGGACACCCACCGACAGTATGATCATATCGGCGGTAATTTCGCCGTTTTGCAACATGACGGTATTTCCGTTTATCGCCTTTACGCCGTTATTCAGGTGCAGATAAATCCCTTTAGTTTTGATCTAGCGGTACACGTCTGCGGCCATATCAAAGTCGAGAGGTGCTATCAGATGGTCAGCAAGCTCGACGATGGCGACCTTTAACCCTGCTTCGACCAAATTTTCCGCCATCTCGACGCCGATATATCCTCCGCCGATCACCACAGCCGATCTCGGCTTTTCGGTATCAATATAGTTCTTGATCTTTAAGGTATCGGGAATGTTGCGAAGGGTGAAAACGTTGCTGCCGTCAGCGCCTTCTATATTCGGCTGTATCGGCTCAGCACCCATAGACAAAATGAGGTTATCGTAGGTTTCTTCATAGGTTTCGCCTGTACGAAGATCTTTGACGGTCACTTTTTTGGTATCGGGGTTGATTTTTACCGCCTCGTTTAATACTCTGACGTCAATATTAAAACGCGCCTTGAAACTTTGGGGCGTTTGGAGAGTCAAATCCCCGCGGTCGGTAATAACACCGCCGATATAATACGGCAGACCACAGTTGGCAAAGGACACATATTCGCCGCGCTCCAAAATAATGATCTCTGCTTTCTCATCCAGTCTGCGAAGTCGCGCCGCCGCCGTTGCACCGCCTGCAACACCGCCTATGATAATGGTTTTCATCCTTTTTCACCTCTTTACAATATTTTTATATAAATATTATACCATTTTTTGCGTCTTTTCTCAATCTCTTTTCTTTGGATACATAGAGCTGTTTGAATATCCGTCTCCGAATTGGCAAGAATAGTTTATAGTAAACAAACGGAGGTAATGAAATGTTCAAACACGAAAAGATGCTTTTTCATCCCGTAGAGGTGGAGCGACCCAATCCGCAGTACGCGGCACTCTTGCAGGAGCAGCTCGGCGGTGGAAACGGCGAGCTGAAAGCAGCGATGCAGTATATGTCCCAGAGCTTTCGAATCAAAGACCCCGAGATCAAGGATCTGTTCCTTGACATTGCGGCGGAGGAGCTTGGGCACATGGAGATGGTGGCACAGACCATCAACCTTTTGAACGGTCACGACGTGGATGCCACAAAGGTGCCCTGCGGAGAGATCCAGTCCCACGTGCTCCTTGGCTTAAATCCGGGGCTGATCAACGCTTCGGGTTATTCCTGGACGGGAGATTACGTTACGGTTACGGGTGATCTGTGCGCCGACCTGCTCAGTAATATCGCATCCGAACAGCGCGCGAAGGTGGTTTACGAATACCTTTACCGCCAGATCGACGACAAAAAGGTACGCGAGACCATTGATTTTCTCCTTAACCGCGAGGAAGCGCACAACCAGATGTTCCGTGATGCCTTTAACAAGGTGCAGAATTCCGGCTCTAACCGTGATTTCGGCACCACTAAAGCCGCAAAGATGTATTTCTCCATGTCGGATCCCGCCCCCAACGCATTCGCCACGGGGGATACAAAGCCTATTTCTTTTGAGTGATAGCAAAAAGCCGCTGAGGAGTTTGTTCCTCAGCGGCAATTTTTATCTTTTTCTATATTAGAACAGTTCGACAAATTGGAATTTGATGCTTCGCCAAACTGAAAGTTTATGTACTGTGCATGATTACATAACCATTATTAATGTTCCTATTCCAATCAGAATACATCCTACCAATGACTTGATTGTAAACTCTTCGTGCAAAAATACAAACGCCAACACTAAGGTAATTACTACACTTAATTTATCTATCGGTACAACTTTTGATGCATCACCAATCTGCAATGCTTTGTAGTAACACAGCCATGATGCACCTGTTGCCAATCCTGACAAAATCAAGAATATCCAGCTCTTTCTGCTAATTTCTGTTATACCGTTTTGTGCATTCGTGAGGAATACCATTCCCCATGACATAGCAACTACAACAACAGTTCTTATAGCTGTTGCAAGATTCGAGTTGACCCCTTCTATACCGACCTTGGCCAGTATAGAAGTAAGTGCTGCAAAAATTGCAGACAGTAATGCGAATACAAACCACATACAATGTTACCTCCACAAATTCCTATTTATCTAACTGTTTGACTTATTGGACTTTGTTACTTACATCGGTGTTCCTACTTCAATTAAGTTGCCGTCCAAATCGTAGAATCGGATCACTCGTTGCCCCCAACTATGTGTCATAAGGCGGTTTACGTATTCGATGTCTGGATATAGTTTCTCTAATTTTTCGACGAAGGATTCGATATCTTGCTCCTCAAAATACAGTTCGCAAGAGTTGCTCTTGGGAACAATATCTCTGTCTAAAAACGATTTCCATATTTTCTCATCCTGAAGGACAAGACCTTCTGTTAAAATCATATTGCCGTCGTTGTCAAGCACCAAGTCTATACCGAATAAGTCGTGATAGAAATTCCTCGATTTCTCTATATCCTTAACAACAATCAGAATGTTCTTGAGTTTCATATCATTTCTCCACTAAATTCTTATTAACTCTCACCAAAATGTCACTCTGGGTAGCATTACAAATAATTAACCGCCAGGATCACAATGCTCGTAGCGATCATAACAACGCCGACCACACGGTTCAAGGTCTTTGCGTTAGACTTGTTGGCGATTTTCGCAGCAATTCTTGCCCACAGCAGAGTAAACACCACGCACAGTACAAGCGAAAGAATATCGGGAACTCCACCGATCATAAAGTGGCTGATGCCTCCCGTAAGAGCAGTAAACGCCATAATAAACACGCTTGTACCGACAGCCAAATGCATAGGATAGCCAAGGAAGGTAGTAAGAACGAGCAGAAGCATCATTCCTCCGCCTGCACCTACAAAGCCACAGATAAATCCAACAAATACGCCGCCGATGATCGCCTTGATCACTCTGTTCTTCGGAGAACTCGCTTCCAACTGCTCTCTCGTCTTATTTACAGGCTTCAATATGAAACGCAAGCCGATAATGATCAGCGCTATCTGCATCGTGCCGCTCATGGCTTGCTCGGGCAGGAAACTCGCCACAAAGCTTCCTACCATCGTTACGATCAGAACGCTCACGAGCAGCGGCAAACTGTTTTTAACATCCAGGTTTCCGCTTTTCTTATAGGTATATGCGCTGACAAGACTTGCTAAAACATCGCTGATAAGGCCTATTCCGACCGCATCATAAGCCGGAATACCCAAAAAGGTTATCAGCATAGGGCCAATAACGGCGGCAGCACTCATACCGGCAAATCCCGTGCCGATACCTGCCCCCGCTCCTGCGAGAAAACAAACAAGTATTTTTATCAGAATTTCTTCCATAATATATCTCCATTTAATTCTTATTTATCGGTTAGATTATTATATCATTTTTCGCACCTTTTCTCAATCCCTTTTTCTTTGCCTGCCAAGGTAAAAGCATCAAGAAAACAAGCAATCGGGTTGTTTTTGGGGTAGTGATTATGTTATTATATAACTTGAAATAGACGATCTTTCACAAAAATAATGAGGTATACTATGGAAAACTTAACCGTTAAACAAATAATTGACGCTGAGTTTACAATCAGCAAAAACAGTCCCGTGCTCAAGCCCTTTGGCGGTGCGCTTGTTGTTGCAGATCCGTCCGTTCTCACACCCGACGTTGCTCACGATAGCAAATGGCATATGTTTCTGCACACAACGTTCGGTGTATATCATTTCATCAGCGATGACGGTGTTGATTTCCGCAAGGTAAAAAAAGTGCTCAACCGTGCAATGCGCCCGAATATCAACTATATAGACGGCACGTACTATCTTTTCTACGAAAGAACAAGGCCTTTGATAATGAACGGTCTTAACGTTATAAATGCCGTTAAATGGAAATCAGAAATATATGTTACCGGAAGCACAGACCTTATCAGCTGGTCAAAACCGACAGCTGCATTTACCGATGCAAGGGGCTATGAAAAAAGCGACAGAGGGTCGGAAATATCAAATCCGTTCATACTGCGTGAAAACGGCATTAACCGTATGTACTATTCCTGCGGTATGACTTTTATAAAAGACTGCGGCTTCTGTGAGCCTACATATATCGGATATGCAGAAAGCCGTAATATTGCAGACGGCTACGTTTCGGCAGAAAAGCCCATTATTTCGCCCGATAAAAACAACCCCTATCTCAATCTATGCAGCGGGTGCCTTAAGGTATATAAACTGTCTGACGGTTATATAGGAATCCAGAACGGACTGTACGAAAAAGACGGTCACAGCCATTCTGCAATAATTCTGCTGACTTCGTCTGACGGACTTTCGTTTAAATTTGAAAAAATACTTGTTGAACCATCTGTCGTTGACGGAAAAGATTGGATGAAAGAATTTGTTTACGCCAGTCATCTTGTTAAATACGGCAACAAACTACGCCTTTATTTCAACGCAAGAAATTCAGCCGATATGATAAAAGGCAGAGAATGCATAGGCTTCGCAGAAGCTGAAATAAAATAATAAACAAAACTGCGTCCAAAACATCTTACTATGTCCGAAGCTTATTCGGTTTGTAATTCGGAATCAACACCTATAAACATTTGTAAATAAAACAGAGCAATCACCTTTGTTGCTCTGTTTTATTTGTTGTATGCGGCTCAAATACGTTGCTGCAAGGCTTGACTTTGTTGACAATTTTAAAATTTTGTGCTACCATTTGACTGGAAATTGAGCGTAGCTAGCAAGGCTTACTTCTTATTGGGATTGTTACAGTTTTGCGATTCACGTTTGATTTCTTTTTTTATTTAAGCAAGGAGAAAGAGTTATGCTTAATATAAATTTTTATGAGTTTTTATTTTCAAAAGGCATTTTAGTCGGCACAAAGCCGGGCAAGAATGCCTTTGAGGTTCTTTTTACGTTAGCAAACAAGTTTGGTATACACATTACCGAGGGCTACGAATATGCAGATGAGCATATGCTCAGGCTTGCGGAAAAAATGCTCGGCATATTTCTGCCTGACCCGTTTTACAAGGGCTTCCCCCATTCGGTCAGAGAGCTTTCAAGCGATCAGCTTTTATTTGATCAACTTCTGAGCTACTTCATCACCTACAGTTTAGGTAACTTCTCCCAAACACAGCACTCTTACTTTGAAGCGGATTTCGAAAGGCTGACCTTCAACGAAGAAACGACCCCGAAGAAATTTGCAATCGTCACAGAAGAAAAGGCAGTTGAGCTGCTCGGAGAGTATGCCGAAGATATGCTCGCAAGCACACGTCCGCTCAGCAACAGCCGGTTCGACGTATTAAAAGCTTACATAACCGAGTATGACTTTGACGTGGTTGAATGCCAGTGCAAAAACACCGCAATCAGGCTTTTAATCGATACAAGAGATACCAAATTTGCAAAATTTCTCGCACTCCCCGACGTAATCAAGCTTACAGAGCAGCTGAACTATTCCGTTTATTATTCCATTGATATAAAGCATCTCAATTTGCGCAATACGGACCGTAAGTTTATTGCCGCCGTTATCGATGCGATTTTTGAAAACGGACGCTGCAATGTAAGAGAGTGCTTTGAGAAAAAGGCTCTCTGGTGCGGTCTGCTTCACCATATCCATTACAAGCCCCAAACACCGGAAGCCAAAGAATTTGTCAAGCTTATGCGCGGCAAAGAAAACCGCTCCGTATACTCCGAGTTTGAGCGCAGGATGAAGGACAAAGATATCCGTGCCGCCGCAGACTGCCTGCGCAAAGGGAAAGGCTCGGGTGCACTGATGAGAAACCTCAACTATATGCTCAGCAGGTGTGAAAACGAGGAGGACGTAGATTTTTTAATCAACTTTGTTCAAACCGATAACGCAGTTATCCTCATTCAGCTTATTATGCAGTATGCCAACTACTCTGCCACGGCTGCACGCTCCTTTGTTTTTCCGCGTATCAACCTGACTAAGGTCCACACCGAAACACCCGAAGAGAGGAAAAGCAGAAAAACCGTGCTTGACCCTGCGACAGTTGACAAGCTCATGGCAAAGATGACTCAAGAACTCAGAACATTGCTTGCAAATAAGCTTGGAAAGGTCTATATTTCGCCGCAAATGTACAGCGTTGCACTTCCCCTGCAGGAAAACACATCAAACGGCGGCTACGGAGTTCTGCCGAAAGGATCAAAGATCCACCTGGAGAAAGGAAAAAAGATACGTGCATTCACCTATTGGGAAAAAGTGAAGGACATTGACCTGAGCGTTATCGGAATTGACGAGGACGGATATCAGTACGAATTTTCCTGGAGAACAATGAGCGGCAGGCAATCCGACGCAATTACTTACTCGGGCGATCAGACCTCAGGCTATTACGGAGGCACCGAATACTTTGATATTGACGTTGAAGCATTCAAAAAGAAATACCCCCAATTCAGATATCTGATATTCTGCAATAACGTATATTACGATTCTCTCTTCAGCCAATGCCTTTGCAAGGCGGGATATATGCTCCGCGATATCAACGACACAGGCGAGGTGTTTGAACCCAAGACCGTAAAATCATCATTCACCGTAAACTGCGACAGCACGTTCGCATATCTGTTCGGCATTGATATGGTTACCAACGATTTTGTGTGGCTCAATCTGGCACGAAACAGCCTCAACCGCATTGCTGCCGACAGCTCCGCTGCGTTCCTGATAAACTACTTCAAAGCAACAGATACGCTCAACGTAGGTAAGCTCTTTGAGATGCTTGCCGCCGAGGTTACGGATTCACCCGAAGACGCCGACGTAGCGGTAACCGACGAAGAAATCACCATACGTGAGGGCGCAGAAATCATCAGATCATACGACTTTGAAAAGATCAATGCCCTGCTCAATAACTGAACGCAATCAAGGTAAAAAAGATGAAAGAATTCATAAGCAAAGTGCCTATAGACAAAGGCTGGTCGTGCGACAAAAAATACTGCGTTACTGCAGCAGACGGCACAAAATATTTGTTGCGCGTTACTCCTGCCGACAAAAGCGCAAACCGCGAAAATATGTACATTCTGCAAAGCCGGGTTGAAAAGCTGGGGGTACCTATGTGCAGACCGATTGAATTCGGTGAATGCGACGGAGGTGTTTACACACTTCAGACCTGGATCGACGGTGAGGACGCTGAGCCTGCCATACCGCGCCTTGCAGAATCCGAGCAGTATTCACTCGGGCTTGAGGCGGGCAGAATTCTGAAGAAGATTCATTCAATTCCCGCACCCGAAAACCAACCCGATTGGGAAGCCAGAGTAAACAGCAAAGCTGATGTAAGAATCCTGAAATACAACGAGTGTCCGTTCAGCTACGAGAACGGTCAGGCTTTTATTGATTTTATCAACGCCAACCGATACCTTCTCAAAAACCGACCGCAGGTTTTCCAGCACGGCGATTATCATATCGGCAATATGATGCTCGAAAACGGCAGAATCGTAATCATCGACTTTGACCGCTACGATTTCGGCGACCCGTGGGAGGAATTCAAGAGCATCACCTGGAGCGCAAAGGCTTCTCCGCTCTTTGCTTCGGGCATTGTAAACGGGTATTTTGATAATGACGTGCCTATGGAATTTTGGAAATTGCTTGCGTTTTATATCAGCCTTGGCACTATCACCTCTCTGCCCTGGGCAATTTCCTTTGGCGAGAAAGAAATACAGACTATGAAAAACCTTGCCAAGGAAGTTCTTGACTGGTATGACAATATGCGCTGCTGTGTTCCGAAATGGTACACGACGCCTGACGCAAGATAAGCAAAAAGGCAATATTGAGGAAACAACTGTGAAAAAAGTAATTGTATTAGGTTGCCCGGGTTCGGGCAAAACAACCTTTGCCGAAAAACTTAATAAACTCACGGGGCTACCGCTGTATTACCTGGATGCCATATGGCACAAGCCCGACAAAACGCATATTCCGCGCGAGGAATTTGACGGCAGAATACGCGAAATATTCAGCACCGAGTGTTGGATAATTGACGGCAATTACTCCAGAACAATTGAGATGCGGCTTAAGGAGTGCGACACCGTATTTTTGTTTGACCTGCCAACCGAGGTGTGCCTGCAGGGTGCAACCTCAAGAATCGGCAAAGGCCGCTACGATATGCCGTGGATTGAAAAAGAACTTGACCCCGAATTTGAAGCTTTTATACGTGATTTTCCCAAAACCACCCTGCCTACGATATATGAGCTGCTCGAAAAGCACAAAGCAGGCAAGCAGATTGTAATTTTCAAAAGCAGAGAAGAAGCCGACAAATTCCTTCTTAAAATGAGTTAAATTCTCAATAATAACAAAAGACCTCTGATACTGACATCAGAGGTCTTTATATATATGCGGTTATTTAAGCGCCTTGCCGTCGGAAAAGGCATTGCCGACCTTTTCGCCGAGCGTGATATAGCTGTGATGCACGGGGTCAAAGGTGATTGCACCGAGCATTGACGGGTCAATCGCTCCGTCCTCACCAAGCACCGATTCATCTGCGCTGACGTTTACTATCTCGCCGATACAGATGCCGTCCTCATTGAATTTGATGAGCTTGCATTCAACCGTCATCGGAAGCTCATTGATAACGGGAGCATTCACAAAATCCGACTTAACGGTTGTGAAGCCTGCCTTTGCCATTTTGTCCGGCTCGTTATTACCCGAAGCCATACCGACGTAATCCGCCTCAACAACGTGCTTTGCATCAGCAATGCTGACCGTAAAGGCACCGCTGAGCTTGATATTTTTTGTTGTTTTGTGTGAGTGAGAAAGGCATAGCATAATCTGCTTTTCCTCATATATTCCGCCCCATGCCGCATTCATACAGTTCGCTTTGCCGTTTTCATCGTAAGCCGCAACAATAAAGACAGGCATAGGATAAACACTTGTCATCGCACCGAAATTTTTACGCATTTTATTTACCTCCGTTTACTGCTTGCATAATAACCTCAAGCAGATTTATATCCATACCATCAAACTCTTTGGCGGTGAAATCGTTACCCGTCAGCGTATGAAGCCAGGTTGCCGCCGCGGCATATCTGCCGTAAGTCTCGGACAGATGGAAGGTATCGCGGCAAAGCGAAATGCCTCCATTCTGATAATCAAAAACCTTTTCGTTTTCGCGCAAATACTGAATCACCGTACCTGTCGCAATCAGGTCTGCACCTATGCTTTCCGCCGCCTTTGCCGAAGCAGATACTATACTTTCAAACATTCTGCGGCTGTCACAACCATAGTTTAAAAAGCCCGGATGCTCAGAACCGTTTTCGCATGACCAGGTCTGATGAAAATACAGCCTTGCCTGCGGCTGAAGTTCACGCACGAGCTTTGCAAGCGAGGAAAGATACGGCTGATAGGTATCGTATATTCCGCTGTCGGCACTCGCCTGCTGCAGAGTTACAACGTCCCATTTTTCACTTTCGAGTGCCTGCCTGATACTGATTTTAGTTTCAGCCTCTTTGCCGTTCAGCTCATAATCGTAAATGGCATTATCCTCACATACGTTCTGCCAATGGGTCTGAAGGCTGCATCCGCCTATAAACAGGTTTGCCGTATCAAGCTCAAACGAATTCTGCGCTGCCAAAGCGTGCAGAAAATGATGTGCATCGGTTGAAAAGCTGTTGCCGATTGATAAAAGCTTCATTTTTCATTTTTCCTGTCAAGGCTTCTGTTGCGAAAATACAACACAAGGTCGGCGCTGACCATAACAAGGTTAAGAAAGTAGAAGAAAAGCACGTACCACTTTTCACCTATTGCCGCCATATATGCTTCATTCATAAATTTTGCCGCAATACCTGCTATGTATCCAAAAATAATCAGACACAAAAATACTGGACTTTTGCCCTTTGCGGTGCGTGCCTTATACGACTTGACCACGTTAAAAGGCCAGGATGCGCCGAAACACACAATCATTATTACCTCTAAAATTTCTGCCATTGCTTTTCGCCTCCGAAAACATTATATCATAAGTACGGCATATTGCAATCCCAATAAAAAAAGCAGGATACGAGTTTCCCCTATCCTGCCTTTCTGTTTATTTTACGGTTTCGTACTCCCAGTCGATGATTCCGCCAAACTCTCTGACGTTTGTGTAACCGAGATCTGTCAGAGCCTTGGCCGCAATCTTGCTGCGTCTGCCGCTTCTGCAGTAGACGAGTATGAGCTGATTTTTATCGGCCAGCTCTTTTTCCGCACGCTGTGCAACCTCATACTCGGGCATGAGCACGGCACCCGGAATATGACCTGCGTCGTATTCCTCCTGCGTGCGTGCATCAATTATCACGTAATCCGTTTCGCTGTCCATCAAAGCCTTTGCCTCTTCAGCCGAGATCTGCACGTAGGTGTTATTCATTTGTGTATTCCCCTCATCCGTTGTATTGCCGCCGCAGGAAACAAGTGCAGCCGCTGAAAAGCAAAGCACCGCAACCCCCAGCAACCTGATAAAATTTTTCATATCGGTCAATCTCCATAAAAACAAACTGTGAGGATATTATAACACCTGAACAGTATTAATTTCAACCTTTGAGCTGTGAATTGAACTTTTTACTTGTTGACCTGACTGAAAAATAGACAATTCCCCATATTGCCAAGAACAACAAAACAAAAACAGCAGTGAATATGACAAGCACCATAGGCTCAAACGGAATCCACGAATTCACAACGTAGCATACGGAATACGCTGCATAAAGCGTTGAAAAATGGCAGAGTAAGGATTTAACCGTGCTCCAATGCTCAATCTGATTAAATACGGTAACACCCGCCTGAACAAAAGCAAGCAGATAAGATGAAACCGTTGCAAGCAAAATCTGCAATGCGTTAAGGCGAAAATCATCATTCCCGAATGAAATACACATAAAAACGATTGCAACTACAATCGGGCCGAATCCGCCGAAAACAAGACCCCTGTGAAAAAAACTTTTAACGTACTGATTCATAATAACAAACCCAACCTTTCTTTAACGTTTTTAACCTGCCGCCTCGATACATAATCCGTATATCCGTTTTTAAAGATAACTCGCATTGTGCCCGACATCGATGCATCAAACCGCTCAATCTTTTTTATATTTGCAATGCACGACTGATTGATTTTTACAAAGGTTTTATCGGCAATTTTTTCCATCTGATAAAGCCGCAGTTTCATCTCAAATTTTCCCGTTTCAGTAACTGCATACACCCTGTTGTTCTCAACACTGAAACAGTAAACCTCGTTCAGATAAAGCCTGACCGCAGTTTTTCCGCTATAGCCCATCAGCTCAGTTCCTTCTGAAACAAGTCGCTCAATTGAGTCAACAACTTCATTCCTTTCGTGAGCGTATACAATGACCTCTTCCTCACGATTACGGTCAATAAACAGCCTGAACTTCATAGCATCCCTCCTTGCATTTTCATAATAAAGTGCATCAGCGAAAAAATCAACACTTGCAAAGTATTCGGTCGCCTAACCTCATTAAGCGGCAAAAAGGCAGCCTGCCTCGCAGACCGCCCTGTATTAAAGTACATATTAAATCAAATCATCGCGAGTTTGTAAAGCCTCCGCACTTTACATAATCTTCTGAATCCATATCTTCCGGAATAAACATCCTCCTGAGCAACGCATAGCAAAGCAACGAATTCTCAAGCAGAATGAAGGAATTTTACCAAAAACGCTTTATAAAACTCAACTTTTGCCCACCAAAACCTGACAGAGTTCAATAAAATCACAATTCGTCAAGTGATTCAACTTTACAAGATAACATTTACTGTTCATCCTGCGGATAGACTATACCAACCGTTTTTCTGATTTCATCCATCTGTGCGGTGATATAAAGAGTTTGCTCCGCTGTAACAACAGGGCTTTCCGTCAGCCCGTTTGCAACACAATAGCTGAAGTGGGCGATCTGCTCTTCAAAGCCGTTACCCGCATACGGCACGGACAGCTTTTCTCTCCTGCCGTCATTGAAAACAAGCTCAATCTCCTGCGGCGCATAAAAGCGCGGTAAGCGGGCATAGCCCTTTGTGCCGTAAACATAACCTTCGTTAGGCTTGCGAAGAAGTATTGCAGAGGATATATCGGCAATCGCTCCGCTATCATATTTCATCAGCACGCAGGTATGGCTGTCAACGCCGTTGTATGTCGAGCACTGCGCATTGATTTGCTGAACAGCTTTGCCCAGATACCAGCTGGCAAAGTTAAGTCCGTAAACACCGACATCAAGCAGCGAACCACCGCCGTTTTCTTTTTTGAATACGTGATGATCCATCTCGTCCTCATCCATCGTATAGCAGAATTTGCCCTCGACGCCGAGAATATCCCCGAGCAGACCCGACTTTACTATATCGAGCATTTTTAGTGTACCGGGCACAAGACGCGCCCACATAGCTTCCATGAGCATAACGCCGTTATCCCTTGCACACTCAAACATCTCCTGCGCTTCTCGCAGGTTAACAGACATAGGCTTTTCGCAAAGCACATGCTTGCCGTTATTCATCATAAGGCAGGAGCAGCCGATATGCCCCGAATGAGGCACAGCGATATATGCCGCGTCAATAACATCTGACTTTGCCATTTTTTCATAGCTGTCAAAACGGTGTGGGATATTGAATTCGTCGCCGAATTTTTCGGCATTTTCTGCTGACCTTGAGGCAACAGCCGCAAGCTCAGCGCCCTGTGCGTTTGCAATTGCGTTTGCAAAGCGGTGTGCAATCGTACCTGTGCCGACAATACCGAATCTTACTCTTTTCATAAATACATCACCTGCCCGAGTTGATTATAAACCCTATTATTTATTTTGTAAACAATCAATTGAAATGAGCTGCGGAATCTGCTAAAATCACCTGCGGAGGAACACGTATTATGGATTATTTATTTATATTGGGCGCAACTGTACTGCTTGCGGTTGATTTTGCCTTTTCAAAGCTTTACCAGAAAAAAGCAGGTGTCGGAATCACCGCAGGGCTCAGCTTCAACGCCGTAAACGGTCTTTTTACGGCAGTTGTTTTCTTTGCTCTGAACGGCTTCAGATTCACCCTTTCTCCTTTTTCCGTCATAATGGCTTTTGCTATGGCGGCATTTGCGCTCACCTACAGCCTTATCGGCTTCAGAATTCTCAGAAGCGGAAATATGGCAATCTACACGCTTTTTCTTATGACCGGCGGTATGATACTGCCCTACGTATTCGGTCTGCTGTTTCTCGATGAGCCGCTCAGAATGCTTCGTATTGTCGGACTTGCTGTGATTGTTGCCGCTGTGGTCTTTTCAAACAGCGGCACAAAAAAGCCGACTGCAACTCAGCTGACGCTGTGCATTGCCGTATTCCTGCTCAACGGTATGGTCAGCATAATATCAAAGGCACACCAGGTGGACACGCTTCATTCCCCTGTCAACTCAACCGAATTTGTTATGCTTTCGGGCGTTGCGAAATTTCTGATGAGCAGCGTTGCGCTGGTTTTTACAAAGCTCAGCACAAAGTCCGCTTTGCCAAAGCCTGCCGATATTCTGCCGCTTGCCCTTGCCTCTGCCGTTGTCGGCGGTGTGTCGTATATGCTGCAGCTTATAGGCGCGCAGAATCTGCCCGCAACCGTGCTTTACCCCTGCGTTACGGGAGGCAGCATAATTTTTTCAGCCTTTGCAGGCAAGCTGCTGTTCAAAGAAAAAATAACAAAGCCGCAATGGATTAGCATTGCACTGTGCTTTGCAGGCACCTGTATGTTCCTTTAATAAGTGCCCTACGGAGGAGATTTTTTGTATCTCCTCTGTTTTTATTTATAATCTCTGCTTACATATCGGTACATTGTTGCACTTTACGCGACATATTTCACATATAGTGTTGATTTTTCCAATGCGGCATTGACAATCAAATTAAATGCATTTATAATCATCTTGTTACTTTAATTTTACTTTCCAAACCGTAAACATATATTTCGGAGACTGATATGAAAAAGATTGCTGATTTTATTGTATCAAAGCGGCACTTCGTGCTGATTGCGGCACTTGTGCTGTGTATTGTGTGCGCAGGTCTGTCGCTCAAGGTTGAAATTAATACTGACCTTACAAAGTATTTGCCCGACAATTCAGAAATGAAGCACGGCATGGATATTATGAACGATGAGTTCCCTGCCATGGCGATGGACCCGACCATACGAGTAATGGCAAAGGGACTTGACGAAAACGGCAAGGCAGAGCTGCTGAATAAGCTCAAAAGCATCGAACACGTAAGCAGTATCACCCACAACAGCAGCAGCGACTATAATAAAGACGACTACACTCTGTACGTTGTCAACACAAAATACGCCTACGGCTCTGATGAAGAGCTTGCCATCGAGGAGGCACTCGCAAACGATTTCGAGGAATATGAGCTTGAATTCAAAAACGACAATACGTCCGACGTAGAGCTGCCGATGACACTTGTGCTGGCGGCTGTAGGCATAGCCATATTTATTCTCTTCATTATGTGCGGCTCGTGGTTTGATCCCGTGCTTTTCCTCGCTACGATAGGTGTTGCCGTTATAATGAACGCCGGCACAAACATCGTGCTCGGCTCGGTTTCTAACGTAACGCAGGCAATCTCCGCAATAATGCAGATGATTCTTTCAATGGACTACTCCATCATTATGATGAACCGCTACCGTCAGGAGAAGGAGCGCACTCCTAATAAGCTTGAGGCTATGAAAAAAGCCATTGCAAACTCCTTTTCTTCCGTTGCAGGCAGCGCATTCACCACCATTGTCGGCCTGCTGATGCTTGTATTTATGAAATTCAAGATCGGATTTGATATCGGCGTTGTGCTTGCAAAGGGCGTATTTATCAGTATGCTGTGCGTCTTCACCGTACTGCCTGCGCTCATTCTTCTTTGCGATAAGCTGCTCACAAAAACAGCAAAAAAAGAGCTTAACGTGCCTATGGGCGCTCTCGCAAAATTCAGCCACAAGGCCCGCTACGTTTTCACCGTGCTTTTTGTCGGTATGTTTATTGCGTTCTATTTCCTGCAGAGCAACACACAGACTGCCTACAGCCTTGAAATGGCAGACCCGATAGCAGACGTATTTCCGCAGACCAATATGGTTGTTATGATATATGATAACGACGATGAGCCTGCGGCAGCACAGATGGCGCAAGACCTTGACGCTGACCCGAATGTCAAGCAGGTGCTCGGCTATCCGAATCTGCTGGGCAAGGAATTCACCTCAAAGGAAATGCTCACCTCAATAAACGACCTGAGCACCGCCTTTGGCATCAGTATGACGCAGGGCTTCGAGCTTGATGAATCAATGCTCAAACTTATATATTACAGCTACTACGGCGGCAAAACGCAGAACGTACCGATGGCTGATTTCATCACCTTCTTGACTCAGGACATTGCAAACAACAGCGCTTTCAGCGGATTCATAACCGACGATATGCTCGCTCAGCTTGATCAGCTCAAGCCCTTCGGCAGCGCATCTTCCCTCACGGCTGAGCTGGATGCCAAAGGAATCGCCGATTTCTTCGGTATGGATGAAGCAACGGCAGAAAGCATGATGCTTCTCTATTTCGGCGAAAAGGGCGGCGTTGACTGCGGCACGATGACAGTTGCAGCTTTTGCGGATTTCATTATAAATGACGTATCAAAAAACGATATGTACGCTTCAATGTTCGACGAAAAAACGTTGGAGCAGATAAATATGCTCAAAACCTACGCAGACAAAAGCACGGTAACAAAGCCGAGAGGCTTTGAGGAAATGGCTAACCTGCTCGGCATAGAGCCTTCGCAGATGCGCCTGCTTTACATCGCATATTCCGACGAAAACACCCCGGTCGATCTTCCGGGCGGCGCTTCCCGAAAGCTCACCGTTCAGCAGGTAATCAGCTACGTTGTGGAGAACTCCGATATGTTCTCTGCAATGATGTCGGAAGAAAATATGCAGATGCTTCCTCTTGCAAAGAAGATAATAGACGGCACGGTCGAGGGCAAAGCATATACGCCCGATGAGCTCGCCGCTATGCTCGGTATGGATTCAAAGCAGCTCAGGCAGCTCTACCTGCTCCATATAACTCAGTACGGCGATACAAGCGGCTGGAAAGTATCGGTAAAGAATCTGCTCGACTGTCTCAACAGCGGCGTACTTGACAGACCCGAATACTCAGCAATGGTTGCACCCGAGATGAAAGCAAAGCTCGGCAGCGCACAGACAATGGTAAACGCCGTTGTAAGCGGCAAAAAAATGAGCACCGCAGAGATGACAGCGCTGCTCACCTCCCTGGCAGGCGAGGGCATGCTCGACGAAGCAACTGTTGAACTCATCTACCTCTTCATTGCAAGCGGCGACAACTATAATCAGGAGTGGACGCTGAGCATTGAAAAGCTTTTCAACCATCTTTCAACAGAGCTTGTGAATGACCCTGTATTCTCACAGGTGATCGGTGACGACGTAAAATCACAGCTTGCAGGTGCAGGCACGGCACTCAAATCGGGCGTCGATATGCTCAAGGGCAAGGAGCACTCGCGTATGATACTGCAGACCTCCTACCCCGTTGAATCCGAGCAGACAACGGCATTCCTTGATAAGATCACGGCAACGTCAACACAGAGTATGAGCAATAAGCTCTACCTGATAGGCAACTCACCTATGGCGTACGAAATGTCACACACCTTCGGCAGCGAGCTGATGTTCATCACGATACTGACGGCTATTGCAATTTTCATCATCGTTGCAATCTCCTTCCGTTCGCTGATAATTCCTGCTGTGCTTGTGCTTCTCGTTCAGTGCGGTGTGTTTATCACGATAACGGTTATCGGTTGGCAGGGCTTCAGCATCTACTTCCTTGCATTGCTGATTGTTGAATGTATACTGATGGGCGCTACGATTGACTACGGTATACTGCTGACAAACTACTACCGCGAGACCCGTAAGACTATGCCTATCAGAGAAGCGCTCGCCGCATCCTACAAAGGCTCAATTCACACGATTATGACCTCGGGACTGATAATGGTGCTTGTAACGGGAATAATCGCCAGCTTCTACAGCGACCCGACGGTATCACAGATATGCCGCACAATATCAATCGGCGTTTTCGCAGCCATTGTTCTTATCGTTCTTGTCCTGCCGGGCATACTCGCAACGCTTGACAAGGCAATTACGAAGGAAAAGAAGGCACTCAAAGTAAAACGCAAAACAAAATAAACCAAAAAGCCACACACAGACGTCAACCGCTGCGTGTGGCTTCGCTTTTATATAAAATATAATAACAAAGGGGCATCCTCAGACACCCCAACAAATACATCATAACACACAACACATATATATGTCAACACATTTTTCGTGATTGTGCTGTATTTCTGCTATCTGCATAAATAGTTTTAGTGAACTTTGTACAAAATTACATCTTGAAAAACCGAGAATCATATGCTATATTATAGACACAGAGAGGTGATACCGATGAACAGGTAACAACCCCAAATACTAAACGAGGTGGTACCGATGTACAAGTAAAATCTCTTAGGCTCATTTGAAGCAGAACCTCCAAAATAATAAACCGAAGCAAAAACAAACAATGCAAAGGCTAAATAAAATAAGCTTCAAAAAGAGCCGCAGACACAACCTTCATAAAAACTGAATTAAAGTCCACCGTAAACATCAAGGTATCTTGCTTACAAGATTTATTTAAAAATGAGTGTAGTGGTATAAAAGGGCTAAGTGTAAAAAATGAAGGTTGGACAATACTAAAGAAAGAGAGGTAAACAAAAGATGTTAGATACTAAGAATTCACAGAAATAACCCTTGACTGAATGTGTAAAGAAACATCAGTCAAGGGTTATTTCAATTATACGGTAATTTATGTCCGCCACGGGCGGCTTTTTTTATTTTACGGACTTATTCGCCGAGTATCTCACCTATCATTGTATCAACCAGCGCAAGGCATCTCGGCACGTGGAACGGACCCTTGAAGGTGCTGCCCTTGCAGGCAGGCTGTGTCGGCTTGCCGTCACGGCGCAGGTAGCCGTACCACTCGCCGTAGGGCTGATCGGCAAAATAAGTCTTGCAGTAATCGAGCACCTGACAGAAAATATCAAGATATTTTTCATCACCCGTATCGCGGTAAATCATAAGAGAAGCAATAAGAGCCTCGTTGTGCGGCCACCAGAGCTTCATATCGTGCTCGTATGCTTCGGGCGGATTGCCAAGACAATCGAGGAAATAAAGGATGCCGCCGTATTCCTTATCCCAGCCTGCGTTAAACGCAAGGTCAAAGATCTCAACAGCCTTCTCGTGGAGAGCCTTGTCACCCGTATCGTTTGCACGCTCCATGAGAAACCAGCTGCACTCGATATCGTGGCCGGGGTTGACCATCCTGCCATCGGTATAGTTGAGGCGTGCCGTACCGTCGGGTGCAACGTTTTCAAGTGTGCAGCCAAGTTCGGGCTTATAGTGATAATTGAGAATGTCGTTGACACATTCGGCAGCTCTTGAATCATAGAGCTCTGCGTTTTCGGGATTAACACGCTTGAGAACAGAGGTGACATTGAGCAGAATCATCGGAATGCCGAGTGCTCTGCCGCTGCGTGTTTCGGGCACGGTTTTCGGGCCCATACCCGTCGGGTCAGGCATACCGTGGTTAAGATTCCAATACATATCATATGCCCTGAGTGCTCGCTCAAGATGCTCTTTCTCACCTGTTACGCCGTAATACTCGGCGTTGGCAATGCAATAAAAAGCCTCTGAGAAGCAGTATCTTCTCTGTCTGAGAGGCTGACCGTCCTCGGTTACGGTGAAATAAAGTCTGCCGCCTGCATCACGGTTGACACAGTATTTCTCAAGGAAATCAAGGCAGCTTTTTGAAGCGGCAAGCCACTCCTCTCTGACGCCGTATGTATGGCACAGCCAGGCATAAATCCAGCCGCAGCGGCCCTGCATCCATACGCTCTTATCAGTTGAAAAAATCTTTCCTTCTCTGTCAAGGCAGGTGTATACGCCGCCGTGCTCTTTATCCATACCGTTTTTCAGCCAGAAATCTGCACAGCATTCAAGCTCTGAACGCACCCACTCACGTGCCTTGATAAGCTTTTCTTTATTCATAGATCTAACCTCCGATTAAAAGTCTGCCGTTTTAATATACCACACTTTTCAGCTTTGCGAAAGACATTCGCATTATTTTTTGCAGCAATAACAGATAACTTTGCAAAAAAACAACCGCGGCTTACGGCCACGGTTGTTTTTTTGCCCTTGTGGGCTACACAAAAAGGGAATATAGAAAGGTATTTGTTGGACACCAAATACCCGTTTGCAGCTACAAGCTTCTGCCACACCTGCGACTGCAAGTCGATTGTATTACAATTTGGTAACACAATTGTAAAAGATTTGTAACATAACAGTAAACAGCGTGTTGCAAAATACTATAAATGTGGTATTATATATCTGCATTATTCTACACGGAAGGTGATAAAAATGGCAGTTATTCTTGTTGTTGAGGATAACAAAAACACCCAGCTCCTTACCGCCACCAGACTCAAGCCCTATTTTGAGGTAGTCTGCGCAGATGACGGTTTTGACGCTCTCGATATATTTTATGCACGCCATATCGACCTCGTTATAAGTGACATTATGATGCCGAATATGGATGGTTTTGAACTGCTTGAGCGAATCCGCAGCGAAGGCTTCAATACACCCGTTCTGCTGCTCACGGCAAAACAGACAATGCAGGACAAGCGTGAGGGCTTCAATATCGGTGCAGATGATTATGTTACCAAGCCCGTTGATTACGACGAGCTTCTGCTCAGAGTCAACGCACTTCTGCGCAGAGCAAGAATTGCAACAGAGCGCCAGATAAAAATCGGCAAGCTTTCAATAGACGAAGCAGAGCACATCGCATCGTACGACGGTGAAACGATCCCCTTCTCACGCAAGGAGTTCGACCTGCTCTATAAGTTTCTCTCCTACCCCGGCAAGATTTTCACAAAGAAGCAGCTTCTTGATGAAATCTGGGGCATTGACTCGGAATGCACGGAGGACACAATCAAAACCCACATCAACCGTCTGAGAAACAAGCTCGTCGGATGTAAAGAGATTGAAATAATCACCATCAAAGGCTTCGGCTATAAGGTTGAAATAAAGAAATGAGCAAAAAGAAGAAACGCAAAAGCCAAATATCACCTACCGTAAACGACATTCAGCTCAACAGAGGTCTGTCACGCTGGTTTATTCTGCAAACGTTAATTATGCTGGGCATCAGCGGCTTTACGACGATTGTTATGGACCAGGCTGACAAATACCTTGATAACACACCTGACTTTGACCCGCTGAGACTTGCGGGCTTCGTAGCATTGCTGATAGTTATTCTCGGCGTATTCACACTTCTTCAGTACAGCGCCACAAAACGACACCTCGAAAAAATATACAACTCTATCGAGATGCTCGCCCACGGTAACTACGGCCACAAGCTCAAGGTAGGCAAATACACAGTTTTCCGCAACCTTGCAATCGACATCAACCGATTGAGCGAAGAGCTGAAAAAGGTTCATATGCTCCGTTCGGATTTTGTCAACAGCTACTCTCACGAATTCAAAACACCCATCGCATCCATAAGCGGATTTGCACAGCTTCTTCTCGATGAGAACAACAACCTCACCGAAGAAGAACGAAAGCATTATCTGCAGATAATTGCGCAGGAGGCAGAAAGGCTCTCAAAGCTTTCCAGCAACACGTTCCTGCTCTCTCAGCTCGAATCGCAGAAGATTCTTGCTGACACAAAACCATATTCGCTCGACGAACAGCTTCGACGCTGTGTAATAATGCTTTCAGCCCAATGGACGGAAAAAAATATTGACGTTATCGGCGACATAGACGAGGTTACCTACAATGGCGATGAAGACCTTATGCAGCATCTTTGGCTCAACCTTATCAATAATGCAATCAAGTTTACTCCCGAGGGTGGCACGATTGAGGTAAGTCTCAAGCAGGATGATGACAAAATAACGGCAACCATCGCCGACAACGGTATAGGTATGTCCGCTGAAATGGTACAGCGCATATTTGATAAATACTATCAGGGCGCAACGGACAAATCCCAAGCAGGCCTCGGCCTCGGCCTTTCAATCGCTCACCGCATAATTGTACTCTGCAAAGGAAAAATAAGGGTTGAAAGCAAGCTTGGTGAAGGCTCGACCTTCATTGTGGAGCTGAAAAACAATCCGATATAAAATTAAAAGCTTGTACGGTAAATTTTACTATACAAGCTTTTTTAATTGTGGTATAATATCCGTGCTTAAAAATTCAGAGGTGATACCAATGGCAATCTACAAAAACCGAACCGACCTTCATATGCACACGCTCAGCTCATTCGACGGCAACTTCACCGCAGAGCAGATGTGCCGTGCGGCAATTGACGCAGGGCTTGCAACAATCGCTTTTACCGACCATTTCGACGTCGATTTCTACGAGCAGCAAAACCTCGGCACACGCCAGGAAACAAGCTACGAAGACATAACCTGCACAAGAGATACCTTTGCCGATAAAATCCGTGTTCTTGTCGGAATCGAGATGGGTCAGCCCACTTACGAGCCCGAGCTTACCGAAAAATCGCTCAACCGCTACAGCTACGATTTTGTCATCGGCTCAATCCACAACCTGCGCAAAACGCCCGACTTTTGCGAGCTTGACTACACGACTCTTACGCAGGACGACGTATACGCCCTGCTCGACAAATATTTTGAAGAAGAGCTTATTCTCGCAAAATGGAACGGATTTGATACCCTGGCACATCTCACCTACCCGATGCGTTACATTGTGCAATCAGGCAGATTCAACACAGACTTGAGCCGATATGACGATATAACCGACGAAATTTTCAAGGTGCTTATTGCAAACGGTAAGGCTCTTGAAATCAACACAAGCGGACTCAGACAGCCTATAGGCAAAACAATGCCGACTGATAACTACGTACGCCGCTTCAGAGAGCTTGGCGGTGAGCTTCTCACACTCGGCTCAGACGCTCATTTCACACAGCACGTAGGCGCAAATATTGACGACGGCTACCGCATTGCGGAAAGCTGCGGTTTTGAATACGTCACCTATTTCAAGAAGCGCAAGCCCGTACAAATCAAAATTGAAAAGTAAAGAGGGTAAATTATATGCAAGGCAAAAAATTGTCCCTTGAGGCACCTGCAAAAATCAATCTTCTTCTGGATATAATCTGCCGTCTGCCCAACGGCTACCACAGCCTTTTTATGGTTATGCAGACGGTTGACCTTTGCGACACGGTTGAGGTCACCCTGCGTGACGACGGCAAAATCAACCTCGCCTGCAGCGAGACCGCATTGCCGACGGACAGTAAAAACATCGCCTACCGTGCGGCAGAAAAATTCTTCGAGGCCACCGGCATTAACTGCGGCGCAGACATTTCGCTGACGAAGCGTATCCCGTTTGAAGCAGGACTTGCAGGCGGCAGCACGGATGCAGCAGCGGTGCTCAAGGCACTCAACAAGCTATGCGGCACAAAGCTTACCGTACAGCAGCTTTGCGAAATCGGCGTAAAGCTCGGCGCAGACGTGCCCTTCTGTATCCGCGGCGGCACAATGCTCGCGCAGGATATAGGCCAGGTGCTTTCCGACCTGCCAAAGCTCAAAGACTGCTTCATTGTCCTCGTTAAGCCCGACGCAGGCGTTTCCACCAAGGAAGCATACGAGGCGTTTGATTCCTGCCAGAATATCAGACACCCCGACTGTTCATCAATGCTTCACGCGGCGGCAAATTCCGATTTTGACGGCATTATGTCAAACGTAGGAAATGTGTTTGAGCAGTTTATCGAAGTGCCTCAGAGAGCTGAAATCAAGGCAATTATGCGAAAACACGGCTCTATCGCATGCTGTATGAGCGGCAGCGGACCTACCGTATTCGGAATCTTTGAGAGCGAAGACAACGCACAGGCATGTGCGGCGGCAATCCCCGAAAAACTCGGCAAAGTATTTGTTACAAGGCCGATATAAATCAACAAAAAACGCAGCCTTTCACAAAGCGGAAAGACTGCGTTAATCATTTTTAAGCTTAAAGGAGATTTTTTCTCAGCTCTGCGCCGGATCTGGAGCTGAGATAAGCAGGCGGTACGTCAAAAACCGTCTTACAGCCGCTCATACCCTCTGCGTTCATTCTTGCTGCCGCACGTGCAAAGCAAACGAGAACGCTTGCAGTGAACTCGGGGTTGGAATCAAGCTTGAGACTGTACTCAATAATGTGAGTATTCTCAAGATCTGCACCCGTTTTGCCGCTGCGGATAACGAAACCGCCGTGAGGAATTCCCGCGTGGTTTGCGTTGAGCTCCTCCTGAGAGATGAAGTTTACCATTGTATCGTAATCGGCAAAGTAGTTGGGCATCGACTTGATTTCCTGCTCGATTTTCGCCTTGTCAGCACCCTCCTGTGCTACAACAAAGCACTCTCTTGTGTGCTTTTCTCTTGTTGTAAGCTCGGGAGCAGAGCCGCTTCTGACAGCATCGAGAGCCGCCTGAACGGGAACTGTATACTGCTTGCCGTCAGCAACACCGTCAACACGGCGGATCGCATCGGAGTGGCCCTGGCTGACACCCTTACCCCAAAACGTATAATCCTTGCCGTTGGGGAGGATCGCGCTGCCGTAGAGACGGTTGAGCGAGAACATACCCGGATCCCAACCGACGGAAATCATAGCTGTTTTGCCCGAAGCCTTTGCAGCTTCGTCAACCCTGTCGAAATGCTCGGGGATTTTTGCGTGAGTGTCAAAGCTGTCAACAACGTTGAAAAGCTTTGCAAGTGCCGGAGTCTGCACGGGCAGGTCTGTCGCACTGCCGCCGCAAATGATCATAACGTCAATTTTATCCGTCATATTCGCAGCTTCTTCTGCTTTCAAGACAGCAACACCGGGTGTGTTGATTTTTACGCTTGCAGGGTCACGGCGTGAAAACACAGCCACAAGCTCCATATCATCATTTTGTCTGATGGCGTTTTCAACACCTCTGCCGAGATTGCCGTAGCCGTATATTCCGATTCTTATCATTTTGGTATGCCTCCGTATATAAAAGCTGACTTAACAACGAAAATATAGCACAAAGAAAATAAAGATGCAATAACATAATTTAACAAAATCTTTACCATGATTTCCTTTATTTTCAATAAAATTTATTCAAAGTCTTTATATGTTTACCTGCTTTTGACGAAATAACGGTTGCAAAAACGCAAAAAAAGTGGTACAGTTATTGTGTGAAGTTATAAAAACTGCGGAGGCATGTTAAAGCTATGCAGAATCCAAAAAAACGAATATGGCTGTCCTCGCCCACCATGCACGGCGAGGAGCTGAAATATATGACAGAAGCTTACACCACAAACTGGATGTCCACCATTGGTGAAAACATCACAGCTGTGGAGCGTATAGCCTGCGAAAAAACAGGATGCAAGCATGCCGTCGCCCTTTCATCAGGCACAGCAGCGCTTCATCTGGCGGTAAAACTCGCAGGAGTCAAGCCCGGTGAGAAAGTCTTCTGCTCTGATATGACGTTTGCCGCAACGGTAAATCCCGTTGTTTACGAAAAAGCTGAGCCCGTATTCATCGACACAGAAAAAGACACCTGGAATATGGACCCCGAGGCTTTAAGGAACGCATTTAAAGCTCATCCCGATGTCAGAGTTGTTGTCATCGCACATCTCTACGGCACACCGGCAAAAATTGACGAGCTGCTCAGCATTTGTAAAGAAAACAACGCTGTTCTGATTGAAGATGCCGCTGAATCACTCGGTGCGACCTACAACGGAAAACAGACGGGCACATTCGGCACATACAGCTGTCTTTCATTCAACGGCAACAAAATAATCACCGGCTCTTCCGGCGGTATGCTCCTGACTAACGATGAGCAAGCCGCAAAGCTTGCGCAGAAATGGGCAGCTCAAAGCAGAGAGCCTGCACCCTGGTACCATCATAAGGATACGGGCTATAACTACCGTATGAGCAACGTTATTGCAGGCGTTGTACGCGGTCAGTTCCCCCACCTTGAAGAGCATATAGCACGAAAGCGTGCGATATACGAGCGCTACAAAAATGGTCTCAGCGGACTCCCCGTATCGATGAGCCCCTATGAAAAAGACAAGTCCGTGCCCAATTTCTGGCTGAGCTGTCTAATAATCGACGAGGACGCTATGTGCCCGCAGACAATCGGCGAAACAAGCGTTACATATGAATCACAACACGGCAAAAGCTGTCCTGCCGAAATTCTTGAAAAACTCGCGGCACTTAACATTGAGGGCAGACCGATATGGAAACCTATGCATATGCAGCCGATATTCTCCGGCAACGAGTTCTTTACGGCAACCTCATCCGGAACACAGGCAAAAGCAGACAACGTCGGCTCAGACATATTCACCCGCGGTCTTTGTCTCCCCAGCGATATAAAGATGACGGAAGAAGAGATCGACACAATCATTGCAGTAATCAGAAGCTGCTTCGAATAAGCAAAACTATACCCCGATGCATGCATCGGGGATTTTTTTATTCACAGCAGCATTGCTTTATTAAAGAAACAGCGGTAACGGCAGCATAAAAGAACGCACCGACAAACACCGCTATTCTCAGCGCAGTAAGAATTTTCAGCAGCTTTTCTGCCCTTGCCACGGTTTTCAGAAATCTGCAAGCTTTTACCAGCATCAGCCTTTTCCTCCCTCCAATACAACTGCGTGTGCAATCGACGGTATACTCTCGCCCTGAAGCGGCGAAAGCTGTGAGAGCAGGGCACCCGTACCGACAAACAGTACCTTTTTAAGCTCACCTGCGGCAATCCGCCTCATAAAATGCGCACAGACCACAGCCGCGCTGCAGCCGCATCCCGATGCACCCGAATTGACGTCACGGTCATCCATATCGTACAGCATCAATCCGCAGTCGCTGTGATTTTCTTTGATATCAATACCGTAATCCCGCTCAAGCAGCTCATAAAGCAGCCTTGTGCCAACAGCACCGAGGTCACCCGTCACGATTCGGCTGTAAGCAGAAGCTGCACAACCTGTTTCACTGAGATGAGTCGCAATGGTATCTGCCGCAGCAGGCGCCATTGCCGCCCCCATATTATTGGCATCGGTTATGCCAAGGTCATTGATTTTGCCGTACGTCAGACAGCTCACCTTTACTTTGCCCCCTCGTCTTCCGAGCACCGCAGCACCTGCCGCAGTAGCCGTCCATTGCGCTTGAGGAGGTCTTTGCCCGCCGTATTCAAGCGGCAAACGGAACTGTTTTTCTGCCGAGCAGAAATGCGACGAGGTTGCTGCAACAGCAGTATTCACAGCACCGCTATCCACAAGCAATGCCGCAGTTGCAAGCGACAGCGCCATAGTTGAGCAGGCACCGTAAAGCCCCAGAAACGGAATATTCATCCCTCTTATGCCAAAGGTCGTTCCCATGCTCTGCCCCAGAAGGTCGCCGGCAAGTATAAGGTCAACATCCGAAGCGGTAAGGCCTGCCTTTTCAATTGCAGTTTCAACCGCACATTTTTGCAGGTCACTCTCCGCCTTCTCCCACGAATCCTCGTTCATTCTGCCGTCTTCAAACACACGGTCAAATTCGCTCCCCAATGGCCCGTCACCCTCACGCTTGCCGGCAACACCTGCCGAGGCGAGCACGCAGGGCAAGCTCTCTAGCAAGACGGTTTGCCTGCCGATTTTTTTCGGCACATTCACCACCACCTTTTTACGCTTATTATCGGCAAGCTTTGCGTTACATATTCACTTGAAATAACAACTAAAAAATGTTATATTCATATCATACAAAATACAAAAGAGAGGTGAGGTTATGAAGTGCCCGAACTGCGGCGGTGAAATCGGCAGATTTGAGCTTGCGCCGGACTGCAAGCATTGCGGTGTCAATATTTTCTACAGCCAGCAGGAGCAGCTGCTCTCGCAGGATGCCAAGCGCTGTGAGCTTGAATTTGCTTCATTCAGAATCCTTAAATCCAAGGTTAAGTGCGCGTTTATCGGCGGACCTTTACAGATACTGCGTATTGTTGCAATGTTAGCCGCGATAGGCTCAATTTTCATTCCGTTTGCATCGCTCAGCGCAGAGCTTCCCTTGTTTTCTTCCAAGGTCAGCCTCGGTGCATTCGGTGTATATCAGGCTTTTTCGGGCGGTGAATTAACCGTACTGCTGAGTCTTAGAGAATACGTACCGACATTGTTCACAGCCTTTGCGGCCGATGCAATACTGTTTGTGCTCATCTTCCTTATGGGTCTGGGCGTTTTCATTGCGCTCGTACTCACATTTCTCAATATCCGCAAATCCGCCAAGGCCTGTTGCGCTTTCTCTGCCGCAGGCTTTGCGCTGTGTGTTGCAGCCGCAGCCGTCAGTCTGCTTATGCCCAAGGCCGCCGAGGGTTCGTTCGTTACCGCTTCAGGCGGTGCAGGCGCCTTTGTTCTGGCGGCGGTTTTCGCGCTGATATTCTTGCTCAATTACCTCTTGCTGAAGAAGAATATTCAGCCCGAAACAGACCCGATCGACCTTGAGCGAATCAAAATCAGAAAGCAGATAAAGGCAGGCGAAATCACGCTCGACGAGCTGCCTCTTCCCGTATTCGGTACAGACGAAGAAAAGGAGGGCGAGCAGAATGGCTGAGAAAAAGCAAAGCAAAAAGCTGCAGTTTCTTGTTTTCGGTCTGATAAGTATAATCGCACTTGTTGCGTGTGCGGTTGTGCTTGTGATAACCGTACGAAGCGTTGAAAAAGAAAACACATCCTCAGTTGAATATGAAACACAGAGCAAAACCGAGCTGAGCAGCGATACGCCGACACTCCTTGCCTATCTCGGTAAGGTCACGTCACAGGCAGCAAACAACAAATTCATCAAGGCAAATATATACACCGACATTTCGGTTGATGACGGCACTATTGCCGCAACGGATAAAAGCGGTAATTTGCTTGAATCTGACCGAAATCTGCTCATTTATGCAAAAAACAAAATGCTTTCAGCCGTTGACAGCTACTATCCGGAAGACGTAACAGGTGTTTTCGGCAGCTTCACACACGGTATGACCGCAGTAAGCTTATCCCCCGACGAGGTTGAGCGTGTCACCTTCTCTGTAGGCGAAGCAGACGAAAACGGTAACCCTGTATACAATTCCGACACGGGCGAGCTTATTGACGCAGATTACTACTTTATAACGGTTTATCTCAAGCCCATGTCCGAAGATTACTCGGCACAGATAAGCAAAAAATTCACCGACGGTATTGCTGACGTATGCACGGTAAACAGCAGCGAAATAAAGCTTTCACAAGACGTGATCCGTGCAAAAATAAACAGAATTACCGACGAAATTGACACTATTACGTTTGATAAGGTCTACAGCATCACCGCTGACGTTACTTTCAAAGACAGCCTCGAGGTTTTTGCAGACAGACTTGTAAGCTTCGAATACAAAACAAGCCGCCGCTGCGAATACGCCTATGCAGGCATCAGCTTTGCGGAAAATTCAGTTACCGTTGAACCGAACGGCGAAATTATGCTGTCGGTCAACGCTGTAATCGAAAACGACAGCGAGTACAAGGTGACCTTCACCTCATCGGATAACAGTGTTGCAACAATTGATGAAATGGGATACGTCAAGGGAATCAAAGCTTCTTGTGTACCCGTTACGATAACGGTAACACTCGAGTATCTCGGTGAAAAATTCACAGATGAATGTACGGTTACTGTTAACGACGATAATAACCCCAACGGTTAAGGAGGTGGAAGCGTGTCCGAAACAAAAACTAAAAAGCAGGAAGAAAAGGTATCCTATTACAAGGGCCGAAACTATGTCGGTGTAAAGGAAACCACAGCATACCTGCTCAATGACTGGTCAAACTCCTTCAACATAAACTCTTTCTCCGAAAGATACATCTGGGACGTTGTAAACATCGATTTTACCGTCAACGCGGTTATGAATATCGCGACAACGGTATGGGACGTAATAAACGATACTTTTATCTCCGTTATTGTTGACAGCACACGTACCCGAATCGGCAAATTCCGCCCCTTCCTTGTCGGTATGCAGCTGCCGCTCACGGTAATGAGCATATTCACCTGGCTGATACCGCTTTTCTTCCCTGCCACCAACGGCACATATCTGCCAAAGCTTTTATACTACTATTTCTTCCTCATAATAAATGAAACCGCAGGCACGTTTACAAACGTTGCAAAAAGCGGATATATGTCCACCATCACACCAAACCCTGCCGAACGTATACGGCTTATTACGCTGGCAGAGCTGCTTACGGGCTTTATGGGCGAAGATATGCCGCGATACATAATGGGCGTGCTGATAGACCTTGTAAACAACAAGATTGTAACCTGGAAGCTCAGCAGCGTATTTATGGTAATGGGCTCGGTAACCGCGCTTATCTCCTCGCTTTGCACATTCTGGTTCTTCCTTCAGTCAAAGGAAAGAGTGCCGCAATCACTGGAAAAGCCAAGTGTAAAAGAGGGACTCAAGGCAATCATCTCAAACTACCCAGTGCTGCTGATGTGCCTTTCCGAATTTCTCGGCAATTTCTCAATCAGCAAAAGCGAAACAAACTATTTCATCGACGTTCTGGGCAGCTACTCACTTATCACAATCCTCAACATACCCTCAGGCATCAACGGCAGCATAAGCTATTTGTTAGTTGAGCCGCTGAGAAAGAGGTTCTCATCAAAATCGCTGTGGATATTCAACGACATATACAACAGCGCACTTTCAATCGGCGTATTCCTATTTGGTATGACGAAAAACAAGAAAATGTTCTACCGGACAGTGCCAATGTGTATAGCCTTCGGTATGAAAGAGTGGTTTGCCAAGTGGTCGTGGGGTATTTCAAAGGTCATCACGGCAGACCTTTGGAACGAAGCTATGGACTACTGCGAATGGAAAAACGGCTACCGTATGGAAGCCACAACAGGCGTTGCAAAGGGACTTATCCTCAAGATGCAGAGCGCCCTGCTCGGCTCTGTCACAAGCATTATTATGAAAAAAATCGGCTACGTTCAGGGCCTTGAAATCGGCACACAGAACGACAGAACAAAGTTTTGGGAGTTTGCGCTGTGCACAATCGTTCCCACACTCACAGGCATACTCCGCATCGTACCTAAATTCCTCTGGCCTATATCAAAACAAAAGCGTGACGAAATGTACAACGAGCTTGCCGACAGACGTCAGGAAAACGTCATCGGTTACGCTGAAGAATTCGGCTCAAGCGAATAAAATCACAACGAAAAAACGCAGACTTCTACGCGGCAAAAGCCGTGAAAAGTCTGCGTTTAATTTTTATTTAACAGTATCAGAAGTGACCGCCGCGGATAGCAACAACGACCTCATCTATCTTCATATAGACAAGACCGAGAAGCTCAACAGCCTTGTAAAGCATTGTGCGGAAGAAAACACTTACAGGGTTATCATCGAAGCCTTTGGTCTTTTCGATTGTGATGCTGTCAAGCAGCTCGCTGTTGTCGCCTCTGAAGGTCTTGACAACCATTGTGGTGTCTGTAAATTCAACGGTTGAATAGGTTGTGACGTCAGCATCCTCAAAAGCATATGCGGTATAGGGCCAGAGATACATATCGTCCATTGAGCCCTGATCACAACAAGCATTTGTGTTGAGGTAGATAATGCCGTTGGGGTCTGTGTAGGTCTTGCCGCTTTCAGCCTTGCCGACTACAACACCGTCGCTGATGAAGTTTGAGCGGCCCTGCATATGAGTGTGTCCCGTAAAGACCATATCAAGGTCATACATTTCGAAAATGGGCTGAAAAACCGCATTGAGAAGAATATTCGTTTCGGGCTCGAGCATTGCGATACCGGGTGCATAAAGGCCCTGGTGCATAACGCCTATGCGCCACTTTGCATCGGGGTTAGCCTCTACTGCTTCCTTTGCCATCGCTCTGTGGTCTGCAGCAGAGCCCGAGCAAGCATCAAACACAAGGTAGAGCACGTCGCCGTAGCGGAACCAGAAATCTCTGTCCAGACCTGTGAAATATTTGCCGAAAAACTCGTTAGGCATATGGGTATAGTATTCGTACATCATACCCTTTTTGTCGTGGTTACCGATCGCAAGGGCAAGGGGCAGGCTGCGTGTGTATTCGGGCATAAGAAGCGTCTGCCACTCGTCAGCCGCCTTACCTGTTGACGTATTGTCACCGGGGGAAAGCAGGAAGCTGATGTCGGGATTCTTTGTGAGAGCTTCATCAAGCACACTCTGCCAGACGTAACCGATTCTTGACTGCTCCTCGGGGTTGTCGGTGCTCTGTCCGCCAATCTGAATATCACCGATAAGCATCATCTTGTAGCTGTCAAAGCCCTTTGATTCATACTTATAAGCTTCGCTCCAGCCTTCATCGCCAAGCCACTGATAGTAGTATGTTGTGTTTGCCTCAATACCCGTCATCGTAACACGGCATACAACCTGCTCATCTGTTTCGGCAGGAGTTGTTTCACCCGTAAATTCGACGTAGCCGCTCATCGATGCGCTCTTTGCAAGCCTTACCTTGGGCTGTGCATTATCTGCATCAGCGTGCCAACAGATATTGAGCTGTGTTTCGTCAGCACCGACACAGAGTGCAGGAAGAGTGTTGTCATCACGAAGCTGAGCGTATAAAGCATCCCACTCAGCCTGCGTCATTGACTTGTCGTCAAATGCGGCAGAGGATGCAACAGCGCACTGAAAAACAAGCACCAGCGAAAGCAAAGCCGCTATAACCTTTGATATACGTTTCATAAAAATATCCTCCTTATAAATGATAATGCTATTTTAGCACAAAAAATCCGCCATATCAATCACCGATGCAATATTTTTACAGCGTGTTTAAAATCAACGAAAAATATGTTAGAATAAGCTTATCAACTAAAGAGGTCAAAAATATGGATACGATTGTAAAACGTCTTTTTGAAAAACAGGATACAGCTTACCGAGACTTTCACAGCAGACTAATGCCCGGAATCGACAAAGAAACAGTAATCGGAGTCAGGACACCTGAGCTGCGCCGGCTTGCAAAGGAGCTTTACGGCTCTGCGCAGGCAAAAGAATTCCTCGCATCACTTCCGCACAAATACTATGAGGAAAACAACCTCCACGCATTTCTGATTGAGCAGATAAGAGACTATGACCTCTGCATATCGGAGCTTGAGCGGTTTTTGCCGTATATCGACAACTGGGCAACCTGCGATATGCTGCGCCCGAAGGTATTCAGAAAGCATACGTCCGAGCTGAAGGACAAATGCTTTGAATGGATGCAATCAGAGCACACCTATACGGTGAGATTCGGCATTGAAACGCTTATGCTTTACTTCCTCGACGAGCAATTTGACCCCTGCATTATGGAGAAGATTGCCGCGGTGAAAAGCGACGAATACTACGTTATTATGATGGTTGCGTGGTATTTTGCAACAGCACTCGCAAAGCAGTACACACACGCCCTGCCATACCTTGAGCAGCACAGACTCGACAGCCGCATACACGAAAAGACGATACAAAAAGCAAGGGAGAGCTACCGCATAACACCCGAACAAAAGCAGTACCTCAAAACGCTGAAAACATAAAAAGCGCCATTCCGCAAAAATACGGAATGGCGTTTCTGTTTTGTTTAAAGCCCCTGAGGATTGTTCTTCTGCCAGTTCCAGCTGTCGGCACACATTTCTTCAATGCCGTACATTGCCTCCCAGCCGAGCTCCGCCTTTGCCTTAGCAGGGTCGGAGTAGCAGGTTGCGATATCGCCGTCACGTCTGGGACCGATGACATACTTGACTTCCTGACCGCTTGCCTTCTCAAATGCCTTGACAACGTCGAGAACGCTGTAGCCCTTGCCCGTACCGAGGTTGTAGATATTCAGGCCCGTGCCCTCACAAGCCTTCTTTACTGCGTGAAGGTGACCGATTGCAAGGTCAACAACGTGGATATAGTCGCGCACGCCCGTACCGTCGTGCGTCGGATAATCGTCGCCGAATACATTGAGGTGGTCGAGCTTGCCGATTGCAACCTGTGTTATGTAGGGCATAAGGTTGTTCGGGATACCGTTGGGATCCTCACCGATAAGGCCGCTCTTATGAGCACCGATGGGATTGAAGTAGCGAAGAATAACTACGCTCCACTCATTATCGGATGCATAGAGGTCGGAAAGAATAGTTTCGATATAGAGCTTTGTCGTGCCGTAGGGGTTGGTTGTACCGCCTGCAGGCATATCCTCACGGAGGGGAGACGGATTGTTGCTGCCGTATACCGTGGCAGATGAGCTGAAAACGATCTTCTTGCAGCCTGCGTCGCGCATAGCCTCGCAAAGGGTTACCGTGCCGCCGATATTGTTTTCGTAGTATTCGAGAGGCTTGCGGCAGCTCTCGCCGACAGCCTTGAGACCCGCAAAGTGAATAACAGCCTCAATATCATTTTCCGCAAAAACCTTATCAAGCCCTGCCTTGTCACGGATATCGCACTCATAAAATTTAAAATCTCCGCCGGAAATTTTTTTGATGCGATTAAGCGCTTCAGGCTTGCTGTTATAGAAATTATCGAGTATAATAACATCGTATCCTTTTTGGATAAGCTCAATGCTGGTGTGTGAGCCGATGTAGCCCGCACCGCCGGTTACAAGAATTGCCATATCAATTACCTCACTATTTGTTTCTTTGGATTTTATTATATAACTAATCACGAAATAAGTAAAGGAAAAACAAAAATTTTTCAGGAGCAGTTTGGTTTTATGAAAAACTTATCAGACATTTCAGTTGTTAAAGATTTGCTCAGCCGACACGGCTTCAAATTTTCAAAGGCACTCGGCCAGAATTTCCTCATCAATCCCACGGTATGCCCGAGGATGGCTGACGCCTGCGGTGCTGATGAAAACACGGGTGTTATCGAGGTCGGCCCCGGCTTCGGTGTGCTCACGGCAGAACTTGCCAAAAAGTCGAAGAAAGTTGTATCAATTGAGCTTGACGAACGTCTGCTGCCCGTGCTTGACGAAACACTTGCCGATTTTGATAACGTCGAAATCGTAAATTCCGATGTACTTAAGGTTGACCTGCATAAGCTGATTGAAGAAAAATTCAGCGGTATGAAGGTCGCTGTCTGCGCCAACCTCCCCTACTACATAACCTCTCCCGTTATTATGCATCTTCTGGAGAGCCGACTGCCCGTAGAAAACATTACCGTAATGGTACAGAAAGAGGCTGCACAAAGGCTGTGCGCACCCGTCGGCAGCAGAGATGCAGGCGCAGTTACCGTAGCTGTGGATTACTACGCCGATGCGCAAAAAATGTTCGACGTTTCCGCAGGCTCATTTATGCCGGCACCCAAGGTTGACAGCAGCGTAATCAGACTAAACGTCAGAAAAAATCCTCCCATCGAGCTTTGCGACGAGAGGATGTTCTTCAGAATGGTAAAGGCTGTTTTTGCACAGCGCAGAAAAACCGCCGCCAACTCAATCAGTTCGGGAATGTCGCTGCCCAAGGACGTTGTATACAAGGCAATTGAAGCTGCAGGACACAGCGAAAATGTAAGGGCAGAGAGCTTTACACTTGATGAATTAGCTGCACTTTCAAACGAACTGTGGCGCATTACCCAACAATAATAACAACAGCTGTAATATCATCGGGATGCTTTGATTCCGTATATTTTTCGGCAATTTCAACGACCTCTTCGGCAAGTCCGCAGGGGTCGTTTTTGTTGTATCTGCTCAGTTTTTCGGCAATTTCGCGGTAAGCCTGCGGCAAAACTCCGTCAGATATCATCAGCAGCTTATCGCCGCGTCTGAGCACGCTTTCACAGCGGTCGGGCGTAATATCGCGCAGAATGCCAAGCGGCATCGACGGATGGCCTGCTGTGTAAACCCTTTTACCTTTACAGATAAACGAAACGCTGGCTCCCGACTTAAAAAATTCCGCCTTGCCGCTGCTGAGATTAATCCGCACGGAATCTATCGTTGCAAGCGACTCCTCTGACGATTTTACAATCATTGCTGAGTTGACAAGCCTTAGTGAACTGTCAAAGCCGAGCCCCGATTCAATCAGCTTTGAAAAAAGCCGCAGGGCAACGCTGCCGTCAACCGCAGCCCTCGGCCCCGTACCCATTCCGTCGCTGATAGCCACTATTTTGTTGCCGTATTTATCGCTGAAATAATCGCAGCTGTCACCGCACATTTTGCCTTGTGCGATGCGCTGAGCGTGACCGATGCGCAGATTGTATTTCGGTCTTTTTTCAAACGTCATTTTCGTAACGTTTTCATCCTGCTTTACCATAGGTATGTTCAGACGGAAGCCGCACGCCTGCTCGATATCGCCGGTTAATGCAGAGCGGCTGATTTTTCCGTTGATACGCTCCGCCGTGATATCTATTTTTTCCGTTTCTCCGACACCTGAGCAAACTATCCGTTTAGGTGTGATTCCGTATTCAGTCAGTACAGCGCGCACCTTTGCACCTGTTTTTGTGTCAAACCTCGTTTCCATTGCAAAGTGCTCACTTATCTCTCTGACAGCAGTTGATAGTATCGAAAACTGGTCGCGCACAAGCTGACGTGTTTCGCTGCCTACGGCATCCTCGCCCTGTTCATTTTCAAGCTCGCGGATTCCCTTGGCTATTCTATCCACAGCGTCGGCAACCTCATCAAGACCGCCGCTTACACTTTCAAGCTCCATTACAAGAGCCTCTTTCATTGCTTCAAATTCCGGCAGCGTATCACCCGAAGCAAAATATTTTCGGTTGAGGTTAAAGAATTTTTTAGGTATCAACGCAAAAATTATAACCGAAATTATCATTTCGTAAATTGTGCTGATAACGTCGAATTCGCCCGAATTGACAATTACGACAACAGCACCTACAAACCCGAAAGCCGCACACTGTGCCGCCGTACCGAAGCGCGAAACCGCACCCGAAGCAAGACCCGCAAAGGTATATATTATGCCGATGGGAGACGCATCACGCAAAAGGCAGACGGAAAAGCCCATCACGCCGCCGCTGATGCATCCGCCCGAAACGCCCGTCAGCTTTGCCGTGACGAGAATTATCACAGCCGCCGCTATGTGTGCAAGGCTTATTCCGCCGATAACAAGCCGCTCAGCCGACATAACAAGCATACTCAGAAAAACGGTTATGCCTGAAAGCTGTTTCATATCAAGAGGCTCACGCCCCTTAAAAAATCCATGCGAAAAACTCAAACGGCGAAGAAAGCATACGCTGCCTGCACCGACTATACTCTCAAAAAGGTAAGTGATCGCCCCATCTGCGCTGAAGCCCTGCGCGGCAAGTACGGTTACCCCCGTGAGAATACTGCAACCGCCGCAGCTGACAAGTGCAACAAGGCTTTTTGAATCGGGCGCAACGGTTTTTGCGGTGAAATAGTTTATCATACCGACACAAATCATCACGGCAAGCATCCTTGCCGTATAAACTCCGTCCATATCGAGCAGATATCCGCAGCAGCTGCCGAGCATTGCCGCAATACACCTGTCACCCTGTGCCGAGGCTGTAAACGCCGCCGCAAACGGAGAAATGCCGAAAGCTAGCCGTGCAAATGACAGCACAAACCCTACTGTGAAGGATAAAATCTGCCCCGAAAAGCTCTTACTCATGTGCGGCAGTTTTATCTTTAAGATGCTCCTTTTTTCCTTTACCGTGTTCATTTTCAACATCCTTTTTTCCATGTTTTTCCGTTTGTTTTATCTTACTTCAGCTGCCGATAAAAAAGCGTCGATATTTTGTGTCTTTTTTTAAAAAACTGTTGGTTTTTTACTATATATATGGTATAATGCCTCTATATATGTTGTGTAAGGAAGAATTGTGTTATGGAAGAAAAGAACAATGACCTTATAATCGGCAGAAATGCCGTTTCAGAAGCCTTAAAAAGCAACCGCGCAATCGACACTCTGCTCGTAGCTAAGGGAGACAGAGGCGGAAGCATCGGAAAGATCATAGGCGAATGCCGTGAAAGAGGCATCGTTATAAAAGAGGTTGACCGCAAGAAGCTTGACTTTATGTGCGGCGGCGGAAGCCACCAGGGAGTTGCTGCTTATGCTGCAGCCCACGAGTACGCTGACGTTGAGGATATTTTTGCCGCAGCCGAGGCAAAGGGCGAAAAGCCCTTTATCATCGTATGTGATGAGGTTGAGGACCCGCACAATCTGGGTGCAATCATCCGTACGGCTGACGCTGCAGGTGCTCACGGTGTAATTATACCCAAGCGCCGCAACGCATCACTCAGCTACGTTGTCGGCAAGACCTCTGCAGGTGCTGTCGAGTACGTGCCTGTTGCGCGTGTTTCCAACCTCCCATCTACCCTTGACGAGCTCAAAGCGCGCGGCATATGGGTGTACGGTGCAGATATGGACGGACAGAATTGGTCCGAAACAGATTTTTCAGGCGGTGTCGCCCTCGTCATCGGCTCTGAAGGTAAGGGTCTGGGCCGCCTTGTAAAAGAGAAATGCGACTTTATCGTTTCTCTCCCGATGAAGGGCAAGGTCAACTCCCTAAATGCCTCCGTTGCGGCAGGCATACTTATGTTTGAAGTTTCAAGACAAAGATAACCGCGGAAGGAATGACTCCAAGTATGGATATCAGCAACTTAACATTTGATGAGCTGCTTGATGCGATCAGAAGCGACAGCGGCTATCAATCAGCATTGTCAAAAAAAGAAAGTGCCGCCACAGCACAGAAGGCTCAAGCGGCTGACGATATTAATCCCACACATAACGAAGCACAGAAAATCAATCTCGAGCCACCGGTTGAAGAAAATGAAGAATCGCTTTGTGAGCCGGACGTAATGACCGAGCCCCATACAGAGCCTTTTACCGAGATACGGGAACCCGAAAATTCGGAGCCGATTGCTTTAGAGCCCGAAGAGAATGAAGAAATTCCTTTCTCTCTGCCGGATTTCACTTTGACTGCAGAGCCGGAGGCTTCTGAGCCGATTGCTTTAGAGAACGAGGAGGATGAAGAAGCTCCTTTCTCTCTGCCGGATTTCACTTTGACTGCAGAGCCAGAGGCTTCTGAGCCGATTGCTTTAGAGCCCGAAGAGGATGAAGAAGCTCCTTTCTCTCTGACCGATTTTGCCCAAACGGCAGAGCCCGAAATTCAGGAGCCTATTGCGTTGGAAAACGAAGAAGATGACGGTATTCCGTTCTCCCTGCCGAGCATGCCGAGCTTCTATGAGCCCGTAGCTTTAGCTGAAGACAGCGGCGATAATCAGGAGAATCCTACTGACTACGAACAGACAAGCACAAAGGTTGCTTTCGAGCCCGTTATACCCGAGCCTATAGAGATTGTAACCCCCGAAGAGGAAGACGAAGAACCGATTAAAATATACACTCCACCTACCCCGTCGCCAATTAATTTCGGTCAGTTCAACCTGAATACCGATATAGCATCACTTTTCCCCGATGTGACCGATGAAGCCGCACCGCAGGAGGAAAAAGTGACACTCACAGAAGAGCCTCAACCTGTTGAGGAGAGCAAGACACGCGTAATCGGGCCCGACATCAAGCCTGCAGAAGCTTACAATCCTGCAGATGAAGCCGAGGACGAAACTTACGCAATTGACCCTGCGATTGACGGCAAAACAAAGCACGTAAGCTTTTCACCCGTTTACGAACGCCCCGGCATTGTCACAACGAGCAATGCCTACGACAACACGGCCGACCTTCACGCGCTGCCTCATATTCTGCCTGCCGATGAGCTTATCGAAGAAGAGCAGAAAAAGTTTCACCGTACGGGTGACATACCCAAGGTTGAGTCTCAGCCCAAGCCTCCCGTGGTAACGCACTACGAAGAAGAACAGATGGTTCTGCCCGGATTCTTTGAGCTGGAAGAGGTTGTGAAGGTAAGCGAAAAAGAAGTTGAAGCTGAGCTCAAGCGAACAAGAAGCAAAAAAGTCAAATCCTTCAAGCTTGAGGGCACGGAGATCGAAGAACCAAAAATGGATGCGGAGGTTTCGCACGAGCTTATAAACAGCGGCTCCGAAAACAAAAAACGCATAAGATTCTCCACAACAAAAACAAGGCACAGACTTGTCAACCAGCGTATTGAATTCACAAAGCCGTCCGACGCTAAAAAGGTACATACCTTCATAGCACGCAACAAGCTTATTGCAACCGTCGGCGTTATCGTGACAGCTGTATGCGCACTTGTGCTGCTGATTACTACCGGCATCACAGGAGTAGCAGACAAAATCAACGCAGCGTGCGAGCCAATAAACGGTGCACCTGCCACATATGTTATCTCTCTTGCGTTCCTGTGCGCTTCAATTGCAGCCGCTCTTCCCGCCTGCATTTCCGGCATCACCTGCTTCATTAACGGCTCGCGCAAGCCAAATGCGCAGACTCCCGTACTTGTCGCAGCACTCGGCGCACTTATCCATAACATACTTGCAATCACCTCATTCGATTCAGATGAATACCCGATATTCTCCCTTGCCGCCGTTCTCCTGCTGTGCTTTGGCTCGGTCGGTAATATTCTTGTTCACTCACGCACAATGTCAAACTTTGCATTCCTTTTCAGACAAGGAAAAGAGGGGCTGTACAGCGTCAGAACGATTGACAATGCGCTTGATGCAAACCGCGTAAGTCAGAACGTTGTGATGGGCAATGCGGATATCCGATATTCGGGCAGAACAAAATTTGCCGCAAGGTTTATGTCATACTCTCTTTCGAGCAATTCGACCGACGACCTTTGTGCAAAGCTCGTACCTGCTTCAACACTTGCAAGTGCCGTAATCGGCATTATCGCAGGCATAATCACAAAGAGCTTCGCAGGCGGCTTCAGCCTTTTCAGCGGTGCACTTTGTATGAGCGCACCTGCCTGCGCATTCATCGCCGCTAACCTTCCCCTGCTGATTGAAAATAAGAAGCTCAACAAGGAAGGCGCAATGGTAACAAGCTATGCCGCCGCTTTCGAATACGAATCGACAAACGCAATCGCGCTTGATGCTTCAGACCTTTTCCCCAGCGAAAACTGCAACATTCACGGTATGAAAACGTTCAACGGGCTGCGTGTTGACGATGCCGTACTCACCGCCGCATCAATGCTGATTGCCGCAGGCGGTCCCGTAAGCGGTCTGTTTGAAAACGTAATTATGGAGCATAACGAGCTCCTGCTCAAAGTTGAAGACCTCAAATACGAAGAGCGCCTCGGACTTACAGGTTGGATAAGAGACAGAAGAATTTTCGTAGGCAACCGCAAGCTCCTCGAAAACCACAACATCGAAATACCGATGAGCATTGACGAATCCAAATACGCACGGGGCGACAGACAGATTATTTACCTTGCCGATGCAGGCAAGCTTGCCGCTTTCTTCGTTGTAAGCTACGGCAAAAACAAAAAGATTGCGGAATATCTGCGCCACATAGAAAACAACGGCATCAACATCCTTGTACGTACGACAGACTCAAATATCAACGAAAAATTCATTGCAAGGTGCTTTGACCTGCCGCTCAACTCCGTCAAGGTTGTGAGCAACACCGCAGGCGAAGTGCTCAAGAAATACGCCGAGCACACGGTAATACGCGAAGATGCAAAGCTGATACACAACGGCAAAGCAGCAGCATTCCTGCACGCTGTAAGCGCAGCAGGCAAGCTTTGCTCAACAGCAGGAAAAATAAGCACGCTGCAGACCTTCTGTATGGCGGCAGGCTTACTGCTGACGCTGCTTATAATGATCTTCAGCGGTCCGCTTTCACTCAATCCCCTGCACGTCTGCATCTGCCAGATAATCTGGTTTGCAATCGCCGCAATACTTCCGTTTTTCGGCAAGGAATGAACAAAACGATAAAAGGCTATAAGAAACATTTTTCTTACAGCCTTTTTTATATCTGACACAGTTTTTTCAGTTTTTCAATGGTTTCATACGTACATTCAGGTGTTGAAGCAAGCGGAAACTCAAGCCCCAGCTCATCGTATTTCTGCAAGCAGAGCTTTTTAAACGGCAGCAGCTCGATACCTGCAAGATTTACAGCATTACGAGCAAGCTGAACAACCTTTTTCACACTTTCCTCACCGTCGGTCATACCGGGCACGACAACGTGGCGGATAATAACGTCTGCCTGCGTTTTGTTGCACTCCTCTATAAATCCGAGCACAGTATCAAGCCCCGTACCTATATGTTTTTTATACAGCTCATCACTCGGAAATTTTATATCGCAGAGCACTGTATCCGTGCTTGCAAGCACACGGCGTACGGCATCAGTAACTCTGACGCCTGCCGTATCTACAGCGGTTGTGATTCCGTTTTTGTGAAGCGCCTCAAAAAGCTCAGCCACAAACTCAGCCTGCATCAGCGGCTCACCGCCCGAAACGGTAACACCGCCCTTATCACCGAAATACGTCTTGTAGCGCTTTGCCTTTTCAACAATTTCGTCAACCGTGTATTCGGTGCCGCCGCTGAAGGGTCTTGTATCGGGGTTATGACAGTATGGGCAGGAATACGGACAGCCCTGCATAAAAACAACAAACCTGATACCCGGACCGTCAACAGCACCGAGGCTCTGAAAAGAATGCACCTTGCCTTTAACGCTCATACTGCACCTCCTTTTAAAAATCGAGGAGAGGTTTTGCCCTCTCCTCTTTTAATAGAGTTTATTATCTATTACATATTATCTCTTATCTCAATTGTATTAATTGAGGTATCGGATGCAACGTCACGTTGCTGCATATATAAGCAAAACACACGTACGGCAACCGCCTCTTTCTGCTCAGGGGCAGTCGATTAATTGAGGTATCGGATGCAACGTCACGTTGCTTACATACAGCAATGGAACGTACGCGCAATAACCTCTTTCTGCTGCTCCTTGGAGAGCTTGTGGAAATTAACGGCATAGCCCGAAACGCGGATTGTAAGGTTGGGATATTTTTCGGGATGCTCGGAAGCATCAATCAGCATATCACGGTCAAATACGTTGATGTTGATATGCTGTGCCTTCTGGCAGAAATAGCCGTCAATAATCACGCTGAGGTTTTCGTAACGCGTCTCATCGTCAGCTCCGAGTGCCTGCGGCACAACGCAGAAGGTGTTTGAAATACCGTCCTTACATACGTCATAGGTCAGCTTTGCAACAGAGTTAAGCGAAGCGAGAGCGCCTGAAGCATCTCTGCCGTGCATCGGGTTAGCACCGGGGGCAAAGGGCTCGCCTGCACGTCTGCCGTCGGGTGTGTTGCCCGTCTTTTTGCCGTAAACAACGTTGGATGTGATAGTGAGAATCGAGAGCGTGTGCTCTGCGTTTCTGTATGTCGGAATCTTTTTGAGTTCCTCAAAGAAGAGACCTATCTGCTCTTTGGCAATAAGGTCAGCCCTGTCATCATCGTTGCCGTACTTGGGGAAATCACCCTCTGTGACAAAATCGGTGATAAGTCCGCTCTCATCACGGATAACCTTGACCTTTGCGTACTTAACTGCAGAAAGTGAATCTGCAAGAACGCTAAGTCCTGCAACACCGAAAGCCATATAGCGGTGAACGTCGCTGTCGTGAAGAGCCATCTGCACCTTTTCATAAGCGTACTTATCGTGCATATAATGAATCATATTCATTGCCTTGACATAGGTTCTTGCAAGCCAGGGGCGGTACTCATCCATAAGACTGAGCACGGTATCGTAATCGAGGTATTCACCCTCAAACCTCTTACCTGCCGGTGCAACCTGCATACCGCTCTTTTCATCTCTGCCGCCGTTAAGGCTCATCAGAAGGAGCTTGACCAGGTTTGCTCTTGCACCGAAGAACTGCATATCCTTGCCGACTCTCATCGCAGAAACACAGCAGGCAATTGCATAATCGTCGCCATAAATAGGACGCATTACTTCGTCATTCTCATACTGGATAGAGTCCGTATCACAGCTTACCTTTGCGGCAAAGCGCTTGAATGCCTTGGGCAGCTTATCCGACCAGAGAACGGTCAGATTGGGTTCAGCCGAGGGATTGAGATTATATAAAGTGTTAAGAATACGGAACGAGGATTTTGTAACGAGGGTTCTGCCATCCTCACCCATACCGCCGATTGCCTCTGTAATCCACATCGGGTCGCCGGCAAAAAGCTCGTTGTATTCAGGCGTGCGCAGGTGACGTGCCATACGCAGCTTCATAACGAAATCATCAACAATTTCCTGAATCTGCTCTTCTGTATACGTACCGTTTGCAAGATCACGCTCAAAATAAATATCGAGGAAGGTCGAGGTTCTGCCAAGGCTCATTGCAGCACCGTTCTGCTCCTTGATTGCGCCAAGGTAGCCGAAATAAAGCCACTGTACAGCCTCTTTCGAATCCTTTGCAGGCTCAGAAATATCGTAGCCGTACATTGCAGCCATTTCCTTGAGCTTGCCGAGGAATGCAATCTGCTGATAAAGCTCCTCAAGTCTGCGGATTTCTTCAGCTTCAACATTACCGGCAGCGAGTGCCGCCTTATCCTTCTTCTTTTCCTCTACCAGCCTGTCGATACCGTAGAGGGCAACACGGCGGTAATCGCCGATGATTCTGCCTCTGCCGTATGCATCGGGAAGGCCCGTGATTATACCTGTGTGGCGTGCGGCACGGATTTCATCGTTGTAAACACGGAAAACGCCGTCGTTATGAGTTGTGCGGTAGGTAAACTCCTGCTCAATTTTATCGCTCAGCTCATAGCCGTAGGCCTTACAAGCCTTACGAGTCATATTTATACCGCCAAAGGGGTTAACACCTCGTCTGAGCGGCGCATCAGTTTGCAAACCGACAATAATTTCATTTTCTTTATCCAGATATCCGGGTGCATATGCAGTAAGCGATGTTACTGTTTCCGTATCAATATCAAGCACTCCGCCGTTTTCGTGTTCTTTTTTAAGAAGCTCATCAAACTTTGCATAAACCGCCTTGGTTCTTTCCGTAGGGCCGCAAAGGAAGCTTTCGTCACCTTCATAAGGCTTATAGTTAGTCTGGATAAAATTGCGGACATCTATTCTGTTTTTCCAGTTGCCGCTTACAAATCCTTTCCACTGTTCGAACATGATTTTTTCTCCTTTCTTCTTACCTTTCTAAACAAAACAGGCAACACTCCGCAATAACGGAATGCTGCCCAGACGATCGGCATACACAAAACCTCACCGTGGTCATCTCCACGCAGGCTTAACGCCCGTTTTCGTCAGAGGCTTTTTCGGTTGCAAAGAGATTGTACCACAATATATAGTGTTTAGTCAAGGAGGTTATCGACAAAATAAGCTAAAAGTTTTTTGTGCTTTTTTGGTCAACTTGTAGAATGACAAGGTAAAAGCATTGACAGCACCGTATATTGACCGCAAAAAACAACACGGAAAACACTAAAACTTCGCTCATAAAATCGCATTTTGAGCAAAGTCCCATTTTTAGGACTGACTGCCAGAATTTTTTCGAACATTTGTATTGACATGTTCGAAAAATGTGCTATAATCATACTCGTAAAGAACAAACGTTCATTATTCGTCCGACACAAATTACTCATTGAAAAGAAAGGAAGTATAAAATATGTTTTGGTTTCAGATGACAATCGCAGCAATCGCACTCGCACTCATTCTCACAGGTATATGGCACGAGGAAAAGTTAATCGCCTTTGAGGACAGAGTAGCTGACAGAATCGGCTACCATATCGCTCAGGTAATTATCCGCCACAGAAGAAAGAAGGCAGCAAAGCTCAACGCACAGCGCAGAGCACACGCAGAGAGAGTTGCCCAGGCAAGACGCAGCCAGCTCCACGTTGTAAAAAGCCGCGGCAACGCTGCACAGAAAAGCAAATACATCGCATAATTTATAGTAAAACCTCTTTTTTCACACCCATTCTTTGTAAGCGGGCGGTATGGCTTTAAAGTCGTGCCGCCTGCTTGCTTTTGCTTGACATCAACAGCTCATTGGTATATTATTTATAATAGGTTATAATATTTTTAACTATATATACTGTGAGGAGTAACCATAATGATTTTTCAATACACACCCAAAGGCACCTGTTCCCGCGCTATTGCAATCCTCATTGAAAACGATGTCATCCTTGACGTAAAATTTCACGGCGGATGCGACGGAAACCTCAAGGGAATCTGTGCACTTGTAAAAGGTATGCATATTGACAGCGTCATCGAAAAGCTTTCGGGAATCACCTGCGGCTTCAAGCCGACCTCCTGCCCCGACCAGCTTGCAAAAGCTCTTGCTCAGTACAAAGCACAAAGATAAGGGTTGAACGATATGAGTATGAAACTTATAATAGCAATAGTTCACAGCGACGATGCCCAGGCCGTCACAACAGAAATTTCGCGCGCCGGCTACAGCGCGACAAAGCTTTCTACCAGCGGCGGATTCCTGCGTTCGGGCAACACGACCCTGCTTATTGGCGTTGATGAGGACCAGGTTGATGAAGTCATCGCCCTCATCGGCAAGAAGGCTCACAGCCACAAGCAGGTAATCACCTCCCCTGCCGCAAGTGAGGGTGCTGTAAAATCAGTACCGTTAGAGGTAAATGTCGGCGGCGCAACCGTTTTTGTCGTAGATGTAGATAAATTTGTAAAGCTGTAAGGATTTTAAAATGAACTTTCAAGGTCTTCAGATAAACAGCGAGCTTCAAGGCCTGCTCAGCACCGCAGCTGACACCGGCAGACTTCCTCACGCGATAATTTTTGAGGGAGCAAGCGAGGTTGACAGGCTCGGCATTGCGCGCCTTATCAGCCGCACTCACGTGTGCTCCGGCTCAGGTGAAAAGCCCTGCGGCACCTGCCCCGACTGTGTCAAAGCCTCCAGAGGCTTCCACCCCGATATTTCGGAGTCGCTTGCCTCTCAGGACGATACGTCGCCGCTTAAGGTAGACGCAATACGAGCAATACGCAGTAACGCCTTCGTTTTTCCGAACGAAGCGACACACCGCGTATTCCTGCTGCACAATATGCAGTACGCCAATGACCAGGCACAAAACGCACTCCTCAAAATCCTTGAGGAGCCGCCCGAATATGTAAGATTTGTCCTCACCTGCCCCAACTCATCAGCGCTGCTTGAGACGATTCTTTCCCGCGCCGCTGTATATAATCTCGGTCAGCAGCTGAGCGATTCGCTCAACAAAAAGCACGATGCAGCCTGCGAAAAGGCAAGGCTCGTTGCCGCGGCTCTGCTTTCACACAACGAGTATGACCTTATGCGTGAAACGGGCGTATTCGAAAAAGATTCCGAGCTGCTTGTGCTCACACTCGCACAGCTCAGACTAATATTCCGCGATGCGATTGCAAGAAAGCAAAGCGCAAGCGCAGTATTTCTTTCAGCCGCACAAAACGAAGCAACCGCGCTCTCACGCTCATGCACAGCCGCACAGCTGCTAAGGCTTATGGAGGCTGTAGCTCAGCTTGAAAAAAGCGCAGCACAAAACGCTAATAATACCCTTCTCATCACGCGCTTTTGCAGTCTGATGAGAAAAGCTCAGGATAAATAAACACTAACATCACAGAAGAAGGTAAAAGCATGGCAAAAGTTGTAGGTGTCCGATTCAAGGATTTAGGAAAAGTATATTATTTCGACCCGGCAGATATGGACTTTGAAATTGACGAAAGAGTAATAGTCGAAACCAGCCGCGGTGTTGAGTGCGGCGAAATCGCACTTGAGCCCAAGGAAGTAAGCGAAAGCGAAATAGTAAGACCGCTCAAAAAAATCATCCGAAAGGCCACGGAAGCGGACATCAGAAAGCTTGAAGAAAACTTAAAAAAGGAAGAAGAGGCGCTCGGGATCTGCGAACAGAAAATCGCAAAGCACGGGCTTGATATGAAGCTTGTTGACGTTGACTACACGCTCGACGGCAGCAAAATCCTCTTCTATTTCACAGCCGACGGCAGAGTCGATTTCCGTGAGCTTGTAAAAGACCTTGCAAGCATATTCCACACAAGAATCGAGCTCAGACAAATCGGTGTGCGCGATGAAGCAAAGATGCTCGGCGGACTCGGAATCTGCGGCAGACCCTTTTGCTGCAGCTCATATATGGCCGACTTCCAGCCCGTTTCAATAAAGATGGCAAAGGAGCAGGGTCTTTCACTCAACCCTGTTAAGATCAGCGGCACCTGCGGCAGACTTATGTGCTGCCTGAAGTATGAGCAGGAAACGTACGAGCACCTTTTAAGGGTTACACCTAAAATCGGTGCAATCGTCAACACCAGGGACGGTAAGGGCGTCGTATCCGACGTTAACCTGCTTACAGGTATGCTCAAGGTTACACTTGACCGCAACCCCAACGCCGCACCCGTAAGCGTGCACCGCCGCGACGTTAACGTCATCAAAGACGGACGCATTAAGGTTGACAAGGCAGAAATTGAAGCATTAAAAGGTATTGAATAATACATGAAAGAATTTTTTGAAAACTCACAGCAACCCGAAACCGCCGTGCTTGTATGCGTTGACCTCGACCTGTATGACCCCGAGAGCTCACTTGACGAGCTGGAGGAGCTTGCAAAAACCGCAGGCGCACAGGTTATTGCAAGGATGATACAAAAACGTGACAAGCCCGACAACGCAACCTATATCGGTTCCGGCAAGCTTGAGGAGCTTAAAGCTTTCTGTGAGGATAACGAGATTGATCTGCTGATTTTCGACGCAGAGCTTTCCCCCTCACAGACTCGTAATATAGAGGATGAAACGGGCGTGCGCGTTATCGACCGCACAACGCTTATTCTTGACATTTTTGCAGGCCGTGCAGTATCGGGCGAAGGCAAGCTCCAGGTTGAACTGGCACAGCTCAAATATTCCCTCCCCCGTCTGACAGGTAAGGGCGTTCAGCTCTCGCGTCTGGGCGGCGGTATCGGCACAAGAGGCCCCGGTGAAACAAAGCTTGAAAGCGACAGACGTCACATCAGGCGCAGAATTTCTTCGCTTGAAGAACAGCTTGAGGGGCTTGAAAAGCGCAGAGGCAACCTGCGCACAAGACGTGCAAAAGACGGCGTACAGACAGTGGCAATCGTCGGCTACACAAACGCCGGCAAATCAACGCTGATGAATACGCTGACACAGGCAGGCGTGCTTGCAGAGGATAAGCTTTTTGCAACGCTTGACCCGACATCAAGAGGCCTCGACCTGCCCGACGGCAGACGCGTGATGCTCATCGACACCGTCGGACTTATCCGCAGGCTGCCGCACCACCTTGTTGAAGCGTTCAAATCAACGCTTGAAGAGGCGGCAAGCGCAACGGTAATTCTGAACGTGTGCGACGCATCCTCCGACGAATGTGCGGAACATCTTCGCGTTACGGCAGATCTGCTCACGGAGCTTGGCTGTATGAACAAGCCGATAATCTCCGTTATGAATAAATGCGACCTTATCGAATCAACGGGAGACCTGCCGACAGTCGGCAAGAGCGTTATGATAAGCGCAAAGGACGGCACGGGGCTGGATAAACTGCTCAGTGAAATTGCTGCAGCTCTGCCGCCAACACGCAGGCAGGCAAAACTGCTCCTCCCCTACTCCTTATCGGCTGTGGCGGCTCGCTTCCGTACGGACGGAAAGGTGCTTTGCGAGGATTACCGCCCCGAGGGCATCTACCTCGAGGTAATTGCAGAGATGCACCTGCTTGATGAAAACAAAGATTATATCGTTGATTGAATACCGAAAAATCACAGATAATTTGCCGCATTTTTACCGCAAAATTCCCCTTGACAATATCCGTAAATATGATAAAATGATTTTCCCAAGGACAGAGGAAAGGAAGTGATCAAGCCTTGGAGACACAAAACGGCAGGACCGTTGCCCAGAACAAAAAGGCTTATCACGATTACTTTGTTCTGGAAGAATACGAAGCAGGCATCGAGCTTTTCGGCACAGAGGTAAAGTCAATCCGTCAGGGCAGAGTCAACCTCAAGGACTCGTGGTGCTCGATCAAAGACGGTGAGATTTTTGTAAACGGTATGCATATCAGCCCGTATGAGCAGGGTAACATTTTTAACCGAGATCCGCTCAGAGTCAAAAAGCTGCTTATGCACAAGCGTGAAATCAACCACCTTTTCGGCACGGTAAAGCAAGACGGCCTTTCATTGATTCCGCTTTCAATCTATTTTGTTAAAGGCAGAGCAAAGCTTAAGATCGGCCTTTGCAAAGGTAAAAAGCTCTACGACAAGCGAGCTGTTGCCGCAAAGAAGGACGCACAGCGTGATATCGAGCGCGGCATGTCGCTCCGAAACCAATAACAACCGTTGGTTGAGCGTTTTTTGCCTTAACTTAACCAACAGTTAAGCCGTTCGGCCCTCAAATCAACCTTTGTTCGCTTCAAACCCGAAGCATTCTCCGCTAAAATTAGGGCAAAGCAAAGCCGAAAGGAGAATAACAAAATGACACTGTTCAGCAGAAAAGAAAAAGAAAACGCAAACACCGATAACATTAAAGAGGAAAAAGCCTCAACCTTAGGCTCAAGAATTTCAGAGCTCAGAAAACAAAAGGGTTACACACAAGAGGATTTCTCACAGCTTCTGGGTGTAACGGCACAGGCTGTATCAAAATGGGAGAATGACGTCTCCTGCCCTGATATTATGCTGCTGCCGAAGATCGCACAGCTTCTTGGCACAACGACCGATGAGCTGCTCAGCGGCGCCCCCGCAAAAGCATCAGAGTCCAAGCCGGCACCGGCAGATCTGAGCAAGCTGAGCCTTAATATCAGAGTAACAAGTGACAGCAAAAAGCCTGTAAACGTTTCATTACCGCTGACAATGGTAAAAAAATTCACAAAGCTGGGAACAGGAATCTCAAACATCGTAAACGTCGGCTCAGCATCGCTCAACAGCAGCCAGATAGACAGCATCTTTGAGCTGATAGACGAAGGCGTTACCGGAGAAATACTGAACGTAACAGACGAAAACGGCCAGCACGTCGTAATTGAGATTAATTAAGCACATAATCTGCACACGGGTGACAGATAATAATAACGTTATCTGTTCACCTGCGCGCAGGTGTGAATATATGGGGATGAAAGGATTTCGACGGGGATTCAGAGTCATGATAAGCGAGTAGCGGTGCAGACCCGCTATAAAAGCTGCAGTTTATTAAAAATAAACGACAACAATACAGTTCTTAAAGCTGCTTAACTTTTAGCAGCCGTCGTTACCGGGAGTACCGCGGCCCGGATAACGGCGTCGATTAGCGGTGAACGTGCGTGTCAGATTAGCCTTGTATGACACCATGAATTAAAGGCTACCGTAGGGTGAAGCCTGCCGTTCGGCGTCACCTGAGGGGAATCCTAAAAGATCGGATACACTCGTAGAAAGTTGTGGTAATGGGTTTTCGGACGCGGTTTCGACTACCGCCATCTCCACCATTAAAGAAACAGCCTCCTGCCTGCAAAGGTAAGAGGTTGTTTTTTTATTTACCTTTATGCGTTAGTCGAAACCGCATAGTCCATCTTTTGCGATAAGCAGAAAAGGACAATAATTGATTCACACCGAAGGCTGTGCCTTCGGTTGCCGCCATCTACACCAAACAAAGACGACCTCCTATCTACAAGGATAAGACGCCGTCTTTATGTTTTCTTTTTTATTTTAGTTGCCGCAAAATTCCATTGGGTCGATATCCAGATGCCTGCATATTTTTATTACCACATCAAATGAAGCTCCGCCGATATCACGCGACAGTAAAGTCATTAATGTACTGTAGGGTATATCTGCTTCAATTGCAAATTGTCTTAAGCTTGTATACCTGTCTAAAATCAGATTTCTCAATTTTTGCTCTCTGTTCATTTTCTTTCCTCAGCAACAACAACGCTCACTCCCATATCTTCAAGCGCTGAGATTTGTTCTTCGGCACAGTCCCAGTCTGTTATAACCGTGTTGAATTCATTGGCATCACATACTTTAATAAAAGAGTTTACGCCGATCTTTGTGCTTGGCATCAGCAAGCATTTATTTCTGCTGTTTTTAATAACTGTTCTTTGGAATGTCGCAGTTTCATCTGAGCCGTTTGAGAGACCGAAATCCGCAGTAAGTCCTGAGCCTGTGATAAAACAAACGTCAAAATGTAATTTGCTGACGAATTCTATTGCAAATGTATCAACAACCGAACCGCTTTTACGCATTTTTCCGCCTGCAATATAAACGTCAATATTTTCAAAATCTCTCAGTTCCTTTGCAAAATCTACTGAATTTACAACCACCGTAAAATGAATGGTTTTTGGCAGCAACGATATAACAATGTGACCGAACGAGCCACTCGTAAGATATACAATATCATTTTCTCTTACTTGCTTCACGGCAACTTCGGCAATTGCTTTATAATTATCAAAAATCGGCATATTTTCATACTGTCGGTTCAAAGGCGGCACAACGCTGACCTGACTTAAAACAATGGCGCCGCCATGTGTCCTTTTGCAAATGCCTTTCTGTTCAAGAAGTCGCAAATCACGTCTCGCCGATTCATCGGATATGCTGTATTGGCCCGTTATTTCGGCAATAGTAATTTTTCCCTTTTCTTTGATTATATCTGCTATTTCCTTTTGTCGTTCTTCCATAAACATAATAAATGCCTCCGATTAAATGATTATTACATCGAATTCGATGACATTATAATACAACATAATCGGAAGCAAATCAATATATTCGGTAATCGGATTTGCGTATATTTAAACCTTCGAAAGTCGAAAAACGTGACAACAATTGTGCCTTCGGTTGCCGACATCTTCACAAAACACAAGTCAAACGAACACCCACTATTTCTTCACAGGCGGCTTCGCCGTGAGAGTGGAACTCTAACAGGAAGGAAAGAATCAAGGTTAGAAATAGCCTTGTTTTTTTGTTTGTTTAGGGGTATTGAGATTGTTGATAAAAATATGCTATAATATTTTTATTACATACGCGAAAAATACAAATTCTTTTATAGTGACAGTAAAAGCTGTCAAAAAAAGAAGATTGGAGACATTATTATGACTGATTATTTCGATATTTGCGGTACTCCTATTAAGTATTCGGAAATCAAAAGTTTCAGATTAGTTCAAAGAGAATATATTTACAGACCCACCTATATGGAGGGCGAAAAACAGTTGTTCTCTCGAAACAGAAAATATAATTTCTTTGGTATGCAACCTTATGCCGCTATTTATGATGAAAATGAAAAACATTCGGCATTAAAGGAATACAAAACAAAAGATTTCAAAGAATCCGTAGGCAAGGATTTAATTGAAGGTGTTATTACAACTATTGGTGATAAATGGCATATCAAAGCTATTACGTCAAGAAAGTATGTATGCGTTAATCAAGCTGGAAGAAAGTTTACCACATATTTAGAGGATATTCCTGCTCTGTTGATGAGACAGGACGGTAAAGCATCAGACATACATAAGAACGACGAATTATATCCTTTGTTGGGCGAGCCTATTGCACCTGCAATTAACATAGTTCATGCATTACAAATAGTAGCAAAAGAAACTTATTTGTTCTTTGGTAATGATATTCACCTTCACGATGTCGGTGCAGAATACGAGCGTCTTAAAGCAGAATTAAATGCATACAACGAAAAAACAAAAGCTTCTAAACCATTAAAGGCAAGAATATCAATACCTAAATTTCCAGAGATAAAATTCAAAAAGGATAAACCTAAAGAATTACCCGAAGATATTTCAACTCAAAATAAGTTAGCGGAAATCAAAAATAAGTTTTCAAATGGTGAAATAACAGAAGATGAATATCAGGCCTTTATCAATCAGGTAATGGATAGTATTTGATAAAGTAATATTATAAGACTTAATTTATCGGATACGATGAGTTAAACGGATAACAATCAATTCACTCCGAAGGCGTGCCTTCGGTTGCCGCCATCTACACCAAGAGGAAACAACCTCCTGCCCTCCAAGGGTAGAAGGTTGTTTTTTTATTTTCTTTTTATTCGGCGTACGAGCATCGCACCGAACAAAAATTTTGCAAGCTTCATAATATCGTCTTGCGTTATCATCAAAGAACCTTTTCCATAATTGCGCTTCCGCCGTGGTCCTCAATTACTCTGAAGCCGCTTTTTTCATACATCGCGTAAGATACCGGAGTGTGCTTAAACACATTGAGCGTCATTTTTAAAAAGCCCTTTTCGCGTGCATCCTCCTGGATTTTTGCAAACGCACTTTTGCCGTAGCCCTGACCTCTGTATTCCTCTTTGATAACGTTTTCGGTAACAAAGGCCGTATTATCCTCAAACGGACTTTTCTGGTAGCCGATGACGCCGATTTTTTCGTTATTCTCATTTATAACGATATAGAGGTAGTTATCCGCAGAATCCGCACCGTCGGGAAAAACATCCCTGAACTCGGCTTTTGCCTCTTTGAGTGCTTTGAACTTGAACTTTTCGTCACCCGATTTTATCAAGTGGTCAGCATAAGCCTTTGCCGACCATTTTGAGTATACCTTAAATTCATCGCTGTTCATTTTTTTGAAGCTGATTTGCTTTAACGTATCGCTCAAAACATTCACCTCTTATATTTTGTTTCTGTAAAAACAAAGGCATCTCGTTTTTACGGAGATGCCTTGAATTTGCAAGGAAATATAAATCAGAATACGTCGTACTTGATTACGGAGTAGATAAGCTCGGGAACAAGCGAAAGGAACTCCGGCAGCCATGATGTGATTGCATAAACTGCAAGGCCGAGGAATGAAGGAACAACGCCGAGGATATATTCTGCCTCGGATGTTGTGTTGTCACCTGTGAAGGTTACCTTATTTTCGCCGAGCTTCTTTGTAACAACATACTCGTCAACCTGTGTTATCTTACCGTCTGCATCAGCAACGATGTATGTCTTGAGGGTGAGCTTGTCACCGTCGATCTCAACTGTTTCGAAGCAGCCGCCGATGTAGTCTTCGCTCTCAAAGCCTACACCCTCACGCTGGATAACGATTTCGTCGATGAAGCTTTCATCAAGGAAATGATTTTTGAGGAAGGGACGGATCTCGTATCTCTTGCCGCCTGCTGTGCCGGAGAGAACGTATGTTGTGCCGTTTTCATCAAGCTGGTTGTTTGCAAGGGGCTTTGTTCTGATGTACTGATGGTCATGACCTGAGAATGCAAAGTCTACGTTACACTCATCAAGAACTTTTGTAAGTGCCTGCTGGAGGTAGAGAGCATCCGGCCACTTTGCATCCTTACCGAGTGAGTAAGGTGACTTGTGGAAGAAAACGATTTTCCAATCCTTATCGGTGGAGTTCATATCGTTTCTCAGCCATGTGAGCTGTGAAAGTGAAACTGAAAGAAGGTCGTTTGTGTTGAGAACAGCAAAGTGAGCATTGCCGTAATCAAATGAATAGTTAACGCCGTCCTTAACCTGTACGCTTTCTGTTGTATCAAGTGCAAACATATTGTTGAACCAATATTCAACGCCGAGACCGTCGTGGTTACCTGATACGGGAACAAGTGTATAATCGTTATTGAGTGCGCCGAAAGCTTTGTCGTAAGCGTCCCACTCTTCGTTTGTGCTGTCGTTTGTGAAGTCACCGCAGTTGGAAACGAAATCAGCACCGGGAAGAGTTGCAAAAGCACCTGTGAGTGTGTTTACTCCCTTCATAAAGCCGTCGTAATCACCTGCCTGAACGTCAGCGATATTGATGAAGCTTACCTTATCGTCACCGTCATCGGTTACGAATGTGCCCCACTCGCTCCAATCCGTGCCGTTACCTACGCGGTATGTGTAAGCCTTGCCTGCCTCGAGGCCTGTTACTACGAGCTTGTGCATAAAGCTGCCTTCCCACTCTTCGCAGACTACGTCTTCGACTGTGTAAGCGGAAGCGTCAACGCCCTGAAGCTCGATCTTCGTGTCTGTCTCTTCTGCGGTGTACCAGCAGAAGCCGCGTGATGAGGCTGTGTCACCGTTAACGGTAACAGAGAGTCTTGTGGGCGCTGTGCCTGCTGCAGCTTCTTCTGCACCTGCAAAGCAAACAGCTGAGGTAGCAATAAGACATACGCACAGCACAACGCTGAGAATGCGCTTGAAGTTTTTCATTTGTGTTTTCCTCTTTTCATTTATTTTATTTTTTATCGACTGCTTTAAGGTGGATGACGAAGCTTGAGCCGTCACTGCAAGGAAGATTCTTGAGGTTGAGACCTGCATTCATAAGCAGAGCACCCGAATGGACCTCGCAGGTTTCATCATCGTAATAATACTTCTCGGGATCAAGACCCTTAAGACGTACGTAGAAGGTTGAATTCTGGCATCTTAGCATTGTGACAAAAGTAAAGATCGCCTCGTTCTTATCCTGCGATACGTAACCCCATGCGCAGCGGTGGCCGTTTGCCGTGGGGGCAATGAGTCTGTAGAGGTCGCCGTTATGGATTACGTCGTAATACTTGTGATAATCCTTGACCTGCTTTTTAATTATGCGAAGATCGGATTCGCTCAGCTTTATCGGGTCGAGCTCATAGCCGAAGGTGCCGCTCATTGCAACGTTGCCCTTTGTTTCGTAGCCCGTACGGCTGCAAGCAGAAACGTGCGCACCGACGGTTGAAACGGGGTAGCAGATCGACGTACCGTACTGGATCGAAAGTCGCTCAATCGGGTCGGTATTGTCGCTGCACCAGATCTGCGGTGAGTAGTAGAGCATACCGGGGTCGAAGCGGCCGCCTCCTCCGGAGCAGTTTTCAAGCAGGATGTGCGGGAAGCTGTCAACTATTCTGCCCATAAGCTCGTACGTGCCGAGAATAAAGCGGTGGAAAACCTCCTGCTGACGCTCAGCCGGAAGAAGAGCGGAGCCTGCTTCGGTAATGTTGCGGTTGAAATCCCACTTGACGTAATCAATCTTGTTGTTGCTCAGGATTGCTGACATCTGCTCATAGATGTTATCTCTTACATCCTGACGAGACATATCGAGTATGTACTGATTTCTGCCGATTGATTTATCGCGTCCCGGAACCTGCAGGCACCAATCGGGATGTGCGCGGTAGAGGTCGGAATCGGGCGAAATCATCTCAGGCTCGAACCAGATACCGAACTTAAGGCCGAGTGCGTTAACACGCTCGATAAGGCTTGAAAGACCGCCCTTGAGCTTTGCCTCATTTACGTACCAGTCGCCAAGCGAGCTTCTGTCGTTATTACGTACGCCGAACCAGCCGTCATCCATAACAAGCATTTCAATGCCGATTTCTTTTGCACGCTCGGCAAAGGCAACAAGCTTATCATCGTCAAAATCGAAGAAGGCTGCTTCCCAGCTGTTGATAAGCAGGGGGCGTTTTTTGTTTTTCCATTCACCTCTGATGAGGTGATTGTTGTAAAGTCTGTGGAATATACGGCTCATTTCGCCGATACCCTCTGCCGTATATACCATAACAAGCTCGGGAGCGGTAAAGCTCTCGCCTGCTTCAAGTCTCCAGCAGAAATCCGTGGGATTAATACCCATAATAAGGCGTGATGCGCTGTTGAAATCGACCTCAATATCAGCTGAAAAGTTGCCGCTGTAAACGAGGTTGAAGCCGTATACCTCACCGAAATCTTCTGTTGCGGTATCATCGGCAAGTGCGACGAAGGGGTTATAGGTGTGGCTGGATGAGCCGCGCTTGCTTGCTATAGACTGAATGCCGTGCTCAAGGTGGCGCGAAACGAGCGTACGCTCCTTACACCACATACCGTAGTGATGAATCATATTATAATTCATCGTCGGCAGGTCAATACAAGCGCTGTATGCACGCTGAATATCCATCGGCTTATCGGAAGTATTTTCAACGCGTACCCAACGCGTCATTGCGCCGTAGTTTTCAAAAACCGTGTAGTAAAGATAAACAACGGCACCCGTAACCTTATCGAGTGTTTTAACCTCGAGCGTTGATGCATCGTCATCTGCCATTGTGTAGAGAGACGGCATACCTTCGATTGCAGGCTTGCCCTTAATCACCCTGTGGCTGACGTAGCGGATATCCGTTGAGGCGTTGCCGCAGTGGTTGCGGATTGCAAGCGCTGAAATACGCATATCGCCCGTACCGTTACAGCTGTACTCCATCGGCCAGCTGTCACAGCTGAAGCCGTGCTCGCCGATTACTGCGTTTGCAGGGCTGAAAGATGCATTGCAGTTGCGCATTGCAAGCTCTGTTACGCCGTTATCGGGAATGTACGCGCCGTAATAGAGGTGGATGAGATAATCCTGCTCAAACACCTGGAAGATATAGCTGGATGTTTTTGTGTCGAGTTTAAAGATTTTATTTTCGTCATCAAAACTGATTGGCATAATTACACCTCTTTCTTACCTTTTATAATATAATATTATAAATAAAATTTCAATAAAAAAGCGTAAAAAACAAAAGCCCCAAAGAGGCTTTTGTTTTTGCTTATCAGCCGATAGCAGCGATGATTTTTTCGATAGCAGCAATAACTGTGTCCTTCACGCCGTTCCAATCAACGCTTGTGAACGCCTTAACAACTGAATTGACGTCAAAATTCTTAATAAAATTGACTACTGCATCTGCAATAACTGCGATATAATCCATTTTTACACCTCCCGTTTTTATATACCCAACGCCGCGGCCAAACGCTCAAGCGAATGGCCATCGACCATATCGAGGTTGAATTTTTTAAATTCCTCTGCCCTTTTACACTCGCCTGCATTCTGCACGGCGGCGACAAGCTCTGCCGTGTTTTCTGCAATTTCACCCGGCACATAGCTGCGGTAATCGAAATAAAACGGTCTGCCGCAGGTGTAGCCCTCAAGGTCGGGAGCAAAGAAAACACACGGCTTATCGAGCAGTACAAAATCCATACATATTGAAGAATAGTCGGTTATAACCATATCGCTGATAAGGGTCAGCTCGTTGACATTTTTAACGTCTGTCACGTCAATTGCGCCGTCAATTCTCGCCGTGCCGTGAATCTGCGGATGAAGCCTGACGAGCAGGCAATGCGTATCACCAAGTGCTTTTTCAAACTGAGCATAATCAAAGTGCGAAAGAAACTTTGCGTCAAGCTCCGGGTCATCACGGAAGGTGGGCGCATAAAGGACAATTTTTTTGCCCTTGCACTGCGGACATTTCTCCTCAAAAGCCTGCCTTAAGCTCTCTGCATTATCTGCCTTGAGCAGCACGTCTGCCCTGGGTGAGCCTATCGGCAGCACCTTTGATTTTTCAACGCCGAAGGCGCTTGCATAAATCTGTGCAACGCCCGTTGAGGAGCAGGTTACGAAGCTGATCTTTTTGTTTGCAGCCGTCTCACGTGCACGTATATCGGCAGGCTGCTCAATATCAAGACCGAATTTTTTGAATGCGCCCTCAGCGTGCCAGAGCTGAGTTATAACCGCTTCACTTCTGAAATTCAGATAACCGAGCGGCATAAAATTATCGTTCATAAACACGTATTTTGCCGTTGCGAGAAGATACGCTTTTTTTGTAAAAAATACGATTGCCTTGGGCACAGACGCAAAATCCGCGTGAGAAATGCAGGCAATCCGATATCCGCCTTTTCGCTCAAGCTCCGCCTTCACTTCACCGAGGCTGTCGTTAAACGCCGCGTTATGAGGGGAAAGCAACACAACCCTGTTCCGCTTTACAGGGAACAGGGCGCGTGAAATATTAAAGAAAAGAGCAAACAAACGGTAGAATAAACTTTTCATTATTTAGCCCAATCAATAACAGTTTTGCCGAAGCTTCTGTGATAGTCGAGGTCAAACGCACGGTGAATATCGGGAATGCTTTCGACCCTTACAACGTCACCTACGAGGTTGTCCAGATAATTCACCAGGCGGGGATGCTTTGTGTAAAGCTCAACCGACTTTGCAAAATCCTCAACGCCGCTGCGCGATGAGCCGAAGAGCCTCAGGCCCTTTTCGAGCACCATACGCGTGTTGATGCCGACGTTATTTTCACTCACACCCATGAGAGAAATTGTGCCCTCCGGGTTGATAAGGTCAATTATCTGGTTGATTGCAGGCTGGCATCCGCCACCGCCGACACATTCAAAAGCGTGGTCTACGCTGATGCCCTCGGGCACGTGGTCAACGTGGTAAGCACCCTTTGCAAAAGAGAAATATGAAAGTTTCTCCTCAACCGTACCGAAAATATAAAGCTCTGTTTCGGGGTAGAGGTAGTGCATCACAAGAGCCGTGATGTAGCCAACGTTACCGTCTCCCCAGATGCCGACCTTATTGCGGCGTGAGTGAGCAATTTTATCAAAGCGTGAAATTGCGTGAACGCTGACGCTGACAAGCTCGGTAAAGGAAGCCACGTTCATATTCATATCTGCAGGCAGCTTTACAACTCTGTCGGGTGCAGCTGTGATAAAATCCTGCAAAAATCCGTCGTAACCGCTGGAGCGGAAATAGCTCGAGCGCAGATAGTTTTCCGCAACAACGCTGTCCTGCTCGGTGGGTGTGTTAGGCACGGGCACAACGAAATCGCCGACGGCATACGTGCCTGTCGGGTCGTAGACAACCTGAGCCACACACTCGTGGGTGAGCGCCATAGGCAGCTTTGCCTTGAGTGCCTCCGGAGAGCGCATACCCTGGTAGTAGCGTTGGTCAGCCTTGCAGACAGAAACCTTGTAGGGGCGCATAATAACCTCGCCTGCCGTAAGATCAAGCTCTTTATATGCAACCTCTATCATTCTGGGGGAAACCAACTGATATACTGCATTAATCATTTTTTATCCCTCTAATCCGTCTGTTGCGCCGATGAGTGACTGCGCAACCTTCATATCAAACGGATATGTGATTTTGATATTGAAAACCTCACCTCTGAGCACGTGTACGTGCTCACCCTTGAGTACGTACATCTTACAAGCATCGGTAAGAATGTTCTTTTCCTCGTCTGTGAGTGACTCGAAGATCTCCTTGAGTCTCTTTGCCTTGAAGGACTGCGGAGTCTGACCCTGATACATATGGTCACGAATCGGAATGGAGGTGATAGCTTCACCGTCACAGCTTTCAACAATCGTATCAGCTGCAGGCACCATTGTGTCGCAAGCGCCGTACTTTGCGGCACAGTCGATGTTTTCTTCGATGATTCTGTGTGTTACGAAGGGACGTACGGAATCGTGTGTGACAACTATCGTGTCATCGTCAAGTCCGTAGTTTTCTTCGATATAGGCAATGGCGTTCATAATCGTATCGTTGCGGGTTTCACCGCCGTCGATAACAACAACCTTATCGGTATTGCCGTGATTCTTTTCAATAAGGTTACGTGCGTGCTCAACCCAGGATTTGTGGGTGGGCACAATGATTTTTTCAAAGCGTGAGTTAACAAAAAACTTTTCGACAGTGTGCACAAGAATAGGCTTTGTGCCAAGCTTTAAAAACTGCTTGGGCATATCGGTGTTGCCCATTCTGCTGCCCTTACCGCCTGCGAGAACTATGCCGAAAACCATAATATCATTCCTTTATATAATCAGATTTTATTTGCCTTTAACTTTCTCATCATAGATGTCGCAAACCTCATTAACCTCGCCGTTTGCAATAATCTTACCGTGGTCGAGAAGGATTGCCTTTGTGCATAGGCGGCGCACCTGAGCGGTGTTATGCGAAACAAAAAGAACTGTTACGCCCTTGTCAAACATACTCTTAATTTTGTTTTCGCTCTTGATGCGGAACTTTGCGTCACCTACGGACAAAACCTCGTCGAGAATAAGAACCTCGGGATCAACCGCTGTTGCGATTGCAAAGCCCAGACGTGCTCTCATACCCGAAGAATAGTTTTTGACAGGCACGTCAATAAACTCACCGAGCTCTGAAAACTCAACAATTTCGTCATAACGCTCCTCGATATATTTTCTCGAGTAGCCCATTGTTGCGCCGTAGAGGTAGATGTTTTCGGCACCGGTGTAGTTCATATCGAAGCCGGCGCCCAGCTCAAGCAGCGGAGCAATAACGCCGTTAACGCTGACCTTGCCCTTTGTTGGCTTGAGAACGCCTGCGATAACCTTGAGCAGCGTACTCTTACCTGCGCCGTTGAAGCCGAGAATACCAAGCCTTTCGCCCTCTTCGACCTCAAAAGAAACATCGGTAAGTGCCCAGAACTCGTTATAGTGAAGCTTGCGTGTAACAAGCTTTATAAAATACTCTTTTATGTTGTCAACCTTTTCTTTGCTGAGGTTGAAAAGAATGCTTACGTTTTCAACCTTTACTGCTTTTTTCGCCATTGACAGTCACCTCAAATGTGAAGAATGAACTTATCCTGCTTCCTCTGGAAAATAATGAAGCCGATAACAAGTGTGAGAAGGCTCACGCCAAGTGCATACATAAAGTGGTTCCAGTTCCACATCTGACCGTAAAGCACACAGTCGCGGAACATTGAAACGATCGAATAAAGAGGATTGGCCATAAGTCCGTACTGAACGATCTTGATAGCACCGAGTGATCTGACCGTGTAGAAGATAGGCGTCAGATAGAACAGAAGCATACAGAACACTTCATAAATATACTCTATATCCTTGAAAAAGACGTTGAGAGTGGCAAGAATCATACCCACACCGAGTGAGAAAATGAGAAGAATGATTATCGGCACTATCGCAAGCAGTACGTACTGATTGATAACTATAACCTCATCGGTAAAGCACTTGAAGTAAATAACCATTACAACAAGAACAAGCAGCGACATTGCAAAGGTCACAAAGTTTGCAAGCACATTTGAAAGCGGATAGATATATTTTGGTACATATACCTTTTTGATAACGCTTGCACTCAGCCTTATCGAGCGCATGGCACGCTTTGTTGACTGGGTGAAGAACTCATAAAGCAGACGACCGCAGAGAAGGTAGACCATATAGCAGCCGACGGACGGATCGTTCCTGCCGAAAATCCCGCCGAATACGAGGGCGAGAACAATTGTTGTGAGTAAGGGCTGAAGAAACGTCCAGAACATACCGAGCACCGAATTGCGGTACTGGAGCTTGACGTTTTTGCGCACTATCTCCTGCAGAAGAAAGCGGTATTTCCAGAAATTGTTGAAGTAAGCTTTTACTTTGTTTGTTTTCATTGCAATTTACTCCTGTAGATCAACCTTTGCGCCACTTGGCAAAGTATTTGAACATAGACGAAATCTGAACAAGCATAAGCTTGAAATTCTTTTTGCTCTCTCTGCCCCAGACGTGGTAAACCACAGCCTCGGGGTAGTAGATTACCTTGGCATGTTTTGCAACGGCTCTTGTAATATCGCAATCCTCAAAATACATAAAGTATCTGTCATCAAAGCCGCCTATTTTTTTGAAAAGCTCCGTGCGGAACATCATAAAGCAACCCGTTGCATTTTCAATTTCGAGCACAGAGTCAAGGTCCTCGTCGAGCATTGCATACTCACGCAGGAGCTTACCCGGCTCATCGCCGCGCATACGGCTTGCAATCAGATACTTTATCTTCGGGTTGCGCTTGCCTAGAATCTGCATCCTGCCGTCGGGGAAGCATATTTTCGGTGAGAGCAGACCGATTTCGGGATGCTCGTCCATATATGCCGCCATCTTGGCAATAACGTCATCGCTGATGCTGATATCGGGGTTGATAACGCAGTGGTATTTTGAATTGAGAGAACTGAGCACAACGTTGTGTCCGCTGCCAAAGCCGTTATTTGTGTGCGGCTCAATCACCTTCACCGAAGGATACGTCTTTCTGATATGGTCGGGTGTTGAATCCGTTGACATATTATCTACAACCGCAAGCTCAAAATCCACACCCTTGGTGTGCTCGAGCAGGGTTGATACTGTTTCATCTATGCAGCTCATATTGTTGTGCGTAACAATACAGCCCGTTACATAGCTATTAATCTGAACCATTCCTTTCAGTTCACTTTGTATCGACAGATACTGCGCACGATGTTTATGCGCCACTTGATTTTTTGAATAAGGCTTGTTTTGCCGCCCGTCATACTGCCGGGATTGCGGCGGTAAAGCAAAAGCGGCTCATCAATAAGCTCTACCCTGCCCACCTTCTCGCTGACAAGGCCGAGCCATTGGTCGTGCATAGGCAGATTTTTCGGGAAAGGCAATGCCGCCGTAAACGCCTGCCTCGTAAGTGCCATACAGGCACCCGTATAGCAGTTTCGGATTATGTTGTGAAGTATGCCTGAGCCGGCGCCCCTGTCTTCAAAAAGAGTTCTGCCCGATTTTTCAAGGTTTTCATCGGTTATATACGCATTGTGAAGCACACAGCACGCACCGCCCTCAATTGCAGACATCACGCGCTCAACCTTGTTGCCCAGCCACACATCATCCTGGTCACACAGGAAGGCAACGTCGCCCGTACACTCACGCAGAAGAAACTCCTTGTTGGCATCAACACCCTTTGCAGGGCCGTGAATGTAGCGGATGCGTTTATCGTCAAGAAACGGCTTGATCACAGCATAAGTGCCACCCGACGGATTATCATCGGAAATGATAACCTCATCATTCTCACCAAGCTGTGACAGCACAGATTCAAGCTGCTTTTCAATATAAAGCTCGCCGTTATATACGGCTATTAAAACAGATATTTTCACTGCAGCCTTCACCTTTCGCCTATCTATAAACTCATACGGGCATACAAGCACACGATAATTACAGATTATTTTAACATATAAATGTTAATAAACTATTAATAGCCGAGTCTGCCCGACAGCTCCTCAAAGCGCTCTGCCTTAAACCAGCCCGTATTGTGCACGCTGACAGCGCTCGAGCCGAGTATTGACACGCGTATTCTGCCAATACCGAAACGCCTTAACCACGGATTTGTAATAAGCTGTGCGGTCTGGATAGCGTCATACCTGAATGCGGCATAGGTAAGCGAAAAGATTCCGCGTGAATAAGAAAAGACGTTTTCGTCGGCGGCAAGCTTTTTGCCGTTACGGCTGAGAACACCGAGCACAACACCCAAAACAACCATAGCTGCACAAAGCGCGGGATGCACACTTATAAACACCGCACCAATCGCAAGAAACGCTGCACCGTAGAAGCTGACAGAAGCGATAAGCCCTGCCCTGTGGGAACGTTCGAGAGAGGCGGAACAGACAAAATCAGGAGCACACTCAGCCACTATGCGGTCCAGCTCATCCTTTCTGACAAGCAGACAGATCTGCGGAGTTTCGTGTTTATCATTGCCGAGACCCACAACTGCAACCTCGGCACGGTACAGACCGAACAGACGTGCAAGCATAGGCCGCCTTATGATAACAGCATTTACCTTATCGGCAGAAAATGAATAATTCTTTTTCTTGATAAGTCCGGATGTGATATAAAACGTATCCTCGCTTCTTTCCATACGGAAGCCGCAGGCCGAGGCAAACTGCATCACCATACTCGCAAGCCAACCAAGCACGATAAAAAGCGACGCCGCGGAATATGCACCTGTAAAAGCACTGTAAGCAATACTGAATAATGACGGCAAAATCTGCAGCATTGACTGGCCGAGCACAACATCTCTCAGAGCCTGTGCGAGTGAAAAAGAGCATATTGTTCTTCGCTCTGTCATGTTTTCATCTTCTGATTTTTGAGCCTTACCGCACAGAAGCTCAGCTTCAAACGCCTTTGCCTTATCGAGAGACAGCACAAAGACAAAATCTGTGCTGTTTGCAGTAACCGCAGAATTGATGTCGAGCTTTATCTTTGCCGTACCGACCGCCCGCTCAAAAAGATTGCGCTCAAAATTAACCGTAGATATACTGCCCAACGGCACACGCGAAACACGGCGCATAATAGTGTTGCGTTCCACAACAAGATAACCGCTGTCAATATAGAAAAATGTTTTTCGCCAGCGGATAAAGCTCCACACCGCAGACACAACGCACACGGCAAGCGCAACCGCAAGCGCCGGCAGATAAATATCACCGGCTGTGATACGCCTGAGAATAAGCGAAAAATCAAAGCCGCTCCCGAAATCTCCTGCGGCTTCAATAAGTAGCGAAACCGCACCCGTAAGCAGCACAAGCCCTAACGCGCCGAGCTGTTCGGGAACAAGCGTTATATGGTTTCTTGAAGGCTTACTGAACATTACCGTCGCCCCCAAGCTTGTTTCCTACCCTTTCGTTCAAATAAGCCGCAAGCTCCTGCGCCTTATCCTCATCAAGAAACCGCAACACGGCCGTTGAGCCAGCCGTTATGACGGATACCTTTGCTACACCGAAGCTGCTGTCGAGCGGGCCTCTTGCAACGTTTATCTGATGAATTCTGTTTATCGGCACAACGGTGCGCGAAACGAAGAACACACCGCAGATTATTTCAACTCTGTCCTCGTTGATAAGGTACTTATACCGTCTGAATCTGAACATAGGGAAAAACACAGCCCAGAGCACGGCTATTACGGCAACGCCGACCATAACCGCAATTTTCACAGCGCCGTAAAGCTCTGCGGCAGTGACCGCAACAAGGCAGGCAACAAGCAGCAAAAGGCTCTGCAGCAAAGCCGTGACGCCCATAAGCTGTCTCGCCCTTTTACTCAATGTTTTATATTCCATACACTTACTCCTCCGCTTTCTCTATGCCTTCCATAATGCCGTGTGCTATAGCTTCGGCATATGCATCAAACTTCTCATCAAAAAGCTCATTATCCACAGGCGTTGTGATAAAGCCCATTTCAATCAGACAGCTCGGCATTTCAGTTGCCGAATTAACGAGGTAATTTGTAAACGGGTTGCCCTGGTAGCCCTTCTTGACTCCCCTTTTATCGCCGTAACCGACCTCGTCAATCGCATCGGCTATGTAATTTGCAAAGCTTTTGTCATATGAGGGGCCTGAGCTTTCTATCCAGATCTCAACACCGCTGACCTTCGATTCAGCGCTGTTGCGGTGGATAGAAACAAAATGCGTTGCATGCTTTCTGTTGGCAAAAGCAGCTCTGTCCTCAAGCTCCACAAAAACATCCTCTTCACGTGTGTAAATAACGTTGATTCCGTTTTCTTCAAGTATTTTGCCCACAGCAAGCGTCAGCCTGAGGTTATCGTCCTTTTCGTATCTGCCGTCGTATTCCGCGCCGACATCGCTGCCGCCGTGACCTGCATCGAGGCACACCTTCGGGTTTTTAAACGGCTTGCCTGCGCCCATCTGCGAAAACGAGACCGCCATAAGACCGAGCACGGCAACGCAGACTGCAAAAACGATCAGCCTTTTTTTGTTTGTACTTTTCTTTTCCATATTTCTCCGTCCATCCGAAAATCAAAGAGAACTTTGAAGCTCTTTCATTACTTTACTTGCAATCGGCACGGCAACCTCGCTGCCTCCTCCGCCGTTTTCAACCATAACAACTATCGCGTAAGGGAAAGCGGAATTAGCAGAAAAGCCCATAAACCATGCGTGCGATTTCTCACCTGCCACCTGTGCCGTGCCTGTCTTTCCGCCGAACTGCATATCGGGGAATTTACTGTCGCCGTAGTTATTGATAACGTTATCACGCATCATCGTTTTCAGCTGTGATGCCGTTTCGGGTTTGATAAGCCGCTCACTTCTGACACCGGAAACAACATCGGTAAGAGAGTCTGAAATAAAATACGGGGTGGGAGTTGCACCGTCTGCGGCAATGCTGCCTGCAATCATCAGCATATGAAGCGGATTTACAAGCGTTGTATATTGACCGATTGATGCCCAGCCGACGTCGATCTCAACAGCTTCGGATAAATCGAAGCGGCTTTTTGCCGTATTGACACCGCTCACGTTGAAGCTTTTGCCAAAACCCAAAGACGTGGCTGTTGACTCAAGCACCTTTGCGCCCATTTCAATGCCAAGCTGTGCATATACGCTGTTGCAGGATTTTGTGAAAGCCTTACCGAAGCCAAGGCTGCCGTGAGTATTGTTACATATGATCGAGCCGCCCTGAGCCGTTGCAAGCTCACCCGTACACTCAAATTCTCGGCTGTTTATATCAGAGATATTCTCGATTGCGGCAACAGTCGTAACCGTTTTGAAGGTTGAGCCGGGTGTAAAAACGCCGCTGAGCAGACGGTTTATGTAAACGCCCTCATACTCTTCCTTGCTGTCCATATCCTCGGGTTTGTTTTCGGGATCATACGTCGGCGCAGAAACCATACATACTATTTCGCCCGTTTTGTAATTATAAACACCGACCGTACCCTTGCGGCCGTTGAGATATTTATACGCACTCGCGCAAAGCTCTGCATCAATCGTCAGCTTGACGTCGCTGCCCTCACCCGTATTGATAAGGGTGTATATGCCGTCAACAAAGCTGTAGCCCGTCAGCTTATCGCGGCAGAGTGCGTGCGCACCCGTTGCAATAAATCCGTAGGTATCTCCAACCGTGTGCAGGGTTGCTTTACGAATCGTTTTGTTTGAATTATAAACTCTTTTACCGTCTTTACTCTGTGCCAGAACAACACCGTTGCAGTCGAGAATTCTGCCTGCATTTTTTATCTCGCCGCCCGAGTAAAGGTGGCCGTTGACTCGGTGTGTTGCCCACGTACCGCCGTCGAGCACGAAGCTGACCGCAAGGAATCCCAGGCCGCCGATAAACGCAATTATTATCGCCAACAGCACGTATGCACGTTTTGTTACCGTATTCACCTGTCAGTCACCTTCTTTCTGTAATTCATCAGGCATCATCCATTTGTTTTTCAAGCTTCGGATAGGTCTTTATATCCGCGCTCTTTATGAATGCAAACAGCGCCCACGAACAGATCATACTCGTACCGCCGCGGCTTACAAAGGGAAGTGTAACACCCGTGAGCGGAAGCAGATCGGTAATTCCGAAAACGTTGAGCGCAAGCTGAACAAGAAGCATTGATGCCGCCGCAACGGCAGCAATTGAGTAAACGGTAGAGCGTGCGTGTCGTGCAAGGCGGAACGCATATACAGCTACAAAAGCAAAGCACAGCACCACACAAAAGCCCACGAGCAGACCCCATTCTTCACAAATAACACCGAAGATAAGGTCGGTCGTTGAAGCAAATACGTGTCTGAGCTTGCCCTCGCCTATGCCCAGACCGAAAAGTCCGCCGCTTGCGGAGTAGCTGAGCACTCTCGTCTGCTGATATCCGCCCTCGTTTGCCATCTCCCACACGTGTCTGTAAGCGGCAAAGCGGGAGGCAACGTAGGGCTTGAAATAGATAATCAGACCTGCACCGAGGATAGCACCAGTACCGATAAGGCCTATCGTCTTGATATCGCCCGAACGCATAAACGCAATAACCATAAACGTTGCAAAGAATATAAGAGCCGTACCGAAATCCCTCATCAGGAAAAGCGCACCGACACAGCCGAGCGAAAAAATCAGATAACGCGTGAGGCTGCGTGTTGACTGCAGTTTTTCAAGCGTTGCCGCACCGACAAATATAAACGCGATTTTAACAAGCTCAGACGGCTGAATCGAGAAAGAGCCGAGGCTTATCCAGTTGAGCGCACCGTTAACCGTTTCGGCAAGGACAAGGTTGACCGCAAGCAGCCCGACAGCCAGAACGGCAACGGGAATACGCAGCGCCGATACGACCTCAACGTTACGCATCAGCGCAAGCAACACAACAAATGCCGCAAGGCCGATGAGTATTGCAATAAACTGCTTTAATGCATATTCGGGGTAAACGCTTGCCACGGTAATCAGACCGATGCCCGAAAGCGTAAATGCAATTATCTCAAGCTCCGTAGCGCGCTGAGAAGCAAAATTGCGCGCACAGATAAAATACAGCCACTCCACGAGTATAAAGCCGCCGAACACACCCATAACCTCAAGGTTGATTTTTTCGGGCGCAAAAATGACGGGTATCATTGCCATCAGCTCAAACATAGTTGCCGAAAAAAGCATTGTCAGCCAGTTAAACGGCTGTTTTTTCTTCTTTTTCTTTAACTGTTTCGGTTCTGCCAAGCGTTTCACCTCCTTACAAAATTTTTACATCTTTATCTTTTCTTCACCTTGTAGCGCTCGATAAACACAAAAATCACACCGCCAAGGCCAATTACGTCTCCGTCTTTAAGGCGCCGTTTGGAGCTTACCACGGCGCGGGCATTCACCCTTGTGCCGCTTGCAGAATCGAGGTCTTCAACGTACCAGGCGTTACCCGCCCTGAATACCTTTGCGTGTGTCGCAGATACGGCAGGATACCTGAGCCTTATATCACAGTCGGGTGAGCGGCCTATAACACAGCTGTCGCAATCTATTACGTAAGCCCTGTCGGCTGCTTCATCCACAAGCGCTGGCATAAAGCTCACGCCCTCATTGCCCGTGCGCACGTTGGCGCGCGCCTTTGCACGCTCCTGCTTTCTGCGTTCTTTTTCCTGCTCACGCTCTGCATCGTCAACGTCTACGTCAAAAAACTCAAACGTACTCGTGCCGAAGCTCACCTTATCGCCGTGCTTGAGCAATACGGGCTTCACCACCTGCGTGCCGTTTACAAACACGCCCGTGCGCGAATGTGTATCCGCCACGACCCAGCCCGTGCGGCGTTTTGAGATAACTGCGTGAAAACGCGAGACAGTCGGAACGTTGAGCATAACGTCGCAGGTCTTGCTTCTGCCGATTGAATTCTCCCAATGAGTGAGCGGAATACGCTTGCGTGTTTTTACTTCAACAAGGTAGGAGCCAACCCTTGAGCCGAACTGCCTTGTCACAAGCGACACAACGCAGCTGCCGATTATCAGCAAGGCAAGGCCGACAAGCAGATATCGGCTTATCATTACGATCAGATCAAAAAATTCTTCAGCCGGCACGGCTGCTCCCCCTTTCTGTACATTTTCTCATTATATATTTTAATATTAATAGGTCAGCGTGTCAATAGCAGCAATTTTGATTGACTTTTTCTCAACTTAAACTTATACTGAATATGATACACAAAGCTTGCAAAAATAAAAAACTTTTGTTAAGGAGTAACTTTTATGAGCATCACCAAAACAGTTTTCGGAAAAATGCCCGACGGCAGCGAGGTATACAAGTACAAAATCAAAAACAGCGAGGGCTGCTTCGCAGAATTCATAACCTACGGCGCAACCTGGCTTAGCGCATTTATGTACGATAAGGACGATATTCTGCAGGACGTACTGCTCGGATTTGACGATATGGACGGTCACATCAACCGCTCCGACTACCAGGGTCAGTGCGTCGGCAGATACGCAAACCGCATTGCAGGCGGCAAATTCACGGTCAACGGCACAGAGTATCAGGTTGACTGCAACGAGGACGGTGTAAAGAGCCTTCACTCGAGCGGCGAATTCGCTCACGCAAACTGGAGCGCCGAAGAAGACGGCGACAACTCCGTTGTATTCTCATTCGTCTCTCCCGACGGCACTTACGGCTTCCCCGGCACACTTACGGCAAAATGCAGATACACCCTCACCAACGAAAACGAGGTTATAATCGAATACAGCGCAGTTTCAGACAAGGCAACAATCATCAATTTCACAAACCACGCTTATTTCAACCTTGCCGGCTGTAACAGCGGTGATGTGCTCGACCACGTGTTGTGGATTGATGCAGACGCATTCACACCCACAACACCCGACAGCATTCCCACGGGTGAAATCCGCCCCGTCAAGGGCACACCCTACGATTTTACCGACGGCAAAAAGATAGGCGAAGACATCAAAGCCGATTATGACCAGCTCACGGCCGCAAAAGGTTACGACCACAACTTCTGCCTCAACGCAGGCGATGATTACAAGATTGCTGTACTTGAGCCTGTCAGCGGCAGAACACTCAACGTCTGGACAGATCAGCCCGGTGTTCAGCTTTATACCGGTAACTTCCTCGACGGCACAAAAGCAGGTAAGGGCGGCTACCCAATGATTCAGCATGCAGGCTTCTGCCTTGAAACCCAGGTTTATCCCGATGCACCTAACCACGACAACTTCCCGCAGTGCACATATCAGGCAGGCGAGGAATACACCGCAAAAACAATATACAAATTCGGCATAAAGGAATGATTTTCCGTTGAGAAGAAAAGAAATCGCAGAGTTTGCGGTCGATCAGCTCAAGCTGGATTACCCCGAGGCAATATGCTCGCTTGATGCCCAAGACCCGGTTCAGCTGATCATTGCAACGCGCCTTTCGGCGCAGTGTACGGATGCGAGGGTAAACCTCGTAACACCGAAGCTTTTTGCAAAATATCCCACACTTGAGGACTATGCTGCGGCAAACATTGAAGACGTTGAAGCAATCGTACGTCCCTGCGGCTTTTACCATATGAAGGCGCGCGACATAATCGGAATGGCGAAGATGATTCTCGAAGAATACGGCGGCACAGTGCCCGACACGATCGACGAGCTTGTCCGCCTGCCCGGTGTCGGCAGAAAAACAGCCAATCTTATTGTGGGCGACGTTTACAAAAAGCCCGCAGTTGTTGCAGACACTCACCTCATACGCATTTCAAACCGCCTCGGACTTGTCAGCACAAAGGATCCGTACAAGGTTGAGATGGAGCTGAAAAAACTGCTGCCTCCCGCAGAGAGCAACGACTTTTGCCACAGATGTGTTCTCCACGGCAGAGCTGTCTGCGACGCACGAAAGCCCAAATGTGACATATGCAACCTCAGGCAGGTCTGCAAATATGCAAATGAATAAAAAAGAACGGCAGAGAGCTTCAAATTCTCTGCCGCTTTTATTTTCGTACCTCTTTTTTTGACTGCAAAGGCTTATCTTTGCCCTGCTCATACATCATCTCTTTTGTCTTAATTGCGTTATTCTTTTCATACCGTCCGATTTCAATAAAGCCTGCTTTTTGGTAGCATTTTATCGCACGTTTATTCTCTTCTCGAACTCTTAACAGAACTTTATCAACACGCAATTCGCCTATTCTGCCAAGCATTAATTCAACAGCACTTAACCCTATACCTTTATTGCGATATTTTTCGTCTGCTATAAAAATTCCTAATACTGCAAAATCATCTTCAACAAATTTTTCAAGCCACACACTTCCTATATACAAGCCGTTAAAATTTATGTAACACCATATTTTAGCATCAGCATTCTTATCCGGATATATTCTCGACTGATATTCTTTAATATCTGCAGCTGCAAAATCAGAATATAAAGCTATATTTTCTTTTGTAATTTTTTCTAAATCAATTATCATTTTATCATCTCGTGTAGGGCAGAGGCTTGCCTCTGCCGTTTTGACTGATATGTCAATTCATATGCGGCAGGGGCAAGCCCCTGCCCTACCTGCGATAAATTAATGCCCGTATTTTTCCATCCACCTTGCAGGGTTGCCTTCAATATATTGGCACGCTTCATAATACCCTTCTTCACTTCTTATCACAGATTCATAAAAAGAAGTCTGAAACAACTTCGCACCGGGTGTGTTGAATTTTTCATTACAAACACGTGTTGTTAATGATTTATACGTACCGATAATTTCATACAGATCCGGTCTTTCCGTCACATAGCACAGCACGGGATCACCGGTAAGCTCAATAATAACGTGCAAATGATTCGGCATTATTACATATTTATCAACTTTTACATAAGGAAACCTTTTTTCAAGCTCGAACAACTGTTGCTCCGCAATCCCGCCTATATCCGTCAAGCTCACAATGTATTCGGCAGGGGCAAGCCCCTGCCCTACACGCGATAAAACAGTTTTACCGTCATTAATACATATCGTCACATAATAATAGCCGGGAAAACTGTAATCATATTTTTTCAGTTTGTGATGCTTACGCTGAGGAAAAGTCGTTTTATCACTCATAAAACCATCCGCCTGCAAAATTCATCAACTGTATGGCAGAGGATTCCCTCTATCGTTTTGATAATGAATAATGACAAAATTATATATTTTCTTCAATCGCCTTGTTTACCGCTTCACGCTTTGAGAGCATTACCTCAATACCGCGCTCATAATTTGTGAAGCTAAGCGGCTCACCCGTACGGTTTTCGATAAGTTTGAGCGTTTCGTCATAGCCGATTTTGCTTTCAAGCAGCTTTAACGCACGCAGATCCTGAAAAGCATCGTTGAACACCTTATATCTCAGCGACACAAGCGGCTGACCGTCCTCACCGGGGTAAACAACAAACGCATCGCCCGAGGGGAATGCCTTGCCTGCAGCCGTCACCTCAAAGGGATTTATGTGCTGCTTTGAATACTGTGAATACCAGAAATTGAAGCCCCATTGCAGAAAGCCCACGCAACCGAATTTGTAAAGCTGCAGGCCGAGAACACGCGTGCGGTATGAGGGCATAGCCATAAAGCGGTTTGACGTGCCCTTATACTGACCACAGCAGTAGTAGGTCCACAGTCCGTCAACCTTGCCGCGGAAAGTCAGCGCGTGGTCAAGCGACGGTACGGGAGTTTTGACAAGACCTTTTTTATAGAACTTGAAATCGCTGAGTGCATCAAGCGTTTTGTAATCCGGGAAAAGCCTTGCAATGAGCCTGCTTGCCTTGCCGTAGGAGCGCACTTGCATATTGTTAGGCTCATCCGAAACGTGGAACCAGCACTTTTCTTTCACACCGCTTGACTCAAGGTAAGGATTCAGCGCAGCGGCAAACTGCTCAAGGAAAGAGACGTATTCCCTGCCGCCTGCACGCGTCTTCCAGCCAAACAGCTGCTTACCGTTGACATCAACAATTTTAGGTGCGTGCTTGGCACCCCACTGTGTGAACAAGTGCGAAAGCTCAAACCATTTCATACCGCACCTTGCTGCGGTTTCGAACCAGCGTGTAAGCTTATCAAAGCCGAATGAATATGTACCTTCACCCGTAACGGTGACATCTACAAGCTGCATCGTCGGCCTTTCACCGCCGACCTCGGTATCAAGCGGCGGAGTAAAAAGCGGCGTAAGTATCATATTAAGACCGTGAGCGTTACCGACACGCATATAGTTTTCTATTATCTGCCAATGCTCCTCGCTGAACGCCTCAACACCGTACCAGGTTGCAAGGCAATCGCAATGGAACCAGTTTGTATGAATAAGCTCCTGCTCGGGCAAAACGGCATTGATTACTTTAATCGCGATTTCCTGCCTTGCCACCTCATCATTATCCTCGTTATAAAGCGTGATGACAATGTTGTTAACGCCCGCTTTTTCTGCCTCTACCTCAAACCAGACCGAGCACCAGCCGCCGTTGACAAACTCGATCTCACCGTTATCAGTCGGATAAAGCACATCCGGATAGTAGCTGTCGGGCGATTCTATTATATCATCGTCGTGATCATCGTAACACGGCAATTCAGACGGCACAAAGCCGACGTTATATGAGCTGATCTTAATTTCTTCAGCACCGCTGACTGTGAACCTGAGCGGCTCATCAGTATTTACCGCAAGCTGAAAGCCGAGACGCTCACCAATCAGCATAGAAAGAGAGCGCACTTCACAGAAATTGCCGTCATTCCAGGGAAATATCTTCTCAAGAGATGAAACTGTTTTTACGCTTGTCATAATTTATCCCTCCACATATCTGACACTAAAGCAGTGAGAACGAATTTTATACTGCATAGCATTGCTTCTGAAATAAGCGCCGCGCATTGATTTGCCGCCGACGGTTATCTCTTCAACGTATCCGACAGATGAGCTGACTGCCGAATCGTGCTTTACGATTTTGATCCAGGTTGCAGGGTCACCATTGAGTTCAACTCCGACCGTCTTTTTCATGAGGTCACGAAAATCCTCTGCGGTGACTGTGTACTCTGTTTTATATTTTGCGCACTTCTTATCGTGCGGGCTGTCAACGCTTTTTTCAAGGTAAGGGTAAGCGTTTCTGCCCCATACCTTTGATGCAACGGTTGTCCTGCCTGCAGACATTGCGTAAAACGTCGCATCTATTGCCTTGCCGTTATAAGCCAGATATTCACCCAGCACGGATTTAACCGCGGTTTCAACAGCCGTGCCCTCATACTTATACGAGGTATTGAACGCGTGAAGTGAAGCGTTGATATTAAAGCCGTAACGCTTTGCATAGGTATAAAGTGCAACCGCCTGCGCCTTGAATGCTTCAGCTGTTGAGCTGTTGCATCCCGAGCTGATTTCGCCGACAACGCCTCGGCAAAGATACTCAACCAGCGGATAATCCTTGCCGCCAAAACGCACCGTTTCGGGCATATCGGGGTCTGACCTGACAAGTGTAACGCCGGGATAGTAATGAAGCAGAATGTTTGTATACGAGCTGCCTGCCCTCGAGTAGCCGAGCGCACCCTCCTGGCTCATACCCACGCCGTGTCCGTAGCCGTAAACGGTGAAAACAAATTTGCCGCTGACTTTACCGGGCTGGTTTGTCTTGACGGTGGTCGTGGGTTTAGATGTGGTTGTAGCTTTTTTTGTCGTTGTCGGTTTTTTGGTAGTTGTGGGCTTCGCCGTAGTTGTCGGCCTTACCGTGGTAATAGCCGTTGTCTTTTGCTCTGTGACCTTTCCTGCTTCTTCGACGCTCGTGCTTTCCGAAACCAAGGAATCCGTAACAGCTTCTGCAGTTGTTTCCTCTGTTGCTTCTTCGGGCACGGTTGTCATATCCTCGGGCAGGGTGGTTTCACCGTAAAAATCCGGCACGTACTCCGGAAAAACAAGCAGAGAGCCGCTTTCGGCGGCGGCTCCCTGTGAAAAATAGCTTGCAAAGCTGCTCTGTGCAGATGCCTTGTTTTCTTCAGCGTTTTCAATTCCGCTGTAAACAAAGTATCCGACAAAAGCGAGCAACAAAGCCAGGATAGTATATAGCACTACCCTGAAACCTGTTCTCTTTTTCTTCTGCTTTTCCTGCGGTGTAGGCTCTTCGAGCTCCTCTGCAGATTCCTCCGTTACTGCCTCGGGTACATTTTCGGTAGTCTGTGCAGGTGCCGGCTCAGCTGCAGAATCCACAGCTTCTGCCTTAGCTTCGGGCACGGCAACGGGCACAGTAAGCTCAGCGCACTTTTCGCACATCATATCCATAAGGAATTCGATGGCAGCTGCAATAAGCTCCTCGGGTATTTCACCGGGCTGAGAAGCAAAACGAAGCACGCGTGACGTATTTTTATCGGCAAGAGCTACGTAAATATTGTACTTGCGCTCGCCTGTTTCCTGCGAAGTGCCTGTGTATACGTTTGATACAGCCGCACCGAGAGCATCCTCATCATCGGGAATTGCATAACGGGCAAGGTCTGCTATGTAGCTGCGCGGAGCTTCATTATCACGCGCAGACGTATAATCCGTAAAAATAAAAGTATCCTTAATGATTTCTTCGCCGCACATATCCCTAACCATCTCGCAGGACGGTGTATCGGCAAAGTAAACCTTTTTGTTTTTCTCTTTAAGGAGCGAAACAGCCTTCTCTGCGCAGCTTGACTTTTTCTGCTCAGCAGCAGGCTCTGCCGTGTCAGCCTCAGGCTGTGCGGTAGACGCAACGACACCGACGCCGTCAAAATACTTACTCATTCCCTCAAGCTGAGAATCGAGCCTGAGCTTATCAAGCGGAAGCATAACAAAATGCTGACGGCCCGACTTGATTGCAAAGCCCGAAAACAAACCATCCTCCGTAAGGAAAACATCCGCACCCTCGGGCATAGCGCAGTGCATTGAGAGCTGCTGAGTATCAAGCGCGGTATTCTTTTCCGCTGCAGCTTTGATACTTTCGTTAAGCTCTGTTTTAACGTGCATTGCACGCAGTATGGCAAGCTTTGCCTTCGGATAAGCCGAGGGCTCTGCACCGACCGCTATTATATCGCTGCCTGCAAAAGCATCTGAAAGAGCGGCAGACACCTGCGCCATTGAGCCGCAGAGCCTGAAATCGCAGCTGCCCAGACCCGAAAGCGAGCCTCGGATCTTATCGGCGGCAGATTGAACGGTTTCTGCACCGCTGATATTCAAAGCAATAAAACTGACATTCATTCTTCGTGAACAGTCCTTTCAAAAAATCAGCCCGGAATCCATTTGTATGCAGAAGCATACGGGTTGGAAAGGCCTTTTTCCTTGTAGTATGCTGAAGGGAATCTGGGGTTGGAATTAAGCTCAACGTTGGTATCAACAGCTTCGCTTTCACCGGGTCTTAACATTCTTGCAACGATTACAAGACGCGCCTCATCAAACTCATAAGTGCAGGTGGATAAGGTAAGTATCTTGTCCGTCGGCTTAACGTCAACGTTGGGATGATAAAGTGAACGCTGTTTTAATTCACCGAAAAAGCTTTCAATCTTCTGATTGGAAGTAAGGTCGGTGAACATATAGTTGAAAAGGTAGCCGTCATCACCGTCTGCCGTACCGTTTGTGATGAAAACGGCAAAAATCTTCCACTTAAAATCGCCGTAAATCGTATTGAACTCAATAACGGGGGCTTTTTTATATCCGTCAACGTTCTTATACGCCATAAGGTTGCCGAACATTTCCGAATCGAGCATATGGTGGCCGAAAAGCGCGGTATTGAAGTTGAGCCTGTCAACCTTGTTTGCGCAGTTCATAAACACCGTGCCGTATTTACCCGACCTGCCGTTAAAATCGGTCGTAAGGTACTTTTTGTTGTTTTCACCGCGCACAACAGGCTGTGAAATATCAAGGGCATCAATCTTTACCCAACCGACAAAATCCTGATTTTCGGCATATAGAGGTGCGTATTTTGCGAGCATTCCCTCGGGAAATTCGACGTCGGGATACTGCGTGAGCAGCTGTGAATCTGCCGTACCCTGCTCTTCACCGACGAGCTGCTCGAGCTTGTCGATAGCGTTTGCGTTCTTTTCGGGCGATATAAAATAGTAATTTATCAGATATGCCGCAGAAAAGAGAAAAACGAGGACGCAAACTATAACGGTGATTTTTGTTATTTTTTCAACCGTGCTGTCATTATTATCAGGTAAAAGGTTGCGGAATGAAAAGCTCTCTTTTTTCGAGCCCTTTCCCTCTGACGCCTTATAGGACTTGGAAAAGTCCGTAATTGCGGTCATTTCATTTTTTCCGCTTTCCTTTTTTTCTTTCGAAGGTTTTTTTTTTAGCTTTGCAACAAGTGAGCTTGCGCCCGACTGCTGCAAATTATTCGGTGTATTGTCAGCGTCATCAAAATCGAGTCCGCTGTCAGGGTCAAACTGAAAATCCGTAAGGGAGGAAGGTGCAACGTATCCGCCCGTCATCGAGCCGTTGCCAATCTCACTGTACGGCGCTGAGTCAGCCTCTTCGTACGTGTAGGGAGCTTCATAATCATCCTGCTGAGCCTCAGCATTTACAAACTTACTGCTTGCAGGCTCCTGCACCTGAGGCTCCTCAACAGCAGGAACAGCTTTGTAGAAAAGCGAATCATCAAGTGCCGTGTCAAGCCAGGAATCGTCAAAGCTGTCGATATCGAGTGCGCCTCCGTACTTACTCTTGCCGAACGTGTTTATATCGTAAGAATAATCGGGCTCGGTTTCCTCGACTGCGTCACCGTTTTCCGTAAACCTTGCCTGCGTGTCAAAGACAAATCCGCTTGATTCTTCTTCCTGCTCTGCAGGCTCGTTTTCGGGTGCGGGCTCAGCTGCCGTTTCCTGCGAATAGGTCTCAACCGCAGCTGCCGCATCGTAGAGAACGAACTCATCGGAATCGCTGTCCGACTCAAATTCTTCAGCAGCCTCGTCAACGGGTGCATCGACATTTTTTTCCTCGTCGGATATATCAGCATCGTTGTTTTCGGGCTCCGGCTGAGGTTCAGCAAAGCTTTCTGCCTCTTGTGAATCAGCGGCAGTATCTACAGACGGCTCGACAACGGGCTCTGCCGCAGGCTCATTTTTGACGTGCGGCACAACTTCACCGTTTTCATCTATCGTCTGATACTTTTTAAGCAGTTCATCAAACTTGGCGCTTCGTGCTCCGAATTCACCGAAGATGTTATTATCTCCCGCCATTTCTATCACTCTTTCCTTTCGCTAAAATGCTGTATGATCATATGCAGGGCATTTGATGCCGAGACATATCTGTTGTATTCTCTGGAATCTTCCTTTTTACCTGTGCGGACTTCACGCACCTGCGTACCTCCCTCGTAGGAGAAGCCTATATATGAAAGACCTACGGGCTTATCCTCGCTGCCGCCACCGGGGCCTGATATTCCCGTAACGCTGATGCCGAAATCGGCACCCGACAGCCGTCTTACACCCTCGGCCATTTCTGCGGCAGTCTGCACGCTGACCTCGGTGTATTTTGCCAGAGTTTCGCTTTTGACTCCGAGCAGCCTTTGCTTGACCTCGTTTGAGTAGGAAACTATACCGTATTCGAACACCTCGGATGAACCTGCGACGTCTGTAATACGCTTGGCTATATATCCTCCCGTGCAGCTTTCTGCAAGGGCAATTTTTTTGCCGCTCTCTTTCAACAGCCTTACGACCGTTTCTTCAAGATTGAGAGAATCGGTTGAATAAATATAATCGCCGATTTTCTCGCGGATTTTTTCGATTGCACCATCACACATAAGTGACGCCTGCTCGTAGCTTTCTGCCCTTGCCGTAACACGGAGCAGCGCCTCGCCGTCCTTGGCGTAGGGGGCAACTGTCGGGTTAGCACCGTCAAGCAGCTGAGCAACACGCTGAGCCATATCGGATTCGCCTATGCCGAAGGTGCGTACCTGCTTTGAGAGGATTATGCCGCCCGTCTTCTTTGCAAGGAAGGGCTTGACCTCATTTTCAAACATAGGCTTGAGCTCACGGGGTGGACCGGGAAGCATTATGATCGTCTTGCCGTCCTTTTCAACAGCACAGCCGGGTGCGGTGCCGTTTCGGTTAGCAAAAACTGTACCGCCCTTTGGCACGTATGCCTGCTTTGCGTTGTTTTCGGGCATCACGATACCCTTTGATGAAAAGTAAGCTCTGATTCCCTCGAGAATGCTTTCATCAAGCACGAGTTCGGCACCCATAGCCTCACAGCTTATCTCTTTTGTGAGGTCATCCGCCGTAGGACCTAAGCCACCCGTAAGAATAACGAGATCACTTCTTGAAACAGCCGTTTCAATGCAAGCTCTCATACGCTCGGGGTTATCACCCACTACCTCCTGATAGTGGATGACTATGCCCATTGCGGCAAGCTCACGGGCAAGGTACTGAGCATCGGTATTCACAATGTCACCGAGCAGCAGTTCGGTGCCTACTGAGATGATCTCACAGTTCATAACGCAAAACTCTTTTCAAAAATCAGTTGATAATAATCTTTCTCACACCTGCAACTGCACGCTCAACAAGAGCATCAACGTCGAGTGCGGACTCTGCCTCAATAACGTCAGGCAGCTTGGGTCTTGTTCTGGGATGTCTGGGGGTAAATACCGTACAGCAATCCTCAAACGGAAGAATCGAAATCTCAAACGTGTCTATCTTCCTTGAAATCGCAATAATCTCGTCCTTATCCATACCGATAAGCGGACGGAAAACAGGCATTGTTGCCGCTGCATCGGTGCAGGCAATTGCGCCCATGGTCTGGCTTGCAACCTGACCGAGGCTCTCACCCGTGATAAGTGCGCCGCAACCTGTATGGGAAGCAATACGCTGGGCACAAAGCACCATCATACGGCGCATAATAATTGTGAAAAGATCCTCCGGACATTTGTCGCGGATCGCTTCCTGAAACTCTGTGAATGGCACAACGCTCAGCTCAATTTTGCCGGCGTAGCGTGCAACCTTGCCGAGCAGGTCGTAAACCTTCTGCTCTGCCCTCTCACTTGTGTAAGGAGGTGAAGCAAAGTGGATAGCAGTGAGCTCAATGCCTCGTTTTGCCATCATCCAGCCTGCAACGGGGCTGTCAATGCCGCCCGAAACCATAAGTGCAGCCCTGCCTGCAGTGCCTACAGGCATACCGCCCGCACCCTTTATCTGGTTGGCGTGAACAAATATATCGTGATCTCTTACCTCTACCGTTACGGTGAGCTCGGGGTTGCGTACGTCAACGCTCAGGTGAGGATACTCCTCAAGCAGCCTTTCCCCCAACAAGAGACAGATCTTCGGAGAATCGTAGGGAAACTTCTTATCGGAACGCTTTGCGCATACCTTGAAGGTAGATGCCGCAAGAAGCTGATCCTCAAGGTATTTTCCCGAATGCTCAAGCACAAGGTCAAAATCCTTCTCAAGCTTGAGCGCACGTGAAAAGCCCGCAATGCCGAAAACACGTGAAAGCCTTGCTACAGCTTCCTCAAGGTCAGCACCGTCGTTACCCTCAACCTTGATTGTGGATTGCGCAGGTGTGAACGTGAATTCGCCAAGGTCTGTCAGCCTGCGGCGCATATTCTTGATCATAACGTCTTCAAAAGTGCGGCGGTTTAGACCCTTGAGTGCAAGCTCGCCGTTTTTGATTAAAATTACTTCTTTCATCTGAATATTCCTTAAAACAGTTATTTTTTCTTTCTGAGTGTGCTTACTGCGCTTTCGAGTGCACACAGCAGCATATCTGCTTCTTCTCTTGTTGTAAAACGAGAAAAACTTATGCGAAGCGCACTGTCGATACGCTCGGGCTCAATACCCATTGCGGTGAGCACCTTGCTTCTGTGTCCCTTTGAGCAGGCTGAGCCGCCCGAAACGTAGACGCCCGAATCCGAAAGGAAGTTGAGCAACGTCTGTGAAGGGTGACCGGGTGCAGAAATGTTGACGATATAGGGCAATGCATCGTCGCCCGAATTTATTACCACGCCGTCGATCTTACATACTTCGCTGACAAAATAATCACGCAGAGCCTTTGTTTTTTCAAGCTGTGCATTGAGCTCGGGCAGCTCGTCAACAGCACCGTGGAAGCCCATTATTGCAGGCATTGGCTGTGTGCCCGAATAAACCTTGCCCTCCTGACCTCCGCCGAAAACGTAGGGTGCTATACGCACGCCCTTGCGTACGTATAGGAAGCCGACACCCTTGGGCCCGTTGATTTTGTGTGCGCTTGCACTCATCAGGTCAACGCCGAGGCGTGAAGGCCTGATGGGCAGCTTGCCGTAAGCCTGTACCGCATCACAATGGATAAGGGCAGGCGCGCCTGCCTTTTTAACGGCAAGACGTGCTGTTTCAACCGGCATAATGCTGCCGACCTCATTATTGACGTACATAAGGCTGACCAAAACAGTTTTTGCGTTAACCGCCTGCATAAGCTCCGTCTTATTTATCTTACCCGTTTTATCGACCTTGAGGTATATAACCTCAAAGCCCTCTTTCTCAAGCTGAGCCATACACTCCGAAACACTCGGGTGCTCAACACAGGTTGTAACAATTCTGTTGCCCCTGCGCCTGAGAGCGTGAGCCGCACCGAAAATCGCGGCATTGTTTGCAAGCGAGCCGCTGTTTGTAAAAACGATCTCCTCGGGCTCGCACGAAAGTGACCTTGCAACCGCCGCACGTGCCGCATCGAGCTGATGCTGTGCCGCCGTGCCTACGCTGTGAAGCGACGACGGATTGCCGTAGTATTTATTTATCGCTTCGACCATTTTTTCTTTTGCCGAGGAGCAAAGGCAGGTCGTAGCGCTGTTATCAAGATAAGCTTCCATTTTAAATGCTTTCCCCCTGCAGTAATTTTAGTAAGGAATAAAATATTCCTTTTACATTATACTGCAAAGCTTCATTTTTGCTGCCAGAGTGCAACCGTTTTTCCGACAAACGCATCATCCTCAACCGTCACGACCGACTCCAGATTATCCGAATCGAAAAATATCAGTCTGCCGTCATAGCCTATCATTGCGTTAGCTGATTTATATGCGCCGTCATAGTAAACTATGCTGTCACCGTTTTCGAGGTCTTCCTCGGCAGCTCTTCTGACAAACCAAAGGTCGATTTTGCCGTCATCACCCTTTTCGGCAATAAATGCATAGCCTGCGATGAATATATCCGACGGCTCATCCTTTGAAACAAAGAAAACCGTGGCAAAGCTGCCTGCGACGATTATTACCGCCGCCGTAAGCAGCGCAATTATTACCCTTATTATTTTACCGATTATTTTCATTAAATATCAGCTCCGAAATCTGTTTTGGAGTTTCGCAAACCGCATCGGCACCGTAGCTGCTGAATTCTTCCATACTGCCAAAGCCGTAAAGCACACCGATGCTGAAAACGCCTGCCTGCTTGGCACCTTCAACGTCAAACATTCTGTCGCCAACCATTGCGCAGGTTGTCTTATCTGCCCCGAGTGCACCGAGCGCCGCATTTATCAGCTCACACTTCGTGGGGTTTACATGGCCGACTGCGGGTGCGCTGATAAAACCGAAATATTCCCTGATGCCCAGACGCCTGAGAATTTTATCAACAAATTCACCCGGCTTTGAGGAGGCAATTGCCATTTTTATGCCTGCCGCATCAAGCGCGCCGAGCATATCCTCAACACCGCCGTACAATTCACACCTGAACATTCCGCCTGCCCTGTAGTGCTCTCTGTACTTATCCACCATATCTCTCGCGGTCTGCTCGCTGTCGGTATAACGAAGGAAGCTGTCCACAAGAGGCGGGCCGATAAACTCACGCAGGCGGCGGCTGTCGGTTTCGTCAAAGCCGTAGGCGTGAAGTGCCTCAAGAGCACAGTGAGTTATACCGGGAGCCGTATCGGCAAGTGTGCCGTCAAAATCGAAAAGTACGGTTTCAAATCTTTTCTTCACCGTTTTCACCACCGACAGAAAATTCGTTCAAAAAACACTATTGGGTATAATAACAGACATATACTGACATTATACCACAACTTATCGTATATGGGTATATCCTTTTCAAAAAAAATATGATAAAATATTTGCAAACGATGCAACATTTTCCAATAAAAAAGACACTTATTATATGAGCAGCTCAAAAAAACACCAAAGAGGGTGAAGAAGTGGCAAAAAGAACAGCTGTAAAAACAGTTCTGGCAGCCGTCACGGTTGTACTCGTTGCACTTATCGGTATGTTTGCAACAGACGCATACTGCGCAGGTCACCTGATGGAGCCGGTATTTGCAAAACCCGTTCCCGTCGTCACCGGAACAGGACACATCCTTACAGGAATTGAGTACAGTCTTTATAAAGGTATAGGCTACACGGTTGAAACGCAGACTTATACCGAAGAAGGCTCCGACACAAGGTTAGTTGCAGTTACCATGTATTTAGGCGATAAAATGATAAGCGCCAGCATCACCTGACAAAAAACGCTAAGGGCGGTGAAAAAAATGAAAAACAGGATAGCCTCACTCGCAAAGAAAGCAGCACACGGCGACAGCGCTGCATTCGGCGAACTCTACTCACAGTTTTCAGCCGAAATGTACAGGTACGCCCTCTACCACCTAGGCTCACGCGAGGCAGCACTTGACGCGGTGCAGGAAACTGCACTTGAAGCATTCCGCAGCATAGGAAAACTAAGAAATGAGGCAGCGGTCAAATCCTGGTTTTTCGGCATACTGTGCAACGTATGCAAGCATAGCCTTAGAGAAAAATACAAGGCAGAGGTCATACCGCTCGACCTGTGCGAGGACATCCGCGCAAATGACAGCGATATTGAAACGGCGCTTGACCTTGCACAGATGATTTCAGCGCTTGATGAGCAAAGCCGCGAAATAGTACTGCTGAGCGTTATTGCAGGCTACACGAGCAAGGAGATTGCTGCAATCACGGGCTCGTCACCGGGCACGGTACGCTCCAGGCTGTCACGTACATTAAGCTCACTTCGCAAGCAAATGGAGGGAGAAAAATGAATAAAAAAGATAAATCAAACGCAAAATTCCTGCGCGATACATTGGCTCCGCTCAACGAAAAAGCAGCTCCACCCGATGAGCTTTCCGCAGAAAGCATCACGGAGCTTGTAAGCGGAGAAACACAGAAAAAGAGCAAAAAAGGTAAAATCATAGCATTCAGAACAATCAGCTCGATTGCAGCGGCAATCATCCTGGCGGTAGGCATAGGCACGGGCGTATACTTCTCCAACAGACCTGCCGTTACCGTTGTGCCCGAAGACATCGCAAGTGCACAGACACCCGTATCAAACACCACAAAGCAGATGATAGTCAACTACTTCACGGCGCTTCGTGCAAACTATGAGGATGACAGAGTTCATCTATTCGTGGAGAATGCAGTAAACAGCGCATTGGATTTCGGTGCAAAGGCAGAAGATGAGGCAATGCCCGATACAGAATATATCACCGATAATTCCGCAACGGCAGACGGCGCAACGGGCACGTCACACGGCACAACGAACACCCAGATCAAGGATATTGACGAGGATGACATTATTAAAAATGACGGCAGATATATCTACGTACTGACTGATTCGAGCATTAAGATAATTGATGCCGCCAATATGAAGCTGATGAGCAAGACAAACATCGAAAACAGAGGCTCAAACGGACTGTATATCTACGGTAATACCCTCGTTGCAGTAGGCTCGACGTTCACCGATAAACAGCAGACCGTGCTCGAGCTTTACGACATCACCGATAAGACAAAGCCGACTCTCAAGCACAAGTTTACGCAGGACGGCACCTACTTCTCAAGCCGACTTACAGACGGCAGAATAATACTTCTCTCACAGCACAGCGTTTTCCCCGAAACCATCGACCTGGACGGTAAATACGCCGTGTATGAAGAAATTGTGCCGACCGTAACAAACGGCACAAAGCAGGCACCGCTTGCCCCCGAAACGATCACAATTCTGCCGCAGGAGAATGACTGCTCATTCACATACACGGTTATGACGACCGTTGACCTGAACGCAAAGAAATTCTCACCCGTGACATCATCCGTACTCGGTGCAGGCGACAACCTCTACTGCACAAAGGATAACCTTTACGTCACAAGCACAAAATTCAGCTATAAAGAAACAACTCACAGAAACGGTGCTATGATAGGCATTACAGACAGCAATATCACCACCGTTATCCACCGTTTCTCACTCGACGGCACTGTTATTAAAGCCGAAGCCACGGGCGAAGTCGAAGGTTCAATGCTCAACCAGTTTTCAATTGACGAAAAAGGCGGCTTTGTGAGGGTCGCCACAACCGGCGAAGCAAACCGCATTACGGTGCTTGACATGAACCTTAAAAAGGTTTCCGAAATTGACGGCATTGCACAGGGCGAAACAATACAGTCGGTCAGATATATCGGCGATTACGGCTACGTTGTAACGTTCAGACAGACCGACCCGCTGTTTGTAATCGACTTCAAAGATATGAAGAAGCCGAAAATTGTCGGCGAGCTTAAAATTCCCGGCTTCTCAAGCTACCTACATCCGTTTAACGGCTACCTTGTGGGTATCGGCAGGGACGGCGACGAAAACGGCACGGTAAACGCGCTGAAAATTTCGCTTTTTGATATCAGCGACCCGACAAACCCCAAAGAGATCGACCGATTTATAGTGCAGAATGCGTACGCCGAAAGCTACCACAAAACGGTTATGGACTGCAGCGAAAAGAATATACTCGGCTTCATCTACCGAGATAACGCTACGAGCGAAGCAATGCTGTGCACACTCAGAATAAAGGAAGGCAAGATAGAGCACATCGGCAGCTACTCCAACCGCAGCGAGCAGGAAAGCTACACAGGCACGGTATACTCTCCCGGCGGAGAAGTCCTCGACATCATATACTACGACAAATCGTCATACTTCACCGCATCAATTGAGCGCGCAACCTACATTGCAGATACACTCTATACGGTATCCTCACACCGCATCTGTTCATACCCGATAGAGGGCGGCAAAATGATAGCTTTACTTGATTTTTAAAACAGCATAGCGACAAAAAAGAGCTGCCTTCAAACGAAGACAGCTCTTTGATTTTAGTTGTATGCACCTCACGTTAATTGAGGCATCGGATGCAACGTCACGTTCGCCAAGCAGTACATTATGCTTATCTCGGTGCCGCTCATCTGCTTTGTGCCTCACGTTAATTGAGGCCTTGTATGCAACGTCACGTTCGCTAAGCAGTACATTATGCTTATCTCGGTGCCGCTCATCTGCTTTGTGCCTCACGTTAATTGAGGCATCGGATGCAACGTCACGTTGCTTATTCGCCTTTCATCTCGAGGAGCTTGACTTTACCGTCATAGGAAGCCTGGCTGACCTTGATCGAATCGAAGATAGCAGCTCTGATATCGTCCTCTGTTGCGCCAAGCTCAACAGAATACTTGCGGTCGATAAACAGATTGATAGCCATAATATCTGCAAGTCCGTCAACGTCAATACCGCTTTCAATACCCTTTTCAGCGTATTCCTTCTTGACGCCGCCGAGACCCATACGCATCATCCAGGGAGCAACGCTGATAACCTTGCGGTTGTCACCCATACCGCGTGCTGCGTAAACGATCTTGAGGAATTCCTTCCAGGTCTGGTTGTACATGCTGATGGGCCAAGCCTTTGCGCCCTTTGATTTCTCAGCTGCGCCGACAATAACCTCGCCGACCTGACGGACTGTAAGCATTGCAGTACCGCCGCCCGGATACATTGTGAAGGGAAGCTTATCCATTCTCTTGATCTGCTCGATAAGGATAACCCAAACGGGCTTTCTGCCGGGCTGTGTGCCGAAGATATAGGGAAGCTCGAGAACAGCAACGTCAAAGTTTTCATCAGCAAATGAGAATGCAACCTCTTCCTGGTCGATTCTGCTGCGGATGTAGGGATGCTTCTCCGTGAGTTTCATATCGGGACGCTCTTTTGCAAGGTATGCAAAGTAAGAGCCGAGGATAACGGCATTCTTCATACCGACTTCCTTACAGATGGGAAGAAGTCTCTTGAGAGGAGCAATGTTGCACTTGTAGTAGAGGTCATAAACGGGAGCGGGAGCCTCAACTCTTTCGTCAACACCTGCAGCGAAAACGAAGCAGTCGCAGCCTGTCATCATCTCTTTGATCTCTTCATCGCTCTTTTCATAAAGGTTGCAAAGCTCGATCTCCATCTCCTGAGGAATGGGAGCGCCTTCCGGAAGAGGAGGCAGAGCAACGCTCTTGACCTGGTGACCTCTTTCGATGAAAATTCTTGCAGCCTCACAGCCGAGGAGGCCTGTGCCGCCAATCATAAAAACTTTCATATCACAATTTGATACACGGTACGCACCAAGGCTGAATCCGCCCTTTGCGCACGGTATTTTTCCTTTCTTTACAAAATAATTTTAACTAAAAGGCATATGCAGAGCAGTAAAAATTACCGCTCTGCATCTTAGTTTTTATTAGCCCTGTGCGTATGCGCCGACCTGCATCATAAAGTCACCAAGCTGTGCACCGAATTCGGGAGCACCGTCCATGATGAGCTTGCCTGCCTTAACGGATTCAAGCATATCTGCAGTCTGCATAAGAATACCGAGTGCACTGTCGAAATTATCAAAGCGCATTGTGAAGAACGGCATTGCGCGCTTGTACTCGCCTCTGCCTGCTCTTGACTTACCTGCCTTGATACGGATGTATGCGCTGACCTCGGGGTAGCCGTTAACTGCCCATGAGTAAACACGGTCGGGACTCTTTGAAGTCCAGTCGTGTATTGCATCGTGGCCGTTCTTGTTGAGTGTGCTGATACCGCTGGAGAGCAGGTAGAAGTAGCACTTAACAAGAAGCTTCTTTGTTTCCTCATCCTCAGGAGCTTCTTTGGCTGTGAGGAGAGAGGACATCTTAAGAAGAACCATCATAAAGGATGCAAAAGCAGCTGTGTGCTTTGCGATACCCTTCATTTTGGGAAGGTACTGCGGCTTAATCTGACCCTTGAAGAAGGCGTTGAGCGCCTCAATGCTCTTGAACTCAAGCTCAACGTGAGCGTTGTTTGTGAGCTTATCAGTGTGAACGATCCACTCACCGTTGTTTACAACAAGGTGTGTGCCGACCTTTCCTTCGGGAACGTCGGGACAAAGTGCACTGATCTGATAAATTGTGTGAGCGTGCTCAAACTTCTTTGCAAGGTTAGGAACATCGTTAGCAATGACCTTGATAAGCGGGATCGCAGCACAGAGGAAAATTTTATTGGTAAAAACTTCGTCTCTTGTAGACATAAAAATCAATCCTTTCTGCCGTTGAAATCTAACCGTTCAGATTAAACTTCGTCGTCCCAATCGTCGTCAAGCTCAAAGTCAGCGTTCATTGCCTCACGGACTGCCGCGATGATACCGTTGGAGTCAATACCGAGTGTTGACATGATATCCTCGTGGAGACCGATGGGAGCAAACTGATCCTGAATACCAAGGCGCTTGAATGCACAGCCCTTGCCTGTCTCTGCGATAACCTCAGCAACAGCAGCACCGAGACCGCCGATAACGGAGTGATCCTCTACAGTGATGATACGGCGTGTATCCATAATAGCCTTGACAACAGCCTCTTTATCAAGGGGCTTGATTGTGTGCATATTGATAACTCTTACCTTAAGACCGTCAGCATTCTCAAGGAAGTTAGCAGCCTGAAGAGCCTGGAAAGCGCAGGAACCGCAAGCGATAACCGTGATATCTGTACCCTCTTTAAGCTGAACAGCCTTACCTACCTCAAAGCCGTAATCCGTTGTGTCATAAAGAACACGGTCGAAGCCGCGGTTGATACGGATGTAGTAGGGGCCGGGGTTCTCGTATGCTGCACGTACTGCGTTGACAGTTTCAAGACCGTCAGCAGGGCAGATAAGAGTGATGTTGGGCATTGAGCGGACAACTGCCATATCGCAGATAGCGTGGTGAGTTGAGCCTGCCTGACCGAAAGATGTACCTGCATGAGTTGCGATAATCTTTGCGTTTACGTTCTGATAGCAGATATCTGTGTGGAGCTGGTCAGCACTTCTGAGAGAAGCGAAAACAGAGAATGTGGAAAGGAAGGGAACGAGGCCTGCCTTAGCCATACCTGCTGCAACACCGAACATATTCTGCTCAGCGATACCTACGTTAAAGTATCTGTCCGGGAAATGCTCGCCGAACATACCGATTTTTGTTGATTTACCAAGGTCAGCTGTGAGAGCGACAACGTCGTCGTGTTCCTGACCGAGTTCTACGAGAGTTTTTCCGTAGTATTCAGCTGTTGAAAAAGCTGTAGATTCAGTAGCTGTATAAGTAAGTCCACCTGCCATGGCTTATGCACCCTCCTTTTCTGCTCTCTCGCAGCGCTTCTTGTAGAATGCTTCGAGGCTCTTTTTAGCAAGTTCGTATTTCTCTTCGTTAAGAGCACCGTAGTGCCACTTGTAGTCGCCTTCCATATAGTCAACACCGCAGCCCTTGACTGTGTTTGCAACAATCATAACAGGCTTCTCTGTGTGCTCGTATGCGTAGTCGATAGCTTCGCAGAGCTCCTTGATGTTGTTACCGTCGATTTCGATAACATGGAAGCCGAATGCGCGCCACTTGTCGCAGAAGGGCTCAAGCTTCATAACTTCTTCTGTCGGGCCGTCGATCATGCACTGGTTACGGTCAACAAAAGAGATAACGTTTGTGATGTTGTAGTGAGCGATTGTCATTGCAGCCTCCCAGTTGGAGCCTTCGTCACACTCACCGTCGCCAAGAACGCAGAATGTCTTGTAATCCTTGCCCTTGATTTTTGCAGCAAGGCCTGTACCTGCAGCGATTGAAAGGCCGTGACCGAGAGAGCCTGTGGAAGCATCGGCGCCGACAACCTTGTTGGAGTCAAGGTGGATACCCATCTTGGAGTTTGAAAGGTTGAATGTCTTGAGCTGCTCGGGATCGTTATAGCCGTAGTCACAAAGAACAGCAGCATAAGCAACACCTGCGTGACCCTTACTGAGAATGAAACGGTCTCTGTCTTCCCAGTTGGGGTTGTCCTTATCAAGGTGCATATACTTGTGGTAGAGAACAGTCATGATATCCATAACGCTCATACCGCCGCCGATGTGAGCACTGCCTGCCCAATATGTTGTATCAAGGCAGAGCTTACGAAGTTCGTTAGCCTTTTTTTCGAGTGCGAGCCACTCTTGTTTGGTTAATGGCATTTCGTTTTCCTCCTATATATTAATGTTTTATATTCTTAGAATATTTCGGGATGCTTTTTAGCAACGACCTTAAATGCCTCGTCTGCGATTTCAAGTGTCAGGTCGATATCCTTGTTGGAAAGAGCTGCATTGATGAAGTGGTTGTGATGGCTTGAGAAGAATACGCCTCTCTTGACACACTCTGCAACCCACTCCTGATGGAGCATCATTGAATCGTCATTTGCTATACGAAGATAGAAGAGTGAAGGCTCACCGGAAACAACAAGGTCGAAGCCGTTGTTTGCAGCTGCATCCTTGAGGCCGTTTGTAAGGCGGAGGCCTCTCTCACGGAAGAGCTCTGTTGCCTTGATCTCCTTCATCTTGTTGATACAGGCGATACCTGCTGCGAAGGGAACTGCACTCATCCAGTAGCTGCCTGTGTAGCTGAGTGCGCTGACGGAGCTCTTGAGGAACTCTTTACCGCAAAGGCAGGAAACATTCCAGCCGTTTGCAAGAGCTTTACAGAAGCAGATAAGGTCTGCCTCAAAGCCGTAGTAGTGGTCGGAGCCTGCAATATCAAGTCTGAAACCGCAGCGAACGTCGTCAACGATGAGGACGATGCCCTTGCGTGTGCAAAGCTCACGTACCTTCTGCCAGTATCCGTCTGCAGGGAGCTCGTTGTCACGGTAGTTGCCGTGCATATAGGGTGTGGAGATGAATGCAGCGATCTCACCGTCATTCTCTTCAACAAGCTTCTCAAGTGCCTCGAAATCGTTCCAGTCAACATAGAGGTTGTTTGCAACGTCCTCGGGGATAACGCCGGGGTAGTCAACCTTCTGTGTCCAGGGAGAAACGCCGTGGTAGAAGCCGTTAACAAAGATGATCTTCTTGCGGTGTGTTGCTGCACGGGCTGTCATAATAGCGCAGGTAGTAACGTCGTTACCGTTCTTTGCGAAGAATGCCCAGTCGGCACAGTTGACTGTGTCAACCATAAGCTCTGCAAACTCAACCATAACCTTACCGGGTGATGTTGTGCAGTTTCCGAGCTTTGCCTGTGCCATAGCAGCTGCGTCAACATCCTTATCGTTGTAGCCGCGAACATTGGCGCCGTATGCACACATATAGTCGATAAACTTGTTGCCGTCAACATCCCAGAAGTATGCACCCTTTGCCTTCTCACCGAAGAGCGGCCAATCGCATACGGGGATGAAGTTGCCTTCTGCCGGGCCGAGATGGCCGTAAACGCCGGAGGGAATTACTTTCGTTGCTCTGTCGAAATACTCACGGCTTTTTGTATGTTCGTAAATGGGAAAACTCATTTTCGCTGCACCTCCGTTTATGCTAAGTACAGAGCTACTCTGTCGAGTATTCTGTTGAGATTGTCGATCATATTGATCATACCCTTCATTTCGATCTTGCCCTCGCCTATGCAGGCAACAGCATTGACCTTACCGTCGAAGAGGTCACGTGCCAGGTCGATATCCGCAAATTCCATAAATGCACGGGGTTTCTCGCAGCGCTGCTTGATTGTGACAAGTCTGTGGTTTTTAACACGGATCGTAGCAGCTACGTCGTCCTTGATGCTGAAGGAGATTTCACCGTCGGGGATGAGGTGAGCTGAAAACTTACCGATCTCATCGTTGTTTGCAATCTGTGAAAGAGCAACAGCGATTGTGTAGAACATCAGCCTTGTGCTGGTCTCGAAGAACTCTCTGTCCTCAAGGTCTTCGGGTGTGGGGCGCATAAGAGCCGAAAGTCGGTCTGTCAGCGCGGTGAAGCCCTTGAGCAGGAAGCCGATGTGCTGGAAGCCCTTTGTGGGGATGGGTGTTACCGTGCCGTCGATAAGTCCGTTGAACTTCTCACATGAGCTGAACGGAAGCTTAACGTCGCACTGTGAGCAGCCCTGCTCCATGCGGCATCTGCCGTTTTTGAAGTAGATGGTAGCCTTGGGGCCGCCAGCTACGTCGAAACCGATTGAAATCGGCTTCTGGTTTGAAATGATTGCGGATGCGACGGGGTCGATCTCGCAAAGATTTTCAAGTGTGCCGAGAACAGCATACATATTGATATATGCCATTGTCTTTGAATCTGTCAAAGCGCTTTCCTCCTTAGGTAGGCACCATCGTACAAAGTGCCTATTTTAAAATCAATTTATTTTAACAAAGGATTATAATACTTGTCAATGTTTTTTAGAATATTTTAACAATTTGTTTTTTGGCGAGATTTATTTATTCGTCATATTGCTGAATTTCGAGGTGAATTTATGGTAAATATGCAAAATTCAACATCAAAAATCAGACCTCAAGCAACAACAAATCCGCCAATCATCTCACCTGCGTCCGCATATAAAGATGTGCGGTTTCACAATTGACAAAGCAACGCTCTTTTTTTATAATCATATGCGGTATGTTTATCAAAGCATATAAGGAGCTGACAGTAATGAAAAAAATCGCAAGCTTTACAATAGACCACACAATCCTCCCCTGCGGTATGTACACGTCCCGCGTTGACGGCGACATTGTGACCTACGATATCCGCTGCCGCAAGCCCAACGTTGAGGAGGTTATGGACAACGCATCAATACACACGGTTGAGCATCTTTTTGCCACGTTTGTGCGCAATTCACCGCTCAGCGACGGCGTTATTTACTTTGGCCCCATGGGCTGCCGCACGGGCTTCTACTTCCTTGTCCGCGGCACAGACGTATCCCCTGCGCAGGCAATTGAGCTTACAAAGCAGGCCTTTGATTTCATCGCCGCTTATGACGGTGAAATTCCCGGTGTTAGCGCAAAGGAGTGCGGCAACTACCGCGACCACAGCCTCGAAGGCGCAAAAGCCGAGGCAGCAAGAATGGTTGAGGTTATGAAAAACGTCACTGTTGAAACACTTGTTTACCCTGAATAATTATTATTTATAATTCTTAATTAGAATTATAAAAACGGTATGCAGTGGTATAATGGTTACAAAGTTGTAACTATTTTGCAGAGAAATGTTACAGCTTTGTTATTTTTAAGCGCTGAATAAAGGAGGTTTGGCCGTTGGCAGAAGAAAAGAAAAACACAGCTACCGATTCTTCGCAAAACGCGGAATATATTTCCGTTTCAGATATAGAGTCCGCAAAGCCCGACAACGGACAAGCCTTAAGCGAGTACGGCATTTTCGGCTTCCTTGCAGACTCACCCATATTCAATATCGAAAAACCGAAGCCCGTTGAAATCAAGGCAGCAGAGGTTGAAGCAACAGAAAAAGATGATGCCGAAAAATCAGCCCCAACGCAGGTTGAGCGCACCCACATTGACCTGCCCGAGCGTGAAAGAAACACGCTTTATGACCTGATATATATGTTCGGTCTGAGGATAATCCGCTGCGCAAGATTTATTACGCACAGAATCGCATCTTTATTGAGACGTCCTGCGCACGCAGTAGCAGTTTTTGCGGGGATTTTCCTTGTATTCTGCGATTCCGTCCTGCTCCGTTCACTCAAGACTACGGTTGAGGAATTCCGCAAGCTCAAGGCAGAATTCAGGAAGGCAAGGCGCGGCGCAAAGAGCACATCCGAACGCTCTGCCAAAGATAAGATTCACCATTTCCCAACTCACCTCAAAGCATCATACAGGCGCCATCCTCACTTCTACAAGACCGTGCTGAATACGGCTGTTCCTGCATTCGCACTAATGCTGCTCATCGGCACGGTAACCTCATGGACAAACTCGACCTATGCGCTCGAGGTAATCATCGAAAACGAAGGCGAGCCCTGCTCCCTCGGATATATCAGCGATGAATCTGTGTTCATTCAGGCACGCACCATTGTCAAGGACAGAATTGATTCCGGCGCCGGCGATGACGCACTTATCGCTAACCCGACCTATAAGATCACGCGTGTTAAACTCAACGAGCTAAGTGATGCAAACGCAATCAGCGACAAGATCATCGAAAACTCCGACGCAAAGCTCACGAGCGCCTGCGGAGTATACATTGACGGTGAATTCATCTGCTCCGTCAAGAACGAAACGGACGCACGAAGCGTTTTCGATAACATTCTTCATAAAGCTGAAGAAGAATACAAGCTCGATGCAAACGACGAAAACTCGTTCGCCGACTTTGTTGAGGACGTTGAATTTGTTCAGGGCCTTTACTCTGACGAAGAGGACAAAATGTGGGAGGCCTCAAAGCTTCTGCACGTTCTCGAAAACGAGAAAAAGAGCGAAGCTGTTTTCTACTCAGTTCAGATGGGCGATACCCCCTCGGGCGTTGCAAGCAAATTTGACATTTCCACAGCAGAGCTCAGAGCGCTCAATCCCTCGGTTAATTTCACCGTATTCAAGGTCGGCACAAAGCTGATGATCTCATCAGAGGTCAACTTTGTACGCGTTAAGATAATCAAGGTTGTTGAGAAGAATGAAAGCATCCCGTACGAAACAGAAAAGGTTGAATCCTCAAGCCTCTTCAGAGGTGACAAGCGTGTCATCCGCAAGGGCGTAAAGGGTACGGACAAGGTCACTTACCTTGTAACCTACGTTGACGGAATACAGACAGGTGCCGAAGAAATCGGCCGTATAACACTCATCGATCCGATATCAGAAAAGATCCAAGTCGGCACAAAGAAGCCTACGGTTTACGGCAGCGGCGGCGGCAACTACGAGATCATTTCAAAGGGACGTTTTGTCTGGCCTGTTTCAGGTCTTTATACAATTACCTCTTACTACGGCAACCGCAGAAGCGGCTTCCATACAGGCCTTGATATTTCGGGCGGCAACGCCTCGGGCAAGCTTGTTCTTGCGGCTGATTCGGGCACGGTTGAGCTCGTCAAATTCAGCAACCGCAGCTACGGCAACCAGGTTGTCATCAACCACGGCGGCGGTGTCAAGACACGATACGCCCATATGCTCGACGGCTCGATTTCGGTTTCCGTCGGTCAGAAAGTATCTCGCGGCCAGGCAATAGGCCGTGTCGGTAACACGGGTAACAGCTCGGGCGCCCACCTCCACTTTGAGGTTATCGTAAACGGCAACACGGTCAACCCCCTGCCCTATATCAAATCATAGTAAAAAGCGATGCAGTTTTTAAAACCGCATCGCTTTTCTTTTTTAGGTTACCGCTTTGTAAATTGCATACGCATCAACCTGCAAGGGGTAAGTTTCCATAATCCTTCCATCGTAAACCACGAGAATGTAATCACCCTCTTTTAGGTTAAGAGAATCAATATCGGGAGCATAAGAAAGCAAGGTGGCAAGCCGCACGTAAGCAAGAGAGCCCTCCGGGATCCCATCATCGTTATAACCGACTTCCACGAGAATCGAGCCGTCATTTATCTCTTTGATTTTACCGCTGAAGCTCAGCTCTGCCTCGGGGCTTATGTCAGCTGTAACGCCGTTGACATCATCTGCTTTTACGGTTGTTGTGTTTACACCGAAATGCTGTTTTGCTTTCTGAAGGCAGATTTCACTTAAATCCTGTCCTTCATATTCAAACACGAGTTTGTTCAGAATTTTACTTTCTTCCGAATCGTCGCCCTTTACGGGTACGTAATATTCAAGCTGAGAATATGTGCCGTTTTTATTCTTTGCAAGTGTTAAAACAGCCGCCTCTGCAACAGCCCCTTCCACCTCGGGCACATTGCCCGAAAACGAATAGCTCTCATAGCAGGTGAGCAGATACAGCTTGATTTTTTCGCCGTGTGCTTTATCGGACGCGGTTTCCGATTTCAGAATTTCAAAAGCAGCACAGCTGAAATCGCCCTTATACACCATAGCGGAATTTTTACGGATAATCGCCGACTCAATTGCGTTGTAGAGCGTACCCTTTTCCGTTACGGCAAACGCAGTTGTTGTATGCTCCTGCGTCGGGCTGTCGGTATTGAATTCCACGCCGAAATACTCGCTCGCCTTGTGCTGACATATTCTGTTAAGCGACTCAACATAGGTCTGCGTGTCGTAATCCACGCCCTTGGGGAATTTCGCTTTGAGGTCGGTGATATATCCTCTGCCCATTCCGGGCTCCCAATATTCGGTAAGGCTGTAGCCGCCATCATCACTAACAGCAAACGTGAGAGCAACAGGAATTATGCTGCCGCCTTTTTCAACAATCTGACCGCTTTCCAGGCTGTACTCCTGATACATTGCAACAAGATAAGCTGTAATCTCCTTTATGTTGCCGTCTTTATCTTCCTTCGAAATTTCTGTTGAAAGAATTGTATTGGCTTCGCAGGCATATTCACCGCTGAGATATTTACCACGGTTGTATTCAATAATCTCTTCGGAAATATATTCCTCGAGCGGCTTCACGCCAAGGCAGGAGATATTTATTTTCATTTTGCCGTCCCGGGTGGAACAGCTAACCTCGTCCGTAACAAAAAATGTCATCTTTCCGATAGTTTTGCCGGATTCATCCGTCAACAGCGGATCTTTCAGAGTTAACTTTGTTTCTCCGGTTTGCAGGTTCGTCTCGGCAACCGTAAGTTTCGTTCCGTTCGAAAGCTCTGTATTCTGCCCCTCCTTCATAAAGAGCAGTTTTTCTTCCGTCACGGTGCCGTTTATCTCCACTGTAATTTTTATCCTCTGACCGTTATCGTAGAATCCGCCAGACTGTTTATCTTTTGGATTTGTAAGGAAACATACTGCCGTAACAACACATATCAGTACCGCCGCAATAACAACCCAGAGTGCAGGCTTTTTATAGCTCATTACACCTTTGATTCTTTCCTTTACACCTGTTTCTCCGAAAGCAATGGGACACGCCGCTATCGACTTTCTGCTGATGCTGGCGTTGAGAAGTGCCGTAGAATAAACCCTGCGTTGCTCGGCTGTAAGGTCTTTTATAACCTTTTCATCGCACGCCGATTCAATATCCCTGCAAAGAAGCACGTAGGCAATCCACAGCAAAGGATTAAACCAATGCACGCTCAATATCAGAAAGCCAAGGGGCTTGAACAGGTAATCAAAACGTTTTATGTGGGCTTGTTCGTGAGCAATCACAAGAGGCAAATCGTCCTCATTTACTTTGTACGGAATATAAATTCTGGGCTTGATAACTCCAAGAACAAACGGCGATTTGACAAGCTCACTCTGATATATATTTCCTTCCTTTTTGGTTGCCGTACGCAGGCTGTGTCTGAGCTTTGCCCAGCTTACGAATGCGTAAATAAGCATTGCGGCAATGCCCGCAAGCCACACGCAGGCAAGTATAATTGTAACGTCAACCGTTTTTTCAGCCATTGGAACAAAATCGGCATACTGCGTGTTGACCGCATTATCAAGCGGCTCAATACCCGAATTTATAGTAAATTCATTGAGATACGGCAGAGTTGGGTCAATGGTCTGTGCGCTTGGTATAAGGCTGAACACGCTTTCGATTGAAAACGGGAAAACAAGCCTCAACGCAACTATGCCCCACAGCGCGCAGCTGAGCCATTTAGGAGCTTTTCTGAAAAGAAAACGCAGCAGCAAAACAGCAAGCACGATCCACCCTGCCGTGATGCTTATATTGACAAGAGCCAGAAAAGGTACGGGAATAAAGGTAAGAAACTTTTGAATTAAATAAATAATTTCATCCATTTATACTCCCCCTTACTTATCAATTATTTTGCGTATCTGCTCAATCTCATCGTCGCTGAGGTTCTTTTTCTTGGCAAACGCCGCTATGAACGCAGGCAAAGAGCCTTCAAACTTTTTTTCAACAAGCTCATCAATTTCGGATGCCTGAGCCTCCTCCTTTGAAACGAGTGATGTGACGATTGTGTTTTCGTTTTTGAGCACTCCCCTGTCGGAAAGACGCTTGATTACCGTGTAGGTTGTAGTCTTGGACCAGCCAAGCTTCTCTTTGCACAGCTCGGAAAGCTCGCGCGAGCTTATCGGCTCGTGCTCCCACAGAATAAGACAAAAGCGGTATTCGCTCTCAAAAATCTTGGGTGCAGACATATTTTTTCACTTCCTTTTCTGTATTCTAATGCATTAGTACAACATCATTCTAACGTATTAGTACACTTTTGTCAACACTTTCCGATAAAAAAGGCAACTCTGCTCAACCGAACAGAGTTGCCTCTTATTTTTACATTATATTACTGAATGTCAAACTCAACGTTCTGTGCGTGACAGCAAGCAACAAGGTCGCCCATTGTTGCATCGAACATACCCTTATACTTCTCGGGTGTGACGATCTTCATTGTTTCGATGTCAGCCTTCATAGAGATGTTGTTTTCACTCTTATACTTTCTGACCTCGGATACGCACTCCTTGACAAGCTCGCCGAACTCAAGGCTCTCGGTATCATCCTCGCCGTCAACCTTCCAGAAGTTCATATGCAGGCACTCAATGCCTTCCTTATCCTTGAAAGCATCCTGGTAAATGAACTCTGTCATATGCGGTACGAAAATGCCGTACATCTTGAGGATGTTGAGCAGGCAGTAGTAGATAGCTGCCTGGCCGCTTCTGCGTGCCTCATAGCCGTGAACCTCAGGCTGATAGAGTCTTTCCTTGCTGATTTCTACGTAGTAATCGCAGAAATCCTTCCAGAAGAAGTCGTCAATCTCGTGTCTTGCAGAGCCGATCTCGTACTCATCAAGCAGCTTGATGCAACGGCGCATCGTCTGCTTGCAGCGCTCAACGATCCACTTATCAACGGGAAGAAGCTCAGCGGGAGCATCGTCCTTGTTGAAGTCCTCAAGGTGAGTGAGTGTGAACTTTGAAGCGTTCCAAAGCTTTGTGAGGAAACGGTTTGCAATCTTGAGCTCGTCATCGGAGAAGTAAGTGTCTGTGCCGAGCTTTGTGTTAGCTGCCCAGTAACGGATGCAGTCTGCACCGAACTCCTCAACAAGCTGTGCGGGAGACTTGACGGCGTTACCCTTGGACTTACTGATCTTTTCGCCCTTCTTTGCAAGAACAAAGCCGCATACCATAATATCCTGCCACGGAATGTTGCCGGTGTGGTACATGCTCTTTGCGATTGTATAGAATGCCCATGTTCTGATAATTTCGTGCGCCTGCGTACGCATTGTCATAGGTGCGATCTTATCTGAAAGGTCTGTGCCGTCGGGCTCTTCCCAATGTGCATTGATCTGGGGAGTCATCGAGGACGTTGCCCAGGTATCAAGAACTGATGATTCGGGAATCCACTCGCTGCAGCCGCATTCGCAGGTTGCTTCGGGTGTGAACTCAAGGGGATTTACGGGCAGAATGCTCTCATCTGCAAACATCGGCTTGCCGCACTTCTTACAGTACCATACGGGGAACGGAACACCGAAGTAGCGCTGACGTGAAATACACCAGTCCCACTTAAGGTTTTCAACCCATACGTCATAACGGCTCTTCATAAATGTGGGGTACCAGTTGATCTTCTTACCGGCCTCAACAAAGAGCTCCTTGTGAGAGAGAATGTCGATATACCACTGACGTGAGGGAAGAATTTCGATCGGCTTGCCGCAACGCTCGTGAGTCTGAACGGGGTGAACAATGTCCTCTACCTTTTCGAGAAGACCCTTCTCCTCCATCATCTTAACAAGCTCTTTACGTGCGCCGTAAACGCTCATACCTGCAACGTAGGGAACGCTCTCGTCCATACGTCCCTCTGTTGTGATAACCTTGCGGTAAGGCAGGTTGTGCTTATCGCACCAGTCAACGTCGGTCTGGTCGCCGTAGGTAGCGCACATAACAACGCCCGTACCCTTTTCAAGGCTTACAATCTCATCTGTAAGAATCGGAACTTCATAGCCGAAAACGGGAACAACAGCCTTCTTGCCTACGTACTTCTTGTAGCGCTCATCCTCGGGATTAACAAAGAGGCATACTACGCCGTAAAGCAGCTCGGGACGTGTTGTTGCAACGGTGAGAGGCTCACCGTCAACCATAAAGTAGATGTAGTTGAAGGTTGATTTGATGTCTGCGCTGTCAAGCTCAGCCTGTGCGATTGAAGTCTGGCACTCTGTACACCAGAGAACGGGTGACTCCTTAACGTAAGCCTTGCCCTCTTTTGCAAGACGGATAAAGGATTTCTGTGAGATACGGCGGCTGCGCTCGTTGATTGTCTCGTAGCGGAGATTCCAATCAACAGAGAAGCCGAGTGACTTCCACAGCTCGGTGAATTCCTCAACGTACTTTGCGGTAGTGTTCATACACTTCTCGTAAAGCTCCTCACGTGAAAGGTCCTTTGCCTTTATGCCCTCTTCCTTCTCAACAAGGCGCTCTGTGGGAAGACCGTTATCGTCAAAGCCAAAGGGATAGAAAACGTTGTAGCCCATAAACTTGCGGTAACGTGCAACCATTTCAGCCTGTGTGTAGGAGAAGATGTGACCGATGTGGAGTGAACCGCTGACGGTCGGAGGGGGTGTATCGATTGAATAAATCTGGTTGGGGCTCTCGGGGTCAAAGCGATAAATATCGCGGTCTGCCCAGAGCTTCTGCATGGCTTTTTCAGCCGTTCTAAAGTCGTACTTCTTTTCGAGCATTATTTCTGCACCTTTCTTACTGAGATAACGACGTTCTTGCCGTTGATATCAAGTGCTTCACCCTCAAGGGAGTCTGCACGGACAATTTCATCGGCAAGAAGCTCTTTGGAAACGGACTCAACACTCGGAGCGAGAAGCTGTTCAAACTCATCGTCGCTTGAGTATGTGATAACGATTCTGTCCATAACCTCAAAGCCTGAGGATTTACGCATATTCTGCACCTTGGATACGAACTCACGTGCATAGCCCTTCTGAATAAGCTCAGGTGTGAGTACGGTATCAAGGATAACTGTGATGTTTCTGTCTGCTGCGCTGACAAAGCCTTCCTTCTGTCCGGAGCTTACAAGCAGATCGTCTGCCGTGAACTCAACGTCTGTGCCTGCAAGGTTGACCTTGTGTGAGCCTGTGCTCTCGATATCGTCGAGCACACTGTCACCGTCAACCGAAGCGAGGTACTCGCGGATAGCGTTGAGCACCTTGCCGTACTTCGGGCCGAGAGTCTTGAGCTGCGGCTTGATTTCGTGAGCGATGAAGCCCTTTGTGGTATCAATCTGCTCAGCCTTTTCAACGTTGAGCTCCTCTGCGATGATTGAGAGCATCTCATCGTCAAACTTAGCATCGTCACCGTCAACACATACAAGCAGACGTGAAAGGGGCTGACGGATCTTGAGGTTAGCGAGATTTCTTGCATTTCTTGCGATACCGACAGAGTTGTAAACAAGCTCCATATCGTGCTCAAGAGCCTTGTCGATGTAGCTCTCATCGCACTCGGGGAAGTCGCACATATGGATGCTGATAGGTGCATCGGGGTTGTTCTTGCGAACAAGTGACTGATAAATGGTCTCTGTGATAAACGGTACAAACGGAGCAGCCATTCTGATAAGGCTGTCGAGTACGGTGTAAAGAGTTACGTATGCTGCAATCTTGTCCTCTGTCAGCTCGCTCATCCAGAAACGGCGGCGGCAACGGCGGACGTACCAGTTGGACATAATATCAACAAAGTCAACAAGCTCTCTTGCAGCCTCTGTGATGTGGTAACCCTCAAGCTCTGTGTCAACCTTCTTGATAAGGGAGTTAAGAGCACCGAGAATCCATCTGTCCATCATTGTGAGCTTGCAGTCGGCAAGCTTATACTCTGCTGCATTGAAGTTGTCAATGCCCGAGTAAAGGTTGTAGAAGTGGAATGTGTTCCACATTGTGCCCATGAATCTGCGCTGATGCTCGTTGATTGCATCACCGTCGAAGTTTGTGGAGATCCAGGGAGCGGAAGAAACGTAGAAATACCAACGGATAGCGTCAGCACCGTGCTTGTCCATAACCTCCCACGGGTCAACAACGTTGCCCTTGTGCTTGGACATCTTGATGCCGTCCTTATCGTTGACAAGGCCGAGCGCTACGCAGTTCTTATACGGTGATTTGCCGAAGATAGCTGTTGAGATAGCCTGGAGTGAGTAGAACCAGCCGCGTGTCTGATCGCTGCCCTCGCTGATGAAATCTGCGGGGAACTGCTTCTCAAACAGGTCTTTATTCTCAAAGGGATAGTGATGCTGTGCAAAGGGCATTGAGCCTGAGTCGAACCAGCAGTCGATAACCTCGGGAGCTCTCTTCATTGTGCCGCCGCACTCACAGGTAAATGTAAGCGGGTCAACGCTGGGCTTGTGAAGGTCAACATCAGGTGATGCGCCTGTGAGCTTGCAAAGCTCCTCAACGCTGCCGATTACGTGGTGCTTTTCGCACTTGTCGCAGACCCATACGGGAAGCGGTGTGCCCCAGTAACGGTCACGGGAGATAGACCAGTCGATAACGTTGCTGACAAAGTTACCCATACGGCCGTCACGGTAGGTTTCGGGCAGCCAGTTGACGGATGCGTTGTCTGCTGTAAGCTCATCACGCAGTGAGCTCATTGCAATAAACCATGAGGGCTTGCCGTAGTAGAGAAGCGGGCTGTCGCAACGCCAGCAGTAGGGATACTGATGCTCGATGGTCTGAACCTTGAAGAGCGGACCTTCGTTGCTGAGCTTTGTGATGATATCGGGGTCACAGTCCATAACAAAACGGCCTGCGTAATCTGTTGCTTCTTCGGGGAAACAGCCACGCTCGTCAGCAAGCTGAACGAAGGGAAGCTTGTAATTCTTGCCTACACGTGAGTCATCCTCACCGAATGCAGGAGCAATGTGAACAACGCCTGTACCGCTGTCGAGTGTAACGTAACCGTCGCAGGTTACAAACCAGGCCTTCTCATAGAACTTGTCCTTAACGTAGGGGAAAAGAGGCTCGTACTTGATGTGCTCAAGGTCGGTACCCTTGTACTTCTCAATTACTTCGTACTTGCCTTCCTCGAAAAGGCTGCCGACAAGAGCCTCGGCAAGAATATAGTTGCCGTCCTCAGCCTTGATTTTGACATAATCTGCATCGGGATTGACGCAAAGTGCGACGTTTGAAGGCAGAGTCCAGGGTGTTGTTGTCCATGCAAGGAAGCATGTATCAGCATCGTCGCGGAGTCTGAAGCGTACGAATACGGAACGTGTCTTGATATTCTTGTAGCCCTGTGCAACCTCGTGTGAGGAAAGCGCTGTACCGCAGCGGGGGCAGTAGGGAACGATCTTGTGGCCGTGGTAGAGCAATTCTTTTGCGTCAAGCTGCTTGAAAGCCCACCATACGGACTCGATATATTTGTTGTCGTAAGTAATGTAAGGCTCGTTGAAATCAGCCCAGAAGCCGATTCGCTCGCTCATATCCTCCCAGAGGTCCTTATACTTCCAGACGCTCTTGCGGCACTTGTCGATAAAGGGCACGATACCGTATTTTTCGATATCAGCCTTGCCGCTGAAACCAAGCTCCTTCTCGACCTCAAGCTCAACAGGAAGGCCGTGGGTATCCCAGCCTGCCTTACGCTCAACGTGGTAACCCTTCATTGTGCGGTAGCGGGGAATAAGGTCCTTGATTGATCTGGTCAGAATGTGACCGACATGAGGTCTGCCGTTAGCTGTGGGCGGGCCGTCGTAAAACGTGAACTCGGGCTTACCCTCGTTTTTTTCAACGCTTTTTTCAAACACGTGGTTTTCTTTCCAGAATTCACGCACTTCTTTTTCGCTTGCAGTAAAGCTGTACTGCGCGTCAACTTTGTCAAACATAAGCATTTTCTCCCATGTTATAGAATATAAAAATACGTGTATATAATATCACCCGTTATATATATAGTCAAGAAGTTTTTTATCCATAAAATGTTTTTGTCCGTGGTGCACAATCAGCACTTGATTAACTTTATGTTTTATGATATTATTTAACAACTGTCATCAAGCAAGAGGTGTTATTTATGTTGCAAAAAAGTGGTTATAGAAACAGTAGCATTGATATACTTAAGTTTATATTTGCAATTTCGATTGTCCTCTTTCATTTCGGAAGTCATAGAGAAATCAATATTTTGCAAGGCGGATACATTTTTGTTGAAGGCTTCTTCATGATAACAGGTTATTTTATGATGGTTTCCGCCAACAAAACCACTGAGAAATGCATTGGCAAGGACACTCTCAATTTCATAAAACACAAATACCTTTCATTTGCACCTACACTGATTGCAAGTGTGATAATAACACAAATTATAACTATAATTATCTCCCGTTTATCTCCTACTGCTATTGCACTTGATTTACTTAATTCCGTTACAGAAATCATACCGCTTCAGATCACAGGCATACGTGGCAGTGCACTGACTGCAGTTGCATGGTATCTGTCAGCTATGATGATTGCTTTATTTATCCTCTACCCTGCAGCCAGAAAGTTCGGTAAAAGTTTCACTCACATTTTCTGCCCTGTTGTTGCTGTTATGATTTACGGTATACTTTGCAAGGAAGTCGGTTTTCTCAATACAATTGCGGAATACGATTTTTTTATTCCCGTTCAGTCCGGTATATTCAGAGCAGTTGCAGGCATCTGTACAGGTTGTATGCTGTATGAATGTGTAAAAGCTACAGAGAAATATAAAGTCAGCCGTTTTGGAGAAGTATGTTTTCTCGGTGTAGAATTAATAAGCTTAGCTTTTATTTTTTTCGTTGCACGCTTTCTCCCAAAAACATATTACGACTTCTATACATTACCTGCATTTTTCGTTTTGCTGTACTGTTGCTTCGGCAGAAAATCCGTTATTTCTAAACGCTTTTCATTTAACTTTACGAAATTTTTTGGCACCGCCAGTCTGATAATCTATCTCAACCACAATAATTGGAAATATCATCCGGATATTTTTTACCGTGACTCCGTAATCTTAAGTTTTGTAATTTATTTACTTTTGGTCATAGGCGCTTGCGTTGCAGTAGCAATTCTCACAATATTATTAAGAAAGCTTTGGAAATTTATAAAAAAGCCATTAAAAAAACATTTTGTAGGTGAAACATCAGATTTCTTACAATAAGCACAAAAGGCTTGCCGCTTTTGTTCGGCAAGCCTTTTGATTTAGTTTTATTCTCTATTTTCTTTTTTCTTACGTATTTTCGAGCGAAAACGCATTACAAACCACAGAACCGTGATAACTTGAAGAATTGCGGCAATGATAAAAATGAAGTTCATATCGTCAACCGCAAAAGTCAGACGCACGCTGATAAAAACCGACCATATCAGACCGCTGAGTGTCAGCAGCCTTGCAGTAAGGTTCCACCACAGCTCACTGAAAACGAGCATAACAACAAGCGAAACAGGAACTGCATAGATAAACAGAATCCACGACATATCGCTCCAGACATCAAGCAAGCGAAGCACAAAAAACGCGATTGAAGCAACAAGAAAAACTAAACCGACCGACAAAAGCGGAATGATAATACGGTTGGTAAGATAAGGCTTCTTTTTGGGCAGTTTAGGTTTTTCATCGCTGACGATATCATTGAGCGTAACACCGAAAAGGTCTGCCATTTTCTGAAGTACAATAACGTCGGGCACGCCGTCGCCACGCTCCCATTTAGAGACTGATTTATCCGAATAGTTGAGCTTTTCCGCAAGCTCAGCCTGAGTGATTTCCGATGCTTTGCGAAGCTCTGTTATGTTCTTTGCTATGTTGCTCCTGAGCTGATCTTCCGTCAAGCTACCACCACCTTTTGTTTTTTACGTTGCTTATTATATCACACGGTTTTTAAAAAATCAAGCCTCTCAGACCTTGATTCTGCGTGGCTTCTACTGTGGGTAGAGCTGTTTTCTGCAACTCTACTAAAGCATTTTTGCCCGGTAGAAACAGATTACGCATCAATAGGGTGACTTATTCACGGGTAAGGAGTATTATTGTAGCGTCGGTGCAAGATATATGCACACCTAAAAGCTACTATTCAGAAACGGAGTAAAAGCAATTATGGCAAAGGTAAATTACGACTATTATGACGTTACTATGGTATCTTCAATACGTGAGATGATGGATCTCGCTTTGAGTGAAGCCCCGAATAAAATTGCCTACAAGTACAAATCAGGTGATGAAATCAGAAGCCTCACGTTCAAAAGCTTTATCGACCGCGTTTATTCCTTGGGCTCATTCCTTGCATCAAAGGGAGAAGCAGCAGGCAGAATTGCTTGCCTTGGTTCGAACAGCATCAATTGGATCACCGCTTATTTCACAACCCTTCGCAGCAGCGGCGTATACGTGCCTCTCGACGCTCAGCTTCCCGAAAAGGACATACGCCACCTTCTTTGCGACAGCGAAACAACAGTTCTTTTTTACGATAAGCGCTATGAGAAAATGCTCAAGGAGCACCGCGATGAGCTCACCGGCGTAAAATATTTCATCGGCTTTGACCGTGACGAAGATGACGGCGATTTCTTATCTTTCAACAATGCAATCGAACTTGGTGCAGGAATGGACAAGAGCGATTATCTCGCCTGCACAAGCGACCCCAACGCAATGAAAATGCTCGTTTACACATCGGGCACAACGGGAATGTCAAAGGGAGTTATGCTCAGCGAAAAGAATCTCGTTTCCTGCGTATGCTACGGTCTTCAGGTTTCAACCGTATTTGACGTCGGTCTTTCCGTTCTCCCCTACAGCCACACTTACGAGAGCGTTGCAGACCTTCTCGTTTCATTCCATAAACACTCAACACTCTGCATCAACGAAAGCCTCAAGGCAGTGCTCAAAAATCTCCAGCTTTATCAGCCCGAATATATCTACATTGTGCCTGCAATTGCAGAGCTTTTTGTAAGCAGGATCACAAAAGAGATTGAAAACCAGGGCAAAAAAGAAATGTTCGGCCTGCTTATCAAAACAAGCAATTTCCTCAGAAAGCTCGGCATTGATAAGCGCAGAAAGCTCTTTGGAATGATTCACGAAAAATTCGGCGGCAAGCTTCGCAAAATCGTTTGCGGCGGTGCTGCAGTCAGACCCGAGGTCGGCGAATTTTTTGACAATATCGGCATCAGCCTTATCAACGGCTACGGCATCACAGAGTGTTCGCCCCTTGTCTGTGCAAACCACGATGCTGCAAACGATTACCACACGGCAGGCATAAAGCTGCGCTGTATCGATTGGCGCATTGACGACCCGGATGAAGACGGAATTGGCGAAATCTGCATCAAGGGCGACACCGTAATGCTCGGCTACTACAATAACCCCGAAGCAACAGCAGAAGCAATCGTAGACGGCTGGTTCTACACAGGCGACTACGGTTATATCAACGATAAAGAGCAGCTCATTATCTGCGGCAGAAAGAAAAACGTTATCGTACTCGACAACGGCAAAAACATCTACCCCGAAGAAATTGAAGGCTATATCCAGGGTATTGACTACGTAACAGAGGTTGTTGTAAGAGGCGAAAAGAGCGAAAGCGGCAACGCAGACGCACTCACGGCAGAAGTTTTCCTCAGCGAAGAAAAGCCCGTTACGGAAGTTCTCAAGCGTATCCGCGAGGTGTGTAAGGAGCTTCCGATCTACAAGCAGATCTCAAACGTTAAAATCCGTGACACCGAGTTCGAAAAAACAACGTCAAACAAAATCAAGCGTTTCACCGGTGATAAGAAAAAGAAGGACTGATGCAAATGCAAAGACAGCAATATTCGGATTGGCTGGTTGCCTCTGACATTGACGGTACGCTCCACTCAAAGCTGCGCACACTCCCCGAAGTAAATAAACGTACAATCGAAAGATTTATGGCTCGCGGCGGCAACTTCGCCCTTGCTTCCGGCAGACCGGTACGTTCACTTGAGCGTACCTATCGAAGGGTCAATCCTAACTGCCCCGCAATCATCCTCAACGGCTCGGGGATCTATGATTTTCACACAAACACTCTGGTTTGGAAAAAGACCGTCTCACAGCCCGGCAGAGACTTCGTCAAGCAGATGAGAAAGAAATACTCCAAAGGCATAGACCGCCTTGAGGTCGGCATTTTCGGTCTTGATAAAGCGTATATCACCGACAAGGGAATTCTTTCTCTGGGGCAGGTTTTCTTTGACAGCGTGCCCTACATAATCACAGACATTGACTCTGTGCCCGATGACGATTGGTTCAAGGTAATCTTCTGGGGCAATCCCCTTACAATAAAAAAGCTCAAAAAAGATGCTGAAGCCGCAAAGGATGCGGGCAATTTTATGTCATCCTCACCTGTAACCTTTGAGATGCTCGAAAAAGGCGTGCACAAAGGCACAGCAGTGCTCAAGCTCGCAGAAATGCTCGGCGTAGACTACAGCCATACCGCTGCCATCGGCGACTATTATAACGACTGGGATATGCTGCAGACTGTCGGATTTCCTGCTTGCGCAGGCCAGGCACCCAAGCAGATCCACGAAATCTGCAAATACGTTGCCTGCCACTGCAATAACGGCTGTGTTGCAGACCTGCTGAGGCTGATTATGAGCGGTAAAGCAGAATCCCTCACATGACTCTTTATTTAATAATCTTGACAAAACACATTATAAGATTTATAATTCATTGTATGTGGTTCGATGCGCTGTGGAATTGTTCCGCAGTGCATCACTCTTTTTAAGGAGCATTAAAAAATGAGCAAAACAGTTTTGCCCGCAGGCTACAAATCAGCCCTTAGTGTACACGATACACAGATCGCAATCGGTTCAATCAAATACATCTTCAACAAAAACCTTTGCAAAGCACTCAACCTCAGCCGTGTTTCCGCACCGCTGTTTGTTGATGCAAGCACAGGCTTTAACGACGATCTCAACGGTGTTGAGCGTGCAGTCGCCTTCGACATAAAGGAAACAGGCGGTGTAGCTCAGGTCGTTCACTCCCTCGCCAAGTGGAAGCGTTATGCACTTTATAAGTACGGCTTCTCGGTCGGCGAAGGCATCGTTACGGATATGAACGCAATACGCCGTGACGAGGAAATGGACAACATCCACTCAATATACGTTGACCAATGGGACTGGGAAAAGGTCATCTCACGCAAGCAGCGTAATGTCGCCTTCCTCAAAGAGACGGTTGACGCTATTGTCGGTGCAATCTGCGACACCTTCGACAAGGTTAAGGAGACCTACCCCGCAATCTCGGTCAGCCTCAACAGAGAGGTAAAATATATCACAACGTACGAGCTTGAAGCGCTCTACCCCGGTATGACTTCAAAGCAGCGCGAAAACGCCATCGCCAAGGAATACGGCACAGTTTTCCTTATGCAGATAGGCGACGTGCTCGCTTCCGGCGAAAAGCACGACGGACGTGCCCCCGACTATGACGACTGGACACTCAACGGTGACCTGCTCTTCTACAACGAGGTGCTCGGCTGCGCATTTGAAATTTCGTCAATGGGAATCCGTGTTGATGCTGATGCCCTGCGCTCACAGCTCAACAAGGCAGGCTGTCCCGAAAGAGCAGAGCTTATGTTCCACTCACTCCTGCTCGACGGTACGCTTCCCCTCACAATGGGTGGCGGAATCGGCCAGTCACGACTTTGTATGCTTATGCTCGGCAAGGCTCACATAGGCGAGGTTCAAGTTTCTGTCTGGGACAGCGAGACCTCAAGAATCTGCCGCGAAAACGGCATCGAGCTGCTTTAATTCTTTAAATTTTCACCTACAAAGGAGAAACATAAAATGAAACACTTACTCAAGCTTTCCGACCTTTCAAAGCAGGAAATCATCGACATACTTGACCTTGCGGACCAGCTTAAATATGCCAAGAAAAACGGCATTGAGCACAAATACCTTGCAGGCAAAACTCTTGGTATGATATTCCAGAAATCATCCACAAGAACCCGTGTGTCCTTCGAGGTAGGCATCTATGACCTGGGCGGCAGCGCACTCTTCCTCAGCTCACGCGACCTGCAGATCGGCAGAGGCGAGCCTGTCGAAGACACAGCACGTGTTCTTTCCAGATATCTTGACGGTATTATGATCCGCACCTTCGACCAGGAAGAGGTTGAAACCCTTGCAAAGGTCGGCTCAATTCCGATCATCAACGGCCTTACAGACTACTGCCACCCCTGCCAGGTGCTTGCTGACCTTATGACAATCCGTGAGCACAAGGGATCACTTGAGGGTCTCAAGCTCTGCTACATAGGTGACGGCAACAATATGGCAAACTCCCTCATCGCAGGCTGCATTAAGGTCGGCATGAAGGTAAGCATCGCCTGCCCTGACGCATATCAGCCCGATGCTGAGCTTATGAAGTGGGCAAGCGAAAACGGCGAATTCTGCTGCACAAGCGACATTGCCGCCGCTGTTAAGGATGCTGACGTTCTCTATACCGACGTATGGGCTTCCATGGGTCAGGAGGGTGAAGCTGAGGAGCGCAAGAAGATCTTCAAAAACTTCCAGATAAACGATGAGGTTATGGCTTTCGCAGCTGACGGTGCAATGGTGCTTCACTGTCTGCCTGCTCACCGTGAAGAAGAGATCACGGCAAAGGTATTTGAAGAGCACGCTGACGAGATTTTTGACGAAGCTGAAAACCGCCTGCACGCACAGAAAGCCGTTATGGTCAAGTGCATGGGCGACGGCACACACTGATGCGCCGCGTATTCTCACAAATTTTAAATCTGTTTTTTCCTGCCCGCTGTCCTGTCTGCAACACGATAGGACAGCGGCATCTGCATATGTGCGAAAAATGTGAAAAAGACGTTGAACGCATTGAATGCAGGTGTATCGGCTGCGGACTGCCAAAGACAGCATGCCTGTGCTCACGCAACAACTTTTCGCTCTGCCTTGCCTCGCCTTTTATCTACAAGGACAATATCCGTGAGGCGATCCACCGCTTCAAATTCAGAGGTGAAACCGAGCTTGCCGTATTTTTCGGCAAAGAGGTTGCAGAGTGTGTCAGCGCTGAATTCGGCAGCGTAGATTTTGACGTTGTCACCTGCGTACCGCAGACAAAACGCAAACGACGTAAGCGCGGCTACAATCAATCCGCCCTGCTCGCAAAAGAGGTTAGCAAACACTTATCCGTGCCGTTTGATGAACTGCTGCTTTTCAAGACACGCGAAACAGCCGACCAGCACGACCTGAGAGGCAAGGAGAGACTCAAGAACCTGAAAAATGCATTTGCCGCAGAAAACGAGGACGCCGTAAAGGGCAAAACTATTCTGCTGTGCGACGATATCAAGACATCCGGTGCAACACTCAACGAATGCCGCAAAACCCTGCTCAAAGCAGGCGCAAAGGCGGTATGCTGTGCCACGGTTGCAGTAACACCGGAAAAAATTATATAAGAGCAAAAAAAGAAGGCTTGTACTTTCGCCGACGCCCGATAAGGCAGTATTTGTTTCTCGAACAAAATTCCCTGTATTATTGTCAAAAGCCTCGCAAGGCGACAGCCTTGCTGCGTTTTGTGACTTCAATACAAGAAATTTTAAGTTCTTACGAAACTGCGAAGC
>JAZUSN010000045.1:0-76301 GCA_045606785.1 Acutalibacteraceae bacterium | reverse complement strand
ATGAAGATGATGAAGATGATGAAGATGATGAAGATGATGAAGATGATGAAGATGATGAAGATGATGAAGATGATGACAACGATGACGACGACGATGACGATGACGATGACGACGATGACGACGACGAAGAAGATGATGATGACGAAGAAGACGATGAATATGAAGAGGATGGCGACGGCTTCGTAGGCTTTAAAAAAGACGATACCGATGGCTCAATGGGATTCGGTTTTGCTGAAGAGGATACTGAAGAAGATGATTTCAGCAATTTCAAAATTGAGGGCTTTGATTCTATTGAAAGCGGTAACGTATCCAAAAACGGTACTGTCTATGAAGTCGTAGACGATATCGACGATGATGACGATGATGGTTACGAAGGCGATACTGAGTCGTTTTTCAGAGGCTTTTTTAAGAAAAAATAACGGAGGAGAATAAATGTCACCTGTAATCTGCTGCCTGGTTGTTGCGGTTATTGCAGCTGCGGATCAGCTCATCAAGCTTGCCGTGCTCAATTCGTCGCTTGCACAGGGCGAAGTTATAAGTGTAATACCCGATTTTCTTCAACTGCGTTATGTTGAAAACACAGGTGCAGCCTTCAGCCTTTTCGAGGGCAAAACAGATATTCTCACCGTTTTTTCAGCGCTGGTTATGGTTGTCGGTATTTATCTGATAATTGCTCGCAAGATCAAATCAAAGGTAATGCTTGCAAGTGTTGTAATGATTATGGGCGGCGGTCTCGGCAATCTTATTGACAGAGTGATTCATCATTTTGTTGTAGATTATATAGAGGTTTTATTTATTGATTTTCCCGTTTTCAATTTTGCGGATTCATTTATAACTGTGGGAGAGTTTATCCTTGTTGCTTATCTGCTCTGGGATATATACAACGATTTCAGAAAAGGAAAGGTAAAGCAAAATGAGCGATAAACGGGTTCTCAGCTTTACCGTAGAGTCGGGTGATGAGGGAGTAAGGCTTGATAAAGCAATATGCGCTTTTGCTCCCGAGCTTTCACGCAGCTTTGTTCAGAAGGTTTTTGATGATGGCGGTGTTACTGTCAACGGCAGAGCACGTAAGAAAAGCTACGCCGTAGAAGCGGGGGACGATGTGCTTGTCCTTGCTCCTGAGCTTCGTGAGCTTGAGGCTCAGCCGCAGGATATTCCGTTGGATATCCGCTATGAGGATGATAGCCTTCTGGTTGTAAATAAGCCTCGCGGAATGGTTGTTCATCCTGCACCCGGTAACCCGGACGGTACGCTTGTCAATGCTCTGCTTCACCATTGTAAGGGAAGCCTTTCGGGTATCAACGGTGTTATTCGCCCCGGTATTGTCCACAGAATAGATAAAAATACGAGCGGCTTGCTCATAGTTGCAAAAACAGATGAGGCTCATATGAGTCTCGCAGCACAGATTCAGGCACACAGCTTCACCAGAGAATACCGTGCGGTCATACACGGTCATCTCAAGGAGTTGAGCGGTACGGTTGATGCCCCGATAGGGCGCAGTCCTAATGATCGCAAAAAAATGTGTGTAACAGCCGTTCATTCACGCAATGCGGTAACACACTACGAGGTGCTCGAAACCTACAAAAGCTTCTCTTTTATAAAGGTCAGGCTTGAAACAGGGCGAACTCACCAGATAAGGGTGCATATGGCACATATAGGCCACCCCGTAGCGGGTGACGATGTCTACGGCCCTAAAAACGGTGTTTCAATGGGCGGTCAGTGCCTTCACGCAGGGCTTATCGGCTTTGAACATCCTAAGGATGGCAGGTATATCGAAATATCATCCGATCTGCCCGATTATTTCACCGACTTTATAAAAAAGATATCTTCTCAATAATTGCACAAACAAAGGTTAAAATACATTAATAATATTAAAGAATTCGGAGGTGACTGTTTTGGACGCAGCAGCGAAAAAGCAGTTAAAAATCAAGGCAAACAAGGTAAGACACGGTATCATCGAAGGTGTTTACAATGCAAAGTCGGGTCATCCCGGCGGCTCGCTTTCAATTGCCGACATTATGACTTATCTTTATTTCTCTGAGATGAACGTCGATCCCAAGAATCCTCAGTGGGAGGAGCGTGACCGTCTTGTTCTTTCAAAGGGTCACACAGCACCTGCTCTTTATGCGGCACTTGCTCTCAAGGGTTTCTTCCCGTTTGAGGATCTTAAAACTCTGCGTAAGCCCGGTTCAATGCTTCAGGGCCACCCCAGTATGAAGCTCACCCCCGGTGTTGATATGAGCACAGGCTCACTCGGCCAGGGTATTTCCGCTGCCTGCGGTATGGCTCTGGGTGCAAAGCTCAGCGGTGCACAGTTCAGAGTTTATGCGGTCCTTGGCGACGGTGAGATTCAGGAGGGTCAGGTCTGGGAGGCTGCAATGTATGCGGCAGCAAAGGGCCTCGATAATCTTGTTGCTGTTGTCGATAACAACAATCTTCAGATTGATGGCACGGTTTCTTCGGTTAACTCACCTTATCCGATTCCCGAAAAATTCAAGTCATTTGGCTGGAATGTTATTGAGATCTGCGGCGATAATTTTGATGAGATTGATGCTGCTTTCAGCGCGGCAAGAAGCTTTGTCGGCAAGCCTACCGCAATTATTGCAAAAACCACCAAGGGTAAGGGCGTCTCCTTTATGGAGGATAGCTGTGATTGGCACGGTGTTGCTCCCAACCAGGAGCAGTATGAGGCAGCTCTTGCAGAGCTTGATGATGAGCTTGCAAAGCTTGAGCAGATGTAATCATACGCTTTTGCACTTGACTTTATATTAACAGAAAGGTAACGGCGCAGTTTTATGCGCTGTGTGGTGAATATTATGGCAGACGTAATTAAGACAGCTACTCGTGACGCTTACGGTAAAGCTCTCGTAGAGCTCGGTCAGAAAAATGAAAAGGTGCTTGTCCTTGATGCAGACCTTGCCAAGGCAACAAAAACTATCGCATTCAAAAAAGAGTTTCCCGACAGATTTTTCGATACAGGTATTGCAGAATGTAATATGATGGGTGTTGCAGCAGGTCTTGCAGCAACAGGCTATACTGTTTTTGCAAGCTCCTTTGCAATGTTTGCAGCGGGCAGAGCTTTTGAGCAGATCAGAAACTCTATCGGCTACACACATCTCAATGTTAAAATCGGCGCAACTCACGCAGGTATTTCTGTTGGTGAGGATGGCGCCAGCCATCAGTGCTGTGAGGATATTGCTCTCATGCGCACGATCCCCGGTATGATCGTTATCAACCCTGCTGACGACGTTGAAGCAAGGCTGGCAGTTCTTGCAGCCGCTGAGGTAAACGGCCCCGTATACCTTCGCTTCGGCAGGCTTGCAACTCCCAGACTCTTCGATGAAAACTACAAGTTCGAAATCGGTAAGGGTGTTGAACTTAAAGAGGGCAGCGACGTTACAATTATCGCAACTGGCCTTATGGTCAACGAAGCTCTCATAGCAGTTGAGTCTCTTGCAGCTGAAGGTATCAGCGCACGTGTAGTAAATATGGCAACAATCAAGCCTATTGATAAGGATATTATCATTAAGGCTGCCAAGGAAACAGGCGTTATCGTAACTGCTGAAGAACACAGCGTAATAGGCGGTCTCGGCTCTGCTGTTGCAGATGTCGTTTGCGAGTCCTGTCCCGTTCCCGTTCTTCGCGTAGGCGTTGAGGATGAGTTCGGTGCATCAGGTCCCGCAGTTGAAATGCTCAAGCTCTATGGCCTTACAGCAGAGAAAATTGCTGAAAAGGCTAAGGCTGCAGTTGCTCTTAAATAATCAGAGGAGAACTTACCATGGGTGAAGAAAAGTCCTTCAAAAAATCGGCTTTCGGCGGCTTCAACCGCAAAGACGTTATCGAATATATCGAACAGCTTATGGCAGAGCTTGAGGCGGAACGTGCTGCAAGCAGACGTAAGGATGAGCGTATAAGTGACCTTGAGCGTAAGCTAAGCAAATATGAGGAAGCAACCGCTGCTTCAACGTTTGAGATCACAGAGGGATCAGCCGATTCCGAGGACGTTCTTGCTCAGATAGATGCAATCCTCCTCAAGTACCTCGGTAAGGAGGAATAACGTGGCTGAGTACAGGATTGACTCTTCGCTCCTTCGCGAGTATGCTCCATCTCTCAGAAGCGGTGACAGGGTTTTGCTCAGCGGAACGGTTTTTACCGCCCGTGATGCGGCTCATAAGCGTATAGTAGCTCTGCTTGAGAGCGGTGAAGCGCTTCCCTTTGAGCTTGACGGTTCCGCTGTGTACTATGCAGGTCCCACTCCCGCACCTCCCGGTTTGCCTATAGGCAGCTGCGGTCCTACCACTTCTTCGCGTATGGATCCGTACGCTCCGCTCCTTCTCGACAAAGGGCTTGCCTGTATGATAGGAAAAGGTCCGAGAAATGCAGATGTAGCTGATGCGATCGTACGCAACAAGGCGGTTTACCTTTGCGCAATCGGCGGTGCAGGTGCTCTGGCAGCCCAATGCATAACCGAGTGTGAGGTTATAGCGTTCGAAGATCTCGGCTGTGAGAGTGTCAAAAAGCTCACTTTCAAGGATTTTCCGCTGATTGTCGGTATAGATTGCCGAGGCGGGAGCTTATTTGCATAAATAATAATTATCATGATTCAAGGCTTGTAAGGGTTATCCTTACAGGCCTTTTATTTTTTGATGTACTAATTCGGGCAAGGTGTGAATATAAATATTACAAAAGCTTTGAAGGTGAGGTAAAATCAATGGATTTCAGCGTGGAAAAAGACTTGCTTTGTAACTGCCGCATTATAAGGGAGGCAAAGGCTGAGCAGGTTGTAGACAGCGATATGACTCTGCCCGATTACTGTCCCGATATTAAAAGTATTCTTCGTTGCTCGGTTGAGCCGGGCATCAATTCCGTCAATGTAATAGGTAACCGCATAACAGCGCAGGGCAATGCGGTTATACGTCTGGTATATGTAAGCACGGACGATAAGATTTCGTGCTTTGAACAGAATTATCCTATGGATAAATATGTTGAAATGAGTTCGCTTACAGCCGAATGTCAGGCGGTTGCAACAGCTAAGGTGAGCTATGTAAATTGCCGTGCCGTAAGCCCGAGAAGGGTTGATATTCACGGCTGTATTTCCGTTATGTTTTCTGTATTTCGCTGCGAAAAGCAGGAGTTTGTGAGTGGAGTGCAGGGTGAATACATACAGCAGAGGTTTCAGCCGCTTTCTGTCTGCAATGCCGTCGGGTGTATCTCCAAGCTCTTTGATATGAGTGAGGTCGTACCTATCGGGAATACGGAAAGCCCCGTCAAAAGCATTGCTTATGCTGACGGATTTTCGGTGCTCAGTGAAATAAAGGCTGTCAGCAATAAGCTTTTGCTCAAGGGTGAGTTTGTGCTCAATGTTTCTCTCTGCTGTGAGGACGGAACTGTGAGAAAAACAGAGCACAGTATGCCGATAAGCAGAATCATTGAGCTTGACGGTGTTGACGAGAGCTGTATATGTGACGTGAGCACAAAGGTTTGCTCGCTTGACGTGCAGCTCAGGGCAGACGAAAACGGCAATATGACTAATCTGGATACGGCGGTATGTATGCAGACTTTTGTTCGTGCATACCGCGAGCACAAATGCGCCTGCGTGCAGGATGCATATTCTCTTAAAAGTGAGCTTGAGCTGAGCAAAAGTGCGGTTGAGGTAAACAGATACGTGCAAACGCTCGATGAAAACTTCCTTGTTGCTTTTCAGACCGAGCTTGACAGCTGTGATAAAGGTGAAATAATCGATTGCCGTTGCGATACGGTCACTAACGTCAGTTCATCTTCAACCGACGGTATTGAGGTAAGCGGTACGGTAACTGTGTGTATTACTTATATTGATGATGACGGTAAGCCTGCTATGGCACAGCGTCAGAATGAATATCATTTTGTCAAAGGCTTCGAAGGCATTACGGGCAAGCTCGTCTGCGACAGCGATGTGAGTGCTGTTGCGGTCAGCGCCGTGGGCAGAGGCTCGGGCGTATCGGTTAAGGTGCAGCTGAATATCAGAGGAATAGTGTTTGAAAGTCAGTCAGTCCGTGCTGTGTCTGATGTGAACGAGATAAGTGCTGCCAAAGATGCACGCTCTTCGTCAATTACCGTCTATTTCAGCGAAAGCGGCGAAAACTTGTGGGATATCGCCAAGCGTTATAACACTTCGGAGGAGGCGATCCGCCGCCGCAATAACGTGAAGGGCGATGTGATCGAAACAGAAACAATGCTTATTATTCCGCAGGTCTGATTGAAAGGAGGAGCAATAATATGGAAAACAAAAACATATACAGCGATATTGCCGCAAGAACAAAAGGTGATATATATATCGGCGTTGTCGGTCCTGTTCGTACGGGCAAGTCAACCTTTATAAAGCGCTTTATGGATGAGCTTGTAATTCCGAATATTGAAGATGTCGCAAGGCGTGAGCGTGCAACGGATGAGCTTCCGCAGTCTGCGGCAGGGCGTACGATTATGACGACCGAGCCGAAGTTTATTCCCGAAGAAGCGGTTGAAATAACCGTAGGCGGCGGTGTTGGTATAAAAGTCAGACTTATCGACTGTGTCGGCTATATTGTGCCGGGTGCGCTCGGATATATCGAGGATGAGCAGCCGAGAATGGTCAAAACTCCATGGTTTGATAAGGAGATTCCGTTCAATATGGCGGCCGAGCTCGGCACGGGTAAGGTTATTGAGGAGCATTCTACAATCGGTCTTGTCGTTACAACCGATGGCACGATTGGTGATATCGCACGTGAAGATTACGTGCAAGCGGAAAAACGCGTAGTGGATGAACTTAAAGCGTTGGGTAAGCCTTTTGTAGTGCTGCTCAACAGCGTTTCACCCGATTCGCATAAGGCTGTGACGCTTTCTGAAGAAATGACAAATTCCTACGGTGTACCGGTTATCCCCGTCAACTGCAAGGAGATGAGCGAGGAACAGATAAAGGATATCTTAAGGCAGGTGCTGTTCGAATTCCCGGTAAAAGAGGTCGGCGTTGACCTTCCCGGCTGGATGAGCAGCCTCGGCAAAGAGCACCCGGTTTATACCGCCGTCAGCGATGCCGTATCGGCTGCCGCAACTTCACTCAGGCGTGTGCGCGACGTGCCTGCGTTTGTGCAGGAGGTGTGCGGCTGTGAGTATATTTCGGGTGCCAAGGTAACTGCAATGGATCTTTCAACGGGCAGCGCAAAGGTATCAGCCGTAACCGAGCCGTCGCTTTTCTTTGATGTGCTCAGCGAAGCCACGGGCACACAAATAAAAAACGAGCAGGCTCTTATGGAAGAGCTGCTCGAGTTGAACAAAATTAAAAAATCCTATATGCGTCTTAAAAACGCTCTTGATGAGGTTGAGGCAACGGGCTACGGTATAGTAATGCCGACTACCGAGGAGCTGACGCTTGCCGAGCCTGAAATAATGAAGCAGGGCGGCAAATACGGCATAAGGCTCAGGGCATCTGCGCCGTCAGTTCATATGATGCGTGCCGATATCACTACTGAGGTTGCACCAATCGTAGGCTCCGAATCACAGAGTGAGGAGCTTGTTGAGTATCTGCTCAAGGAGTTTGAGGAGGATCCGCTGAAGATCTGGGAGTCCAACATCTTCGGCAAATCGCTCAACGAGCTGGTTAATGAGGGGCTTCGCAATAAGCTCGGGCGGATGCCGACCGATGCACGTATGAAGCTTCAGGAAACTATTGAGAAGGTGATAAACGAGGGCTGCAGCGGACTTATCTGCATCATCCTTTAAGTGTTTTATGTTTTTCGGACTGAGCGACAGCGAGTGCGTCACAGCGCTCGTTTTCGCTGTGTCCGTTATGTCCCTTGATCCACACGAAGTTAACCTCGTGCTTTGCAATTTCGTTGAGAAGCTCTTCCCAAAGGTCGGCATTAAGTGCCGGCTTTTTGTCTTTTTTTATCCAGCCGTTGCTTCTCCAGCTCTCCGCCCAACCCTTTGTAATTGAGTTGTAAACGTACTGCGAGTCGGTCGTAACGGTAACCCTGCAGGGAAATTTAAGCGCTTTGAGCCCTTCGAGTACGGCGATGATTTCCATTCTGTTGTTGGTTGTGTCGGGTGAACCGCCCGAAAGCTCTTTTTCTTTACCGTTGCAGCGCAGTATTGTGCCCCAACCGCCGGGTCCGGGGTTGCCGGAGCAGGCACCGTCTGCAAATATTTCAACGTGTTTAAGTTCATTACTCATTTTATTAACCGTCCGTTAGTTGATTTGACCTGCCTATTGTATCATCTTTTTTCTTCAGTTACAACCATTACGGATATTTTTGTCTCATCAGGTCAATAATCACTCAGGGTACATATCATATATTAAACGGAGGTATAGCTTCATGAAGTCGTTTCTTGTGTTGGATAAGCTGCAGAATGACAGCGACTATGAAAGAATCGGCACCGCTGCTTTTTCTATGTTTCACGGCAGGATAGGTGTTGCACACGGTGGGGGAGAATCAGCTGCTCATATCAGCTCGCTGATTGCACGCGGTGTTGCAAAAATCGGCGGTACAGCAGAGCTTTTCGGCTGTGTCAATGAGTCGAGAATCCCGTTTCTGGTGTATAGATACAGGCTGTGTGCGGTGTTTTATGTCAGCGGAGAGTCACTTGTCAGCGTTTACGGTGTCGATGGCAATCAGCTCAGCGGTGACCTGCAGGAACAGCTGCAATGCCGTGCTGAGTCGGATGAGGAGCTTTTGTCCGACGGTGGTAATGTGATTGAGGTCAATTCCGATTCATCCTATTTCAGCGCACTTATTGCCGCTGCGGAAAGCCTTGAGGATACGGGAGTGTGTATTGTCAGCCGAAACGCCGATATCAAAAAAATTCTGTGCTCCGTGATTAACTGCGCGGGCGGTGATATTACCGCAAAGCCGAAGCTTTTTCTGAGCGCATCGGGCTGCTGTGTCAGCGCTGCTGATGAAAGGGGAAACGTTATAAAGCACAGCAGCTTGCTCGATATATGCAACGTCTGCCATCTTGAAACGGGTGCTGATCTTACCGTGCCTTTTTCCGCTTCGTCAACTCTTGAGGTGATCGCCGCTTCAAGCGGTGCGAAATTGAAGCGCAGCTTTGACGGCGGAAGTGAAATATGGCATAATGACGGTTTGTTTCTTGCGGTTGAGCTTCTGAAGAATATGTCCAGGTACGGTATGGGGCTCTGCTCTATGCTGGAGCGTGTTAAGGCTTCAGCCGTTGTGAGGAAGAATCTGCAATGTGATATGAATATTTATGATATAGCTGATATGATACCTTGCGATGAGATGGTGACAGACGGCAAAAGCATATACGCCAGAATCAACGGAGGACAGCTGCTGTTAACCTGTTCATCTATGCTTGGCAACTACTGTATGGAGGCTGCCTGTGCAGATAGTGAAACTGCCGCCGACCTTGCGGAAAGCATCGTTCAGCTGCTCTCAACTTGACAATTTTTTTGGTGTAATATATAATTTAATTGTGTTATTTTGAACTTTTTCCGTCCGGGGTGTCGGTCGGATCACATATCAACACTAAAACAGAAAGGATTATTTGTGGTAATTTCAAAGCTGTTACTTTAAATCATCCGGCTGTCGGAAAATACCGACGGCTTTGTTTGCTTTGCAATCATCCACATCACAGAAATTTATGTCAGAGAAAAATACAGGCGAAAAGCTCACTAACGAAAAGAAAAACAAGGGTAAGCAGACTAAGTTTGCCCGCTATTCACGCATTCCTCAAAAGCGCAATTCTCAGGAAAATCAGCAGAAACCTCAGCGCCAGCAAAAGCAGCAGAGGTATCAGCGTCATAAGCAAAAGCAGCCCAAGCAGGTTGAAAAAAAGCCGATACGTATAGCGTTTCTCGGCGGACTTAATGAGGTTGGTAAGAATATGACTCTCTACGAGTACGGCGAGAGCATGTTCCTTGTCGATTGCGGTCTAGCATTCCCCGATGCTGACCTCCCCGGTGTTGACCTTGTCCTGCCCGATTTTTCATATGTTGAGCAGAATATCGACAAAGTCAAGGGCGTTGTTGTCACTCACGGCCACGAGGACCATATAGGCGGTCTTGCGTATCTGCTCAAGTCCGTCAATATTCCGATATATTCAACCAAGCTCACGATAGGTCTGATTCAGGGCAAGCTCAAGGAGCATAACCTGCTTTCTTCAGCAAAGCTCAACGTTGTAAAGCCCGGTGACCGTATTACCTTGGGTGAGTTTGAGGTTGAGCTGATTCACGTCAACCACTCAATTCCCGATGCTGTTGCACTTGCCATACGCTGTGACGGTGGCACGGTTGTGCAGATGGGTGACTTCAAGATTGATACCACACCTATCGACGGCGATCCGATAGATATAGCAAGGTTTGCACAGATAGGTTCGGAGGGCGTAATGTGCCTGCTTTCCGATTCGACTAACGCAGAACGCCCCGGCTATACCGAGAGCGAGAGCAAGGTAGGTGAATCGTTTGACCGTCTTTTCCGCAGTGCAGGTAACAGGCGAATTATTGTTGCAACCTTTGCTTCCAATATCCACCGTGTTCAGCAGATTATAAACAGCGCCGCTTCCCTTGGCAGAAAGGTAGCGCTTTCCGGCAGAAGCCTTGAAAATGTCGTTGCTGTTGCAAAGGAGCTCGGCTATATCGATGTTCCCGACGGAATCATCGTCAGCATTGATACGATCAAGCGTTATCCGGAGGATAAGATGGTTATCATCACCACGGGCAGCCAGGGTGAGCCTATGTCAGCGCTCAGCCGAATGGCTTTTTCCGACCACCGCAAGGTTGAGGTCGGCCCGATGGATTATATCATAATTTCCGCAACTCCCATTCCGGGCAACGAAAAAACCGTCGGTAAGGTTGTAAATGAGCTTATGAAGCTTGGTGCCGAGGTTATATACGAAAAAATGTACGACGTTCACGTTTCGGGTCACGCCTGCCAGGAAGAGCTTAAAATGATTATGAGCCTTGTCAAGCCGCAGTATTTCATTCCTGTGCACGGTGAGCAGAAGCATCTTCAGAAACACAGAATACTCGCCGAATCAATGGGTATCGACCGCAAGAATATAATCATCGCGGATAACGGCATCCTTGTTGAAATGGCAGAGGGCGGTATCCGTATTGCAGGCACGGTGCCTGCGGGCAAGGTTTATGTTGACGGCTCGGGTATCGGTGACGTAGGCAGTATTGTCCTGCGCGACCGTAAGCACCTCTCGCAGGACGGTATCATAATCATCACCGCAAGCGTTGAAACTGATACGGGCTATATTGTTTCAGGCCCCGAAATTATTACGCGGGGCTTTGTATATGCCAGAGAGTCGGAGGAGCTGATTGAGCAGGCAAGACGTGTTGCTTACGATACTCTTGAGCAGCGTTTGGGTCGCAATCCATCCGATATTGTTTCCGCGAAGACAAAGCTTAGGGATGATATATCACGCTTTGTTTTTGAAAAAACAAGAAGGAGTCCGATGGTAGTACCTATCTTAATGGAGGTATAAGGCTTTGTTGCGTTTTATCAAGTCAAATGCAATTGTTTTATGTGTGTTTGCTGTAGGTATAATCAACTGCGTGCTTACGTTTTTCTATAACAAAACAGCGGCACTTATTGAGCTTGCTATACTTGGCATTCTGCTTGTGCTGAGCATTGTCGGCAACGCTATTGTTTCCAGACGCTCTCACGAGCTTGTACGTACTGTAAGCAGCGCCCTTGACTTTGCACGAAAAGATAAGCTTTCGGCTTTTCCGCTGCCCGTTCTTATGTGTACGGCAAACGGCAGGGTCATCTGGTTCAATTCGCTTTTTGAGTCGCGTGTGCTGGACGGTGCAAGACCCAAGGATAGCGACGTTGAGCAGTTTCTAGGCGGCCATACTGCTGAGGATATTTCGAGCCACGACAGGCTTTATACCGATATCGCAGATCACTCTTATTCCGTTTATCCATTCCCCTTAAAGTATAATGAGGAAGACTGCTTTGTGCTGCTGTTTTCCGACGAAACACAGCTTCGAAAAACCTATAACGAGCACCTTCTTTCACGTCCGAGCGTTATGCTTATCTGTATTGATAATATAGAAGAGCTTATGCAGAGCTTTTCGGACAGCGATGCAAACGCTATGAGAAGCCGCGCTGAAAAGCTGATTGACGATTGGCTCTCAGATTACGGCTGCCTTATAAGAAAGCTCGGTGACGGCAGATTTGTCGTTGTTTGTGAGGAGCGTGACCTTATCCGTATGATTGAGCGCAAGTTCAGCATACTCGACGAGATTCGTTCTTATAAATACGACGATAAGCTCGTCGGCATAACGCTGTCAATCGGTATCAGCAGGGGAGAGTCGTTGCGTGAAGGCGAAAAGCACGCCCGCCAGGCGCTTGATATGGCAATCGGCAGGGGCGGAGACCAGGCGGCAATTCTCAAAAACGATTCTTATGAATTCTTCGGCGGAATCTCCAAAGGTATCGAAAAACGCAGTAAGGCACGCACACGTATAGTTGCTTCTGCTGTACAGAAGCTTATTGAGAACAGCTCCGATGTTATGATAATGGGTCACAGATTTTCAGACCTTGACAGCGTCGGTTCAGCTGTAGGTATGCTTTGTGCTGCAAGGTATCTTGAAAAGCCCTCAAAAATTGTAATCAACCGCGAACAGTCGCTTGCAAAGTCACTTGCGGATATGATAGACCAAAAATATCCCGATGCTTTTATTACACCCGATGAGGCGTTGCAAGCCGTCAGCAAGAATACGCTGCTGATAATTGTTGATACGCACAGGGCAGAGGTGCTCGAGAGCGATGAGCTTTACTGCAAGGCACAGACCGTAGTTGTTATCGACCACCACAGAAAGAACGTCGATTTCATAAATAACAGCATAGTTTTTCAGCATGATCCGAATGCATCGTCGGCAAGCGAAATGGTTGCCGAAATGCTTCAGTATATGCCCTCTAAGCCGGTTATAACAGACTGTGAGGCAAATGCCCTTCTTGCAGGCATAATGCTTGATACGCGCAATTTTTCGCTCAGATCGGGCGTACGTACGTTTGAGGCGGCTGCCTTTCTTCGCAGTAAGGGCGCCGATACTGTCAAGGTGCGTCAGCTGTTTATGAATAAGATGGAAAACCTCAAGCTGCGCAACGAGGTGATTTCAGGAGCCGAAATATATCGCGGCTGCGCAATTGCCTATGCCGATATTTCATCTCCCGATATACGCACGATTACCGCACAGGCGGCGGACGAGCTGCTTAATATAGATTCGGTAAAGGCGTCTTTTGCTATGTTTGATTCGGGCGGTACGATGAATATATCTGCCCGCTCTTTGGGTGAGATAAACGTGCAGGTAATAATGGAGATTCTGGGCGGCGGAGGCCACCAGACTATGGCGGCGGCTCAGCTTCCGGGTTGTGATCGTGAAACGGCTTCAACGCGCCTTTTCGCCGCTGTTGATGAGTATTACGCATCGCTCACCGAACAAAAATAAGATTCAAATCAAAGACCTGAGCAGTCGTTTTGCCTGCGCAGGTCTTTAAATTTGAGTGAATATGTAACCAACTGTAACTATTTGTAACTGGTATATATTTGACTAAAAATAATAAAAATGTTACAATGACTTCATACGCAGATTGATACTTTAATTGTTAGGAGCTATTTTATGATTAACAGTGAACATCTTTGTATGAGCTGTATGCAGGAAATCGGTGCAGCCGAGCAATGTCCTTATTGCGGCTTCCACGTCGATACGATTCAGATGGCGCCTTATCTTGCTGTAAGGACGGTCGTTGCAAACCGTTATCTTGTCGGCAAGCTTCTCGAATATAACGGTGACGGTGCAACGTATATGGCATGGGATATAAACGAGAAAAAGCCCGTGACCATCCGCGAGTTTCTTCCCGATACCCTTGCAACCAGACGTATAGGAGAAAAAGAGGTTACGGTTATGTCAGGCTGTGAGGTCGCTTACGGTGAGTGTAAGTCCGACTTTATCGAGCTCTGGCGCAAGCTTTCACGAATGAGCGGTTTGTCTGCTCTTGTAAATGTATATGATGTGTTTGAAGAGAATGCAACGGCATACGCAATCTGCGAGTATGTCAAGAGCATTACGCTTCGCGACTATCTGCTTCGCCTTAAAACGGGTTATATCCCGTGGGAGAAAGCAAGGGCTTTGTTTATGCCTGTGCTTTCCACTCTCGGTATGCTTCATTCTACCGGCATCATCCATCGAGGCATTTCGCCGCTGACTCTCCAGATAGGTCATGACGGTAAAATGCGCATCGGAGGCTTCAGCATTTGGCAGGCAAGAACTGCTAAAAGTGATCTTACGGCTCAGCTTTTCAACGGCTATGCGGCAATTGAGCAGTACGGCTTTGAGGGCAAGCAAGGTCCTGCAACGGATATCTACGCCTTTGCGGCAACTCTTTACCGCGCTCTCATCGGTACTGACCCGATATCGGCTAAGGATCGCCTTACCAACGACAGACTTATGGTTCCTGCCAAGTTTGCCGAGCAGCTTCCCGCTTACGTTATAAACGGACTTATCAATGCTTTGCAGATAATGCCCGAGGAGCGTACGCGCACAGTTGAGCAGCTTCGTGCGGATCTTTCCGCTTCTCCCGTTGCGGCTGCAGCGTCAGGCAACGAGTTCGATACACCCGTACCGCCTGCGCGTGAGCCTGCACGTAAACCTGTTCCTGCACGCAAAAACGGCCAGTCCAAGCCTTCAAAGGGCAAGGGTAACGTGATAACAAATAACAAGATGCTCGTTATTCGTACAGCTCTTATCAGCGCGATAGCTTGCCTTATTGTCTGTTTGATTATTGTTATAGCTGCGGGGGATAAAATCGGAATCTCTGTTTCTGAGCCAAAGACCGAGAATTCAACCCGTCAGGAGATGGTTACGGTTACAGATTTTGTCGGCAGAAACTATGCTGAAATCACCACAAATGCTTATTGGGCTAATCAGTTCACATTTGAGATGGTCGAAGAGTTCAGTGATAAGGTGCCCAAGGGTATAATTATTGCGCAGAGCGTCGAGGCACAGACTCAGGTCAACGCAGGCACAAAAATCGTCCTTACCGTTTCTAAGGGTGTTGAAGAGGTCAAGCTTCCTCAGGTTATAGGTATGGATTATGAGGATGCATATAAACTCCTTACAGAAAACGATTTTAAGGTAACCCGCGAATATAAAGATAATGACGGAACACATACCGCAGATACCGTCGAATCCGTTTCAGGTCTCAGCGTAGGCGCATCTTATCCCAAGGGAACTATTGTAACTCTTGTTGTCTGGAGTGAGCCTGTGGAGGTTACTACCGGTTCACACGGCGGTCAGATTTTAATCCCGACCAACCCCAGCACAACTCAGCCTACTGAACCCACAACTCAGGAGCCGACTCAGGAGCCTGACACTCAGCCGACGACGCAGCCTACAGAAATACCGACTGCAGAAACTACTTCGTTACCCGATGTCGGATAAACACACGAAATCAAAGAGCCAACCTTCCAAGTGAAAGGTTGGCTCTCTTTTTGTTTGTTTATTTTTTTGCTGAAAGCTTGAATACGTCTGACGATTTACCTATAACAACCAAATGGTCATTTGCTTCAAAGACATAATCTCCTCCGGGAAGCGGCTTGAGAACTTCATTCTTTTTGATCGCTATGATATTAATGTTGTATTTTCTTCGTACGTTAATTTCAATAACGGTTTTGCCTACCCAAGCCGAGCTTACAGGTATTTCAAATATCGAATATTCATCAGTCAGTCCGATGTAATCGTAAACGTTGTCTGCATTAAACCGTACAGCAAGCTTTTCAGCTATTTCTCTTTCGGGGTATATAACCTCGTCTGCACCAACGCTCTTGAGAAATCGTGCCTGAATATCACGGTTTGCCTTGGATACAACGTATTTTGCCTTCATGTCTTTGAGCAAAGCTGTAATTTCGAGTGATGATTGAAAGTTTTCACCGATGCAAACAAAGCAAACGTCAAAATTATTAACACCGAGTGAGCGTACAACTGCGGTGTTTGTACAGTCACCAATAAAGGAATCTGTGAAAAGGGGAGAGAGCTCTTCAATCGTTTCTTCATCTTTGTCAACGATCATAACATCGTTGCCGAGCTCCTGCATCTTGCTTGCAAGGTGTCGCCCGCACCTGCCCATACCAATTACAAGTATATTTTTCATATTTGTCGCTCCTGTTATCCTATCAGAATTTTTTCGGTAGGTCTTGTGAGCTTTGCGTGCTCACGTCTTTCCGCAAATGCAATAACAAGCGTGAGCCCACCTATTCTTCCGCCAAACATCAGCAGCATAAGGATAATGTGTGAAAAATCCGAAAGTGTGGATGTTATACCTACTGTCAGTCCGACGGTGCCTGCTCCGGACGCAACCTCGAAAAGTACGTCTGAAAGCGGCAGATTTTCAACAGCGCAGATTGCGGCAACCGAAATGACAACAGCCATCATATATACGCTGATTATGGCGCCTGCACGCTTGACGGTATCGTCCTCCAGCCTTCTTTTGAACACAACTGTGTCCTTATTTCCCTTTGCTGCAGCAATAAGCTCAATTACCATAACTGCAACCGTCGTCGTTTTGATACCTCCGGCCGTTGAACCGGGGCTTCCGCCTATGAGCATCAGCACGCTCATAAGTATCACACCTGCGCCCGAAAGCTTGTTGAGCGGAACGGTGTTGAATCCTGCAGTTCTTGAGCTTACCGACTGGAATAATGAAGCGAGTATTTTTTCACCCGTGCTCAATGAACTGAGACTTGCATTTTTTTCAAATACAAAGTAGAGCAGCCAACCTCCTAAAAGGAGTGCGGCAGTTGTTATTATAACAATTTTTGAGTGGACGGAATATTTCTTTAGTGAAAATTTGTTGGTTATTATGTCTTGCCAGACTATGAAACCGAGACCGCCTGCAACGATGAGCGATGCAACCGTAAGGTTTAACGCAACGTCGCTGTAAAACGGGGTAAGAGAGGAGAATTCTCCGAATCTTCCCATAAGGTCGAAGCCTGCATTGCAAAATGCTGATACGGCGTGAAATACAGAGTAATAAAGTCCTTCAGTAATGCCGAGTTCAGGGCAGAATCTCGTGGCAAGCAGAACTGCACCTGTGCCCTCGCAAATCGCAGTAATTGTGATTATTTGCTTTAGCAGTTTGATTATTCCGCTGCTTCTGAATGTTCCTGCCGATTGCATAAGCAGCTTTCTTTCGTACAGACTGATTTTTCTCTTTGCGAACACGGAAAAAGCGGTGATAACTGTCATTAATCCGAGACCGCCGATTTGTATCATAGAGAGAATGACAAGCTGGCCGAAAAGTGACCAGTGTGTGAATGTGTCGTACACTATAAGACCTGTAACGCAGGTTGCGCTTGTTGCGGTGAATGCACAGTCAAGCAGGGGAGTCCATTCTCTGCTTTTGGATGCAACGGGCAGACACAAAAGTAATGTGCCCGTCGCAATCACAACGGCAAAGAAGAGCACTATTATCTGTGTATATGTCAGCTTTGGCTTGGAAGCTTTCAATTTCTTCACTCCGAAATTATTTCATCATATCGCTGATAAGCTTTTTGAGTGTGTCAATAACATCTTTGATATCAGTTTTCTGGCTGATAGTCTTGTCTCTGCTGACGATTTCGCAGCAGTTTTCCTTGAGATTTCTGGGGCTTGCGATAACTCTGAGCGGAACACCGAGCAGGTCAGCATCAGAGAACATAAAGCCTGCGCTTACCTTACGGTCGTCATAAATTACCTCAATGCCTGCGTTCTGCATCTCTTCGTAGAGCTTGTCTGCACATTCCTTCGTTGCGGCGTCGTCAGAGCGTACACAGCAAAGGTGAACCTGCCAGGGTGCAATTGACATCGGCCAGATGGGACCGTAGTTATCGTGGTAGGCTTCGCATACGCTTGCAGCAAGTCGGCCCACACCGATGCCGTAGCAGCCCATAATGGGGTATTGCTCCTGGCCGTTGCTGTCAAGGTATGTCATACCCATTGATTTTGTGTATTTTGTGCCGAGCTGGAATATGTTACCAACCTCGATACCTCTTGAAAGTGTAACGGAGTGCTTGCCGCACTGCGGGCAGATGCCGCCATCCTTGATTGCGGCAACGTCCATATATTCAACCTCACCAAGGTCGCGCTCAATGTTGAAGCCCGTGTAATGGTAGTCAAGCTGATTTGCGCCGCAGGTGAGGTTTGTTGCACCCTTGAGTGAGCCGTCAATAACTACCGTAATGCGCTTATCCATATTGTAAGGGCCAATGAAGCCTGCAAGAAGTCCGCAGCCGTCTGTAATCTCAGCAGGGTGAATCTCACAGCCTACGGCGTTGCGAAGCTTTGTTTCGTTGACCTCAAGGTCGCCTCTTACAAATGCAACGATGTATGTGTCGTCTGCATTTCTCTGGTAAACAACAGCCTTGCAGGATTTCTCAACAGCAGAGTTGAGGAATGTGCAGACCTCGTCAATTGTATGCATATCGGGTGTGTGAACAAGTGTCAGCTCTTCAAGCTCAGCGTCAGCTGTATTTTCAACAATGCAGGGGGCTGCCTCGATGTTTGCTCTGAAGTCGCACTCGCTGCAGACTGCAATACTGTCCTCGCCGGCTGCGGTAAGGAGCATATATTCGTGTGATACGCTGCCGCCCATCATACCCGAGTCTGATTTAACGGTTACAACCTCTGGGATGCCGCAGCGTGCAAAAATGCGGTTGTAAGCATCGTAGCAACGGTCATAATATTGCTCGAGGTCTTCCTGCGATGTGTGGAAGGAGTATGCGTCCTTCATTGTGAACTCACGTACGCGGATAAGGCCTGCTCTGGGTCTGCCCTCGTCGCGGAACTTTGTCTGAATCTGGTATATCATAAAGGGGTACTTGTTGTAGCTGTTTGCATAGTCGCGTACAAGGTGAACAGCAGCCTCTTCGTGAGTCATACCGAGCACCATCGGGCTCTTATTTCTGTCGCTGAAGCGAAGAAGCTCGCTGCCGATGGATTCGTATCTGCCGCTTTCCTCCCAAAGTGAGGCGGGCATTACAACGGGGAACTGAACCTCCTGACCGTCGATTCTGTCCATCTCTTCGCGGATGATCTGCTCAATTTTCTTTGTGATTCTGCGCATGGGCATATAGGATGAGTAGATGCCGTTTGCAACGTTTTTGATATAGCCGCCTCTTACTGTGAGAGCATGGCTTTCAATTATACAGTCTGACGGTTTTTCTTTGAATCTTTCGCCGACAAGCTTATCAAGTTTCATTGCTTTTACCTCCAAGGAATCGTATAATACAACATCCCTTATTTTACCTTTATATTATTAAAATGTCAACTTTATAAAAAGAAATAACCCCGATTTGTATTAAACTACAAATCGGGGTCTGTTTAAGGTGTTTTGTTTGTTTTAAAAGGCAAAGTATTTTTCTCTCTGGCGCTTCATTCTGCCTTGAATTGCCTTGAGCTGGGCTTCGGCATCCTCTTCACCCGTAACGTATCTCTTCATCAGCAGACCTTCTTCATAGCAAAGCTCATCGTGAAGTGGGAAGAAGTTTTCGTAGAGGAAGGCTGCGTATCTGACAAATCTGAATTCGCCGACAATGCGGTATTCGGCGCTGATAGTGTCAACTGCAACGCTGTAGAAATCCTTTATCGAGCTGATAAGGCTTTCCCTAGTGTTTTCGGGTGAGAAAACGATTGTTGAGCAGACAAAAGCGTTTCGGTTGTTGAAGCTGCTGTGGCTGTCCGTACTGCCTACAATCGGCACCTTGTTGCCCTTGGCGCACTGCTCGTAGTAGTAGATTGTCTGGAATCCGTTTTGCTCAAAATAGCTTTCGCCGCCGAGCACTTCAAAGGCATCAAACGCCTTCTTATCAAACATCGCGTCAGACAACGAATCCGGTACGTGATAGACATCAGCGATCCAGTAGGGGTGTGCGAATATGCTCAGTCCGTCAGCTTTTCTTATCTGCTCGGTAATCCATGAGCAGCAGGCAAACGGGAATTTTTCAACGCCCTCTGGGATATCAAGTGTTTTTGCGTATTCATCAATTGTTTCCCAAAATTCTTCCTGTGTCATAGTGTCGGGGCAGATGCCGTCAACGCTGCGTTTATCTTTGTCTTCGCCTACCTCCTGAACGTGTGCGCTTGAGGTGACAAGCGCGTTGATGCTGTATTTACTGCCGAAGTTTACCATGTGCACGTCGTTGCTGTGGTGGGGGTCACCCTTGGGCATATGAACCTCTTCGCCTGGGATGAGGGTGTATTCAATATCAACGTCCTTGTAAGCATCAATTGCTTCAAGTGACGGGTAATATCTGCGGTGGTCTGTAATTGCAAGGAAGTCATAGCCGTGTCTGCGGTAGTTTGCGGCAACGATAGCAGGAGACTGCTTGCCGTCGGAGCGGAATGTGTGCATATGAAGGTCTCCTGCAAAGGGATATCTGCCGACGAGGTCCTCAGCTACCGAGTAAACGGAAAGCTGAAAATCCTTTCTCATATCGTCTTTGAGAAAGCGGATGAAATGCTCCTGCTCGCCGTGGAAAACGTGCTTTATGCGGATGCAGCCGTCAGCATCGGGCTTTACCTTGAATTCATCCGTGAACGTTGATGTGTCGGGGTATGCGTGCCTTGTGCCTGTTGTAAGGGGACAGATTTTCATATAGTATTCGTCTTTTGTGAATGCCGCGTGTGCACCCAAGGGCTTGATCGTGATCTCAATTTCCTTATCCTTCGGAAAAACCTTGGGGAATATGTCGTAGTTGTGCATTACGTCTTTCATCTGTCAGTTCTCCTTTGCAAATGTGTCGGGAATCTTTTCTCCGAAAATGGAGTAGGGGATCTCGCCTCTTTTTTCCTGTTTGATTTCGCCGCTTTCAGCGGTGAAGCATACCTCACAGTATTTCTTGAAGTCGGGCATAAGATACTGGATATAATACTTGCCTGAGCGCTCTGTGAAGGTCGTGACGGACTGTATTGACTCTTCTCCGAAAAGGCTGAGAATGTTTGTTACTCTGAGACTGGTTTTCTTTGTATCAAACTCAACCTTTTGTACGAATGTGTCGGTAACGTAGGAATAAACACCGTCAGTTTCCTTTATCTCGCCTTTTTCGGGTTGCTTGCCATCTGCGATGTAGTCGAATATATAGTTGAGATATGTTGATGATACGATCATCAGCGAAACGTCGGGCGAGGGGGCGTTTTCTTTTCCGTATTCCGTTTGTACAAATTGGTCGTATGCGGGTGAAAGCTCATCGTTGAACCAGGCTGCAAATTTTTTCTCACTTGTGCCCGAGCAAGCCGAGAGGCTTAGCGTCAGCGCTGCAATGAGAATGAGTGAAACTGATCTTTTTAGTCCTTTCATTTTCATGCACCTCCGTGTGTTATGTGTTTATTTTACTATCGCGCGGGCGTCCAGTCAATAATAAATTGACATAATTTGCACGCGATGATATAATTTCCACAAACTCGGAGGCGTTTGATATGAATGAAAAAGATGTGCGCACCGCAATGCTGATAGGCAGGGGCGGTGTTGAAAAGCTGAAAAATTCTGCCGTTTTGCTCTTCGGTGTAGGCGGCGTCGGCTCTTTTGCCGCGGAGGCGCTTGCACGTGCAGGTGTCGGCAAAATCGCCCTGTGCGATAACGATACAGTGTCGGTCTCAAATATCAACCGTCAGCTTGTCGCCCTGCAAAGCACCGTCGGCAAGCTCAAGGTCGATGTTATGCGCAGCCGCATTGCGGATATCGATCCCGAAATATCGGTCGTGACTTATCCCTGCTTTTTCTCCGCTGAAACAGCCGCGAATTTCAATTTTGATGATTACGATTATATCATTGATGCAATAGATACCGTTACTTCAAAGCTGCTCATCATAAAAACCGCAAAAGAGAAAAACATCCCCGTCATCAGCTGTATGGGCACGGGCAATAAGCTTGACCCGACTGCGCTGACGATCACTGATATCAAAAAAACCAGCGGCTGTCCGCTGGCACGTGTTATGAGGCGTGAACTCAAAAACCTCGGTATTGATTCGCTTAAAGTTGTTTATTCAACCGAGCAGCCGATAAAGCCACTGTTTCAGCCGGAGGATGAAAGCAAACGCTCCGTTCCCGGCAGCGTTTCGTTCGTACCCTCTGCTGCAGGACTCATCGCCGCAGGCGAGGTAATAAAGGGACTCATTAACAGTTAAGGAATGAAATATATTGAACAAGCATTCAAAACAAAAGCCTGCTTATACAAGCAGCGTAAGTGCAAAGAGTATTATAGGTTCTTTTGCAGCTGTAATCGTATTTGTTGCTTTCATTGTGTTTTTTATATGGGCTTTGTTGGCTGAACCTAAAACACCTGCTACGTCGGATGAAGTGTGGAGAGTTATAGAATCTCAAGAATATGTTCCCCAGGATTATACTTCAGGGTATCACAACGCAGACAATAGTTTCAAGCAGTCGTTAATTAGATGTGTTGGTTTTGAGAAAGATGACATATTTTTTCAGTTCTTCGAATTTAATAACAAATATAGTGCAATAGATATTTACGGTCAAGCATATCAAAAAATAACACAAAGATATAACTCTTGGCAAAAAACAGAAATATCTCATCACAATAAAAATTATAGTTTGTACTTTTTAGATTCCATGGGAAAATATAATGTAGCGATACATGTTGGAAACACAGCAGTATATGCATATTCTGATTCCGAGAATATGAACGAAATAAACAAAATTCTTGATAAAATTGATTATTTAGAATTCGGCAACAACAAAGAAAAAACAGAATAAACCCTAAACAACAAAAAGCGAGCGGCACCCAATCGGATGTCGCTCGTTGCTTTTTTAGCCTCCCTTGTCTAAAGGGAGGGGGACCGCGTCAGCGGTGGAGGGATTCCTTCGCAATTCAGGTTGATTTGGGATTGTGCTTTCTATCCGTTTTTATCCCCCTGTCAGTCATCAGACTGACATCCCCCTTTAGGCAAGGGGGACTTTGAATTTCTTTGAGTTGTCAGTGATTCAGATATTCTTTTATCTCTTCAAAATCATTCTTAAACTGAACAGCGTTCATTCCTGCTTTCTCTGCACCCATAACGTTATCCTGCCTGTCATCAATAAACAGGCATTCCTCAGCTTTTAAATTGTATTTTTCAAGCAGATATTTATATATTTGTGTATCGGGTTTTACGGTGTGAACATCTGCCGAAACTACAACACCGTCAAAAAACTCAAGGTCGAAATAACGCGGAAAATATCTGTAAAAGCTTTTGTGTGCGTTTGACAGAACATAAGCTTTATATCCATTTGCTTTTATGTAATCACAAAATTCTTTCGCACCTTCAACCGGTACCATACATACATCCCATCCGTCGATGCATTTTCGCAAATCTGCGTGAAATTCTTCGCGTATCCTTGACTTTATGCTATCGTATGCTTCATCAACGTTGATGTTGCCGAGGTCGAGCTGTATCCATTCGTTGCCGCCGAAAAGCTCTTTGAGAATAACAGGCTTTGCTTCTTCGCTTATTCCGAGCATCTGCATTGATATCTGTGGATTGTAATCAAGCAGTACGTTCCCCATATCGAAAATAATATTTTTAATCATAAAAGAAACTTCTTTGTCCTCTCAATAAACTGTCTTGTGTCAATTCTGTCAAGGCTGTGTGCATCTGTACCTATGTTGAACTGTGTGCCGATCTCTCTGCCGAGGTTGTACATTCTGCGGCAGAATTCGGGGTAGTCAACCATCGCGTTGAGGTTGAGTTCAAATGCCGTTTCGTACTTCTTGCCGAGCTCAAGCAGCTCGCCGATTTCATTGTCACTGAAGGAGGCAGGCACGCTGCCTCTTTCAAAGCCCACGTTGAGCCTTTTTGAGTTTGTCAGATACGTGTCGTGAAACGGGTGTGCAATGCAGTCTGCACGGCCTGACTTTATCAGGTTGGTCAGTGTTTCTGTAATGTGGTTTTTGTATCCGACTGGGCTTCTGTCTTCGGGCTGAATCCACGATGAAACGTGGTAATGGTTCTGAGCCCAGAGTCTGTAATCAAGCTCAATGTCATCATTCGGATAATTGAAATTGTTAACGCCGTACGCCGAAAGCTCTGCACCGATAAGAAGCTTGACGGGAGATTTAATTGCTTTCGCCTGCTCTCTGAGGGCTGCAAGGCTTACTCTGAATTTCTCCTCGGTTTCAGCCTGAACGTGGTCTGTTACGGCAATCATCTCAAGTGAGCATTCCTCAGCTGTGTGCACAATATCGTGCAGCTTCATTTCCGGCTTTGCGCAGCCCGAAAACTGTGTGTGGATGTGCAGGTTCTGCCTACACAGTATATCAAGGTCATAAGTTGGCTCATGAAAATACATATGTTTACCTCCGAAAATGTATCTGAAAAATAATGATAACTCATTTTTTGGTAAAAATAAAGAACATTGTATGAATTTTATTAATTTTCTATTATTTTCCGTATAGGAAAAATAACTGCGGTGTGCTTGACTATAATCGCAATTGGACAAGGTTCGGCAAAAACCGAATTAAAGGAGGTTTTTATATGTCCTTTATGAATATTGCAACGCTTTTCGGCGGCCTTGCGTTCTTCCTTTTCGGTATGAGCTTAATGGGTGACGCTTTAGAGAAAAGTGCGGGCAATCAGCTTAAATCCATCCTTGGCAAGCTTACTTCCAACAAATTCAAAGGCTTCCTTCTCGGCTTGCTTGTAACTGCCATAATCCAGTCCTCATCTGCAACAACGGTTATGGTTGTCGGTTTTGTCAACTCCGGTATTATGCAGCTTACTCAGGCTGTTGGTGTCATTATGGGTGCCAACCTCGGCACTTCTGTCACGGCGTGGGTTCTCAGTCTGACAGGTATCGAAAGCGATAACTTCTGGGTTTCGCTTTTCAAGCCTGCAACATTTACTCCCGTCCTCGCCCTTATAGGTATCATCCTCTATATGTTCTCCAAAAAGGCAAAACGTAAGGATGTAGGCGTAATTCTGCTCGGCTTTGCCGTTCTTATGTTCGGTATGGAGACAATGTCCGATGCTGTTGAGCCCCTCACAGAGCTTGAATGGTTTAAAAATGCGCTTGTCCTTTTCTCAAACCCCGTTCTCGGTATGATTATGGGTACGGTTGTTACTGCCGTAATTCAGTCTTCATCCGCTTCTGTCGGTATTCTTCAGGCTCTTACGCTTACCGGCAGCATCAGCTATACAACTGCTATTCCCATCATAATGGGCCAGAATATCGGCACCTGTATCAGCGCACTCATATCCTGCACCGGTGCCAATAAAAACGCAAAGCGTGCGGCATGTATTCATCTTTACTTTAATGTAATTGCTACTGTGATTTTGCTTACCGCTTTTTATGCCGTTACTTCTGCTGTGGATATCCCGATTCTCGAAACAGCGGCAAATCCTCTCGGCATTGCTGTTGTTCACACAGGCTTCAAGGTTGTTGCCCTCTGCATTCTCTTTCCGATGTCAAATCTTCTTGTTAAGCTTGCTTGTCTTACCGTTAAAGATAAAGGTGAGGACGAGAAGATACAGCTTCTCGATGAGCGCCTTTTCAGCACACCCGCTGTTGCAATCGACCAGAGCCGCAACGTTACTGTTACAATGGCTAAGCTCAGCCAGCAAACTTTGCTTGATGCAATGAGCATGCTCACTTCTTACGATGAGAAGGTCGCCGAGTCTGTACGCAAGGGTGAGAAAAAAGCCGATAGCTATGAAGATACAATCGGCGGATATCTCGTCAAACTCAGCTCCCACAGCCTTACCGATGCCGATAGCCGCGAGCTTTCAATGCAGCTCCACCTTATCGGTGACCTTGAGCGTCTGAGTGATCACGCACTCAATATTCTCGAATCAGCCGAAGAGCTGAAGGATAAGAAAATGTCCTTCTCCGGTGCGGCTGAGAAAGAGATGAAGAATATAGTTGCCGCAACAACAGAGATTCTTGAGCTATCGATTAAGGCATTTGTTGAAAATGATCTTGAAAGCGCTGCCCTTGTCGAGCCGCTTGAGCAGGTTATCGACGTGCTCAAAGAGGATATGAAGCACGGCCATATCGAGCGTCTTCGTAAAAACGAGTGCACAATCGAGCAGGGCTTTGTTTTCAACGACCTTATTACAAATCTTGAGCGTGTATCCGACCATTGCTCAAATATCGCAGCTTGCGTTACCGAAACCGCACACGCAAGATTTGATATGCATAAATTCGTACGCAGTATGAAAAAAAATTCCGAAGAATTCGATGCAAAATACAACGCCTTCCTCGGAAAGTATTCGGTATAAAACTTATATTATTTCACCTTCACAGCTGTCCTCGTCGGCAGCTGTGATTTTTATTTTGTAGTATTCGCCGCACTCTGCACCGCTGAGTATTTTTACCGGTGTGTAGTTTGCGGTGTAGCCTGTGCAGCAGCCGTTTTCATCCTTTGTTTCTGCAAGCACCTCAACGGTTTTGCCTATCTGTGCTTTGAGAAAATCAGCTCTGATTTTGTTTGTCAGCGCAATCATTCTGTGCGCCCTTTCTTCCTTGGTCGCTTTTTCAAGCTGATTCGGAAATTCTGCCGCCCTTGTGCCTTTTCGCTGTGAGTAGGGGAATACGTGCACCTTTTCAAAGCATATCTTTTCGGCAAAGCGGAGCGACTCTTCAAATTCTTCTTCCGTTTCACCTGCAAAGCCGACCATTATATCGGTTGTTATCGTGCAATCCTCAAAGCTGCTGCGAAGTAGGTTGCAGATTCTTTCATATTCATCCGTGTCATAGTGTCTGTTCATACGTTTGAGCGTTTCGGTGCAGCCGCTTTGCAGGGATATATGAAACTGCGGGCAGAGCTTTGGCTGAGTCTTCAGCCCCTCGATCATTTCTTTGGTCATATGGTCAGGCTCAAGTGAACCGAGTCGTACTCTTTTTATTGATTCGATTTCGCATACAGCAGCAACGGCATCGCACAGCGAAAGTGAGCAGTCCGTGCCGTAGGAGGAAAGGTTGATGCCTACAAGCACAATTTCGGTGTATCCGTTTTCGGCAAGTGCTGCGGCTTCTTTTCTGATTTCGTCAAGCGGTTTTGAGCGTACTCTGCCTCTTGCGTACGGAATAATGCAGTAGGAGCAGAAACGGTTGCAGCCGTCTTCTATCTTGATTGCGGCTCTGGTTCTTTCGTCGAAGCTGCTGATGCTGCATTTTACAAATTTATCGTGATTTTCGTGTTTAACGATGTTGATTTTTCGGTTTTTCTCCTTGAGGTAATTGAGCAGGAGCGCGGGAATGTCGCAGTTGTTGCGGTTGCCTGCAACAATGTCAGCGCTGTCAAGCTCTGCGGCTGCATCGGGGTATGCCTGCGGCATACATCCGGTAAGCACAACCGTGCTGTCAGGATGCTGCCTTTTGAATCTTCTTACAGCCTGCCTTGTCTTCTTGTCGCTTTCTGCCGTAACGGTGCAGGAGTTTATGATATAAACGTCGGCATCCTGCGTGTGAGACACTATTTCAAAGCCCTCGCGGACAAGTGCTTCCGAGAGTGCCTGCGTTTCGTATTGGTTGACCTTACAGCCCAGTGTGTAGAATGCCGCCTTCATATGATTTCTCCTCTTTTTCTTTTGCTTCTCAAAATTATACCTCAAAAAAGCGATTTGTGCAATCTGTAATTTACAGCATTTGTTTATCATACAATCATTTATGAAATAAGAAAGGGGAGATCTTATGAAATTACGACTCCGAAGGCTGTTGAGCGTACTGACGGTGTTCGCGTTGATTCTTTGTACGGCTGTGACTCACGCTCATGCCGAATCACCGCAGATGCCCGTGCAGATCAATGCGAAAGCGGCTGTTCTTGTCGATGTTTCCAGCGGTCAGGTGCTTGCCGCAATGAATGAGCACGAGGAGCTGTTTCCGGCATCTGTTACCAAAATTATGACCTTGCTTCTTGTCATGGAAGCAATTGATGCAGGCACGCTCAACCTCAATGATAGAGTAACTGCAAGTGCGACTGCTGCGGCCAAAGGCGGCTCGCAGATATGGCTCAAAGAGGGTGAAACAATGAGTGTTGACGAGCTTCTTCGTGCTGTTGCAATCTACAGCGCCAACGATGCTTGCGAAGCTTTGGGCGAGCACCTTGCAGGCAGTGAGGATGCTCTTGTTGCAATGCTCAATGAGCGCGCTTCACAGCTAGGTATGAAAAACACCCATTTTGATAACTGTACGGGGCTTGACGATTCGACTGATACACACCTTACAACGGCCTATGATATTGCGCTGATGTCGGTTGAACTACTGAAATATGACCTTATACGCAAGTATACTACCGTGTGGATGGATTCGCTGCGTGACGGTGCAACGCAGCTTGTCAACACAAATAAGCTCATACGCTTTTATCAGGGTGCAACGGGACTGAAAACGGGCACAACCGCAAAGGCGGGCTGCTGCGTCGCGGCATCTGCGCAGCGAGAGGGTACGCACCTTGTTGCAGTTGTGTTGGGCAGCCCGACGAGCGATGACCGCTTCAATGCAGCCAAAGCGCTTCTTAACTGGGGCTTTGCCAATTTTGAAACGGTTACCCCTGTGCCGGATTCTTCACTCCTTGCCGAGGTGAATGTTATCGGCGGCTATAAAAAAAGCTTCAAGCCGGTAGTTGAGGCGACTTCTCCGCTTCTTCTGAAAAAGGGGAGCGGTGACGCACTCGTGCAGTCTGTGCAGCTCGTAACTGACGTGCAGGCACCCGTTGTTGCGGGTGAAACTGTGGGTACGCTTACCTTTTCTGTTGACGGGGAATCTGTAGCGGAATATCGCATTGTTGCACCTGAAGAAATCAAGAAGCTTGATTTTGCCGAAATCCTCCGCCGACTTCTGAGTTCTTTTGCATCCTTGACAAAACAATGATACCTCCGACTGTAAAAAAATATTAAAAATGTTAAAAAATTTAACGTTTTTGTCTTGCAATGCGGATTGTTTTCGGTTAAAATAATCATTAATAATATTCAGTTCCGAAGGAGAGCGGCACTAAACGTGTCGCAGGCGCAAATCTATGGCAATCAAGTTAAACGGTTTTTACGCAGGTGCCAATGCTTCCGCAGCCGCACTTGCAAGCATTGAAGCAGAAATTATCAGTGCACACGATTCACTCCACGCCGGCACAGGCAAGGGGAGTGATTTCCTCGGTTGGGTCGATCTTCCCGTCAATTACGATAAAGCGGAGTTCGAAGCAATCAAAAAAGCAGCTGATAAAATCAAGTCCGATTCGCAGGTTCTCATTGTAATCGGTATAGGCGGCTCTTACCTCGGCGCTCGTGCGGCAATCGAGTTCTGTAAGTCCTCCAATTACAATCTCCTCGCAAAGGACACACCGCAGATTCTTTTCAGCGGCAACACAATCAGCTCATCCTCTGTCGCAGAGATTATAAGTCTTGTCGACGGTAAGGATTTTTCAGTTAACGTTATTTCCAAGAGCGGCACAACAACCGAGCCGGCTGTTGCTTTCCGTGTGTTCAAGGAGCTCCTTGAATCAAAGTACGGCAAGGAAGAGGCTGCAAAGCGAATCTACGTCACAACCGACAAGGCAAGGGGCACTCTCAAGTCACTTGCAGACAAAGAAGGTTATCAGACCTTTGTTGTTCCCGATGACGTAGGAGGTCGTTACTCCGTTCTTACAGCTGTCGGCCTGCTCCCGATTGCAGCCGCAGGTATAGATATCGACGCACTTATGCAGGGTGCGGCGGATGCCAGAGAGAAATATTCCGTTCCCTCAATCGAAAACGATTGCTACAAGTACGCAGCAATCCGTAACCTTCTTTACCGCTCAGGCAAAAAGGTTGAAATGTTCGTCGGCTACGAGCCTTCATTCACGCTTATGTGTGAGTGGCTCAAGCAGCTTTTCGGCGAGAGCGAGGGTAAAGAGAATAAGGGCATCTATCCTTCTTCAGCGATTTATTCCACGGACCTTCATTCCCTCGGTCAGTACGTCCAGGAGGGCGAGAGACTGATGTTTGAAACGGTGGTATATTTCGATAAACCCAAGACTGATGTCAGCATCAAGGAGGATCCCGAAAATGTTGACGGTCTTAACTTCCTCGCAGGCAAGTCGGTTTCATTCGTAAACCGCAAGGCTTTCGAGGGCACACTCCTCGCACATACAGACGGTGATGTTCCCAACATCGTTCTTGAGGTTGAGCAGATGGATGAGTATAACCTTGGTGAGCTCATCTACTTCTTCGAGAAGGCATGTGCAATTTCAGGCTATGTGCTCGGTGTAAATCCCTTCGACCAGCCCGGTGTAGAAAGCTACAAGAAGAATATGTTCGCACTTCTCGGCAAGCCCGGTTATGAGGACATGAAAGCAGAGCTGGAATCAAAACTCAGCAGATAATCAAATTTAAAGGAGCGATTACAATGGTAAAACTTATTCTCGGTCACAAAGGTGCAGGCAAAACAAAGAAGCTCATTGAGCTCGTCAACGCAGCAGTTGAAAACTCCAACGGTAATGTTGTCTGTATCGAAAAAGAGTCAGCACTCACATACGATATCACACACCGTTGCAGACTCACAGCGACCGACAACTATAAAGTAAGCGGCTACGATGCATACTACGGTTTCCTTTGCGGTATCTTCGCAGGTGACCACGATATTACAGATGTTTTTGCAGATGCTACTCTCCGTATCGGCGGCAGAAACTACGATGAGCTTGCAGATTTCCTTCTCAAGGTTGCAGATCTTTCCAAGATGGAAGAAAAGGATGTTATCTTTACGGTATCAGCAGATAAAGAAGAAATTCCCGCAAAGGTATTTGAGGTCTGCGAAGTTCTGTAAAAATTAAATTTTTCTTGACAAAGTGGAATTAAAGTTATATAATAGCCGTTGTGTGTAATTTGCACGGCGCTCTCTTTCCCTTTACGGAGGTAGTTCAAAGGTGTTTATTGAGCTTGAACCCATATTTAACAACATAGGCGAAAAGCTGGATTTCGATTTCGATCTCGATTTGTCGGATCTCGATATTTCCTCATATCATCCTTTTGTGCAGCCCGTCAAAGTAAAGGGCAGGGTGTTCAACAAGGCAGGTGTTGTTCAGCTTCAGGCTGATGCAGCGTTTACTTATTCTGCGCCTTGTGACCGTTGTGCTCAACCCACACAAAAAGATCTTTCAATCCCCGTTGACCACGTTCTGGTCACTTCGCTCAACGACGAAGAAAACGATGAGCTGATTCTTGTCGAATCGCTGCGTTTCAACCTTGGCGAGCTTGTTACGGAGGATATTTTGCTCGGCTTGCCGACAAGGCATCTGTGCAAGGAAGATTGCAAGGGTGTTTGTCAGTATTGCGGCAAAAACCTGAATCAAGACTCATGCAATTGCTCAGCTCCGCTCGATCCGCGTCTTGCGGCGCTGCAGCAGTTGTTAGATAATAACGATGAGTAGAAGTTACACAGCAGCAAGGAGGTTCCGAAATGGCAGTTCCGAAGAGAAGAGTCTCTAAGGCAAGAAGAGACAAGAGACGCAGCAGCGTATGGAAGCTTAATGCACCTGAGCTCGTCAAGTGCCCCAAGTGCGGCGAGTACAAGAGACCGCACAGACTGTGTGCTAATTGTGGTTACTACAATGGCAGACAGGTAGTTGAAACAGAGGCATAAGCTTTAGGCTTTAAGGCAGAGAGGTGATTTATATCCTCCCTGCCTTTTGCTTTATATTTTGTGTGCTTTCTTTGTCGCTTCAGGCTCGAAATACCTATGTATTCCGTCGCCTTTGCTCCTTGAAATCACATCAAAATATAAAGCGAACTGATTTTTACTTCATATTGTTGTACAGGTGAAAATATGAGCATATTCTGTTGGGATTTTGACGGTACGCTGGTATACTCCGTGCATCTCTGGAGTAACAGCGTTTTTAAAGCGCTGAACGAAACCGTCGCCGACCATAATGTTACGTTTCAGGATATACGTCGCTGCAACGCGAGCGGTTTCACCTGGCACACTCCTGATCAGGATTTTACCGCCTTTGTCGGTGATAAATGGTGGGAGCTTATGAATGCTCATTTTTACAAAAGCTTTTTGTCGCTCGGTATTCCAGAGGCTCAGTCAAAGCTTGCTAGCGAAAAGGTGCGCGGCATAATAATGCTGCCCGAAAATTACACTCTGTTTGACGATAGCATTTTCGTGCTTGAAGCAGCAAAGAAAAAAGGGCACACAAACATCATTCTTTCCAACAACTATCCCGAGCTCGAGACAATAACGGATGCTCTTGGTATTACTCAGTATTTTGACAGGCTGATTGTTTCGGGCGTTGTCGGCTACGATAAGCCGCGAAAAGAAATCTTCGATATAGCAAAATCCTTTTATCCGGACGAAAATTTTGTTATGATAGGTGATAATCCCGTTGCCGATATCCTCGGCGGAAACGCTGCCGGTATGACAACGGTTCTGGTCCATAGCGGCTTTGATGAAAATGCGGATTATTGCTTTGATAATCTCACAGATATATGTTTAATTATGTAAAAAAGCAAAGAAGGTGACAAGGTGTCAGTTAAAATCAAAGATGTTGAAGCAGGCTCGATCTGTGCTAAAAAAATATCGGCAGGTGACACGCTTGTTGCCGTGAATTCACACGAAATCAACGACGTGCTCGATTACCGTTTCTATACAAGTGCTTGCAAGTTGAGGCTTGAAATTGAAACGCCCAAGGGTAAACGGCACACCGTGAAAATAAAAAAAGGCGAGTACGATGACCTTGGCCTTTGCTTTGATACTTATCTTATGGATAAGCACCATTCCTGCAAAAATAAATGTATATTCTGTTTTATTGATCAGATGCCCAAGGGTATGCGCGACAGCCTTTATTTCAAAGATGACGATTCGCGCCTTTCCTTCCTTTTCGGTAACTATGTAACGCTTACGAACCTTACCGATAAGGATATTGACCGTATTATTGAAATGCATATAAGTCCCGTCAACATATCGGTGCATACGATGAATCCCGAGCTTCGTGTTCAGATGATGAAAAATCCCAATTCGGGCACGTCTTTACGCTATCTCAAACGTTTGGCCGATGCAGGCATCAAGCTCAATACTCAGCTTGTCCTTTGCCCCGGTATAAACGACGGCAAAGAGCTTGAATTCAGTCTTTCTGAGCTTGGCAAGCTTTATCCTGCGGTGCAGAGCATTGCCTGTGTTCCCGTAGGCCTCACCAAGCACCGTGACGGCCTTTGTAAGCTTGAGGCTTATAATCCGGATACGGCAGCAGCTGTTATTGATACAGTTGACGATTTTAACGCTCATTTTAAGCACTTCAAGGGTGAAACAATTGCCTTTGCCGCTGATGAATTCTATCTGTGCGCAGGCAAAGAGATTCCCTCTGCCGAGTATTACGGCGATTATCCCCAGCTTGAAAACGGTGTCGGAATGTGGCGCCTTCTCAAGGATGAGTTCGTTTCTGCGCTTGAAAGCTGCGATTTCGTTCTTGATAAGCCGCGTAATATATCTGCCGTAACAGGTGCGGCGGCATATGAGCTGATAAAAGAGCTGGCAATTCTTGCAGAAAAAAGGTATAATAACCTGAAGATAAACGTAATTGAAATTAAAAACGTATTTTTCGGCGAAAGTGTAACCGTTGCAGGTCTTCTTACGGGGCAGGATATACTCGCTCAGCTTGAGGAAATATCACTCGGTGATGAACTTATAATTCCCGATTCCGCCTTGCGTGACGGTGAAGAAGTGTTCCTCGACGATATGACAGTTACACAGCTGTCCGAAAAGCTCGGTGTGCCCGTAATGCCCTGTGTTGCGGATGGATACGAGCTGCTTGAAAAATTCTTAGGAGGAGAGTGGTAATTATGGCAAAACCTATAGTTGCCGTTGTAGGCAGACCCAATGTCGGCAAATCAACGCTTTTCAATAAGCTTTGCGGCAGAAGGCTTTCTATCGTTGACGATACTCCCGGTGTCACACGTGATAGAATTTACGGTGAGTGTGAATGGGTCGGCAGAAATATGATCCTTGTTGATACAGGCGGTATTGAGCCTTATTCAGTCGATATTATTCTTTCTCAGATGCGCCGTCAGGCACAGCTTGCAATTGACAGCGCTGATGTAATCGTGCTTGTGTGTGACGTTCGTACGGGTGTTGTTGCAGCCGATGAGGAGGTTGCCGCAATGCTTCAGAAGAGCGGCAAGCCGATTGTGCTTTGTGTCAATAAGTGTGACTCTGTCGGTGAACCTCCGCTTGTGTTCTATGAATTTTATAACCTTGGCCTCGGTGACCCGATCGCTGTTTCGTCGGTACACGGTCACGGCACGGGCGATCTGCTTGATGCTGTTCTTTCTTTTGTTCCTGCAGAGGAAGAGGAGGAAGAGGACGATGACACGATAAAGGTTGCCATCATCGGTAAGCCCAACGTCGGCAAATCCTCGCTTGTCAACAGCGTTTCGGGCGAGGAGCGTGCAATTGTTTCCGATATTGCAGGCACGACCCGTGATGCTACCGATACCCTTATCGAGAATAAGCACGGTAAATATGTTCTGATTGATACAGCCGGTCTTCGCCGCAAGAGTAAGGTTGACGACGCTATCGAAAAATATTCCGTAATCCGTGCCAAGATGGCTGTTGAGCGTGCAACCGTTTGCGTTATTATGATTGACGCCAAAGAGGGATTTACGGAGCAGGATTCAAAGGTAGCAGGTATTGCTCACGAAATGGGCAAGGCTTGCATTATCGCCGTAAACAAATGGGATATAGTTGAAAAAGACGGTAAGACAATGGATGCCTACCGTAAAAAGCTGATGAACGATTTCTCGTTTATGTCATATGCTCCGATTATATTCATCTCCGCTAAAACAGGTCAGCGAATTGACAGACTCTTTGAGCTTATCAACTTTGTTGATTCGCAGAACGCTATGCGCATCCAGACGGGCAGACTCAATCAGGTGCTTGCCGATGCAACAGCAAGGGTACAGCCGCCTACGGATAAGGGCAAGAGGCTTAAGATTTACTATATGACTCAGGCTTCGACCCGTCCGCCGACGTTTGTCTGCTTTGTCAACAAAAAGGAGCTGTTCCATTACAGCTATCAGCGTTATATCGACAATCAGATCCGTGAGGTTTTTGGCCTTGAGGGTACGCCCACACGCTTTGTTATTCACGAGCGTGACGAAAAGAAAAAGTAAAATTTAAAAAATCTTTCTCAGCTCAGCGCCTATTTCTTCGGTGCTGAGCTGAATTGTTTGTGTCTCCTTGCCAAACAGCATAGCGGAGTTTTTTTCGTCTACAGTCAGCATTGCGCACGTGCCGATTATCGCTATGCCGATAAAAGCCAGAGTAATCATATAGTATCTCATAATTCTTTTCATTTTGCTTTATCCTTTCGTTTCGGCTCTGTCGAGCAGCTTTACAAGCGCATTTCCGAGCAGCCTGCCCGAATATGCCGCTTCTTCAAGTGTGTTTGCACAGCTTCCCATTTCAATCAGCAGGTTGTTGGGCGAGAGGTCCATATTGTATTTCCTCTGGCAGAAGTATACGGGGCGCATAAGTCCGGGGTAAAGCTCCTCGCAAATGCTCTGCAGCTCGAGTGCAAATGTCAGATTTTTCTTCCAGTTGGGGAAATCCTTGACTTTGCCTTCCTCACAGCCTGTGATTATCATCATCTGCGCCGCTTTTTTGCCAAAAACAGTTGCAACGGGCTTGATTCTTTCGCCGTTGTCAAGCTCAATGGCATCGCGGTGAATATCGAGTACAATCTGTACTTCGGGATATTTTTTAAGATATTCTTCAACGCTTTTTCTCGAGTGTGCATACGCTCCCGTGTAGCTTTCGTCGTGAATCTGTGTGTCGTGAATGACCGTGTATCCCGCTTTCTCAAGCTGTTCTTTGATTTCTATTCCGACGCGCACCATATTGCGGTCGGCAGATTTGCTGCGTGTGATGTAATTTTGTGCGTACCAGCCTCTGTCAAGTATCTCGTAGCATTCCGTTGTATGCGTGTGAAATATCAGCACACTCGGCTTGGATTTATCTTTTATGCTTATTTGCGGTGAAGCATCGAGGTAGCTTTTTAGGTCAAGCTTCTGCTGTGTGTCGGTGTTGTTGCGCACAAGAATGTTGCCTATCTTTTTTGTTACGGTGCTTGCTGCGTAATGCTTTTCGGTGATTTTGCCGTCTTCAACGTCGCTTGATGAATTAGCTTTTGCAAGCTCTATCAGACCGAGTATGTCGGGCGGTGTTTGTGTCAGACTGTCCAGGGGATTGACGGTAAAAACCGTCCTGTCTGCTTGCTGAGTGTCTTTTTCAGTATCGTTTCGGTTTTTGTATTCATTCCCCGAAGCGCTCAGTATCTGTGTGCGCTCGGCAATAAAAGATACTGCTGCGGCAAACGGCTTTGCCGAGGTGAAAAGGCTTAACAGCATAACAATCGTGACTGCCGTAAAAACGGTTGTCGCGCGGTATATTGCATCAAATTTGTTTTTCACTTTTGCTCCTCCGTATATATAGACTTCATTAATATATATGACGAAGGCAGTGATATTATAATTTACACTATTTCTGCAATTTCCTGCGCGCTGATTTCGGGTTGAAGAGTGCGGTTTATTGAGGCTGCAATCAGCTTTGCGGCGCGCTCGATTATCAGGTCTATTTCTCTTGGTGTTACCATCATTTTTTCGCTTTCCCTGTCAATTCTGTCCTGCGCACCCTCACCGACCAGGTCGAGCGCCAGCGTTGCCGCATCAACAACGGTCGGCACGCCGATTGCAATTACCGGTACTCCCATTGTTTTTGCGCTGATTTCAGCGCGTGCATTGCCAACTCCCGAGCCCGGGGTTATGCCCGTGTCGCAAATCTGTACGGTGCATCCGAGTCTTGAAAGCCGTCTTGAGGCAAGTGCGTCAACGGTTATAAGTGCGGCAGGGGATATCTGCTTTACGATTCCTGCAATTATTTCTCCCGTTTCAATTCCGTTTTGCCCGAGCACTCCCGGGGCGATTCTCGCAACGGGGCGCAGGCTTTCAAAGCCTGCTTCCTTCTGCAGCTCTTTTCCTATGTGACGTGTTGAGAATATCTGCTCGGTGCAAGCCGGGCCGAGTGCATCCGGTGTGATGTTTTCGTTGCCCAGACCTACAACGAGGATCAGTCCGTTTTGGGGCAGGAGAGAGTGCAGTTTCTTCGATATAACTTCAACCGCGCTGTCAAACAGATGTGTTGCCGTAAATCCCGGCAGCTCAATCGTGATATATCTTCCCTTTTTTCTTTTCAGAGCTTCTTCGGCTCTCTTGCTTTTTATTGTAATTTGTGTTATCTTTATTTCACCAAGCTTCTCTATATCTTGTTCAATGCCGTTGAGTAAGTTTTTTTGCCCGATTTCCTGCTGTTCTATGGCCAAATCTGTGCGAAGATTCATAGTTTTTGCTCCTTTGCAGACGAATTTGATATTAGTATTGTACATTTACTTGCATTTTTGCAATTTTCTTTTAAAAATAACTTGCTTTTTTATTTAAAAAATGTTAGTATATATAGCTGTGTGATAGTAAAAAAGGAGGTGTACTCAAATGCCGAACATTAAATCCGCAAAGAAGAGAGTTCTTGTCAACAAGACAAAGGCAGCTCGTAACAAGTCTGCTAACTCTGCACTCAAGACAGCAATCAAGAAGGCTAACGCTGCAATCGAGGCTAATTCTGCAGATAAGGACGTCCTTGTAAAGGCTGCGATCAAGAAGATCGACCAGGCTACAGCAAAGGGCATTCTCCACAAGAATAATGCCGCAAGAAAGAAGTCTGCTCTTACAGTAAAGGCAAACAAGGCTTAAGCAGCTTTATTGAGACCGATGCTTTTGCGTCGGTCTCGCAGGCTGACTGCAGCCAACCTGTGTCCCTCGGTCTTCCGGGAGATAGAGGTTGGCTGTATTTTTTATGCAGTTCGACTAATATTTTTGTCTTAAAGTATTGACTTTGAGTAATAATGCAGGTATAATTTCATTAAGCTATAATTAAAGAGGAGGATACCCGAAATGTGTAAAAAGATACTTAAGATAGTCGGCATCATTGCTGCTGTTGCTGCCGTTGCTGCAGGCGTTTACTTCGCAATCACAAAGATCAAGGCTAAGAAAGAAGCAGCAAACGATGAGGAGAATTACGTCTCCTGCTCATGCTGTGAAGCTGAATAATTAGTTTTTAACAAAATTAAGGGTACGGTCAGTTGTGACCGTACCCTTTTTGTATGTATGCTTCGGTTTTATTTTATGAATTCTGCGGGATTGTTCTTGATGTATTCTCCACCTATGGCAAACAGATCCTTGCCTGCGGTAAGGTCGCGGAATTCGCCGTTTAGTCTGTCGACTTCGTGCGGTATAACAGAGAGCTCCTCGTTGTTTTCGTCATAACGGTTGAACATCATCTCGATAATCTTGCTGATGTCATTACCGAATATCTTTTTTGCGGCGGCAGCAGCGTCGCTTGTAAGCGGTCTGTAGCTTGATTTAAAGAATGAGGAAAGGTTGCCGTCAGCAGCATCCGAAATAAGATAATACAGCGCGTAAACGTCCTTTTCGCCCTGTGTCATTGAATCATAAAAGCCGTTTGTGTTTTCTGTTTTCTGGCACCTGTATTCAAGGCGGACGGCAACGCCCTCAAAAAGGGCGGCGGCAGGAGCCTTTTCGATAATCTCTGCCGTGAGGCTGCCGTATGCTTCACGCAGCTCCTTTGCCCGCTTTGCTTTTGCAAGGTTTTCGTTAAAGGCTTTGCTGTGCTTTGCCGAGGCGGCAATCGCTTTCTTCCAGACAAAAACCGTCAGCACTATCATTGCAGCAAGTAATAAGTAAAGGTACCAGTATTCTGTGATGTTTTCAATCATTTTCTTTTCTCCTTAGTGTGGCAGATTTAATCAATCAACGCTTTGTAAATATCGCCTTTTTTGAAGCCTGTTGCCTTGGCGGCTAACTTTGCTGCCTCACTGGCCGAAACGCCTTTATCGAGCTGATTTTTGGCGAATTCGATAGCTTCTTCGAGCGTTGACGGTGCTTCTTCCTCCTCAGGGGCACCTTCTATGATGATTACTATCTCACCCTTGAGGTGTCCGTCGGCATATTCTTCTGCCGCTTTCACAAGCGTGGTATGTATTACCTCTTCGTGAATCTTTGTAATCTCGCGCACAATTGCTATTTTGCGGTCGCCAAGTGCCTGTGCCATATCCTTGAGTGTGGCAGGCAGCTTATGCGGTGCTTCGTAAAAGCACATTGTGCGTTTTTCATTTTTAATCTGTGCAAGGTGCTCGCGTCGGCTGACTTTGTTCACGCTCAGAAAGCCTTCAAAGGTGAATCTTTTGGCGCTCATGCCCGATATTGCAAGCGCCGTAACAAATGCACACGGGCCGGGGACCGATGCGACGGGTATGTTCATTTCGTGGCAGAGCCTTACAAGGTCCTCACCGGGGTCAGATACGGCAGGCATACCTGCGTCTGTTACCAGGCAGCAGTTTTCGCCGGCGAGAATACGCTGTGCGATTTGCTCTCCGCGGCCTACACGGTTGTGCTCGTGGTAGCTTACCATAGGCTTTTTGATTTCAAATCGGTTGAGGAGCTTGAGCGTTACTCTCGTGTCCTCCGCAGCAATGAAATCGCAGCTTTCAAGCGCTTCCAACGCACGGGGCGACATATCCGAGAGGTTGCCGATCGGTGTGCCTACAACAAAAAGTGTTCCTGTCATTTTATCACTCGGCATATCCGCCGTAAATCCTTTCGAGTTCTTTTTCGTCGTTCATATAGAGTGTTTTTTCCGTAAGAAGAGAGGGCTTTGCGTCCTTCTTTCCTTCAATCAGCACAAGCCAGGGTGCGCAGTTTTCGTTCTTCGCAACAAATCTCAGCCTTTTTGGCTCGATTTTGTTTGCTCTCATTGAGCAGATTATGTCTGCCAGCCTCTCGGGTCTGTGGCACATACAAAGTCTGCCTCCCGAGCGGATAAGCCTTGCCGACTGCATAACGATATCATCGAGCGTGCAGCAAACCTCGCTGCGTATCATCCTGTGCGGCTCATCCTCGCAGTCGTAGCCGCTGCCGACGGGAAAGTATGGCGGATTTACCGTAATAAGGTCAAACGCGCCCGCCTCAATATCTTCTTTCAGCTCTTTGAGGTCTTTGTTGAGCACGTTCAGCTTACCCTCAAGTGAGCTGAGCTCAATGCTTTTTTTTATCAGCTCACAGGCATCGGGCTGAATTTCAACAGCCGTTACGGGGTGCTGTTTTTCTTCTCTGAGCATCAGCAGGGGAATTATACCGCAGCCGCTGCAAAGGTCGCAAATTTTTTCCTTGCGCTTTGCCTGAGCAAAATCATACAGCAGAAAAGCATCCGTGCCGAATGTGTGGATATCGCTGAGTACGGCGTAAACGCCGCTGCCGAGTGATTCTGTTTTGTATTCAGCCATAGCTTTTCTCCTTTACGTTTGATTAATTATTCATTATAATACATATCTTCCTTTCTTGCAAGTGAAAACCCGCCGTTCATATTAAACAGCGGGTTAAGATTTCAATCTACTTTTTCGCCGAGCGCATTTGTTCCGTTTTCAATGATGACTTCAGGCGGTCTGGCATAGTATTCGTTTATAAGTTCGTTGTCAAAGGTATATATAATATCAGCGTTGTAGATTTCGTAGGCTTCGTTGTTATATGAATAATCTTTGTATTCATCAGGGTATACGTAAGGTGGATAAATAGGATTTACACCAAGCTCTTTGTATACATCGGCGTTTTTTACATTAGCTTCGTCAAAATCGGCTTTGGAAATATTAAAGTGTTTGATAAAGGTTACCATCAGCATTTCTTCAATTTCATAGAAGTTTGACTTGTCTAATGAATTATACCAGTTTGTGTAGTTCTCTTCACCAACAAGTTCTATAAATTGATAAGGGATGCTGTAATAGTTGTATCTGTATTTATATTTCCTCACTCCGAAGTAATCGTCATCACTTCCGACAACGGGGTCGGCTAGTATGGTCGATTTTTCTTCTGTGGGGCATGTTGATTTATCGCTTGTTTCTTCTGCGGATGTTTCTTCAGGTGAAGAGCTTTGCGGATTGGTATCGGCATTATCGCTTGCGGAAGGTATGGTGATGTCGGGCTCGTTGCCGTTGGTGCATCCGACAAATGTTAAACATAAGCCGAGTATTAAAACTAATGCAATAGCTGATTTTTTCATAATATACCCTTCTTTCTCCTGAAGCGTTATTTTGACTTTATATCATTATACTACTTACCGCAAAGTCTTGCAAGTGAAAACCCGCTGTTCATGTTAAACAGCGGGTTAAGATTTCAATCTACTTTTTCGCCGAGTGCATTTGTTCCGTTTTCAATGATGACTTCAGGCGGTCTGGCATAGTATTCGTTTATAATATCGTTGTCAAAGGTATATATGATGTCAGCGTTGTAGATTTCGTAGAGTTCATCATCGTAAGAGTATATCCCATCAGTATTTTCAAATGGGTAGACGAGCATAGTCCAATTATTTTCTTCAAATAATTTTTCTCTGTTTCTGTTAGCTTCATCAAATTGCTCTCTGGTTATATTGAAATGCTTAATATATGAAACTATGAGCATTTCATCAAGGTCCTTGGTGGTGAGTGATGGGTTAGATTCTATCCACTCATCATAAGCTTTGTCTCCAACAATATCGACGAAAGGTGCAGTAATACGATAATAGTTATATCTGTACTTATATTTTCTTATGCCAAAATAATCGTCGCTTTCGCCGACGGGTGTGAGATTTGTGCTTGATGTTTCTTCAGGTGAAGAGCTTTGCGGATTGGTATCGGAATTATCGCTTGCGGAAGGTATGGTGATGTCGGGCTCATTGCTGTTGGTGCATCCGACAAATGTTAAACATAAGCCGAGTATTAAAAATAATGCAATAGCTGATTTTTTCATAATATGCCCTTCTTTCTCCTGAAACGTTATTTTGACTTTATATTATTATACTACGTACCGCAAAGTCTTGCAAGTAAATTACTGCTGTTCATATTGAACAGCGGGTTAAGAGTTTAGTCTACGGGTTCACCGAGCGCATTTGTTCCGTTTTCAATAATGAGTTCGGGCGGTCTGGCATAGTATTCGTTTATAAGTTCGTTGTCAAAGGTATATATGATATCAGCGTTGTAGATTTCATCTGCCTCATCATCATAAGAGTATTCTCCGTCATTTTCAAAAGGGTAGATAAGGAGTGTGTTACCGTTTTCTTCGTAAAAATCTTTTCGCATTTGACTTGCTGCATCAAATTGCTCTCTAGTTATACCAAAGTGCTTGATGTATGAAACCATAAGCATTTCGTCAAGATTTTTTTTAGCAAAATCCGGATTAGATTCAAACCATTTAAAATATGCTTCTGCACCAACGATATCAATATAATGCGCCGTAATACGATAATAGTTGTATCTGTATTTGTACTTTTTTATTCCAAAAAAATCTTCGCTCCCACCGGCGGGGATAAGTTTTATGCTTGATGTTTCTTCGGTGGAGCTTGTTTCTTCTGCGGATGTTTTTTCAGGTGAAGAGCTTTGTGGATTGGTATCGGCATTATCGCTTGCGGAAGGTATGGTGCTGTCGGGCTCGTTGCCGTTGGTGCATCCGACAAATGTTAAACATAAGCCGAGTATTAAAACTAATGCAATAGCTGATTTTTTCATAATATGCCCTTCTTTCTCCTGAAGCGTTTTTGACTTTATATCATTATACTACTTACCGCAAAGTCTTGCAAGTAAAAAACCGCTGCTCAAATACGAACAGCGGTTTTATTTATCAGCCTATAGCTCTTGAGATCTCCTGGAAGAGAACGTAAAGTCTTGTGTCCTTAAACCAGGCAATGATCTTTTCGATGAGTGTCATATCCTCAGAATCATCTTCCCAGGTGAGAGGTGCGCTGCCGTCGTCAATAACGAATGCCTGTGTCAGGCACATACCGCCGTCGCCGAGAAGCTCTGCACGGACGTAACTGTAGTTTTCTGCACCTTCAATTGTGTCGAGGTCAAGTGTGTATGTACCGTTGCCGTTTACAGCCTGCTTTGCAATGACCTTACCGTCTGCAATCCACTGAATCTGCTTTGCATCGGAGTAGTTAACGCTTATCTTGTGGCCGTCTGTTACAACGTTTGAGAACATCGGATAGGGGAGACCCTGGTTTGCAACGTCAAATTCTTCCTTGGGGCCGATCTCGAATTCGTTGCCGCGAAGCTTCTTTGTTACTGAGAAGAAAGCACCGCTCTGCATTGTCTTCTTAACGTTTTCCATTGTGTTTTCTTTCATCATAAATACCATAAAGGATGTGTCGATGGTGTCAAGCCAGTGAGCATCGGTGTTGCTGAAGCCGAGAACGTTCTTGCCGTAGGGCAGGCAGTACATAAGCATATTGTCCCAAAGGATTCTGTCGTAGCCTGTTGTGCCGTTTCTCTCGTTGAAAACCTCTGTGCCGAGGCAGGAATCGTACTTGAGTACAAGGTCGCTGAAATATTTAACGTATTCGGGGTCGTTAACAACGTTGGGGTTATCATTGGACTGAAGCCAGTCGCCGGGGTGGTTGATGTGGGAAAGGCCGTCGTTATCGTCAATGAACTTAATAGCTTCTTCGTAGCCGTTTTCGCCGCCGTCCCATGCGTTACCGACATCGGCGGGAAGGAAGTAGCCGTTAACATGGCTCTTTGTAAGTGTAATGTAGCCGAGCTCGTTAGCGCCTGTAACACAAGTCATACCTGTGCCTCTGGGCTGACCGTTCTCAAGCGGATATGTACCGCTGATGATGCCTTCGTATTCTTCATCTGTAAGGTGACCTACCTTGTTGCCTATGATGTACTGATACATATAGAGCAGGGGACGAGCAGGCTCTTTGTTCCACTCAACGCCTGTAACACCGTGGTCAGCGTTAGCAACAAAGTCGAAGCCGCGGTTGTAGTAGCCCTTGATCATTGTGGGCAGGTCAAGGTCAGCGTCGCTGTAGGTTGTATGTGTGTGGAGTGTGCCTTTGTAAGCGCCCCAGGCGTTATCGCCTTCCCATACAACGTCGTCGTAGGTGGAAATGATTGTGTAGCTGTTGCCGCTGTCGGCAAATGCTGCGAATCCTAACTGAAGGAAGAGAATTGCTGTGAGCAGAATGCTCAGAAGTCTTGCATGCTTTTTCATAAGGCATAACCTCCAAAAATTTTTCTACATTATCTCATATTTTCTTCAAGATGTCAATCGGTGAGTATCACCGCTCCGTATGCAGGGATATCAACACTCGTGTAGCTTGTACCCGTACCGCCGAGCAGCGTTTTGGCTCCGTGCCAGTCTGACGGCAGGTGATAGGTTATCGGATGAACGTTGCGGTTTGCAATCAGCATTATGCGGTTTCCCGCTGTGCTTCGAACGTATGCAATGCAGCCTGCAGCCTCCGATACGGGGTGAAAACTGCCGTCGTAAAGTGCGGCGTTTTCTTTTCGGATTTTGCCGAGTGTTCTGTACCATTCGATAAGCTCGCGGTTTTCATTGCCCCAGGGATAGCAGCCGCGGTTAAACGGGTCTTTATATCCCGTCAGACCTGCTTCGTCGCCGTAATATATGCTGGGGATACCGGGAAGCGTGAACTGTATCGCGGCGGCTGTTTTCAACATCTGAACGCCTATTTCAAGCTGACTTTCGGTCAGCGTGTGTTCTGCTTGCCAGCGTCTGTCGCGTCCTTCACAGCTTTCTCCGACCATTGCCGTTATCGCGCGTGCTGTATCGTGAGTGCCTATATGGTTCATCAGCACGGGTATGGCTTGCGGCGGATAATTCTCAAGAATAGTGAGTATTCTGTCCATAAAACCGTTGGCGATTCCCGTGCGCATAAAGTAGAGCACGGCATCCGCAAAGGGGTAATTCATAACGGAATCAAGCTGGCCGCCGAGAAGATATCTTCTTCTTTTGTTGTAGGCAAGTTTGTTTGTTGCATCCTCCCACACTTCGCCGATTATAAGCGCATCGGGCTTTTCGCTTTTTACGCAGGCGTTGAGCCTGTCGAGAAATTCGTCGGGCAGCTCATCAGCAACGTCAAGCCGCCAACCCGAGGCGCCGAGTCTGAGCCACTTGCGTATAACTCCGTCATCTCCGAAGATAAAATCGCAGTAGCTTTCGCTCTTTTCGTTGACGTTGGGGAGCGTATCAAACCCCCACCAGCTTTCATAGTCGTCATTCCATTTGCGGAATGAATACCACGAATAGTAGGGCGACTGCTGCGAGTTGTAAGCGCCGAGTGAGGAGTATCTGTTCTTCTTGTTGAAATATATGCTGTCATCACCCGTGTGGTTGAAAACGCCGTCGAGGATGATGTCAATTCCTCTTTCTGCTGCACTTTTGCAAAGGCTCTCAAAGTCCTCCTGCGTGCCGAGCAGGGGATCAATTTTCATATAGTCCGCCGTGTTGTAGCGGTGGTTGGAGTGCGCTTCAAAAATCGGGTTGAGATAAATGCAGGTAACACCGAGTGAAGCGATGTAATCAAGCTTTTCTTCAATACCTTTGAGGTTGCCGCAGAAGTAATCGTTGTTGAGCACCTTGCCGTTTGCATTCGGCGCCCATTCAGGCTGAGCCCCCCAATCATCACGCAGGATTCTGTCGTCGGGTATACCTTTAAGCTCAATCTCAGCGCGGTTGAATCTGTCGGGAAATATCTGATATATAACGCCGCCCTTGAAGCGGTCGGGTGTTGCGTAGCTGTCCGAATATACGGTCAGCTGCCATTCGCTGCCTGTGCCGCTGAATTTGCCGATTCCGTTTGCCGTGTGGTAGATCTGACCCTTGCCAAACGGAATGTCGTACTCAAAGTGATACCAATAAAGTCCGGGTGTCTGCGGTGTGAAATTAACCTTCCACCATTCTTCACGGTCACCCTGCATACAGTCCCATTCAAACGCTGTCCTGTTTTCTTTTTCACCGTCTTTGTGCCATACAAGATTTACTCCGCTGCACTGCATATCACGCGGCAGGATTACACGCAAACAAACGGTGCAGCCCTCGCGGATTGCACCGAAGATGTTTTTATGAAAATTCAGCCTTGAATTGTAGGGGATATAGTGCATGTGAAACTCCTTAAATCAGGAATGCTTTTGCAAGTGCGAAATAGATAACGAGCGTGACGATATCTACAAGCGTAGCGATCATCGGGCCTGCCATAAGTGCGGGGTCGATCCTTACCAGCTTTGCGAGTATCGGCAGCGAGCAGCCGATAAGCTTTGCAACGACGATAGCTATAAACATCGCGAGCGAAACTACCAGGTATACTGCAAGCGTGCCATCGCTGAAGAAGTACATTCGTACGATGTTGGCAAGTGCGAGCGCAAAACCGCAGATTGCGGCAACCCGAAGCTCCTTAAATACGATTTTGAAATAGTCTTTTATTTCGATTTCGCCGACGGCAAGACCGCGGATAATAAGCGTTGAGGCCTGGCTGCCTGCGTTACCGCCCGTGCCCATAAGCATAGGCATGGAGGCAGTCAGCGCAACAAAGCCGGAAAGGAGCATTTCGTAGCCCTCAATAATCATTCCGGTAAATGTGCCCGAAATCATAAGAATGAGAAGCCAGAGGATTCTGTTCTTTGCAAGCTTGAATACGCCTGTCTTGAGATATTCGTCATCAGACGGCGTCATGGCAGCCATCTTTTCAAAGTCCTCAGTGACCTCTTCTTCGATAACGTCAACAACGTCGTCGATTGTAATGATACCGACAAGTCTGTTCTCATTATCGGTAACGGGTACGCTCAGAAGGTCGTATTTTCTAACAATATCTGCAACGTATTCCTGGTCGTCAAGCGTCTTAACGCTGATGAGTGAAGCGTCCTCTTCCATAATGTCGGAAAGGAGAGTGCTGTCGTCATTGAAAATAAGCTCGCTGAGTCCGATCGTGCCTACAAGGTGGCGTGCTTTGTCAATGCAGTAACAGGTGTAGATCGTCTCTTTATCGATACCTGTCCTGCGGATATTTTCAATCGCTTGCGCTACGGTCAGGTTGTCGTGCAGCTGAACCATTTCGATGGTCATAATGCTGCCTGCGCTGTTTTCCGGGTAACGCAGGAAACGGTTGATAAGCTGTCTTGTTTCCTTGTCTGCGATCTTGAGAACGCGGGTTACTACGTTTGCGGGCACTTCCTCAAGAAAGTCAACGGTATCGTCGAGGAAAAGCTCGTCAACGAGCTCGCTCAGCTCACGGTCGGTGATTGAATTAACGATGTTGACCTGGTCGTCGGGCTCAAGGTATGCAAACACCTCAGCCGAGATATCTTTCGGAAGTATACGGAACACAAGCAGCTGCTGCTTAGGCTCAAGGCTTCCGAAAAATTCGGCGATATCAACCTCGTTCATTTCGCTCAGTTCGGATTTCAGCGTGCCGAATTTGCCGGCGTCAAGCAGCTCATAGAGCTGATCAAAAATCTTTTCATCCATAAAAAATACCCTTTCCGCACAGTGATTCTGCGCAGAAAGGGCAATGCAAAACTGATTGGCTTCTCAATCACACTTTACGTGCGGGGAGGCCAACCGTCGCTGTGCTCAGGGCGCAGAACGAGTGCTGTTTTGTTTTAAAAGTCGGGCAACATAAAGGTATGCTGTCTCTACTGTCCAAAACAGTTTGCCTCCTTTGAGAAGAATTTAAAGCGTTTCGCTCCATATATTTGATTTTAGACTTATTATAACCCTTTGTCAAGAATTTTATTTGCTTTTTTTCGAAGCAGTTTTCTTGGCGGGTTTCTTTTCAACGGTTTTCTCCGTTTTTGCCTTTGTCTTTGCAGGTGCTTTCTTTTCGGGCTTTGCAGCGGGCTTTACTGCAGGCTGTGTGTGCCAGATGTTTGCAGCATACTCGTTGATTGCTCTGTCAGCGGCAAATCTGCCTGCGCCGGAGATGTTCATAAGTGACATTCTGTTCCACTTCTCGCGGTCGTTGTAAAGCTGCTCGATTTTCTGCTGTGCCTGGCGGTAGTCAGCGAAATCTGCAAGCACCATATAGGGATCGTGGTAGATAATCGATGCACTTACATCGGGGAACATCTTGCCGTTGATACCCTTGTTTACAAAGTCGATAACCTTGCGGATTTCGGAGTTGTTTTCGTAGTAGGTGTGGGGATTGTATGAAGGCTTGAGGGCTGTTACCTCAGGGGTCTTCATACCGAAGATAACGATGTTTTCTTCACCGACAGCCTCGTGGATTTCAATATTAGCGCCGTCCATTGTGCCGAGTGTGATTGCACCGTTGAGCATAAGCTTCATATTGCCTGTGCCGCTGGCCTCGGTGCTTGCAAGCGAAATCTGCTCGCTGATGTCCGCTGCAGGCATCAGTGCCTCAGCCATTGTGACGTTGTAGTCCTCAACAAATACAACCTTGAGTCTGCCTCTTACATCGGGGTCGCTGTCGATAAGCTTGCCGAGCTCGCAGATAAAGTTGATGATTCTCTTTGCGACCTGGTAGCCGGGTGCAGCTTTAGCTGCAAAGATGTAGGTGTGCGGAGTGAATTCGCCGTCGGGATTTTCCTTGATGGCGAGGTATTTTGAAACAATGTGAAGTGCGTTGAGGTGCTGGCGCTTATACTCGTGCAGACGCTTGACCTGTACGTCAAATATCGAGTCGGGGTCAATTGTTACACCCTGCTTCTGCTTGATGAGCTTTGCAAAACGCTCCTTGTTTGCACGCTTGATCTTTTCAAGAGATTTGAGTACCTCTTTGTCGTCAGCATAATCGCGCAGCTTGATAAGCTCGTCAGCGTTGTAGGTGAAGCCGTCACCGATGAGAGATGTGATAAGCTTTGCAAGCTCGGGGTTTGACTGGTTGAGCCAACGGCGGTGAGCAATGCCGTTTGTGACGTTTGTGAACTTATCGGGCATGTGGCGGTAGTAGTCGTTGAAAAGGGTATCCTTGAGAATCTGGCTGTGAAGTGCGGAAACACCGTTAACACAGTGGCCTGCAACAACGCAGAGGTTAGCCATACGAACAGATCCGTCAGAAATAACTGCTGTGCGCTCAACGTAGTCGGCATTCTGTGTGATCGACCATGCGTAGCCTCTGTAGCGGTTGTCGATTTCTTTTGTGATCTGGTAGATACGGGGGAGAAGACGCCGGAAGAGCTCTTCGCTCCAGCATTCGAGTGCTTCTTTCATAACGGTGTGGTTGGTGTATGCAACTGTGTTGCTGACAATTCTCCACGCATCATCCCAACCGTAGCCGCACTCGTCGAGGAATATTCTCATAAGCTCGGGAATTGCGAGCGTGGGATGCGTATCGTTGATGTGGATTGCATTTTTCTCTGCAAAGTTATCAATTGTGCCGTAAACACGAAGGTGACGCGCAACAATATCCTGAATAGATGCTGAAACGAGGAAATACTGCTGCTTGAGTCTGAGGCTCTTGCCCTCGGGATGGTTATCGGAGGGATAGAGGACCTTGCTGATGACCTCTGCCATAGCATCCTGCTCAATAGCCTTGAGGTAGTTACCGTCGTTGAATTTTTCCATATCAAGTCCGGGAGCCTTCGCAGACCACAGACGCAGCACGCTTACAGCCTTACCGTCCTTACCGGGCACGAAAAGGTCGTAGGGGATAGCTTTGATTGAAGTGTAGTCTTTAAGCTCTACGTGGTGGTAGTGGGTATCCCAGAAATCTTCTACCCAGCCCTCGAGCTTGATTTCCTGAACGCTCTGAGGGCGCTCAACAAGCCATGCTTTGCCGCCGGGAAGCCAGAAATCGGGCAGCTCAGTCTGCCAGCCGTCAATGATCTTCTGCTTAAAGATACCGTATTCATAGAGAATGGAGTAGCCCATACCGTTGTAGCCCTGCGTTGCAAGGCCGTCAAGGTAGCAGGCTGCGAGTCTGCCGAGGCCGCCGTTTCCCAGGCCTGCGTCGGGCTCACAGTCATAAAGCTTGTCGAGCTTTATTCCGAATGAATCGAGAGCCTTTTCGATTGTGCTTGTAAGGTTGAGGTTGAAAAGGTTGTTTTTGAGTGAGCGACCCATAAGGAATTCCATTGAAAGGTAGTAAACGCTCTTTGAATCTGTGCCTCTTGCTTCCTGAACAAATTCTGCTCTGCCCTTTGTGAGCATATCGCGGATAAGCATTGCAACTGCCTTGTAGTAGTGCTCGTATGTTGCTTCCTCGGGTGTTACACCGAAAAAGTGTGAAAGTTTACCGGCTATAAGCTCTTTTGCTTGAGCCGAAGTTAATGAATAATTCATACAAAACCTCCAAAAAAGTTTCTGAAAAACGATGTTTTTTATTGTATCCGTATACATTTTATACTAAAATTACACTAATTTCAATACCTAATACGAAAAAAATTGAAAATCCCCGTTCCGCAGTGAAAAAATGCAGAACGGGGTAGCTTTTTTATATGCTGACGGTACTGCTGTCAAGGCCGAAACTTACACTGAGCGCTTTATTTATTCGGCTCATATCAACCTCATCAAGGTTGCCCATTTTTTCCTTCAGCCGTCTTTTGTCTATCGTGCGCACCTGCTCGAGCAGCACGATGGAATCCTTTGCAAGCCCGCAGCCGTCTGCATTGACGCGTATATGTGTCGGCAGCCCGGTTTTGTATTTCTGGCTGGTTATTGCCGCAGCAATAACTGTGGGGCTGTATTTGTTGCCTACGTCATTCTGTACAATAAGTACGGGGCGTATTCCGCCTTGCTCGGAGCCGACAACGGGACTCAAGTCGGCATAGTATATTTCTCCTCGTTTTACGTTCATAAACTCACTCTCCGATTTATTTGAGCGCACGGTTTAAGTTGCGCCGCTGTCTGTTGCACAAGTATTTTTGCCAATAAGCGGTGCACTTAAACATCGGGGAGCATTTTTTTGCGTTGCTTTCTTATTTATACTATGCTGAATATCTGAATTTGACAGTGATATCTGCTTCTTCGTACTCAACAAATGTTGGTGATAGATTTTTGCCGTCAATATTCATCACGTAGCTGCCGTATTTTGTATTGCCGCAAAGTGTGTATCCGCTTTCGTTTTCCGTTGCGGATTCGGGAATTGCATTTATCGCTTGATAAACCGCTTGAATCGGCGGCGCTTTATCGGGCGTATTCTGCGACGAAAAGCTTATTGATTCGAGCGAATAGGCGGTTTCTGTACCTTTTGCGGTAATTTTAAACCCTTTCAGACATTCGGGCGATAAAAAAACAGCGTTGCAGCCGTTTTCATCGCTTGTGAAATCGGCCGTATACGCTGTTTCATTATAATGTATATCTATTTTACAGTTAAATATGCGGTTGATGCAGATTTTCTGCGGCGTTTCGCTTTTTGCGCACGAGCATAGAAAAATAAGTAATACCGTCAATGTCAATGCGGCAGCTTTTTTCAATCGCTGTCATCCTCTCCGTCGGTTATTCGTAGTCGGAGAGCAGCAGGGGTAAAAGCTTGATCATATCCGTGGGTGTCATACCGGTTTCAGATAGCTTTGCGGCGGCAAGGTCACCGACCGCACCGTGAATATAAACACCCATAATGCTCGCGTGCATAAGACTGTAGCCCTGTGCGACAAGACCTGCAATCATACCTGCAAGCAGGTCGCCGCAGCCGCCTCTTGCCATACCTGCGTTGCCCGTGCGGTTGACGTAAACCCGCTCGCCGTCTGAAACAATCGTGTTTGCGCCTTTAAGCACAACGATGATGCCAAACTGCTTTGCAACGGCCTTTGCCAGCACGGTGCGGTTTGCCTGCACCTGCTCAACGCTGAGGTTGAAGAGCCTTGCCATCTCACCGGGGTGAGGTGTGATAATCGCTCTGCCTCTGACTGTCTCCAGCATATTTATATTCGCGGCGATGAGATTTATGCCGTCTGCATCAATTACAACGGGGCATTCGGTCTGTCCGAGCAGCTCTTCGGCAACGCTTGCCGTGCCGAGAGTCTGACCGAGTCCGCAGCCAAAAAGTACGCAGTCCGATTTCTTGGCGGCAGGCACAAGTGCATCGAGTGCGCCTCTTGCGAGAAATCCGTCTTCGCAGCAGGGGAGCGGCATCATAATAGGCTCGTTGAGCTTTGACGCAATAGCCGCATAAGCGCTGTCGGGGAATGCACACGTTACAAGACCCGTGCCGATTCTGACGGCTCCGCTTGCCGCAAAGTAAGCCGCACCTGGGTATTTCTTACTTCCGCAAACACTCAGCAGCCTGCCGTAGTCACCCTTGTTTGAAAGCGGGTCACGCTTGGTGAATACAGGCTTATCTTTTTTTGAAACAACAAAGAATTCTTCGTTTACAACGCTTTCGTCAAGTCCGATATCTATAGCTCTGACCTTTCCGCAGTACGAAACCGCAGGCTTGAGCACATGTGCGGGCTTGCGGCAGCTGACAGCGAGCGTAAGGTCTGCCTTTATGCACTCTCCGTTTACTCTGCCTGTGTCACATTCCGCTCCGCTGGGCAGGTCAACAGCAACCTTTTTTGCATCCGATGCGTTTACTGCTGCAAAAAGCTCTGCTGTGCTTTCGTCAGGCTCACCCTTGAATCCGAAACCGAATACGCTGTCAACAATCACGTCTGCATTTCTGATGATTGTTTCAGCTTTTTCGCGCGAGGTCAGCCAGTCGCTTACCAAAACGCCGTTCATCCTGTTGAACATAGTAACGGCATCGTCTGCAACGGGCATTCCGCAGGCGAGCACCACGCTTACGCTGTATCCCCTGGAGTTAAGGTGCTCGGCGGCAACAAAGCCGTCACCGCCGTTTTTTCCTTTACCGCAGATAACTGCTACCTTTTCATTGAGCGTGAGATATTCTTTTTCAATTATCTCGGCGCAGGAAACGCCGGCTTTGTGCATCATATCAATGTATGCGTAGCCTTTTTCGTTTGCTGCAGCTTCGATTTGCTTCATCTGAGCGGAAGTGTAAATCTTCATAGCTGTACCTTCAATCAGGTTTTATTTTACGATACCTTCAAGGAAGTTGACTTCGTCTGCAACGCCGTCTGAATTGATGCGGAAGGTCTTGATTTCGTGAGGCAGGAAATCAACCGTAAATGCGGCATCAATCATATCGCACATAATGTATGTGCGTGTCTTCTTGCCTTGGGATTCAAAGCATCTGATGACAACGTCGCCCGAGCCGTCTTCACAGAATTTGAATGCGGTGGCAATGATGTTGTCAGCCGTAATTTTAAGGAAGCTGTCTGTCTGGGCTCTGCCTGTACCCTTGTGGAAGCTTTCACATACCGTGACGGGTCTGCAGTTGAACTTTGCAGCAAGCTTCATGATCTCTGTGTTTTCAACCTCACCCTCGTGCGGGAAGATTGCGTACTCAAATCTCTGCATACCTTCGTCTGTGAAGTTGAAGTCTGCGGCAGGTCTGGGTGAATAGTGGTCAGCAAAGATAACGTTTCTGATTGCGGTCAGGCGAAGCATTGTGCCGGGGCAATCGTAGCTGTACTTGCTGTCGTTGATAACTGCGAGACCTGCACGCTTGCCGTCAATGGTTGACGTGATATCTGCCCACTGCTGTGTCGGCTCTTCTTCACCGTTGCAGGGACGCTTGATGTAGCCGCAGGGAATCTCATAGGTCGAAATCTCGTCTGTGCCGCCGATATCAAAGGGAAGCTTGAGCATTGTGAATTGCTCGCTCCAGTTAGCCTTGCTTTTGACGCGGACGACCTTTTTGCCATCTGTCAGGCAGAATTCCTGTGTGAGGGTGGATGTGTTGAATGTGTATTTGATTCGGACACTTGCACGAAGCGGACCCTGCTCAACAAGCTCAACTGATGCAACGTCCATAGTGCCCTTGATGTCGTGGAACTTGAATACGTTATGTGCCCAGGTGTCAGTCTTGTGGTCGTCGATAACCGTGGGCACTGCAAGTGCGCCGTTTGCTGCATAGTCAATACCGCTTGTTTTGTCAAGAAGCTTGGATATGCCGCCGCTTGCCTTGTCGAATTCGACCCTTACAAGCTCGTTTTCCATATAAACGGTGTCACCGCCGCCGCAGGTGAGAGCTGATTTCGGCTCGTCAGCGTCAGCGTCACCGCTGAGCCAGTAGGTGCTGTAGCCCATAGCAGGTACCTTTGCCATAAACAGCGTGTCAAGGTGGCTGTCGTTTGAGCGTGAAGAACGCACGTTCTGGAACAGAACCTCGTTGCCTTCGCTGTCGGTTACCTTTTCGCTGGGATGGTATGTGCGTACGGGCATCTCAATATCGAATGAAAGGGGATTGAACACAACGATGGGTCTTGGGAAATCACTTCTTGCGCCGAGGTTGCGTACCTCCGTGCAAACGGGGTCTGATACACCGTCGATCCAGGTGTCGATCTGTCTTGCGATTTTTATAAGTGCCGTGTTATAAATTTTTGATGCTACGTCAAGTGCATAGCCGCTGCTTTCCTTGACATCCTCGTATGCTTCCATAATGGAGCATCCGCAGAGAATATCGTGGAACTGGTTGAAGCAGACATTCTTCCAGGCTGCCGCAAACTCCTTTGTTGCGGGCGTTGCGCCTGCTGTGAGTGAAGCTATGGTGTTGAATTTTTCAGCTGCGGCAAGGCGGTTTTCGCATCTGCGATTGAGCTGCTTTACAAGTGATGTTGCGGAGTAGCAGCCGCTTGCGTGGTGCTGAAGGTCGTCCGTCCATACCGGAATGTCGAGAGGTGTAATGAGCATCTCGCGGAAATAATCGTCGGGGTTTGAGAATTCAAGCTCACAGAATTCCTCTTTTTTCATCTCTTCCATAAGGCTTTCTATATCGCCTCTGGAAGGTCCGCCGCCGTGGTTGCCTACACCGTAGAAGAGCATCATACCGTGACCTGAGTTTTCGGAAAGCTGTGCATATTCGGCAATCTTTTTCTTGAGGTGTTCGGGGCCGCTGTGGCCATATCCTTCGGGGATGTGATATGTAAGCACGCGTGAGCCGTCGGGGCTTTCCCACCAGAAAGCGTTCTGCGGAATCTCTGCGTTTTCGTGTTTGCCGGGGCGCATCATAACATATGCGCACATACCGCCCTGGCGAAGAAGCTGGGGCATCATTGCGTTGTGACCGAATGAGTCAACGTTGTAGCCTGTTTTGCAGATTTTGCCGAACTTTTCATAATAGTAAAGCTGGCTGTAGAGTGCCTGTCTTGCAAAGCTCTCACCGCTGGGCATATTACAGTCGGGCTGTACCCACCAGCCGTTAACTATGCACCAACGGCCCTCTTCGACTTTCTGCTGAATCTCCTTGAACATATCGGGGTCAAGCTCTTCAACCCACTGGTAGTAAGCTGCAGAGGAGCAAGTGAAAACAAAATCTTCATATTCGTTAAGTCTGTCAAGTGCTGAGCGGAATGTCTGCATAACTTCGTTGCAGCCTTCCTGCCAGCGCCAAAGCCAGATGGGGTCAAGATGTGCATTGCCGATAAGATGTACCTTTGCCATTGTATTCTCCTCCTTATTCCTCGATAAATCCGTAGTAAGTGCCTATCCAGTAGGCGAATGTGTAAACGTAGCAGCTTTCAACAACATAAACGCCGCCTGAGTCCTCATCCTTGAATTCCCACGGGTTACGGTCGTATTTTGCGATAAAGTGCTCGTCGGGCTGGAGCTTGAACGATGTCTCGACGTAGTCGTAGCACCAACGGTGCTTTCTTGCAACGTCGTGTCTTGCGGCAATTGTGATGCCGGAAGCAAGGCGGCTGACGTTGAATCTTTCAAACCACTTTGCATTCTGCTCAAGGTCAAGTCCCTCACAGCCTACGCTGAGCGCAAAGGGATACTCGTAGCCGGGGTTGTTCTCGCGGCATACCGTGCCTCTCCAAGTGTTGAATGCGCGTGAATAGATGTCGAGAAGCTTCTCGTCTTTTTCGAGTGTAGCAAGCATCCAGAATGATGAAACTGCGAGCATATTGTCGCCGTACATAAGCTCTGCGGCAATGTCGTTGCCCTCAAAGAGTGATGTCTGGAATGCTCTGTCGTAGTGCTTGAGTGTCAGGTCAGCATAGCCCATACCGATGAGCTTGTTGTATTCGTCTTTCCACTTTTTGTCACCTGTGATGTATTCGGTTACCTTAAGGTAGGCAAGAAGCTCTGCTGAGTTGAGGCAGGCATCTGTCCAACCCATAAAGGTGTTGAAGTAGTCAAGGTTCCATTTAGCCCAGGTTGTGGGCTTGCCGTCGCATTCGACGAGCTGATAGCCGCCCTCAACTATGTGTGTCATAAGTGCGGTTGCAGTCTGCTTGATAAGCTCGTCAAGGTCGGGATCTGCATCAGCGAGGAACATATGGGCAAAGAGCATCTGCATAAAGTGTGCGGTTACCTCGTCGCTGCTTGTGTCGCCTTTGTAGATCATACCTTCTTCTGTATAACCTGCTTCTGTAAAGAGGTGGCGGAGTCTTTCGGGAATAGGTGCGCTTGCATCAATTTCAAGGCCGGCAATACCTTTTTTCTTGGAGAATGAGGTTTCTACGCAAGTGGCTTTATCGCCGCTGATTCTGTAGAAAAGTCCGTCATCCGGCACGGGCTCATCGTGAGCAAGGTAGCTTCTTGCAGGAAAGCCGTTGCCGCGCTTTGAGATATGGATAAGAAGCAGGCAGGCTTCGCAGGTCTTGATTGCAAAGTCGCGTGCTGCGATTGTTTCGGGTGCATCCTCGCCAAGCTCTCTTCTGAGTGTGGCATAGCGGAAAAGCATACCGACGGAGAACCACGATGTGAAGCCGCCGTCGTTATCGCAATGTCCGTAAGGCACCTTTGAGCTGAAGTCTCTTGCTATGTCAAGGTGCTTTTGTGCCATCATACCTCTTCTGCTGACTATATCAATTGATTCCTGAAGAAGCATTTCTGCTTTCTCACGGGGAGATACCGGCTTCATTTCGATATGTACAACACCTGTCTCGGTCTGAACCCATGCGCCCTTGTCACCGTCGCTGATAATTGAAACAACGTTGTTATCGTAAAGGTAGCGGTTAGCCGTGAAGTGCATTGCCTTGTCTTCGTCCTCAGCTTCCGTCGGGTACCAGCGTGTAACGCCGCCGTTTGAGCCGAGCCACATTGTGCCGTCAGCGTTAACTGCAAAGCAGGTGTAATACTTCTTGCGTGAGGGCAGGGGAATGCATACGGAAGAAAGGTCGGGCTTTACCGATTCAGCCGTGAAAAGCTCTGCCGGTACTGCGGGGTCGTCCTTTTTGAAGAACGTGCAGAATCTGTTGAGTGTTGTGCGAAGTTTAATTGTTTTCATCTTGTCCTCCTTGGGCTCGAGTAACGGATTGCTCCTGCCACTCTAAGGTGAATTGTATTGACTTTTATTTTAAATGACTTTAAAATCCTTACTTGACGATGGGAGTTGATAAAGTTATGGAAATTGAAAATAAAGCACTCAGAGAAGCTTATGCTCTGCTCGATAAATCCACTCCGCTTGGCAGAACGGATTGCGGAGCTTTCTGTAATGCAGCCTGCTGTACCGATGCCTGCGGCGACAGTATGGAGCTTTTTCCTTACGAAAAGGAGCTTCTTGAGGGGACTGACGGCTTTGAGATAACCGACGGCGAAGTGCCTTTACTGAAATGCAGCGGTATCTGCGAACGTGATAAGCGTCCTCTTGCCTGCAGAATATATCCACTGTTTCCGCTTGTTGATACGGATGATGACGGCAACGAGAAAATCCGCGTTATCTATGACCCTCGTGCAACCGCCGCTTGTCCGCTGTGTGTGCAGCGTGTAAGGCTTGACCGCCGCTTTGTGCGTGCAGTAAGGCGTGCAGGCAGGTATCTGCTTACCGATATTGAATCTGCGGCATATCTGAAGAAAACAAGCGAATATCTTAAAGACCTTATTGAGCTTGAAGCAAAGCTTAGGGGTTAATCTCTTTTGTAAGCGCAGGTTATGAAAAGTATCGGCAGAAGCGGAATGCATACGGTTCTGCCGAATGCAGTAATTGTTAACCCAAAGCTTTTACTGTCACATATTCAGTTCGTCTGCTGTAAATTTTTTCATATAATATTATAACCTTTTATATCTTATAGCATATTGCCGTATTTTGCAAGGTTTTTTCACCATTATTTCATTCAAAAGGTTCTATTCCGCCCTCAATCAGCGTTTCAAAGCAAGCGTCTCTGATTTGTGTTTCAAATCGTATACCTTCTATGTGAAGGTAACGTATGCGGGCGTAGTCATATTCGAGCAGCGGTCTGTCAAGGTGGTCATCAGAGTGCGCGGCAATCAGTATCTCGCCGTTTTCATCCCTTTTTGTTACTATCAGCGTGTGGTAGAATCCGCCTTCCTCGTTGCCAAGCTGAATTATGTCACCGGGCTCAATCTCTTCCTGCTGCACCTCACGAGCAAACGGTCCTTGCGCTTTGTTGTTTACTATGAAATCATAAAAGAATTCGACACCGCTCCACGACGGAGTCCTGTCGTTTGAAGATATATAGTACCAGCCGTAAGTCGGCGTGTATTTCATAACGCAGCCTCCGGCAAAAATACATTGAGAAGCAAAATTTGTGCAATCTCCTCCGATTCCGTTGAAGCTGAAGAATAGGGGATTGCGGTCAAGTGCCCAGCGTCTGGCATAGCGCAGGGCGTTGTTTCGGTTGTAATCTTTTGTTACAAGCATTATAAAACCCTCCTACAGCTATTTTACGGAAATATTATCGTTTAGTGCTTGTACCAAAGCTTTTTTGGTGCTATAATACCAACGTTTCGGAGGTGTTAGTTTGGACAAATTTCTTTCACTGACGGGCTCTTTCATAAACGTAGCCCTCGTTGTTTTCGGCGGCGCTCTTGGCCTTTTGCTCAAAAAAGGTCTGCCCGAGCGGGTCAGCGATGCCGTTATGAAAGGTCTTGGTCTGTGCGTTCTTTACATAGGTATTGACGGCTGCCTCGAAGGGCAGAATGCTCTTGTTACTGTTATTTCTATGGCGCTCGGTACGATTTTCGGCAGCGCCGTAGACCTTGATAAGCGTCTTAATAATTTTGCAAAGAAGATTGAAACGAAACTGAGCAAAAAATCCGACGGTAAATCCGATTTTGCACAGGGCTTTGTTGCGGCAACCTTGCTTTTCTGTGTCGGTGCCATGGCTATTGTCGGCTCGCTTGACAGCGGCATTTCCGGCGATTACAGTACGCTTGCGACAAAGTCGGTTATCGACGGTGTTTCGTCAATCGTAATGGCTTCGACAATGGGCTACGGTGTCCTGCTCAGCTGTATACCCGTGTTTATCTATCAGGGCTCAATAACTCTGCTCGCCGGTGTTGTCGCACCGTTTCTCAACGATTATACCGTTGCAGAAATGACATGTGTCGGTTCGCTTCTGATTATTGCTATTGCGCTCAATATGCTCAATATCACAAAAATCAAGGTTATGAACAGCTTGCCGGCTGTTTTCCTGCCTGTAATAATTTGTCAGTTTATGAAATGAAAACTTAATTTTGAATAAAATGTTACGGTTTTTTTATTGACCTTACAATCATTTTTTGGTATAGTGTTCAAGGAGACTTTCAGGTCTGCACAAATTATAATCACGAAATGAGAGGAAAACCCCAATGAAAAAAGCACTTCTTTCGGTTTTCGCACTTATGCTTGCAGCAGTAATGGCAGTATCATTTGTAGCTTGCGGCGGCAAGGATGAGCCCGAAACCACAACAGTTCCCGGCGTTGAAACTACAGAAGACGTAGCAAACGACGAAACAACAGCTGTTACTGATGAAACTACAGTTGCAGCTGACGAAACAACAACTGCAGCAACCGATGAAACGACTGCAGCAAACGAGACAACAGTAGCAGCCGACGAGACAACAGTAGCAGCCGACGAAACAACAACTGCAGGCGCAGCGGTTGCTCCCACAGCTAAGGCAGATATCGTTGCTCTTTACAACGAGGCAGCAGCTAAGGCTGTTTCCGCAAAGCCCGGCTACAAGAAGACCGTTACAACAAAACTTAACGATCTTAAGATGGGCGCACTTGCAAAGATCGACCTTGTTCGCGACACAGTAGGCGATTTCCTCGGCGAGGGTACAGAGACTGTTTCCGTTGCAAAGGGTAAGTCAAGCAAAGAGATTGTTAAGAGCACACTTTCAGCAGCAGATGTTACAGCAGCTACCTGCAAGCTTTCAGCTGACGGCAAGTACTACGAGGTAACAATCACCGTCAAGAACGAGAAGAACCCCATCAAGGGCAAGAGCGCTCTCAACAGATTCACAAACGACTATAAGGATATCAATGAGATGAGAGCCGGTCTTGAGGATGCAGGCGCAGCTGTCGAAACAATTGATATCACCGTAAAGACCGCTACTATTAAGGCTAAGATTGCTGTTGATACAATGGCATTCAGCTCTGTTGACTACACAATCAGCTCTGATGCTTACCTTACAAACGTTAAGTATACAATTGCTAAGGTTAAGGTTGTTACAGGTAACATCTACACAACAGTTAAATACTCAGGCTTTGCATATTGATCAGGTTGTAACCAACTGTCAATATCAAAATAAATTCATTTAACGAAAGGATTTTACACCATGAAAAAGCTTTTGGCTCTCCTTATGGCACTCGCACTTGTATTCTCACTTGCTGCTTGCGGCGGCAATGAAGAACCCGAAACCACAACAGTTCCCGAGGCAACAGAAGATGTTGCCAACGACGAAACAACAGTAGCTGTTGATGAAACAACAGCTGCAGCTGACGAAACAACAGCAGCAGCCGATGAAACAACTGTTGCAACAGAGGAAACAACAACTGTTGCTAACGCAGAAATGACAGCAGAAGAGTTCGCAGCATTCTACAACGCTGAATCAGCTAAGATTGCAAAGAGCGGCAAGTACTCCTACAACAGAGTTTGTGCATACACAAAGAACATCGATGTCGGCGGTGCAACAGGCATCCTTAACGGCATCATCAGCGCTATCGACGAGAACTCCAACCTCGACACAGTTGTTGGTGATTTCCTCGGTATCGGCACAAAGAAGGGCACACTTCCCAAGGACGATGTTGACAGCGATTACAAAGTAAAGGCTGCTTCTCTCCAGGCAAGCGACCTCGGCTCCTTCAAGGCTTCCAACGGCACATACACATTCGTTCTCAAGAACGAAACCAACCCCAAGAAGACAGGCGCAACTCCCTTTAACAGATTCACAAACGACTTCATCACACACGAAGAAGTAGTTGCAGGTATCGCAGACTTCACAACAGCTATCAAGGTTGACAGCACAACTGTTAACTACAATAACATCAAGGTTACTGTTAGTGTTGCAGAGGGTAAGATCACATCTATCAAGTATTCCTATGCTTTTGATGCAAAGCTTACACTTAAGGCAGGTATCAAGATCAATGGTACAGGTGCTGCTACAACAAACGGTGAATTCACAGGCATCAGCTATTAATCTGCTTCAATAACTTAAAATCTTTGCCTCCGTATCATACGATGCGGAGGCATTTCAATAAGCGAAAGTAAAGGGTTTTATTATGAAAAAGTTTTTGGCATTAATTCTTGCAATCACTCTCGTATTTACTCTTGCTGCTTGTGGCGGCAACGAAACACCTGAAACAACGACCGTACCGGATGCTCAGGTTGACGCAACAACATCAGATGTCAGCGCAGAAACAACCGAACTTGATACAACAGCACCTGAAGTTACAACTGACGCCACCACAGATCCCGAAGCAACAACAGCTGTACCTGCAGGCGATATGAATGCGGCTGAATTTGCTGCATTTATCAACGCAGAAACAGCTAAAATTGCAAAGAGCGGTACATATGACATTGTCAGAAATGCTTCTTATACAAGAGCTATTAACATCGGCGGTGCAACAGACCCCATTAATGCTATTATCAAGGCTATTGATGAAAATTCAAGTATCGACTCTGTTATCGGCAGCTTCCTCGGTATGGGTACAACTCAGGGTAAAATACCGAAGGATGATATAAACGCTAATTACAAAATAAAGGCAACCTCTCTCAGCGAGAGCGACCTCGGTTCATTCACGGCTTCAAACGGTGTTTATACATTTACACTTGCAAAAGTAAGCGACCCCAAGAGAACAAATGCAACCCCGTTTGCAAGGTTTACAAACGACTTTGTAACGCAGGAAGAGGTTGAAACAAGCATTGCCGAATACACAAGTGCAATCAAGGTCAAGGATACAGATATCAACTATTTCAATATCAAGGTTACCGTTACTGTTAAGGACGGTAAAATTACCGATATGAAGTATTCCTATGATTTTGATGCAATGCTCGCAGTATCTGTGCTTATCACCGTATCCGGTGACGGTGCAGCCGTTAACAACACGACATATTCAAATATCAAATATTGATTTCGGTGTATACTCGATAAAAAATAAGGTGTCTGAAGATCCTTCTTCAGACACCTGTTTTTTATTTGTTTTTGCCTATCAGCTTTGTTGCCGTTACTGCAACTGCGCCTACTGCCGCAGCTCCCATTGCAACTCGCGATGCGATAGTCAGGGCGATGCTCTGTTTGTCGTTAATTGTTCGCTTGATCGGGCCAAGGCAGGTGCATTTAAGTCCGAAATCCTTGAACTTGATCACCTTTGTTCTTACGTTTCTCGGTTCGTTTTCGAAGATATCGACAACTCTTACGCTGCTTTGGCAGCCGTCTGTGTAGCAGCGGAAGCCTGCTGTTTTGCATTGGCCCATCATGATTCCGTCAACAATGCAGGTAAAGTCGTTGAGATGGTCGTGGCCGAAGAAGGCGGCAACAACATCGCCCGTTTTCTTCCAGCTTTCAAACTGACCTTCGTGGTACTGCGGAACACAAGGGTCTTCACCCACGTAGCCTGCAACAACCTTTTCGTTACCAACAAATCTCTTGTTGCTTCTGAAGCCGTGACCTTTTACCGATTGGTAGAGTTCCCACGGCTTAGCTTCTCTGAGCGCAAGGCTTTCTTCTGCAACAGGTATATGCTGGAAAAGTACGGCAGGCACGAGCTCACCGCCGTTTTGCTCTTTAAGCTCTGCCGCTTTGCGCTCGTACCATTCGATCTGGTCCTTGTGCACCCAGTCGTAGATTGATACGTTAGCCGAGGGACAGACGTTGTTTGAGTCAATAAACCATAGGTTTGCAACCGTTTTGTCGCTGTCGCTTGCTTGAACGGTGAGGTTGTAGTTGAGGTCGCCGGTAATGTCGGGATCATCATTGTAGCAAAGCGAGTGAGGGTTTGTCAGCAGCGCATTGACTACAGGACCTTCGTCTCTGTCGTGTTCGTGGTTGCCGAGCACAGCCGCAAAGGGAATGCCTGCATCGGTAATCGGCTTGACAATTTTTGCAATCATCTCATCGGGCATATCGTTGCTGCAGTACATATCGCCCATAAATACCGCAAGGTCGGGCTTGAGCCTTTCTACGGCAGCCTTCATAAGCTGCTGCATATCGTTGAATTTTGCGTGGTCGTTTTCTGTTTCAAATTCGTTTGCCTCGTGCAGGTCGCCGAAGCAAAGAATTCTGAATTTACCGTTTTCGTTGAATTTAAGCTGTTTTTTCATATATGTTCTCCTTAACCGAAAAGTCCTTCAAAGAGCGGAATATCAAAGCCGAGCTGAGTGTTGTCGTAATATCTGCCGATATTGTTGAAGAAGCCGGCAAGGAAGCTGATTACGTCAATAAGGGGATAGTACCACTTGGCAGGTGTTTTGTATGTGTGGCCGCCTTCGTTTGCTGTTTTCTCAATCGTTATGCTGCCGATTTCGCTGTCGCTTTCAACCGTGTATGATCTGATTACGATTGAATCCTCGCTGAAATCAATGAGGTTGTATATTCTGTCTGTTGTCAGATATGCGTGTCCGATATTGTCGCTCAATCCGATGTCTTCATCGTTGCGGGGGTTGTTGATTGAGCCGGATACCATATAGATTGTGCCCTTGGCGTCTGTAACCGTGCCGCCGTTTTCGGTTGCGGTAACGGTTTGGTTGTTGTACATTACGTTAGAAATTGTATAGTAGTGGCTGTGACCGAGCAGGCAAAGGTCAAAGCCGAATTCATCGGCAATAGGTGCCCACATAAGGCGGAGGAATTGGTTTTCGCTCTCACGGCTGGGGATTCTGCCGCTGTAGAGGTCGTGGTGGAATACGGCAACTCTCCACTTGACATCGGGGTTAGCTTCAACAGCTTCCTTGACAAAGCGGCGGTGGTCAGCCATGCTTGTGTTGTTGCTGTCAATCATAAAGAAGAGTACGTCGCCCTTTACAAACCAGTAGTCTGTGCCGACGTATGATTTGAGGTTCATCTTTGCTGTGTTGGGCTGGAATGTGAAAAATCTGTAATCAACGCACTTGCGGTCGTGATTGCCGATAACTGTTGCGAAGGGAATTGATTTTACGTATGAGGGGGAGCATAAGCCTACGTATTCGTCGCGCAGACCGTCGGAAGCTTGGTCACCTGCAGAGAGGATGAGGTCAACTGTTTTGCCGTTTGCAATCGCTTTTGAGAGGCCTGCTTCAACCGTGTTGTTGAATTTGCCTGCTGTGTCGCGTATGCTGTTTTCTTCAAATTTGTCAACAGATATGTGAATATCGGTCATATACATAGCTGTGAATGACTTGTCACCATCTACCGTGAATGGGTATATTGCACTCTGCCAGTCACCGGATTTGCAGTAGTATGAGTATACGGCAGGGCCTTCAAGTTCGTTTATAACGGCACCGAGGCGGTAGTCGCCCTGCGGCGTTGCCTTTGCTGTAGCCTCGTATGTTTTTACGGTGCGTCCGAGAGCGTCAAGGAGCACGACCGTGCCTTTATCCGATTCGCTGTACCACGAAACGTATCTTTCGCTTTCGTTGCTGCCGGGTGTCATCATAACAGCGGCTTTAATCTGCTCTGTTGACGATGCATAGTATTCATTCCAGATAGCTTCGGGTGTGTATGCTGCGCTTACCGAGAATGATGCGATGCTTGTAAACAGCATCACAAGTGCCATTACAACTGCTGAAAATCTACGCGTTTTTCTCATTGTAAATACGTCCTTTCGGGGCGGATGTTTACCGCCGAATTATTTTTAATAATTATATTATGGGTTTAGAACAAATGTCAAGGATATAAAAAGGATGATACCTAAATTTTTCCTATTGTGTTGACCTGGGATGTGAATATGTGGTAAAATCAACGGAGAAAATGAACAGGAGCGTATGTTTATGCAGAACTTTGAACCCGTACTCAGATTTGTCGCTTCAAGTGACATTCACTATAACCGTGAGGATCCGTCAAGGCTCGGTAATTACGAAAGGGGCATTGCGCTGGCGTACGAGTATGCCGCGAGCCAGCCCTACAGTAAGCTTGATGCACTTTATGTTGTGGGCGATTTTGCTGACAGCGGAAGTGAAGAACAGTTTAATGATTTCCGCAAGACACTCGATACCTGCGTAAAGCCCGAAACCAAGTGGATGCTTACGATGGCAAGCCACGAGTATTTTTCAGATGGCGGCGAAGAAGGTGCTCTTGAAAGGCTTGGCAGAATTATGAAGCAGAATCCGGATAACCACATTGTTATCAACGGCTTCCATTTCATCAGCGTTACTACAACACGCGGCTGTAAATTCAGCGATGAAAAGCGCGAATGGATCAAAAAAGAGCTTGATATAGCCGCTAAGGACGATCCTTTTAAGCCGATCTTCTTCTTCCAGCATCCCCATATCCAGGGCACGGTGTACGGCAACGTATATTGGGGTGAGGACGAAATAACAGACATTCTTATGAATTATCCGCAGATCATCGACTTCTCGGGCCATTCACACGCACCCGTCAACGATCCCCGCTCAATTCATCAGCAGCACTTCACCTGTGTCGGTACAGGCAGCTTCAAGTATTTTGAGCTTGATGAGTTCGATAAGGTCTACGGCACGGTGCCTCCCAATGAGAAAAATGCCGCACAGTTTATCATCGTAGAGGCTGATGCACAGGGCAGAGTTGTTATCAGACCCTACGACGTTATCACAGAGCGTTTCTTCGGTTACGAGTGGGTTGTTGAAACTCCGTGGGAGCCTGATAGCTTCACCTATACCGACGCGCGTTATCTCACCGACGTAAAGCCATATTTTGCTGACGGTGCAAAGCTTGAACTTACGGTTGAGAACGACAGCGTGAACGTAAAGTTTGACCAGGCAAAGATTGATGAGGACAGAGTCAACGATTACAAGGTCACGGTTCGCCGCAAGGCTGACCGAGCAATCGTCAAGCAGGTCTGCTTCTGGTCAAGATACTACCTCAACGATATGCCCGAAACTATTGAACAGAAGATTACCGAGCTTGAAAAAGGCGAGTATATTGCCGAGGTTACTGCACGCGGCTTCTGGAACAACAAGTCAACAAATAAGCTTGTCGGCGAATTTACCGTCTGATTTAAATGATATTTGCCTCCCTTTCTTCATATCTTGAAGAAGGGGAGGTGTTTTTATGCTTTCAGAGGTGCTCAAGTCCGTTTTTCTCGGCATTGTGGAGGGTATAACAGAGTGGCTGCCCGTCAGCAGTACGGGGCATATGCTGCTTGTTGATGAGTTTCTGACACTCAATGCAAGCGGTGAATTCAAGCGGATGTTTTTTATCGTAATTCAGCTTGGCGCAATTTTGGCCGTTACGCTTCTTTATTTTCGAAGAATGCTGCCGCTTGAAATCGGCAGGGGAGTGAAAATAAAAAAACAGACGGTATCCGTCTGGCTGAAGGTGGCTGTTGCCTGCATTCCGGGTGCCGCAGCGGCGATTTTTGCGGGCGATTTTGCGGATGCTTATCTGCATACACCTCAGGTGATTGCTGCCGCTCTTATTCTTTACGGTCTTGTCTTTCTCCTCGTTGAGTCAAGGCTCAAGGGCAAAACACCGCGTGTCGATACACTCGAAGAAATAACCTTTCGTGATGCATTTATAATTGGCCTTTTTCAAGTGCTTTCAATCGTCCCCGGCACGTCACGCTCGGGCGCAACGGTCATCGGTGCGCTGCTTATCGGCGTTTCAAGGGTTGCCGCGGCAGAGTTTACGTTTTTTATGGCTGTACCCGTAATGTTCGGTATGAGCCTGCTCGAGCTGATGCGTTTCGGCTTTGCTGTTTCGTTGCAGGAGGCGGCTGTGCTTATATCGGGTGCTCTCACGGCGTTTATCGTGTCGCTTATTTCTGTGAGAATGCTTATCAGACACATCAGCAGCAAGGGCTTTACTGCCTTCGGTTATTACAGGCTGATTCTGGGTGCCTGCGTGCTGATTTACTTCGGCGCAGATTTTTTCGCTTGATTTCAAATTTGAAAAATAGTTAAAAATCCCTCTTGATTTCTTTTGCATAGTGTGTTATTATATTTGAGCGCTAAGCACATCTGCAAAAGTGAATATGGGGGTATAGCTCAGCTGGGAGCCCAAGGCACTCAGAAACGCACCCCACAAAAACTTAATAAATAAATTACTCAGTGTGCCCTTTTATGGGGGCGTAGCTCAGCTGGGAGCCCAAAGCACTCAGAAACGCACCCTACAAAAATTTAATAAAAACCAATTACTTAGTGTCCTCAAACTTGGGGGTGTAGCTCACTTGGGAGAGCGCTTGAATGGCATTCAAGAGGAAAGGGGTTCGATCCCCCTCATCTCCACCATCGGACACTAAGTAATATTTTTTTGCCTGCACATAATGAGTGTTTTTTATTCTATATATAAGACTGAACGCAATACAACCGTATTCTTTGGATTGCGGTTGTTTCTTTTATGTGTTATAATACAAAAAAGACGGGAGGAAACAAGAATATGGCGATGTACACGATTTACGAAGAACCCATCTATTCATACTATCGTGATATAATAGAGTTTAATGTTAAATCTAGAGAATCTATAACTTGTGAAAAATTAAACTCTGCAATAAATCTAAATATTATTTTAAGTGTAGCCTGTTATGTTGAAGGTTTTTTAGAAGATAGAGGAAAATTATTATTAGGCTACTACCAAGTGATATTTGGGGAAGTTCAATTTAAAGAATTTGAACTCCGTAAGCCAAAAAATATATTCTTTAATAATGTAATTGAATTTTTGAATCGAAAAATCTCGCAATCCACGGGTATAGATAATTATAATAGCATATTCGAACTACTGACTAAAGAATCGTTTAAAACCAATGATGCTATTTCTCCGTTCATAGAAGGCATTAATGTATTGTACCAGTTTAGAAATGTAATTGCACACGGTAGACTAATTCATTTTTACGAGGTTGATTCTCATAACATCCAAGAGAAAGTATATAATGGCGGATACAAGAAAGCCGATGACTATTTAACTAAGAAAGGTTTGCTTTCTGATAAAATTAAGGATGTCGGTTCATCTCAAATATATTTCACTAATGAAATTGCAGATCATTTCAATTCATTAGCTCTAGATTTTACAAGAGCTTTTGATTCTTTCTTGGAACAGCACTTGTTAATCGGACCTACTCTAACCGAAAAACTCAAACAATACAATGAAAAACATAATACGAATTTGGATATATATTCATATCTCCGAAAACGAGCAATATCTCCTTATTAATTTTTTCAAAACACGAAAATCATAGTTTTATTAGCCGAGCAAAGCGCACATCACGTTCTGCTCGGCTTTTCTCATGCTACGCCGCGATTTCTAAGCCGTTGGTGAACTGCTCAAAGTCAATGTTAAACTCAATATTCAGTTTGTATCCTCTACTTACCTCAACTCGTTTAATTAAATAATTAACTATCATTTTCTTCTTTTTAAAGCTCGCATCATCATAAAGCTCTGCCCAAGAAATCAGTTCATCAAAGCTGTCGGATAAGTTTTTGAGTACACTCTCGCTGTCAGTTACATCATTTTCTGCATCAGTGCATAAATTCAAAAGCCTGCTACACTCTTTCTCCGATTCTTCAATCAGTTCTGAAAGTGTATCAGCCGAAAATGAACTTTCACCCTTGATTGCCTTAATAACCTCGGATTTCAGAATAGTAAGATTTTCAAACTCTTTGCCGTAAGCTGCCTTTAACATTGAGTACCTTGCTTTTCTTGCTTCAAGCTCGTTAGCATATCGTGACATAACAACATCATTTTTGGATACACCTTTCATCTTTTTGAAAATGCCACGGACAATCTCATCAATCAAATCATCAAGAATGTGCAGAGTGTAACCCGATTGACCGTCGCACTCCGTCTGTTTTCTACTTTTACCGTAGCAGGCATACCTTATTCGTTTCGTTGTATCAACAGAACCGTCTTTTCTTTTACGGTATCTTCCGCTTGTTGTAAGATTCAGCCTTGAGCCGCAGTGCCCACAGTAAACCTTGCCGGAGATAAGAGATTTACCTTTGGTGTTAAGAGGGACTGTGGAATTTTCTTTCTTCCTGTTCGAACGCTCCTTCATAATCATCATAGCTCTTTCAAACTGTTCAGGCTTTATTATCTGCAGTTCGGGTATGACCTCTGAACGGGAATCACCACTGCGAAGTACACCCGTATAAGTCAGGTTGCATAGAATACCTCTTATCGTAGCCTCATGCCACATTTTACCTGTTCTTGCTCTGTAACCATTATTGTTTAGCCACGTTGTAATTCTGTGTGCCCCATAACCCTCAGTAGTGTATTTGTCAAAGATAATTTTTACAACAATGGCCTCTTCGGGATTTATCTGCAAATCATAAAGCTCGTGTTTCCTTTTATTGAATCTGCCACTTTTAACAAGGTCATATCCAAAGGCGGCAACGCCGCCCTTGAAGTGACCTGCTTCAACCAACTGACCAAGACTTGTTTTTGTTCGTACTGATGTTTTCTCACTTTCACCGTCAGCCTGCCAGAATCGGATATAGTTTAATAGTTTGTCAATATGATTATCAAATCTTTGCTCGCCCTCTTGGGTACTCCATACTTCAATTCCGTTTTTAACAAACCACTCAACAACAAAAGGTGTTTCATCTGCTATTCTGCCGATACGGTCAAACATAAACACAAGCAGAATATCAAACTGTTTCTTCCTTGCAAGTTCTTTTATGATTTGAATTTTGTCACGGTTCTCTGCTCTTATCTTATGACCCGATACACCGTCTTCCTGTTCTTCATGAACAATATCCCAACCCATTTCACTTGCAAACTTATGACAAGCCTTTCTCTGCATCGGGATATCAGCTTCATTGTTGCTGTCATAATCAACCTGCTTGCCCGTTGAAACTCGGTGAAGACAGCAGACTCGCTTTGACATTAAACCGTCTCCTTAATATTTTTCTTCAGTTTAATATCTGCAGTGTCAGTTTGTCGAATGTGTGAATCTTCAAGTAAGATTTCTTTCATTCGATTTAAGATATCTTTGTCAGGCTTATCCGAAAATGTTGCAACAACTTCGTGACCTTTAACTGTGAATCTGAATTCACCACGGGTATCGGTACAGAGCCAACGAAAAAATATTTTCAGTTTTCTTCTTATGTTTATCATGACCCCTTTCATCTGTCTCTGCCTCGCTGTCGTTCAAGATAGTGGCAGTAATGCTCGATTGCTTTAATAACAAAATCTTTATTCGACTTCGGTGTCGGTCTGCCTTTAATATATTTCCGAAACAACTCGGTAGGAATACTGACAGTATCTTTCTGATTTGCTTTCAGTTCAGACATTATGTTGAACACTGTGTCGTTGTCGAGTTCACCTTCTTCTGATAATCTTCGCATTCGTTGCGCTTGCGGAAATGATGGCGTAACTTCATCGCTGTCATACATCGCATAAACCAACTGCTGTTCTTCGTGTGTCAGATACGAAAGTTCAACCGCAGGTCGCATTGCAATTCTGTTTTCATCAACGAGATTAAGCAGTTCAGAGATGAGATATGTCAGACGTATATAGTGGCGGATTGTTTCTCTGCTGTCACCGCTTTGTTCGGATAACTTTTGAATTGATGTTTCGCCCTTTAACTTCTGCAACACTGTTGCAGAAGTTGGCTCATCCAAATCAGTTCGGTAACCTTGTCGTTTCATCGCATCGAGTTTTAATTTGTAAGCGATGCCTTTTTCGCTCGGCAGGATATGTTCACGGTGGCAAAGGTTAGAGTCGATCATCGCAACCAACGCTTCATCATCGGATAAGCTGTTGATGAGAACGGGTGCAGTTTCGTAACCGAGTTCGTTGAGAATTTGCAAGCGTCGGTTGCCGCAGACAATCTCATATTCATTTGTGTCGGGTAGTTGTCTTATGACAATCGGGCTGAGTAAACCGAACTGACTGATGCTCTCACGAAGCTTTTGCATATCATCATCCTCCTTGACGGTGAACGGAGAGTTAGTCATCGGTTTAATCAAATTAATTTTTACATTGTCCATTGTAACTTTAGTTTCAAATACTTTCATAAATTAAATTCTTCCTTTGTTTTAAATTTTTCTTTAAGGGTTTCAGGGAACTTTCCCAGACAAGCGAATTTGTCCGTACAGATTCAGTGCTTGCTAAGACTGATGACACGGCATTGAAAGTCTTGGCAAGCGGATTTGAATATACAAATCCATTGCTCGTTAAGACAGATGCCATTTAATTTTTACTGTTGCGGTTTCGCAACGTATGTTTTTGTTTCTTCGCAAACTCACTTGCAGCAGAGCGTCGCTCTTTGCTGTACGGCTCTGTGAGCCTAAAACAAAATCTTCCTTTCTCGATCTCAAACATCAGTCTTCCGTCTTCGGAATCGTCAACCAGCTTACACAAGTCCGGATGTTTTTCCGAATAAGCCGACAAACGATTTTTTAAATCTGTGTTGTAGGTTGATACCATAATGATCGAACTTGCTTCATCAAAAAATATCTCGGTTGTCTTTTGAGATTTCTTCAAACCTGTTTTCAAAACCTAAACCTCCTTTCTAAAAAATATTTTTCAAAAGGCGGCTTTTTTGAATGGTTTTTCATAGGTGAACAACTGTAAAAAGAGAGTTTCATTCGACAGAAATTTTTGAAATGATGCAGCTATAAATCAAACACTCTCCAATTTGATTTCTGCATTTTTTACAGTTCTGAAATAAATTTGAGCAAAACAAAAAAGCCGTCACACAGACAGCATCAATCGGCGGGAGCATAGCTCTCGCTTTTACAAATGATGTCTTATGTAACGGCTTTGAAATTTAAAATCTCAAAGGCATACTGTTTTCTAATCCCGCATCACCTGAAGCATTTGCCACGTACAGTATCAACAAAGGTGAGGAGTGCGATAATTTTCTCTTAGCATATCGCTAGCCTTAGGCGGATTCATATCCGCAATCAATCACATCGTTATTCAATTGTCAATTTTAAATTTAACTTACTATACCACACGGAACATTTGTTTGTCAAGAGGCTTTTTAAAAACTTGTATCGCTTGTCAGAAACAGTAGTGTGTGCTAAAATACATCCATACACCAGTGAACATAAAATGTCAGGAATTTTTGTGTCGTCACCTTTATAATGAAATAACACAAAGGGGGTGAGCAATTTGGATTGGGTTACAGGTATACAGAATGCAATAAACTATGTTGAAGAACACCTTACCGATGAAATTGATTTTGATCTGGTTTCAAAAGAAGCTGCTTGTTCTAGCTTTTATTTCCAAAGGATTTTCAGTATACTATGCGGAATTACTCTTGGTGATTATATCAGAAGCAGACGTCTTACACTTGCCGGCAATGAGTTGTGTGCTGCTAATACCAAAGTAATTGATGTTGCACTTAAATATGGTTACGAGAATCCTGAAAGTTTTACAAGAGCATTTACAAAGTTTCACGGTATAACACCATCTGAAGCTAAAAAGGATGGCACAAAACTCAAATCTTTTTCTCGCCTTTCTGTGAAAATCACATTAAGCGGAGGCAATATAATGGACTACAAAATTATTGAAAAAGCTGCTTTTGACATTATCGAAAAAGTGGAAACACATACTGTTGATAATTCAGAAAATGCCAAGAGCATTCCTGGTTTTTGGACTCGTTCACACCAAGACGGCACAATAAAAATGCTGACAGAATTAACAACAGACAGAGCTTTTATTTTTGGAGTATGCTACGGAAATCTTGCTGAAGATGCAAAGACATTTGATTATTCAATTGCAGCTAAGTGCGATAGCAACACAGCAGTTCCCAAAGGTTTCAGGAAAAACACTATTCCTGCAAGAACGTGGGCTGTGTTTGAATGTAAGGGTGCTATGCCGAATGCAATGCAAGATGTGTGGCATAAAATTGTTTTAGAATTCTTCCCGACATCAGGTTATGAGCCTACCTACGAAATGGATATTGAAGCTTATACCGAAGGGAATATGAGTAGCCCTGATTACCGTAGTGAAATATGGGTTCCGGTTGTAAAGAAATAAAAATTATCGCAATGACAAAATCCATACAAGTTGATGAAAATCTTCTTGTATGGATTCGACTTTTTTAAATCAACTAATTATAAAGATTTTACTAATAGTCACTCCCGTGTTACTTGGTTAATCCCATTTCTTTCATAATCTTTATTAATCTTTTTGCACGAAACATCAGATAATCGTGTCCCATTTTGCCCAAGAGAATATACCAGTTCAGCTCGTTGCACAGAGCGTAAAGTTCGACCTTTAAATCGCAGTATTTTGAGGTCGGATTTCTCTTTTTATACTCATCATAAAGCTTCAGCTTTTCACCAAAACCGAGTGTCAGGCAGAATATCTCATATTCGGGTTCTGCCCACAGCATATCAAACGGGTCAACCGCACCTGCAAGCTCGGATTTCCAAAAATCAATTATCAGATTCGGCATCCAGAAATCGCCGTGACAAAGACAAGCTGTATTGTTTGTAACGCTGAATATTTCATCGAAATTCTTGTTGATAAGTTCAACCGCTTCCATAATCTCGGTTTCAATCTCGTTTTTCTCAAACTTCGCTTTGGTAAAAACGTAAATATCAACGAAATAATCTTTGTAATACTCCGCCCAAGTGTCATAAACGGGATTATCGTACTTGCCGAACTTGTCGTTATGTACGCTTTGTGCATTCATAAGCGCATCAATAATGCTGTTCTTGAGCCTCTTTCTTGACGGAACAAACGCAAGATATTTGCTCTTGCCGCTCATTCCTTTTATGTAGTCCATACCGAGATATACGTTGTCGTTCTCACGGTGCAGGAAATAGGTTTTGGGAACTTTATATAAAACCTTGGGAGAAAGAAAGTCAAGCATATCCTTTTCTTTGCAAATTGCATCATAGAATGCGCTCGTTTTAACCGCAATTTCATAAGGCTTGGTTGTGATTTTTACAAGACAAACGCTTCCGCTTGCACCCTTGCCGACAGCACGGATTTTGCTGACCTTAGTGTTCATTTGCTTTTCAACAACCGATTTGATTAAATCTGTATTCATAGAAATATCCTTTTATATCAAAATAAATCCCATCAGCAGACCGCCTGCAAATCCGGAAATATGCTCCCAAGCGGTTGCTTTGCCCATAAACATTCCGCCGACTGTGTAAATTGCCAGAACTATCAACGCAATTGTCGGTACGGGAGAGGAGGAAACCGTTCCGTTTTTGACAGCAAGCATAACAAATACGGCAATCAGACCGTAGATTCCCGTTGATGCACCTTCGCCCTCGTGGTGCTTATACACAAACGCCATATACAGACCCGACACGAACGCAGAACCGATGAAGCAGAGTGCGGTTTTTAACGATCCGAGCTGGGATTCAACGGCATAGCCAACAATGAGAGTTGCGGTTATATTTGAAATGATGTGCCACGTTCCGATATGGAGAAGCGATGAAGATACCAATCACCATACTTGTCCCTTTTTGATTTTCTTTTCGTACAGATGCAGAGCGTGGTTTATGTAGCCTTTGTTGTGTCCCGACCACAGTTTTTCTTTAAGGGTTACCGTCGCTGTTCTGGGAATGATGATAAAGTTATCAAGTATGAAGATTATAAAAATCAACGCACAAAAAGTTATTGTAAATATCGGCATGGCAATTCTCCTTTTGTATTTTGCAGCTGATAATAATTTAATTTTATCAACATAACAATAATTTGTCAAAAGCTTTTTAAGAACCTGTCACAGCCTTTTTTCATCTTCTTTGCGCTGTTTGTTTGAACGGATTGCGTGCGGTATTCCGAAACCAAGTGCACCGCCGATGATTGCACCGATGAGCATAAAGAGCCACCAAAGAGGATTTTTCTTTTCTTCCTCTTCTTCAATATCTGCCGTGACAACTTTTTCTTCGATAACGGTTGAGACATCGACTGTTTCGGTGTAGATTTCGCCGAAATCATCTTCATAACTTATTGTGATTGTGCCTTCAACCTTGCCGAGAATTTCATTGCTGACACGAAGATTAACGCTTCCTGTTTTGCTTTCGCTCTGCGGAATTTCACCGACAAGCACCGTTCCGCCGCTGTCAAGACCTTTGACGTCAACATCAATCATTGCATTATGAATTGTGCTTTTGCCCGTATTCATCAGATTTATACTAACAGTTACTGTTTCGCCTTGAATTGATTTTGACGGAAGCCTTGCGGAATCATATTTCAACGTCACGCTCTGTTTGATATTGACTCTGATAGTATCGCTTGCGGAATAACCCGAATGATTTGAGTCTTCATATTCCATTGAAAGTGTCAGAGGGTGTTCGCCTGTTTTTGCCGTGTGAACGGCGGTTAATCCGACTGTCCATACGTAAGTGCCGTTTGCTGAAATACTCTTGACATAAGCCGTGCCCATACCATCCGTTTTGAGTTCACTGCTTTCATCGGCAAGAGAAAGCTTTATGTTGCTTACCGCCTTTGACGGACTTGTATTTTTGATTGTGATGCTCACATTTCTGCTTTCGCCGGGAATGATACTATCATTTTCAACGGTATAACCCGTAACCATAAGTCGGGGTTGAGAGGTGTCCTGTGGTGCGGTTGTGGTTTCAATCTCTTTTTTACCGATTACATTGAGATTGATTACATCGGAGGATGAACCGCTGCCTGCTTCACTTTCAAATTCGCACATTATGTTTACAGCGTGATTGCCGTTTGAGGCAGTTTCTGAAATCTTAACATCAATATCCCATGTTACGGATTTCTTTGCGTTAAGTCTGTCAACGTAACCCGATGCAACTCCGACGGGAACAATATCTCCGCTTGAATCGGAGAATGTCAGCTTCATATTTCTGACATAATCGGTTTTACTTTTGTTGGTGAGAGTGATTGATATTTTCGCTGTGCTGCCTGCTTTGAGTTCACCTTCTGTTTTGTAATCCGTAACCATAACTTTCGGCTGTGAAGGTATTTCCTCTGCGAAAACTGTGGTCAGCGGTGCAAGACAAATCATCAAGCACATTATTAAACTGAATAATTTTTTCATAGAAATTATAACTCCCTGATATTCTCAACAATGCTGTTCTTCATTTCCTTTTTGACTTTAGAATAAAGATTAACAAAACAAACCGCAAGCAGAGCGATGCAGATGAGTGCCGCCTGCCAGATTTCATAATTGTAATCAAGAGTTCTGTCAGATGATTTTGCGGCAAAATACATAAGAATCCAGATGAAAGTATATAAGCCA
>JAZUSN010000044.1:0-29001 GCA_045606785.1 Acutalibacteraceae bacterium | reverse complement strand
ATTTTTTCCACATAGCCGTCTGCGATCAGCTTTTCACGTTGCGGATAGAATATCTTTTCTTCTGCAAGCTGCGTGGTGCGCATCATGCCGCCGTACTTATCGAATATGCTCTTATAATATTGGACATCGTGCATAGCTCACAGTCCTTTCTAAATTCAATCTGATTGACCGCTAAAGCGGATATTTTTGTATTATCTATTATAGCCAAAGTGCTTCGAATAGTCAATACAATTTTGAAAACAAATTTGCTTTCGAGCGGATATTTTGAAAATCGCGTTTGAGTCATTATTTCGATCGTAGAAACAGAAAAAGACGCGGGCAACGCGTCTTCGAAGTAGTAGTTTCGTTCTGTTTTGAAAAAATGGTGCCATTTTTGGCACCCTGCGTGGTGCCACGCGTTTAGGACTTGCTATAAAATCTGCGAAAGTTACGGAAAACAGCTTGGTTTTGACCCCAAATCCCCGAAAAATACGGATTTTATGCAAGAAACGGATATTGCAGACCCCTTCAAGGGGATAGGTCAGGCCTCCTAAGGGTCTGTTGTAGGTTCGATTCCTACTGGGGGTGCCATTTTTAAAAAGCCGTAAACTCCTTGAATTATCAAGGGTTTACGGCTTTTTTGTGATGTCAAACAAATTAAAAAATCCGATTTTTGTTAGCGGAATTGCCTCTCCAAGTTGAATTAACTATCACCTTCAAAGTGATGTTGCTTGCTGGTTAAAAAAAGGTGATTGTTGTTGTACAGTTATTATAAGCTAATATAAAACTGGCAGCACCACTCCACTATATTCGCATGGCGACTTATAATCGTTTTACTATATTTTTATATGGCATTAACTTAAAGCAATCATATATCCAAGTGCCTTTGTAAGCTCGGCATTTTTCTTTGAGTAATAAGCTGTAACTGAAGAGTTGTAAGCTGAAATGGCAGTGTTCTCTGAAATTTTTTCCATTGTGTCGCTCATGTTTTTGGTAGTGACATCGATACTGTCAAGAACAGAAACAGCCGAAGTCATTGAATGGTTCAATTGAGCTAACTGCTTGTTACTTTCCTGAATTGCAGAATATATTGCATACTGATTCTGTTTAATTTTATCAAGAGAAGTCACGACCTGTGACAACTGTGAAATTATCTGATTTGCTCTGATTTCACTTTCATACATATTGTATGCTCCGTCGACACCTTCTAATACTGTGCAGCGACCTGACAATAAGTATTCATAAAAAGTTGAAACGGCAACAAAATTTCGATATTTGCTGTAAATAACACCATAACCATAAAGTTCGTTCAAGGCTTTATAGGTTTCACAAAGCAGTTTTTCCGCCTCTCTTATTTCTGATTCTATTAACTTGTTTTTGATTTTTTCCGGAGTCGCAATATCAGAATTAGTGTTTTCAATCTCTGCAATTTCGCTTTCTAACTCCTTGATTTCTTGAGCAAGTTTATTGAGCTTTTCTTGCTTGTTTTTGCATACTTCTTCAATCTTTACAGAATATAGCTCTTTTTGCCTTCGCTTTGATTCTTCAATAATATAGTCGTACCTTCTCAGTTTCTCTGCGTATAGTTCCATTTCTACATTGTATGCTGTAAGTTTTGCTTGATATTCCAGAGTGAGTAAATTATTCTCTGTCGCTGTCTTCTTTTTGTTGAACAGACCTGCAGATTTCAGCTTCGGTTGTTTAGGAGGGGTTGGAGGAAGAGGCTTTTCAGGATAATCAAATGCAAAATTCTCTATAGAGATATCGTTTTCCGGAGTAGTTTTTTCTATCATAGAATAAATTTCTTTCTTTTTTTCCAACTCCTTATTTAGATCGATGATGTCAATCAGCTGTGATACCATAGCATCTTTTTCGCTTACGAAATGCAAAGTGTACAGCTCCTTGAGCCTTTCTGTAATGGAAAAAATATTGTTTTCAAGCTGACAGATGTGATTAAGGTAGTTTCTTAGAGTGTCAGTGTCAAAAGTGCCTTTGTTGAACACTTTGTCTGCGGACTTAACATTGAATTCTTCGGTTGTTTCTTTGATTTTTAGTTTTGCAGCTTCGTCAGCTTCACCAGCCAGAAAATGATTAAAATATGTAAGCATAGACTCTAGAGATGAATCACGGAAATAATCTATCTGATAGTATTTGTCTTCACGAGGGTATATCTTATTAGCTAAGCGACCATTATATTCAAAGGGTTCATTTTCAGACAAACCAAGTATATACTCCGGTGCTTTGGATTTCTCGAGCAATTCGGTACTCTTGTGATTTTCAAACATATGGTTTGGAAATTCACTACATAAATTTTCGTAAACATCCGAGGAAAGAAAAGAAAAAAATATATGTCTGTTCGCTTGCTTTTCTAGTTTGCTTTTACAAATCGGACAAATTTCCATAGAAAAAAACTTTTCTATTTCTTTTCGGTATTTAATTATTTTAGGCGAAACTTCAACCAGAGGTTTTAAATCTTTTTTCTTTTGTTCATCAAATTCAAACCTGATCCTTTCACCTTCTTTAAGAGGGGGTAAATAATAGCAAAATGAATCGACGTTTTCTTGCCTCTTATTTTTAAAATAGAGGCTGTTTTTACAAAAGTAAATTTTTCGGTATTCGGATTCTCGGCTCAGATAACGCTCTAAAACCATGTCTAATGTTTTATTTTCATACTCTGCTCTGGCTTCAGAGTCCCAGAGATGTGCAGTCCAGAAGAATTTCACATATTCCCAATACCCAACTAATGTACTGTTACAGTGTTTACAATAACGAATCATAGTGATATTGTTCTTGTGTGCACTGCAGTTGGCGATTTTGGTGTCAAGATAACGTGCATCTTCTTTAATTTCATTAACATTATGATTGTAAAGATATACTAACATATTTTTTCTCCTTACATTTTATGAGAAATTATTATATTATCTATCATAACATAAAACCACATATAATTCAATAAACAATTAAAGTGTTTATAATGTAACAAAGCAGGTATACATCTGAAGCATAATATTAATGCTCCATCATCTGCCTGTTTGTCGCTCACTTGCTAATATTCTGCTAATTTTCATTAGAAAAACAGCATAATATCAGAAAAAACAAGAGTGACCCGGTTAACATCACAACACCCGCTAACCCTAGTAAAATAAGGGGTTCTGAGGTGTTTTGAATGACAAAAAGTGAACGAAATAACACCCCTTGGGGCAAACTCCTAAGGGTCTGTTGTAGGTTCGATTCCTACTGGGGGTGCCGCGGAACAAGCAAGTCGAAAGACTTGCTTTTTTCAGTTAAATCCACCTGCGGTGGGTGAAATATTGCTCTGCAATGTGAAATTCGAGCTTGGCTCAAGTGAAATCGCTACGGCGACGGGTGGATTTAATTCCATAATCCGTCAGAAATATTTTTATTACAAACTTTCTGTGATGAGTTTACGTTAATATAATTGACATATTTGCTTTTATGTTATAAAATGTTAATACTTTGTAAAGAAAGTGAAGGATAAAAATGAAAAGAATAATCGCAATACTCACGGCGGCTGTAATGCTACTGTCATTTGCAGCTTGCGGCGAAACAAAAAAGCCTGATAACAATCCCACCACCGATGCTGCTACACAGGATGCTGACGTCCAGACAACCGACAGCACACAGACGCAGGCACCCGAAACGCAGACAACCGCTGACGGCGAAACGGTAACCGCTGACCCGACAACAGCTGAAACAACAACGGCGCCTGCAGACCCGAGCACGTGGACCAAAGAGCAGATTATTGAATACTACAAAGCTGCTGCAGGAAATTCAAAAAACGCAACATCAAAAAAAACAATGGAGATGAAGGAGCTTGTTGTTAACGGCGGCGATGGCTTCCTTGCAACCTTTGTTGAAATGGTAACTCCTGTTTTCAAAGCAGCCCTCAAAAACAACTCAACCGAGTTCACCGGAATAACAGGCGGCTATGAAAAACTCGTACCCACCGACGTAAAAACCGCAAAGGCATACAAAAGCGGCAACTACACAGTTATTGAAATGACAATGGTCGAGCAGGTTGACGGCATACACGGCAGCGAAAAGGAAGGAACCGTAGGCCACGCAATATCGGTTGTAGGTGATATTCCCACTATCCTCAAAGAAAATCTTCCGATGTTCGATATATACTATGAAAACTCAGACATCAAGATTCGATATGCAAATCCTGAAGTCAAAGTTAAAATAAACAACACTACCGGCAAGATTGAAAAAGGAACATGGAGCTACGACGTACAGGTTAACCTCAAAAATCTCTTCATTCAGAATAACAGAATTGAATTCTTCAAAGCTGATGTTAAAAGCGGACACGGCTCGGTTGCATTCAACGTAACAGTCGGCGGCGGATTCTAAGATGAACAGCACAAGGGTATATCACTCGATCGGTGATATACCCTTATATTTTTATAATTATTATAACATCATATACATAAACAAAACCCCTCAGGCATAACACCTGAGGGGTTCCATTTTATGCTTTTAATTGATTATGCTGCTGTATTGAGCTCGAATGTCTCATCGATGAATGTAGCATTGCCTTCGTTGCAGATGCTCCATGTCTCGCAAAGGCCGAGAGGCTCAAGAATATCGGAATTCTCACCGACGGAGATAGTTACGATACCGTAAACCTTAACATTAGCCATGAACGTCATATTCTCAGCATTAGGAACCGCAAAGTTCATATCGAAGAGGAAGTCGTAAGGAATGTCAAGGTGGTAATTATCAGCGCCGCCTGTCATATGAACAGTAACGTGAACACCGATACCAACCTCGATACCTGCGTCAACAAGAACGATGTTAACGATTGAGATATCAACATAGAGACCGAGAACTGCCTCAACGCGTGCTTCCATCTCAAGACGTGAATCAAGAGCTTCAGACTCGCTGATAAGTCTTACCTTATTGTCGATGATCTCAACGCCCTTTGTCTCCTTGGATGTGAGGATAAGCTCAACTCTACCGTCGAAGGAGATAACAAGCTTTGCTGTGATACCGATTGTGATTGCAGGGCAGTTGGGGATAGCTACGTCAACTGAGAAAACTTCGATTTCGCTGTCTGCGCCCTTAACAAATTCCATATTCTCTGTTACACGTGTGAAGAAGTCAACGTCGTTAGTGCCTTCGGGAGTCTCGATCTCGTCGAGTGACCAATCGTAGGAACCTGTGATCTCTGTTGAATCCTTCAGATCGTAATCAAGGAAAATATAAGACTTTGTGATCTGTGTCTCGTCAAGTCTGCCTTCGAACTTTGTATAAAGGTCAAAGTTACGGACTTCGTATGACTTCTCAACGTATACGCCGTTGATGGGGCCGCCGAGAGAAACGTCAAAACCGCCATCCTTAACAGCTGCTGAAACATCAAGATCGCCGATTGAGAAGCTAACGTCGATCTTCTCAAGAATTGACTGCTGGTTGATACCTGCGATTTCGGGCTGCTCGAAGGGGTTAACCTTGCCTTCATAATCGAGGTATGCGATCTCATCTTCGTCGATGACGTCGCCGTCAGCTGTCTGGAGTGTGAGACCGTTTGAATTCTCAACAAGAGCGAGGCTGTTGAGGTTGTACTCTTCGCCGTTCTCTGTTTCGAGGTCGCCGCCGTTCTCAACGTCCTTAAGGTTGTTCATGTAAGCAAGACCTGCTGCCTTGAGGGCTGCGTTAGCGTCTTTCTTAGACATTGCAACTTCCTTAACCTTACCGAAGATGCTGAAGGTAATATCAACGATGCCTGCATCGATTGCTACATCGAGTGCGATATCATCGTCTGCATCCTTTGCACCATCAAGACCTGCTGCGACTGCGAGTGACTTAGCAACAATAACGTTTGTTGCATCAGCGTCAGCATCGTACTCGCCGACAAGTACGTTCCAATCGTGGCAAGCCTGAAGAACTTCGTAATACTCGTCGTCCTCAGCAACGTCAAAATTGGAGCCGTCATCAAGCTTATATGTGAGGTTAAACTCATCAACTACGAGAGCATACCACTCTGCCTGAGTATAAGCATCAACAGGCTCAAGAGCAGGAGTAAAACCAAACAAAGACATGATGAAAGCCAGAATCAATGAAATGATTTTCATGCGGGGGTTCTCCTTTCAAAATTTATAACTTGCAGGGGTAAGCATAAAACCCCCTTGTAAGCAACTTCATTATAACAAGTATTATAAGGAAAATCAAGGAAAAGGGTGAGATTTTTGGCTTGAATTCAAAGTTTGTTGAAAGTAACGAAATTGTTTACCGTTTTGTTACACAACGTTTTTGTTTAGTGCTAAATTGACAGAATGAATAAACACGTTTTGTGCAATATCACAATAGTGATTTTTTCCATCCGTAGATTTGCACAAAAAAGCTACATTACAATTGACAAAACGAGCATTTCTTCGAGCCTTGGATAAAGCTGCTCGGCAAATCCGTCAGCATTTAGCACAAATGCAGGCTTTTTGTGCTTTTTCACAAACCAATCCGCAAAGCCGTGTTTATTCAGCGGTCCGGGAGTCTCTTTCAACCGTTTCATACCGCTTGAAAGCTCGAGAATCCTGCTCATCATTTCGGCCCTCTCCGCACCCTCTTCGGGCAGCGGAGAGTACACATAATCCGCATCTCCGCCCTCGATTACGAGGGCATGCCGCACGTCACGCGTTCTGCATAGCCTTACAAGTGCCCTTGTTTCCGGCTCGCTTTCAGGCACCTTGCCTGCGTGAAAATATGGCCCCGGGGCAGTATATCCGCAATTTTCGGCAGCTTTTTTCGTCTGAATAAAATCACAGGAAAAATTGAGATTCAAATCTATTCCTCTGGCATTTGCACGCCAAAGCGAAACATCGCCGCAAACACGCTCCACAAGCCCCGCATAGCTGCCTGCGGCAATAGCTCCGCGAAGTGATATTTCCATTCCGTCGGGATTCAGACAAGGGATAATGCAGACACCTTTTTCCTTGAGCACCTCGCCTACTCTGATACCTGCAATTTCATCATCCGCTTCAACCGCAGCGCACAGCCGCTCAAAAAAGTTCAGTAAGACCTCTGTGCCTGCCTTATCACCGCCTCTTATACCTGCAACGAGTAACGCAGGAGAATTATGATTACCGAGTGAAAGCGAAAAAACTGCGCGTCCGCTCCAGCTTCTCGCACATACACAGCAACCCGCAAACGGATACTTCTCCTTAAGAGCGTAAACAGACCTGCGAAGCTGTGCATAATCAAAAGTCATAACGTTTTTCTGCATAAATAACCACCGCTTCAAAAAAATTCAACATTCAATTTTATGCAGAAAGTGTCAAAAATATTATCACATCCTACATCGTATGAAATATTTGCAGATTTCGTGCATACTATTCCCAGAGGTGATTTTTTATGTGCGGAATTATAGGCTATAACGGCCACGGCAACGCAACCCCGTTTCTTATCGACGGACTAAAAAAACTCGAATACAGAGGCTATGATTCGGCAGGAATTGCAGTATTCAACACGACAGAAACAAAAATCGAAAAAAAGAAAGGCAAAATCGACGTACTTGCTTCCGCTGTCAGAAAACGTGACGATATATGCGGCACGATCGGAATCGGTCACACAAGGTGGGCAACACACGGAGCGGCAAACGACGTTAACGCGCATCCGCACAAAAGCGGAAAATTTACGCTTGTGCACAACGGAATAATCGAAAACCACGAGGAGCTCAAGGAAAAATATCTGCCGCTGTGTAAATTCAGCAGCGACACCGATACGGAAACGGTAGTGCATCTGATAAACAGACACTACAGCGGCAACTGCCTTGAAGCAATTGCTCAAACCGCAAAGCTGCTTGAAGGCTCGTTTGCGCTTGCTGTCTTATGTGAGGATGAACCGCAGACAATTTTTTGCGTTAAAAAATCCAGCCCGCTGCTCATCGGAATCGGAGATGAAGCTTCCGTTGCATCGGATATTTCGGCAATAAGCTGTAAATCTGATGCACTTTACAGAATGGAGGACGGTGAGATTGCAGCAGTTTCAAAGGACAAGGTCGAATTTTTTGATTTTGACCTCAATAAAATAAGCAAAGCCGCCTCCCCTTTTACTGCCGAAAACCACCGCAACGAGAAAGACGGCTACGAACACTATATGCTCAAAGAAATCTACGAGCAACCCGATGCCGTACGCAAAACGGTTGAAGCATACATCGGCGCCGACAAAGAAAAACTGCTGCCCGAAATCGAAAAGCCTGAAAGGATTTATATAGTAGCCTGCGGCTCAGCATACCACGCAGGACTTGTGGGCAGAGTCTGCTTTGAGAAGCTGACTAAAACGCCGACTAACGTTGAGACCGCTTCGGAATTTCGTTATTCCGAGCCGTTATTAGGCGAAAACACACCGGTTATCATAATCAGCCAGAGCGGTGAAACAGCAGACAGCCTTGCGGCACTGAGGCTTGCAAAAGCAAAGGGTGCAAAAACAGTTGCGATTGTAAACGTGCCCGAAAGCAGCATTGCACTTGAGAGCGATTTTGTTATTTACACAAAAGCAGGCACAGAAATTGCAGTCGCCACAACAAAGGCATACTCCGCTCAGCTTGCAGCTCTGTACGTAATGGCAATTCACTTTGCACGCATATGGCAAACAGAAGATAAAGAATTGCTGAACAAACTTGAAAAAAGCCTTGAAACGCTTCACGAAAATATTCGCGAAGCACTCGGATGTGAAGAGCAGATGAAAGAAATCGCCCTTGGGCTTCAGAATGAAGAGCACGCATATTTTCTCGGCAGAGGTATAGGCTTTGCCGTTGCGGCAGAGGCATCACTAAAGCTCAAAGAAATCAGCTATATACACTGCGAAGCATATGCGGCGGGAGAACTCAAGCACGGCACGATTTCGCTGATTGAACAGGGCTCAAAGGTTTTTGCCGTATGCCCGCCTGACGGACTTGAAGCCAAAATGCAGAGCAACATTGACGAGGTCATAGCAAGAGGCGCAAAAGTAATTGCGGTAACAGATTCGCACAGCACACGTGCAGATACAATTGTCAGGTCAAATGCTGCGCCTCATCCCCTGTTTTGTGCAAGCACGCAGGTTGTACCGTTTCAGCTGCTTGCCTATCACACGGCAAAGCTGCGCGGATGCGATATCGACAAACCACGGAATCTTGCAAAATCGGTAACCGTAGAATAAAAAATACCGACAGTGATACAGCATCACTGTCGGTATTTTTTATCCGTTGAGAATCGGGAATCCGTTTTCATCCCAGATCACTTTTCGTTTTCTTGCGCTGCGGCAAGGGTCATAAAGCGGATCACCCTGTGAATATCCGCAACCGCCGTTGAAGCACACCTCATCACGCGAATGATAAACAAAAATCCAATCTCCGTTTTTATCCTTGACAAAGCAGTTGTGTCCCGGACCGTATTCGCCGGCAAGGTCGTCAGACGTCAGAAGCGGTCTGTCAAGCTTCGTCCAGCTTGATGCGTCTGTGAGATCCGCATTTTCATCGGCATACATAAGCCCGATACAGTACTCGGGACCCGTTGCAGACGCTGAAAAAGCCATAAACACCCTGCCGCCGTAACACATAAACGCAGGGCCTTCATTGACAGGAATATTCACCCGCTCCCAATCATACTCGGGCTTCGTGAGAAGCACCGCAGGGCAGGTAGTTTTCCACGGCTTTGCAGGGTCAATCGTTGCTATATATACATTTGAGTTGCCGCCATACTGTGCCCATGCAACGTAGTGCCTGCCGTTACACTCAAAGTGAGTCATATCAAGAGAAAAGCGTGTGAAAGAGAACTCATCGGGTGCGGTGAATTTACCCTTTTCCTCCCAGGCATCATCGTAAGGGTCACTACCTTTACACGCTATGCAATGGCAGTTTATATCCCACACGTTATCCTCACTTGAGCTTGCGGCAAAAAGCACGTACCACCTGCCGTCAATTTCGTGAATTTCGGGCGCCCAGATAAAACGGTGTGAGATTTCACTCGTCTTTTCATCCCATATAACTTTTTCTTCCGCATCTGCCAGAGCATCAATGCTTTCGGCGCGGCGCAGTATTATGCGGTCGTATCCCTCGGGATCATCCTTTCCGTACATCGGGTAAGATGCTGTAAAATAGTAAAAGCCGTCGCTGCCCCTTGTAACGTAAGGATCCGCCCTGTCTTTGATAAATATATCTGTTTGAGTGCTCATAGATTACACCTCTCGCGCAGTATAGACAAACGCAAGCGAACAAATCCGCTTGCGTCTGATTTTAGATTATGATATATCTGCAAGTTTGTTGATAATTGACTTATTACGCGTAGCTGACATATTATTCATAAATATTACGTCATCTATACCGTTTGTCTCAACAAAGGATGAAATATTGCCTTTCCAGTATCTGTAGTCAATTACGTGAACCTCGCCGTAATTTGCCGTCAGGAAGGGCACAAACGCATTACCGAAGGATTCTTTTATAACAAGGCATGAAGAGCCGTCTGTGATATCTGAATTGACAATATGCGTATAGGGATTATCGCCCGCAATGAAAGCAAGGTACTTCATTCCCCTTGAATACTCCGAAGCGTTTGCTATAAGCGGATACGTGGCGGTATTGCCCTTAGCGTTTGTGACAGTCATTTTGATGTTGCCCTTCGGCTTATACACGTAGAAAGTATCGGGGTTCTTTTCAAGCGTTGCATTCTTGCCGGAATCGTTGTAGAAAGTGCCGAGGAATTCGCCGTGATCCTGCTTCTCAAAATAGCCAAGCGGATGGGCTGTGATGCCTGCTGCTTTAGCGTACGCTTCGTACGTGTAGTAGGCACCGAGCGCAGTCCAATGGTGATCTGTACGAAAATACAGGTACTCATCCTTTTTTGCATAAAGTGCATCAAACGCATTGACTTTATTTACATCGGACGAAATTCTTGAATAGATATAATTTGTCGCTTTCTTCTGGTCGCTTGTGTTGATACCCTTACGCACTGCGGGTGAGAGATTTATATCTATACTTGTGGGTACGACGATATCAAACACTCTCGCCTTACCCTTTAGCTTTGCGCCGGTAGTGTTAATGGCCGAAGCATATTTATCCGCCGTGCTCTGCACAAAGTTATAATACTCATAGGCTGAGTTATCAACGATAAGAACCGCACCGAGCTCCTGGACAATAGGCTCTTCAACCTCTTCTTTTTCGGTATGTGCCTGGGTATGGGTTTCTTTTTCTACAGTAGTGTCGGGCTCCTTCGAGGGAAGCGTTGCCGGCTCGATATCCTCACCGACTTCGGGAATATCCTCTGCATAATTGTCGGAAAAGCCGCTTATGCTGTCGCCTATTCCGTAGAAGGATTTAATTTTTGCGTTTGCGTTCATAAACATTTCACGGAACGGAAACGTATCCGCATACCAGGTGCTGATGCCGCTGAAATAGCTGCCGTCCATCAATGCAGCAAAGCTGAACTCGGGGAACTTTGTCAGCTCTCTGTTTTCTGATTCCGACATCGTAGGGCGAAGCGGAAGATAGAGCGCCACACAAGCACCCGCAAACAGCAACACAAAAAAGCTGACTATCGTGGCTTTTACACCTTTACTTACTTTCTTTTTGTTCATTTTTATTTCTCCATATAATATGTGCGCCGTCAGAATTGGAAATAAAGGAAGGGGTTATAGCTGTTGCCTACGAGTGCGGCAGTTGAAAGCAGCAGCATAGCACAGGGATATGCCACACGTGCAACAACGCACAGCTTGCCGACAAAACCACCGTCTGACGAATGATAGTTGAGCACACCCTTGATAAGCTTTGAAAGCGGCAGGCAGGCAACGATACATACGATCAGTATGAAAATGTTACTTCTGAACATAATACCCGACTCGTAGTTTGAGAACGGATTGGAATTGCCGCAGAACATACCGCTGAGCACTGTTCCGAGCAATGGCAAACGTTCAAATTTGAAGAGCACCCAGCCGAAGTACACAACCACAAGCGTATAGACGTGACCGACTACGCGAGGAAGCTTTTGCAGCAATTTGCCAAGGAACAGCTTCTCCAACGCAATAAACACGAAATAGTAGAGTCCCCAGAGCATATAGTTCCAGCTTGCACCGTGCCAAAAGCCGGTAAGGAACCAAGTAACCAGAAGATTGAGGATTGTGCGCACGGCACCCTTGCGGTTACCGCCGAGGGGAATATAAACATAATCGCGGAAGAACGAGCCGAGCGAGATGTGCCATCTGCGCCAGAACTCGCTGATTGAGCGCGAGCAGTAGGGATAATCAAAATTCTCCTTATACTTGAATCCCGTCATTCGTCCCATACCTATTGCCATATCGGAATAGGCAGAGAAATCAAGATAAATCTGCAACGCATAGAAAAGGACACCGAGCCACAGCGCCGATGCAGGACGAGATGAAAGAATTTTGATGTTTTCCGCAAGCTGAGATGCATTACCTGCAGCAGCATCACTGAGCAGGAATTTATCCGCAAGTGAGCCGCAGGCATTTGCAAGCAGAGCTTTTTTGGCAAGACCTGCCGAAAAACGTGTGATACCTGCTGCAATATCGGTATCGTTTATACTACGATGCGAAATCTGGTCGGCAATATCCTGATAACGGACGATGGGACCGGCAATGCACTGATGAAAGAGGCTCGCATAGAGAAGCACATTAAAAAAGTTGCGTTCAACCTTTGCATCCCCTCTGTATACGTCAACAACATAGGTGAGAAGCTGGAATGTATAAAATGAAATACCTATAGGCAGAGCTATCTGAGTTATGACAGACGGATGGCCTGTAACCGCCTGCAAATTTTCCTGAAAGAAAGTGCCGTACTTGAAAAAGCCGAGAAGACCGAGATCGACAACACAGGCACCAATCACAGCGATCTTTGCCTTTGACGTACCTTTGAAGCGGTCTGCCAAAAGCGAGAAAAGCCAATCGGCAAAAGCCATCACCAGGAGAAGAATAACATATTTAGGCTCGCCCCACGCATAGAAAACAAGCGAGAAGACGAGCATTACTGCGTTTCTTGCCCGTATGCTCTTTGTGCAGAAGTAAAGAGCAAGGTTGAGCGGCAGAAACAGAAACACGAAAAATAAGCTGGAAAAAACCATTTCTTCTTTATTTACCCCACGTTAAATGAAATCTGAGCCTAATAATATAAAAAGAGAGGGCAAAGTTCAAGGATAATAACAAAGCTGTAACCAAGCTGTCACTATTTTGTAAACAATGCCCTCAAATTATGTATCTGTGGATTATTTCTGAGGAGTCAGAGTCTGCTCCTTGATATTATTCTGAAGGAACTGAGGATAATCGGGATTTGAGTGTACGTTGAGAATTTCGGGATTCTCATCATTTTCAAAGAACCAGCGGTAGAGTGCTGCGTGACCGTCGTGTGTTGTGCAGTGAACCATATCCTTTGCAAACCACGTATTATCGGGAAGAGCACAGGTTGAAGCGTCGATATGCTTGTCGGGAGAAACGTGGTTGTGACCGTCGTTTTCAGCCTGAACATAGTTTGCGCCGAGGCTTTCACCAAGGGGCGCTACGGTTGCACCGACAGAAGAATACTTAAGATCAACCGTACCGTCGGAATCGTTGTGCCATGTGGGAACGAGAGGTGTACGCTGAACGCCCCATGCGGCAAGGATCATAACGGGGACGCCGCTTTCGAGCACACCGTTGAGAATTTCGTCTGCCTTGCCCTGAACCTCATAGTGGTAATAGTCGATTCTTGCTTCAAGCTCTGCGTTCGGCTTGTCACCGAGCATAAACTTCTTAGCTTCAAGATAATACTCATCCGGAACAAAGGACCAGATACCGCAGTTGGCCTTGAAAACAGGAACGAGAAGCTCATCAAACACTCTGTCAACACAGTTATCGACAACGCGGTTGACCGCATCAACAAGTGTGCCGAGAACGCCGCTGTATTTGAGGACGTTGATGATGACCATAAGGAAATCGGCAAGCGGTTTATCCATAATAAGAGGAAGGGCAGTTGCACCGTAACGGTAAAGTGAATCCTGATTGATTTCAACTCTGCCGCAGAAAAGGTCGCCTGCAACAGCAGTACCGGAAATCGGACAGTTCTGGAAGATAACCGACTTTATCTTCTCACAGCCGAACTGCTCAAAATAAGCCATTGTCATAACGCCGCCCATTGATGAAGCGCGAAGTCTTACCTTTTCGTGACCTGTCAGCTCAAGAATGTGGTCGATGTACTTATCAAGATCCTTTGCAACTACAAGCGGATCGGCACGGAAATCGTAGCCAAAGTAGTAATTATGGTCGAGTGTATGTTTCGGGTCTGTAGGAAGCTCTTCCTTTGTAGTGATGTCCGCCGTTGAATCACCGTTTTCAGCGTTTGCAAGAGGTGCGAACACATCGCCGACGGCAGGAATAAGAGCATCTGCAAAAGCATCGTAATCTTTAGTCACAATGACTGAAACCAACGGAATGAGAAGCTTTGCAATAAGCTTTATGTAGGTTTCGGTTTCGGGACGGAAGATTACCTTCTCGTCTTCTGTGCCTGCATTCTGGTAAAGCGTTGCACTGCCGAGGGCTGCAACATAGATGATGGGTTCTTCACCGCAGTTGCACTGCTCGGAAGAGGCTGCCGTCTGGAGCACAACAGAGAAGCTGAGCACGAGAACGAGCAGAAGACTGACTGATGTTTTGAGGATTTTTTTCAAAACTGATCTCTCCTATCTGTTACAAAATAGTTTGCCGATATATTTTAACATAGTATTAAAGTAAATTCAATGTAAATTTCACAGATACGCAGAAAAATAATTCATAAAAAAATTTTACTTGTATTTCGGTTCGTTTTATAGTATGATAATCAGTAACTATCCGATAAAGTAAGGAGTTGTCACAATGGATCCCATTAAAGTTGATTTTTCGAGCGGCGGCTCAAAAAAGGGCAAGACAGTCGTTATCCCGCCCAACAAAGCCGGCCTGAAAATCGCAATTAACCTCATAGGCACAGCAATCGTTGCTGCTATCGCCTACTATTTCTATCTCCCCGCATTCAATTTCAAAGCTGTTGAGATGTATGTCTACTTTGGTATCTGCATCGTAGCTTACTGCGTTATGGCTTTCATAACTTCAGGTGCTCTTCTCTCACCCGAATATTCGCCATATGCACGCAAGCGCACAAGAATCCCGATGATTCTCGGCCTTGTCGTTGCACTCACTGCAGGCGTTGGCTTTCTCGTTTCAAGCGTTTTCTTCCGCGCTGCTGACTACCACGAGATCATCACCGTAGAGGACGCAGACTTCGGCGAAGACATCCAAGAAGCAGACTTTGCAAGTGTTCCCCTTCTTGACAAAGACTCCGCTGAAACACTCGCAACAAAGGCTCTCAGTGACCTTTTTGATGAGCAGCTTGTTTCTCAGTTCACGGTTAACTCCTGCGACACGCAGATCAACCTCAAGAACAGACCCGTACGTATCGGTACACTCAAGTACAACGATATTATCAAGTGGTTCACTAACCGCAAGGCAGGTCTCCCCGGCTACCTTGTTATTGATATGACCACACAGAAGGTAGACTATGTAAAGGTTGACGGAGGCATCATCTACTCCGATGCTGACCACTTCAATCACCTTCTCAAGCGTCACCTTCGCTTCAACTACCCGACAAAGCTTCTCGGCGACTCGGTATTTGAGGTTGATGAAAACGGCAACGCATACTGGGTATGCCCGATTTATGACAACACGATCGGTCTCTTTGGCGGACGCGACGTTATCGGCGCAATCCTTGTAAACCCCTCAACAGGTGAATGTGTAGACTACACAATCGAGCAGATCAGAACTGACAAATCGCTCAACTGGCTTGACCGTGTATACGATCCCGATCTCCTTGTTGAGCAGTACGACTACTACGGTAAATACAAGAACGGCTTCTGGAACTCAATTCTCGGCCAGAAAGACGTTGTTGTTACAACAGACGGCTACAACTACATCGCGCTCAACGATGACGTTTATATGTACACAGGTGTTACGTCAATCACAACAAGCGATAACTCCATCACAGGCTTCACACTTATCAATCAGCGTACAAAAGAGGCTAAGTTCTACCGTGTAAGCGGTGCAACAGAGAACGCTGCACAGGAAGCTGCGCAGGGTAAGGTACAGCAGTACAGCTACGCAGCAACCTTCCCGCTGCTTCTCAATATCGGTAACGAACCGACTTACTTTATGGCTCTCAAGGATAAGAGCAACATTGTTCAGCAGTACGCTATGGTTAACGTTAACCAGTTCACAACAATCATCGCAACCGGCACATCAATCCGTGCTTGCCTTGAAAGCTATACCGCTCTCCTTGCAGAAAACGGTATCAAGACAGATATTGATGTTGAATCCATTGAGGATCAGAAAAACCCCTCAGGTGATGAATCAAGCGCTAACAAGCTTACAGCAACAGGCGCTATTGCCGAAATCCGAACAGCGGTCATCAACGGCGACAGCTGCTACTATCTCAAGCTTGAAGGTTCGGCAACTTACTACGCTGTATACGCATCCGACTTTGAAACAGTCGTTATAACAAACAAGGGTGACAACGTCGAAATCACGTATAGTGAAAGCGACGCTGCTATCATCGAAGCTGAAAGCTTCAAACTTAAATAAACCGATGGCCGCATCCTCACACGATGCGGCCTATTATATCTGTAAAGGTGATAACAATGAGATTACTTGAAGCGACCACCAACATCATTCCCGAAGAAATAAAAGACATTTCATCTTTTTCAAAATGGCTGAGCGAGCTACCGCTGAAAATCTACAATGCCATACCCGAAATCATCGGAGCAGCCATAATAATTGTTATCGGATACTTTTTCAGCAAGCTCTGCGGAAAGCTGCTGATAAAGATAATGCAAAAGCGCAATGTCGATGAATCCGTTCATCACTTTCTCAAAAGCATGCTTGTTGTATCAATGAGAATTGTTTTTGTTCTTTTCGCGCTGTCCGTACTCGGCTTTGACATCAGCTCATTTGCCGCAGCAATAGGTGCTGCAGGTATTACGGCAGGTCTCGGTCTGCAGGGTCTGATCTCGCAGTTTGCAAGCGGCATTGAAATTATGTTCAACAAGCCCTTCAGAGCAGGCGACTACGTTGCACTTGAAAGCGTCGAGGGTACGGTTGAGGAGATCCACTTTATGAACACAACGCTTCTCACTCCCGATAACAAGCGTGTTGTAGTGCCCAATTCGCACGTCACCTCCAACAACCTCATCAACTACACAGCGCAGACAACACGCAGAGTAAACCTCAAGTTCAACATTTCATATAACGATGATATCTCACTTGCAAAAAAGGTTATTGAGGATGCAGTTGCCGCCTGCCCGCACACGCTTGACAACCCCAAGCCAGTAATTGCGGTAGGCGCACACAGCGAAAGCAGCGTCACAATCGATACACTCGTATGGTGTAAGAGTGAAAACTACTGGCCTGCATTTTACGATATGCAGGAGCGTGTGAAGCTTGACTTTGATAAAGCAGGCATTAACATACCGTTCAACCAGCTTGACGTACATATCACACAGACAAATCAATAAACCCCCATTCAACCTGCCGCTGTCGCTGACAGCGGTATTTTTTTGCCCTTTTTCGGGCTTGTTTGTGAACATTTATTTAACGTTCAGCAAAAAACGCCAAAACTATCACCTATTCGCATTGAAAAAAACGCTGTTTCAGCCTTTGAGTGAAGGGAGTTTTTCTATACGGGCAGATAAGCTCACTTCAAAAAAACGCAAGGAAGGTGAAAAAATAGCAAAGAAATCACTCAGCAAAAGAGAAAAGCTTTTTTGTCTCAACTACGCAGTACAGCCCGACGGCCGTGACGCAGCAATCAAGGCAGGCTACGCGTTGGCTCCTGCAACAGCGGCGGTAAAGCTGCTCTCCCGCAGGGATATACGGGACGAGATTGCTTCTCTTACTCAGGCACAGAGCCCTTGTTGCAACGAAGCGGCAGCAGGCTACCGTAAGCTTGCATTCGGCAGCATTGCAGATGCAGTAAGTCTTATTTACCGTGAGGACCCCCCGACCGAGAGTGAGCTTGCAGAAATGGAGCTTTTCAATGTTTCCGAAATCAAAAGGCCGAAAGGCGGCGGCATTGAAATCAAGTTTTTTGACAGACTCAAAGCACTCGATCGGCTCGCGGAAATGACAGCTGACCAAGCAACCGACACCGCCCTGCCCTTCTACCGCGCGCTGGAAAACTCGGCAAACGCAATCAGAAAAAGTGATGCCGATGAGTAGAAAAAGCTCAGCGGATATTCATTTTAAGACGTTTTCCGAAAAGCAGTTGACCGCCCTTACGTGGTGGTGCCCGACCTCGCCACATCATCACAGGGACGCAATAATCTGTGACGGTGCCGTGCGTTCGGGCAAAACGGTATGTATGTCGCTGGCGTTCGTTTCGTGGGCAATGTCCGCCTTTGAGGACACATCATTTGCAATCTGCGGAAAGACGATTGCTTCACTTCGCCGCAACGTAATCCGCACGATGCTGCCGACACTCGGCACGCTCGGATTTGAATGCAAGGAAAAAGTATCACGCAACGAAATTGAGATCAGCTTTGGCGGCAGAACGAACAGCTTCTGGCTCTTCGGCGGCAAGGACGAGGGCTCTGCCTCACTCATTCAGGGCATGACACTCGGCGGCGTACTCCTCGACGAGGTTGCCCTTATGCCCCGCTCATTTGTTGAGCAGGCTCTCGCACGCTGTTCGCTTGAAGGCTCACGCTTTTGGTTCAACTGCAACCCCGACAATCCCCTGCACTGGTTTTATGAGGAATGGATAAAGAAGTCGGACGAAAAGAACTGCCTTTATCTTCACTTCACAATGGACGACAACCCTTCCCTTACACCGAAAATCATCAACAGATACCGCAGCCTTTACAGCGGTGCATTTTACGAGCGGTTCGTAGAAGGAAAGTGGGTTGCCGCGCAGGGACTTGTGTATCCGTTTTTCAGCAGCGAAAGACATATCTGCCCTGTGCCGCAGGGTGATTTTGAGTGTTGGTACATCTCCTGCGACTACGGTACAGTGAATCCGAGCTCTTTTGGGCTATGGGGTTTATCGGACGGTATATGGTACAGAGTTGACGAATACTACCACGATTCACGCGCACTCGGTGTGCAGAGAACGGATGAAGAACACTATGCCGCGCTTGAAAAGCTTGCGGGCAACAGGCAGATAAGTGCGGTTGCGGTAGACCCTTCGGCCGCGAGCTTCATCGAATGCATACGCCGCCACGGAAAATTCAAGGTCATTCCCGCAAAGAATGACGTGCTCGACGGCATAAGAAAGGTTTCCGAGGCACTCAAGGCAGAGCAAATAAAGATCTGCACACCGTGCCGTGACATCGTGCGCGAATTCTCAATTTACCGCTGGGAGGACAACTGCACAAAGGACACGCCGTGTAAAACAAATGACCACGCAATGGACGATATGCGGTACTTTGTGACAACGCTTATGGACCGTAACGATTACGGATTTTTCGCCATCGCTGCAGAAAGGAAGGAGTAAATGAAAAAGAAAAGCAAGAAAGAGGCTTCACCCGAAGTGTGCGCTGTGCAAACAGGAAACCGCAGCAATCCGTTTTCCCTGCTTGACAGCGCCGCACCCGGAATGCAGGATATGCAGCTGTACACCGCCCTGCGTGAAGCCGTGCCGATAATTGATGCGGCAATAACAAAGCTTGTGCGGCTGACCGGAGGCTTTGATGTCAGATGCACAAACGCCTCGTCGCAGCAGAAGATGAACGAATTTGTGTCGCAAATCTGCGTCAACGGCAACCAGACGGGGCTGGATGCCTTTGTATCCAACTATTTTGAGCAGCTTCTCACCTACGGCACAGCCATAGGCGAAATCGTCACCAACAGTCTGGGCACACCCTGCGCGCTATTCAACGCACCGCTCGAGAACATTCTTCTCAAGCGTAACGAAAACGGACTCAACATAGATATTTACTCACTCAGCTCAGGTCACGCAGAAAGAATACGTTACCCTGAGCTGACCGTAATGAGCGTGCTCAACCCGGATGCAGGCGCGCTGACGGGCAACTCTATACTCAAGGGTCTGCCGTTTGTTGCAGGCACGCTGATGAAGATTTTCCGCACGGTTGGCACAAACTGGGAAAGACTCGGCAACGTACGCTTTGCGGTAACCTACAAGCCGCAGAACGATTCACTCGACCGTGCTTACGCCAAAGAACGTGCCGCGCTTGTGGCGCAGGAATGGAGCTCAGCAATGAGCAGCTCCGCAGTAAAGGACTTTGTTGCCGTCGGCGACGTGCAGATAAAAGTAATCGGCGCAGAGGCTCAGCTTCCCGACAGCGAAGTACCGGTACGTCAGCTGCTTGAGCAGATAGTTGCAAAAACAGGTCTGCCACCGTTTCTGCTCGGTCTCTCCTGGTCCAGCACAGAGCGTATGTCCTCACAGCAGGCAGACGCCCTGACCAGCGAAATTGAAGCATACAGACGCATTCTCTCACACGCAATAAACAAAATTTGCGATACCGCGCTGAGACTTTACGGTCTGCCCGGCAGCGTGGATATAATCTGGGATGACATTATGCTTCAGGACCTCGTTGAGGCGGCGCGTGCAGAGCTTTACTCGGCGCAGGCACAGCGACTTGAAAGTTAAGGAGGAAAAATGCAGACAGTTTTAAAAAACGTTTCAGGCAGCATTGCGGCTGATATTGCCGCAACGGATGAGCTTGAGCTCATCAACAAATACACAATCAGACCGCTTAAAGAGGATGAGGTTTTCTGCTTCACGCTCACACTCTGCGACAATGAGATCGACAGAGATTCTGAGCGTTTCACCGTCGGCGCACTCATAAAGCTTGCGGCTTTGTTTGAGGGCAAGACGGGCATTACCGACCACAATATGAAAAGCGACAACCAGACGGCAAGAATATTCAGAACGTGGATTGAAGAAAGCGAAGACGAAACAACCTCAACGGGTGAGAAATACACCTGCCTCAAGGCAAGGGCATATATGGCACTCACACCGAAAAACGAAGAGCTTGTAGCACAGATTGAAGCAGGCATCAAAAAAGAGACGAGCATCAGCTGCTCCGTAAGCTCAATGACCTGCTCTGTCTGCGGAGCGGACACACGCAAAAAGGGATGCAAGCACCGAATCGGTGAAATCTATAACGGCAGGATATGCCACACTGTACTTGATTCGCCCACCGACGCTTACGAATGGAGCTTTGTTGCCGTACCTGCTCAGCCCAGAGCAGGCGTTACCAAAGCGTTTGAAGCTCAGGACGGTATGACGCTCAGCCAGATCAAAGAAAAATCCTGCGGATATGATTCAATCACGCTGAGCACGGCAGCTTTCGGCAGGCTGACAAAAGAAATTGCCGAGCTTGAGGCACTTGCAAAGGATGCCGAGCTCTACAGAAAGGAGCTTGAGCAGAGAGTTATCAGACTCGCGGCAATGACGGTGCCGTCACTTGCGGAAGATGAATTTGCGGATATATGCAAATCACTCACCGCCGCACAGCTTGCAACGCTCGAAAAATCATTTACACACAGCGCATCAAAGCTTTACCCCGTCAGACCGCAATTCGGCACAAGCCTTACCAAAGCGGCAGACAACAATGAATTCAAAATTTAAGGAGGAAAACATATGTCAATTTCATTCAAAGGCATTAATGAACAGGTGGTAACATTTGCCATCGAAGCAGAGCTTGAAGTCGGTACACTCGTCACGATGAGTGAAAGCGCAACGGTTAAAGCCTGCGAAAGCGGCGACCTTTTTGTGGGTGTCGTCGTTTCATCCCACGGCAATATCGCCGCAGTTCAGACAAACGGCTACATATCTCTCCCCTATTCGGGCACAGCCCCTGCACTCGGCATCACAGCGCTCAGCGCAGCAGATGCAAAGACGGCGGCAGCTGACACAAGCGGCAGAACTGTTACCGTTATCGAGCTCGACGAAGCAAGCAAAACAGCAGGCATACTGCTCTGATTCAACGAAAGGAGATAACAACTAATGGCTAATTTTGACAATATCAGACTCGAAAAAGGACTCTACTGCGGCGGCTCATTCACAAGCGCACTTGAGAGCATTGATCCCTCTGAAAACTACAAGGGCAGTTCACTTGAAGGGCTTGATGCTTATCAGCGTCAGCTCAAGCGCTTTGACATCAAAGTAAGCGGCGCAGGCAGCGACGTTGTTGAAAAGTTCTTCAAGACGTCAGACAGCGCAACACTCTTCCCCGAGTACGTTGCAAGAGCCGTACACCAGGGTATGGAGGAGGCAAACGCGCTCCCCAAGCTCATCGCATCCGTTACCAACATCGACTCTCTCGATTACCGCTCAATCACAAGCATCCCCTCTGATGACGACAAGTCACTCAAAGACGTTGCCGAGGGTGCGGTAATTCCCCAGACAACGGTCAAAACACGCGAAAATCTCGTAAAGCTCCGCAAGCGCGGCAGAATGCTTGTCGCTTCATACGAATCAATCCGTTTCCAGCGTCTTGACCTTTTCACCGTCACACTCAGACAGATAGGTGCACACATTGCAAAGGCTCAGCTTGCCGATGCAATCGACACTATCATTAACGGTGACGGCAACGAAAACCCTGCCGCAGCAACACAGGCAATTACATCCGGCTCTCTCACCTATGCCGACATCGTCAACCTCTGGAAAGACCTTGACCCTTATGAGATGAACGTACTTATCGCCAACAATGCAGATGCGGTAAATATGCTCAACCTCAGCGAATTCAAGGATTCTGCGGCAGGTCTTAACTTCCACGCAACGGGCAAAATGATTACGCCTATCGGCGCAGAGCTTGTGCGCTCCGCCGCGGTGCCTGCAGGCACGGTTATCGGCCTTGACAAGAGCTGTGCGCTTGAAATGGTAAAAGCAGGCGACGTTATGACCGAATACGACAAGCTCATTGACAGACAGCTTGAGCGTGCGGCAATCACATCAATTGCAGGCTTTGCAAAAATCTTCACAGACGCCTCCCGTACACTTACCGTCTGATAAACGAAAGGGGTAACGCATGACAAACAGTCAGACCGTACTTTTCAGACTCAGACAGCTTGTTACCCTCGACGAAGAAGGGGCAGAAAATGCTCTGCCCCTTTGCGGGATGTGCCTTGAGGATGTGAAATGCAGACTCAAAAGCAGCGCAGACCCCGACGACCCGAGGGTTGCGCAGGCTGCCGCCGCCCTCGCCTGCTACCGCCTTGCCGTGCGCAACGCCGCAGAAAACGGCGACAAGGTAAGCTTCAAAGCCGGTGACGTAACCGTATCGCGCACACCGGCGGCAACGACCGAATTTGCCGCCGTAATGCGTGACGAGGCCTTCCTTCAGGCGGCAGACCTTTTTGAGGATAACAGCTTTGTATTCAGGCAGGTGGGCAAATGATAAACAACCCTATATTCGACACATATGCACGCCGCGTTGAAATACACGACGGCAGCACAACCAAAACCTGCAAGGCTTTTATTCAGCCGCTCAGATACAAAAACAAAATGTACCTCGACGGAATCTACACCGAAATCGGCTTCAACAGTCAAGGTCATTACCTTTACATAGGTCCGCCCGAGCCAGACCTCACAATCTTAAGCGATTCGGGTTACATTTCGGCAGACGGCACAGACTACCGAATTGACAGAGCAGAACGAGTGTATATTGGAGAAGAAGTTTTTTACATCTGGGCAATAATCCGTACAATAGTGGAGGTGACCTGATACGGCAGATTCAATCAGCGCAATGCCCAAGGAAATTGCAACCTGGCTGAGCGCACAAACATCACTTTTTCGCGGTATAAAGTTCCTCACGGAATTCCCTGCAATTCCAAAAGCCACACCGCTCAGACAGACAATCGTTTCCGTCGGAATTGAAAGTGTAAGAATAACGGACTACTTTACGGAGAACAGCAACGGTGAGCTTGTGCCCGACGAATACTGCAGGCACGCCGACATCAAAATCCGTTTTTCAATCTACGTACCGTATTCGGCAGGCGGCACGGCGTGCCACGAGGCTTTTACAAAAATCGTGGACTGTCTCAACTTCAAAAGCGACCTCAACCTCAAGGAATCGGGCTGTGACACAATCAGCGCCGACAGAGACACCGACGCCTTCGTTATGAAAAGCTGGGTTATAATCGAAGCTCAATTCTGCCCTGCCGAATCGAGCGCAGTTCAGTACGAATCGTTTATGCCGAAGAATTTTTTCTGCGGAACACACATAAATGACGACTCGATTCACGTAACGCAGACTGAAAAAGACTCCTGGGGAACAAAGCCGACAATGGGCACATATTTCGGAACGGGACAAAGCGAGCAAACCATACGCCTCGGCTTCAAGCCCAGTTTCTTAATAGTATGCATAGCCGCTTATCCGATGTTCTGGGCAGATAGCAGCGACACTTCGTATTGCTGTGCCGGTATAGCCTCGGAATATTACTCAAGCATGGGCGTAAAGGCAACCTCAACAGGCTTCAAGGTTACGCAAAATTCAACCACCGTTGAAGGCACAACAAAAGTTCAGCTGAACAGACTCGGCGACGAATACACGTTCATAGCTTTCAGATAATAAATTTAAATAAAAGCCCTCTTTGTTATTGATTTTTCTGTTTCGGTGCGGTATACTGTAGAAAAATTAAGAACCGGGGGCTTTTATTATGTCAACCAAAGAATTCAACAACCGTGGCGTATATTCTCTTCTCCTCACACCCTTCAACGAAGACCGCTCCATCGACTTTAATACATACGAAAAGTATGTTGAGTGGCAGTCACGCCAGGGCGCACAGCACCTTTTTGCTTGCTGCGGCAGCTCTGAAATGACACTCCTTACTCTTAACGAGAGAGAGAAGCTTGCAAAAACAGCAGTTGAGAGAGCCGGCGGTATGTCCGTTGTTGCAACAGCTAACCTTGAGCCCACATGGCACGCTCAGGTTGAAGAAATTAAGCGCATGGAACAGACAGGCGTTGACGGCCTTGTTTTTGTAACAAAGGGCTACTGTGCCGACGAAGAGCAGCTGTTTACATACCTTGCAGAGCTCAGCACACAGACAACTCTTCCCATTGTTCTTTACGAGTTCCCCGGCATGCAGCCTCACCTTATGCCCGCATCCGTTTACGGCAGACTCGTTGAAACCGGCAGATTCGTCGGAATCAAGGACACAACCTGCAAGATCGAAATGATCAAAGAGAAAATCGACGTACAGGGCGATTCAGCCGTTCTTCAGGCTAACATCCCCTACCTTATGGAAGCATATAAGGCAGGCGCACGCGGTGTTGTTGCAACACCCACAAGCTGCGGCGCATACCTCTTCTCCAAGATGTACGACGAATTCTTCGTACAGAATGACCGTGAGGCAGCAAACCTTACACACCAGCAGATCTGTATGCTTGACAACGCTATTGACTCAGGCTTCTGCGCATCCGCTAAGTACCTTGTCAGCCTCTGCGGCGTAGACACATTCAACTGGTACACAAGAGGCTCTCACGACCTTGGTCCCGCACGTCTTAAGTCACTTCGCGTATTCCACGAGTGGTGCAAGGCAACAGGCCTCAAATACTACAACGACTGATAAAGGCAGGTTTTAACAATGGCTGAAAGCAAAAGCTTCTCAATATCACGCAAGGGCTACAACTGCGCCGAGGTAGACGAATACGTCGCTGCCTCCGAGGCAGCCCAGGCTCAACTTCGTGACGCCTACGCTTCTCTCCAGACAAGAAACGACAGCCTTTTTGAAGAGAACGGCAACCTCATCAAGGAAAAAGAGCAGTATAAGCAGGAGTGCAAGGCACTTGCCGGCATCATTAAACAGCTGCGTGAGAATTCCGACGAGGGCTATAAAGTAAAATACGAAGAAGCTCTTGCGCAGCTCGAGCATCTCAAGGCTGAGGGATCCGCTCCGAATGCAGACTCCGTTTCGGCAGCACAGATGATTGAAGAGGTTTCTCAGGTCGTAAGACGGGTAGAAACCGATGCTCGCCGTAAGGCAGAGGCACTCACATCTGCCGCAAAGCTTGAGCAGGCACAGGCAAAGCTTGTCAGCGCACGTGTAACCGAGGAAGTCAAGAGCCTTATCAAGATGCTCGAGGGCTTCGTAGCAGACCACGTTGAGATTGAAGAAACCAAAGAATAAAAAGAGCAGGCGTACGTTCGTCGTGCGCCTGTTTTTATCGTAAACGCAATAATTATTAAGGACGGCAAAATCTATGAGAATGAGAAAAAAGAAGTACCTTGAGGAACGTCTTGCAGAGTGCGACAACATCATCAAGCTTTTCAGCGATGACAGAAACTTTCTTACCGCAATCGAGAAAAAAGAGTACCTTGACCTTGAGGCGCTTTTCGGCAACAGCAACCCCGTTGTGCTTGAGATCGGCTGCGGCAAGGGCAGATTTGCCTGCGAGCTTGCAAAGCGCAACCCCGATATCAATGTGCTTGCTCTCGAAAAGGTTGCAAACGTTATAGTTATGGCAAGCGAAGCCTCAAAGCAGGAAAACATACCTAACCTTGTATTCCTGCACGGAGGTGCGGAGTACCTTGAAAAATATATCCGTCCCGAATCAATTGACAGAATATATCTCAACTTCTCCTGCCCATACCCCAAAAAGGCATATGCCAACCACAGGCTGACCAACGCACGCTTTCTTAAGAGCTATGCCGTTATTCTCAAGCCCGGTGCAGAAATCCACCAAAAGACGGACAATATGCACTTTTTTGAGTATTCGATTGAGCAGCTTACCGTTTTCGGCTTCAGCCTCAAAAACGTTTCGCTCGACCTTCATAACAGCGACTTCGAAGGTAACATTGAAACAGAGTACGAGCACAGATTCGCTTCACAGGGTATGCCGATATACAGACTTGAAGCATACCTGAAATAAAACCACGGAAAGGCGGCGGTCATATGGCAGACAAAAAGCGTTGCTTTATTGCAGGCGGAGGTAACTTCTGCGCAGAGCTTTTCAATCCCTCAAAAAATGATATGATAATTGCCGCCGATGCAGGCTACAAAGCACTTGAAGCAATCGGCATAATGCCCGACACGGTTGTAGGAGATTTTGATTCGCTAGGTTACACACCGCAGCACAAAAACGTTATCACCCACTCCCCTGTCAAGGATGATACCGACACAATGCTTGCTGTTGAGATTGGCATAGAAAACGGCTGTGATGAGTTCCTCATCTTTGGTGCAACGGGCGGCAGAATTGCACACACGCTCGGCAACCTGCAGGTGCTCAAATATATTGCCGATCAAAACCTCAGCGGATATATTTTTGACCGTGATACGGTAATTACCGCAATCAGCGGCAAAACACTCAGCTTTGATAATACTGGCGGCTACATCTCGCTTTTGCCGTTCGGCTGTGATGAGGCAATCGTTACGCTCAAGGGATTCAAATACGAGCTTGAGCAAGGCACAGTACCGTGTAACAGACCGCTCGGAATCAGCAATGAATTCAGCGCAGAGAAATCGACCGTAACCGTACACAGCGGCACTGTCATAGCCGTATGGGAAAACACAGACGTTTTACCCGAAACAGTTTGATAGCAAAATCTGTTACGGATTCCGCCAACATAATGCACCGCAACCAAAGAAAAAAGTACGCCGATCCGGCATCCCTCACACTTTGAAAAAATAATTTTAAAAAATAGCTGAAAAACACTTGCTTTTTTTAAACAAGTGTGATAATATACTTGAGCGGTCAAAAGACCGCACTTTTGCGCTGGTAGCTCAGCTGGATAGAGTGTTTGGCTACGAACCAAAAGGTCAGGGGTTCGAGTCCCTTCCAGCGCGCCAAGCCGCAATCCTTTGTATATCAAGGGATTGCGGCTTTTTTATATCCTTTTGAAAGCCACCCCAAAGCACCGTTTTTCTAACAAAATTCTAACAAGATATGCTCAGACTCAAGCTACACACTGGTTTTGAAGCCTATGGAATTTCCTAAAGTGTTTCCGAGAGCCTTTTTTCTGTTCATATCAAGATGACCGTAAAACTTAGCGGTGATGTTCACATCGGAATGTCCGAGCCATTCAGAAACGTCATAAAGCTCACGACCCTCAGACAAAAGCAAAGCCGCACAGCTGTGACGCAAATCGTGAAATCTTATACGCTTCAAATCATTCTTTTTCAAAAGCTTCTTGAAATGTTTTGAAATATAGTCAGGGTCATAAGTTTTGCCGTTCGGCCATTTGAATATATAATCGTTCTCAATATAATCTTTGCCGCAAGCAGCTCTTTCTTCTTCCTCACGAGCCTTAAGCCACTTGAAGAATTCAATCATATCATCCGACAGAGGGTATGTTCTGTTGCTGGCATCGGTTTTGGTTGAATCCTTGGCAACAACCTTGTTGTTATACATTACAACCGTGTGCTTGACGATGATCATCTTATTTTCGAAGTCTACCGCATCCCAACGAAGTCCGAGCACTTCGCTTCTGCGCATTCCGAAATAGATAGTCGCATAAATAATGTGAAAGATTCTGTCGTCTTTAATCGCTTCCCAAACTTTCTGAACTTCTTCTGCACTGTAGAAATTAACCTTTTCGTGAGAAAGTGTCGGAAGTTTCACGAACTCCAGACAATCGTCATAAATAAATTTTTTCTTTCTCGCCAGATTGAAAATCAGCTTAAACACCGTCATATGACTTTTGAGTGTTTTGGGAGAAAGACCACCTCCGGTTACTTTGTTCCCGGACACCTTCTTTTCGTCAATGTATTTCTGTATTGTTTCATAGGTAACTTCGTTCACCTTTATTATGTGTTCTTTGAAATACGGAATGATATGAACCTTTGTAATGCTTTCATAACCGCCGAATGTGATTATATCAACTTCGTTTTCGTACTCGACCAACCATTTTTCGGCTAATTCATCAAGTGTGATGTCGGAAGGTACAAGCTTATTTTTCAACTCATATTCCCTTTCGATCTCCTTTCTTATTTCTTCAGCTTTTCTTTTGTTACCTTTAATTTCAAGACCTGTTGCAATCCATTTAGGTTTTCTTTTGCCGTTTTCGTCATAAGTGTCTACAACGATATAATAATGGTTGCTTTTGGTCTGTATTGTAG
>JAZUSN010000043.1:0-5035 GCA_045606785.1 Acutalibacteraceae bacterium | reverse complement strand
GAACTCGGTGTTCAAAAGAATTATGTTGCAAAAGACGGTTCTCAGCTGATTCTGTTGTAATTATGCTGTAACAAATAAAAATCAAAATAAAAGCAAACAAGCCCGTTGACTCATTGTCAGTGGGCTTGTTTGCTTTTATTCGGTTATCATACATTCGGTAACTTTTCCGTCAGGCATAATTCTGACAGTTTTGATTTCCTGCGGTTTCCAGCTCATTGAGAATTTTGTGTTAAGAGCGGTGAAATCAACCGTAGCATCGGTTGCGGTGCCGTTTGTTTCAACAATACGCATGATGATACCGTTGCCGTTTTCTGCAGACTTGATTGAAGTGACAACAATATTTTCTTTATCAACGTCAAGTGCAGAATAAATCTGAGGTAGATTTCCGCCGTGGTGTGTTTCCTGATGTGTCTGAAGCGGATTGTTAAGAACTTCCGATGCTTTGAATAGTTCGGAATTGACCTTATGAATATGAGGAACGATTTCATAGGTAAATTCCTGCTCGCCCTTATCAAGAAATTCCATTTCACCGTCACGCATATGCTGACCGAAGTGGTCAAGGTATGCACAGCTTCGTGCAATCATCATACGCAGATCATTACCGTTTGAACAGAAACTGTATTTGCCTGTGTTCAGAAGTCCGAGACCCTTACCAGTTTCATCGCATATATCGCACCATGCGTGTGAAGGCTCTTCCTGACCGTTTGCATCCTTTTCAATAAAGCCATAAGGCATGGAATATGTGACGGTTGAATTGTTTACATCCGCTTTGAACGAAAGCTTGACGGATTTATACTGCTCATCAAGCTCAAGAACTGTTCTGACTGTAAGCTTATCGCTATCGTCATAAAGCGAGTAGTATCTTGTCAGTACGGAATTGCCGTATTTTACAACGGATTTGACGGTTACCCTGACAGGACCGTTTTCAACAATCTCAAGAGTACCTTCGCCAAACTGACCTATATCAATATTATAATCAAAAACTCTGTGTCCCCATGTATCGTTGGCAAAATCGTCGCAAACAACTGCTCTGCCAAGCAGACCTTCGGCAAATTCGGTGTTGCTTTCTTTTAATATACAAGAAGAAACTGCACCTGTTTCTTTATCAAAAACAAATCTGACCTTACTGTTTTCAAGGCTGTTTTCTGTTGCAGTAAGATGTGACTCGAAGGATTTTTCATCGTTGTTTTCTTTGTGATAAAGATAATATACAGCGTAACCGTAAGCAGGAACATCTGCTTCAAAAATGCACTTGTAAAGATGCTCACCGTCGGTATATGAAGCACGCACAAGCTGGAACGGGACTTCATTACCCTTTGAATCAAGAACCTTTGAAATGTACTGCGAACCGAACTGCGCAATAGATTTAACAGCAAAAGAATGAGGGTTAAACACAACCATTGGTGAGCCTTCGCCCTCTTTATACCACATTCTGCCTCTCATTTCAGAATCGTCAGCGTCAAGAAAATCGGTAGTCTTGATTCTCCAAGTTATACGCTGTGCAGCAAAGGTGTTTACATCAAGAGCTGTTTCACGAGCGTAACCGTAAGAATTTTCTGCATCAAAATATGCTTCTTTTACTGAACAGCCAGCAAGGATATCGTGGAACTGATTGAACATAACCCGTTCCCATGCGGCTTCAATCTGCTTGTTATGCAAAGCAGAACCCGTCATTATATTAGCAAGAACATCCAGTTTTTCAGCCGTTACAAGCTCTGTTTCTGCCCTGCGGTTGATGTTTTTAATTCTGCTGTTTGCGCTGTAGCAACCGCTTGCGTGGTGCTGCAAATCCTCGTTTACAAGCGGCATTTCAGTGCCCTGTGCTTCTTCAAAATAAGTATCGGGGGTGGAATATTTGAAATCACCGTTACAGATAAGCTTTTCAGCGTTTTTAAGGTGCTCCTTTGAAGGTCCGCCACCGTGATTACCGACACCGAAAAGCACCATCATCGGCTGATTTTTGTTGTAATAGTGGTCAACAAGGCGCTGCTCGTGAACATCTCCGCCGTATCCGTCAGGAACACGGAAAGCATTGATAACACTTCCGTCAGGGCTTTGCCAATAATGCAGATCATCAAACGGAAGATTAGGTTTTTCTGTACGGTTGTCAGGTCGCTGATAAATGTAATTGTCTATTCCTGATTTTTTCAGCAGCTGAGGCAACATACCGTTATGTCCGAATGAGTCAACATTGTATCCCGTTTTTACGATGAATCCGAAATTCTCTTTGAAAAACTTTTGTGAATAGAGCATGTGACGGCAGAATGCCTCACCCGACGGAATGTTGCAATCGGGTTGCACCCACATACCGCCAACAATTGCCCATCTGCCTTCTTTTACTCTTTGCTTTATTTCTTCGAACATTTCAGGCTCGTTGAGTTTTATCCATTTATAGTAGCTTGCACATGCACTTGTGAATGTGTAATCGGGAAATTCGTTCATTCTGTCAAGTGCGGAGCGAAAAGTGGATTTAACAAGCGACAGTCCTTCAGGGACACGCCATTGCCAGACGGGGTCAAGGTGAGCGTTTGCAATGAGGTGGAACTTTTTCTTCATCTTTCAATCTCCTTTTTATAAATTCATTTTTATTTTGAGAAAAAATGTTTTTCAAGAGATGCACACAGATAGTGATAAACAGGCAAGTGATATTCCTGCACTTCATAAGTTTCGCAGCTCGGAACATTTATTGTAACATCGCACAGCTCCATCAATTTGCTTGGCTTTTCACCTGTCAAAGCAACGGTCTTTACGCCAAGTGATTTTGCAACGGTCAGGGCATTGATTATATTTGCAGAATTCCCTGAAGTTGAAATACCTATAACAAGATCATTTTTGCATGCGTATCCATATACAAGCTGTGCATACATCATCTCAGGATCTGCATCATTAACATAAGCGGAGAGCACGGATATCTGGCTTGGTAAAGATATTGCCGGTAAAGCTCCTTGCAAACCTTTGCGGAGTTCTTCCGGTATGCGTTCATCGGAAACAGGTCGCTTCAAATGAAAACCTTTCATGAGTTCGCCTACAATATGTTCACAATCTGCCGCACTGCCCCCGTTGCCGCATATAAGTATCTTTCCGCCTTGTTCGTATGTTTTTATCATAAGTTCAAGAGTATTTTTAATTTTACTCTCGCAGGACTTAAGAGCAGGATAGCGTACCATTAGCTTTTCCATTCATATTTCTCCTTTTATTCCGCAAACCGCTACACACAAAGCAGCAACATCTCCAAGTGATTCACCAAGCTCTGCAGGAACTATTTTGCAAACATTGCGCGATTGAGGAAGAGTTTCTTTTGCAATAACCTTTTCCATTTCTGCTCGTAATAATTCTTCGCTGCGTTGAAATATGCTTCCAAGAATTATCTTTTCGGGGTTGAGTATATCAATCAGCACTGAAAGACCTCGACCTAACATATGTGCACACTGCTTGTATACTTCCAATGCACTTTCATCGCCTAATATAGCGATATCAGCGATAGATTTGGCTGTTATTTCATCACCCGAAAAACTTACAGGATGGCCCATTTGTTGGTTTTCTTTTGCAATGGTTTTTCCTATTTGAGCTATACCGCCGCCGGAACAGAATCCTTCAAATGAACCTGCTTTTCCGTAACCGACCGGTCCATAATCAGAAAGCCTTATATGACCTACTTCGCCTGCCATATCACAAGCACCGGTGTACAGTTTGCCATTCAAGATGAGTCCCGCACCAAGACCCGTGCCAAAAGTAAGAAATATCATATTCTGTGTCCCTCTTCCTGCTCCGAATTTCCATTCTGCAAGACTGCATGCATCTGCATCATTTCTTAAAAAGACAGGAACATTGAATTCGTTTTTTAGCACATCTACTATTTTAATATTATCCCATCCGGGAAGATTAGGCGGTGATTTTATTATTCCGTTTTTAGAGTCCAACGGGCCTCCGCAACTTATACCTATAGCATCACATTTGCCCATTGTTTTTGCAATTTTGATTATCTTATCAATAGTGTTTTTGCAATCCTTTGTTGGGACTTTTTCCTTTTGTATAACTTCACCCGCATCATTGCCCGAAACCACTGCGCATTTGGTTCCGCCAATGTCGATACCAATAAATTTAATAACTGACACCTCCTGTCTAATACGTTCCATTGATTATGATTTTATTATACTTTGCATGTCAGAATCCTGCATTGTCTTTTTTTGCCTTTGTATTGATTTTTATTATCAGACAAGTTAAAATAGAGCAAAAGGAAGTGGGCTTATGCAGAAATATACAAAGAGCAGATTTATAGAAAACGGCTACCTCAGTGCAACCAAAAAGCAAGAAAACACTTTTATAGAAACGCATTTTCACGATTTTTATGAGCTGGAGTTTATTGTTTCGGGCAACGGTACATATACGGTTGACGGAACCGAATATGAAATAGAACCGGGCAATTTGTTTTTCTTGACTCCGCTTGACTTTCACTATGTGGATATCAAGGATGCCGAACTTTATAATGTTATGTTCTCGGGCGATATCTGCAATCAGACTTTTCTGCAGAGCCTCACAAAAAACTCGCCGGTGTTTCTGAAAGTAAGCGGAGAAACCAAACTTTGCTTTGAAGTTTTGCTTAACGAACTCTGCAACAATATAAATGATAAGGATTTTTCCGAAATGTTGCTCAACGCCATTATTGCAAAACTTAAAAAGGAAACTTCAGATGACGAACCAATCAGGGAACTTTCCGCAATAAACAAAGCGGAGTTATATGTTCTCAACAATTTCAGAAATGAGCTTAAACTTGAAGATGTTGCCAACGAGGTTGCACTTGCACCCACATATTTTTCACGGCTATTCAAGGCAGAAAAAGGAATAAACTTCAAAGTTTATCTGAACAATATGCGCTTTGAATATGCAAAAAAACTGCTTGAGCACACAGACATGACCGTGCTGCAGATATGCACGGAATGCGGATTCAACGACTATCCGAATTTCATAAGACGTTTTAAACAACACACAGGATATTACCCTGTTCAATACAGAGAGTTGTTTGGATAAAACTAAT
>JAZUSN010000042.1:0-121646 GCA_045606785.1 Acutalibacteraceae bacterium | reverse complement strand
AGTAATCGCTATCCGGTATATCTATATTATATTCCTTAGCCATCTCCTGTATGCCACCTTCGCCGTAAAGAGGCTTTTCGAGGACATCGGTAAGACCTGTAACAGCTGTATAGACAAGGTTATAGAAAGGATCGCCCTCTTCCATACCCATTTCTTCCATTCTCATACCCTTGGCGAGTCTGTACTGAATACCTGCTTTAAGGAAAGCTTTAGCGTATGCAGCAAAATCCTCATTCATCATATCAATCGCTTCCTGAGGATAGCCCGATACAATACTTGTAAGAGATTCAACGTCAATACTGTCTATTGTTTTTTCTTCATAATTGATCTCTTCATCAGTTACAGTAAACATTCTGTAGCTTGTAGGAGCCATAGTGAGCGATGTTGTTGCAAAATCGTAAATTTTATTGCCCTTTGAGCTTGTGTAAACAGCTGCATCGCTGCAATGCTCGTGGCCGGTGAAAACAAGCTTAATACCTGCATTTGCAAACTTATCTGCGGTTGCAAGATGATTTCTGATAATGAAGTTTCTGCTGAGAATTCTCTGAACCGGAAGATGGTCAAGAAGATTGTGATGCATCATAAGAATCGGATATTTGCCGTCTGCATAAGCTTTTTCAGCCTGCTCGATAACCCAATTAACCTTATCCTTTGTCATACCGTCTTCTGTTGACTTGGTAGGATCACAGCTGTCAACCGCAATAAGGCGGTATTCATCATTGAGCTCTGCAACGTATGAGCAAGTGCCTTCAACTGTTGTAATTGCCTCTTTATAGCCGAATTCATAATAAGTATCAATGAAATCATCATACTTAAAATCGTTTTCGCCTGCACCGTTATCATGGTTACCGTTGATAACGTATACCTGCTTGCCCGTTTCTTCTTCAAACTTTTTGAGCTTTGCAGAAACGTCAATATGCTGCTGAACAATAACTCTGCCGTCGTTAACAAGGTCGCCGGGAATCAGAACGAACTCGCAGTCATCATCCTCAGCGCACTGACGAAGAAACTCATCAATAATGAATCCGCTTTCATTTTCGAGCTGAGCACGGCGGTTAGCAAACCAGAAAACAGGCTCCTGATCGTTAAACACCTCAAGCTCTGCCTCCGGCACGACATAGTGAAGATCGGACGCAACGGCAAACTTTGTCGTTGCATCTTCAGCAAATGCCGAAAATCCGACTGCTGCACAGGAAACGATAACAGCAACAGATAAGAAAACGCTTAAAAATCTTTTCATAATTATTCCCCTTATCTTTAATAATAATGGTATTTTAGCAAATTAGAGTTTTGATGTCAATGTTCATATTGACTCGTAAAGCACAAGCTCGGAAGACATCGACGAAGGAATATAAACGTCAATGCCGTTTTGCATCAGCTCTGCGCCACTCACCTGATAGGATGCTCGGCTGTTATCAAGTGTTACTTTATAAATACGTTCAGCATCAATGCCTTTAAGGGTTAGCTTATAGCGGTCTGTATTGACAAGAGGCAATGAGAAAACAGCGACTGCACCCTTAGTCATATCGTCAGCCGCAACCTCAAGCACTATAAAGCCGTCTTTTTCGGCGCACGATGTATCAGGTGTATGATGATATATTTTAGAATGAGGAAGAAATTTACGGATAAAACTCTTATAAATATCGATACTGTGTTTTACAAACTCAAGCTGCTGTGAATTCATTTTTGCAGCGGCGGGTGAGATAACGTTAAGTGACATATGCGTAAGCATTGTGTTACGCATATGCAAATCAAATGATCCGAACGAATGGCATCCCATACCGGCGAAAAGTCTGTCTACACGTTCGGGCGGTAAAGCAATGGTCATACCGTTCGTGATGTAAACAGAATGCGGCGCACACTGACAATCAGAAACCCACGTGTGATTAAAAGATTTCATCATACCGAGGTCTGTGCGGCCTCCGCCCCCTGCACAGTTTTCAAACACAACGTCGGGAAAACGCTTTTTTAGTCTTTGGAACATAGCGTAAACAGCATTGAAATGTCTCAAGGACGTACACTCATTTATACCATAACCCGTATCACGTATACCAAAATAATCTTTGTAATCAACATTACAGTCAATTCTCAACAAATCTATTCTATAATCAATAATAGCGCGTGCAAGCTGATTTTCGGCCCATTCTATTGTTTCTTCCCGTGAGAAGTCTGTAAAATTTCCGCTGTGTTCGCCAAGTGCGTTTTTCGAGCGCAATTCAGGTTGTTTATCATATCTCGGGTCGAACTTACCCATACTGTCAATATCCAGCCACAGACCAAATTTAAGCCCCTTAGATTGGCAGTAATCAACAACCTCTTCAATACCATTAGGATATCTGTCTTTATTCGTAATATTGACGCCGTTATATTCTCCCCAATGAGTTTCGAGCCCCGGAGGGCACGCCCAACCTGCATCGACAATAAAAACCTCCGCACCCATTTCAGCAAGGTTATCAATAAAGCACTTTGACGTTTCAACACTCATATCGTGCTCAGCTCCCATACCTGCACCGACGAGCAAAGAAACAGGTTCATTTCCGAAAACGGATCGCCTGATATGCGAGTGCATCTCATTTACTGCCTCATCCAATCCACCGTGAACAAGACCAACGTGAACTTCGGGTATCTTAAACCTTTCACCCGGATTTATTACGCACATCGGATTATGAGAAAGGATCTCCGCCTTAAAAGCAAGATGAGATGAAGCATTCTCCGCTTTCGCGTTATAGTCAAAGGTAAAACGGCAGCCACCGCTCCAAGCAATCTGAACAAACCATATTTTACCCATAAGATTGTTTCTGAGAAAGATCAACGGATGACGAAAACGATCGCGGTTGTACCTCGCATCAATACAAGTGGTTTCAGTATTGAGCGTACGCCACTCAAATTCTCCTTCCCTACCCCATCGGTCATCGCTGAAACAGCCGTAGGAATAGAAAGAATTGACGTCGCGCGACGAAGTAAGACGCTCGATTTCCATATCCTCAATTCCGCCGCTGATAAGGCTGAGCCTGCTCAGGCAAGCAGGCTTTTTTCCAAGATTTTCAATTTCGATATATCTGGTGAACATCTGTGAGCCATCAAGCAAAGTGTGAACGTATAACTTAATAGGCATAAAACTGCTTTCAAGAGTAAGGACTGAATGAGCAGAATTTTCGCTGCTGTCAACAGAAAAATCAACCATCTTGAGGCCGTAATCAATACTACGTCCATCAATTTCTATATTAAAAGCAAAAGGCTCAGAATAATAGCACCTGTCAAGATGTGTTGGGGAATTTGACAATACGTCAAGCGGATAGCCCGATGCATTGTATCCGCAAGAAAGCAAAGCTCCGCCATACAGTTTTTCTTCATAAACCATCATCCCGCTTCTGTAACAGAAATTCGGAACTTCACCCGGCTTATAATAAACGTCAAAGAAATTTTTGCTCATTATCAGCACATCCCTGTTTGTTTTATATACGCATAAAGTATTGCATAAACAAATAGTTTTGTCAATTATCCGAGAGCAACATCAAGCACCATCATAACAGTAAATCCGAGCGCAAAAAACACCGTATTTTTTGTATCATTACTGTTTTCGGGAATAAGCTCACCAACGACCGCACTTATCATCGCTCCTGCAGCAATACCGAGAAAATACGGCATCAACGGCAGGAATAGAAACGATAACACAACAGCAAAAACAGCACCGACTAACTCAACAGCACCCGAGAGAACACCAAATAAGAAAGATTTTGCTTTACTCAACCCAGCTGCTCTCAGCGGTAACGATACAATAGCACCTTCGGGGATATTCTGAACGGCTACGCCAAACGAAAGAACGAAAGCAGAAGCCGCAGTAATATTTGTATCACCCGCAAGTAAGCCTGCATATGCAACGCCAACCGCAAGCCCTTCGGGAAAATTGTGAAGCGCAACGGCAGCCACCAGGACAAAAGTAGCTTTATGCTTTTCAGATTTCAAAGATAGATTTGTTCTGCCAAGCCTTACAACCAGCCGTTCGGTAAAGATGAGGCATAATATTCCGATCCATAAGCCCACAGTTGCCGGCAGAAAAGCAAAAACCGAATAAGCTGACGAACTCTCAATCGCAGGAATCAGCAAACTCCACACGGACGCCGCAACCATAACTCCGCCAGCAAAACAGTTAAGAGCGTTACCTATACTCCGCGAAAAAAACTTACCCGTAAAAAGCACAGGCAACGCTCCCAACGCTGTACCGAAAAAAGGCATAAGAATACCTATCAAGACATCTCTAATCATAAAAATCACCAATATACACTATGACGGACGCCTTAATATTGCTAATGATTTATCCTCTTGACTTTGGTACTGCTATAAAATAAAATATGTGTATCAACGAATTGGAGGTATATATGGAGCCTATTGTAGAACTTGATCTTTATATAATCCGCCACGGCGAAAGCCTGGGCAACGCAGGATATGGCGGACGCACAGACCTGACGCTCAAAGAAGGAACGGACCCTGTCCTTACAGAAAAAGGAATAAAGCAGGCAGATGCAGCCGGCAGGTTTTTAAGCGATATCCAATTTGATTACTTTTACTCAAGTCCTCTGCTCAGGGCTGCAAGAACAGCAGCAGAAATAAAAAAGCATCAACCCGAAAGCCGCGTGCTGAACATTATGCCCGAGCTTTGCGAGGTTGGCATTAATCCCGAATATAAGGGTGTTGAAATTGATGAAATACGTCAATTCTGCCCCGATGCCGTTTATGCCGAAGGTATAGAAACGCAGGAAACCAGAATGAGATACGACACTCACGAAACCAACGGAAAAGTAACGGAAAGATCAAGATTTGTAATCGACTATTTCAGAAGCAGGTATAAAAACGGAGAGAAGATCGTTCTTGTCAGCCACGCCGCATTCATAACCAACCTTGTTTTCACAATTATGGAGCTTGACAAAGCCGAACCTCAATTTGATATTGACTACGATAACACAGGTGTTACAAGAGTTACCTTCTACAAGCCCGGTACATACAAATGGGGCAGCACGGTTTTCAGATGCATTAACTCCACATCACACTATCAGCTGATAAAGAAATAAATATTTATTATTCCACTTGCCATTTATAGAGATAAATGATATAATAATCGAAATTTAAATGTTAGGAGAATAGAATTATGGGCAAATTAAATCAGATCGACAAAGCTGCTGAAAGCAAAGGTTCACTCCTTGTAACAATCTGGCAGTTTGTCAAGTTCATCGTTGTAAGCCTTCTTGCAATGATCGTTCAGTTTGTACTTCTCAACACACTCAACCTTATCCCTGCAATCAAAGAGCTTTACACACAGGATTTCTCCTGGTGGGTATTTGCTTATCCCGTAGCAGTCGGCGGTCTCGGCTACTTCATCGTCAGTAACGTAGCTAACGTTATTGCACAGATCGTTGCATTCTTCGTAAATAAAGAAAAGACATTCAATTCCGGCGCAAACATCGCTGTAGCTCTCCCCATCTACATAGCTTTCACAATCGGTCTTATCTTCTTCTCAGCTTGGCTCAACCCCACACTCAAAGACGTATTTGTTGGCTGGAGCCTTGAAGAAGTTGCTGCCAAGAACATCGCTACAATGATTTGTTCAGCCGTTCAGTTCTTCCTCTACTTCCCTGTTGACAAGATTCTCTTCCACAAGAAAAAAGAAGAAAAATAATATTCTTTCAGCCGTCATACGACGGCTGATTTTTTGCCCAAACATAAAGAAAGAGCCGACTCGTTAAGAGTCGGCTCTGTTTATTATCAGTGCTTAAATTCTGCTGTGTCAACCTTACCTTCCATATACTTACGTACAATCTTGAGGGTTGTTGTTTTGGGAAATTCTTCATCGCGGATAATTGTCTTATTAATTCGCTTGAAGGAAGCAACTGAATTATTGAACTTTTTGATGTCTTCTTTGATGCGATCGCGTGCATCGGGATACTCGGATTCGTTAAGATAAAGCTCTGCAATGATCTTATTGCCGTCATCGTAAACGAGAACTTCCTGAACGTATTCAATAGTCTGTGAAATCTTATCTTCAAGCTCCTCGGGAGAAACATTCTTGCCGTTTGAAAGGCAGATAAGATTCTTTTTTCTGCCGATCATAAACAGGAAACCATCCTCGTCGATTCTGCCGTGGTCGCCGGTTTTGAGCCACTCGCCGTCAAACGCAGCAGCTGTTGCCTCGGGATCATCGTAATAACCAACCATAACGTTTGTTCCGCGGACATAGATTTCGCCAACGCCCTCTTCATCGGGATTGTTGATCTTGATTTCACAGCAATCAAGCGGAACGCCAACGCTGCCGGGCTTATACTTATCAGCGCGGTTACAGGTAATAGCAGGAGAACATTCTGTCATACCGTAGCCGTTATAAACGTCAATACCAAAATCGCGCATACCGGTTTCGTACTTGGGATCAAGAGCTGCGCCGCCGCAAACAATCATTGAAAGATTACCGCCGAGGTTGTCAATAATAGTAGAGAAAATCTTGCGGCGTCTGTCAATACCAAGCTTCATAAGGAAGCGGCTTATTTTTAGACCTTTCTTAAGAATTTCTTCTCTGCCTGTGCTTCTTGCCGTTCTCCAGATACGCTGATAGATTGTTTCAACAACAAGCGGAACACCCGAGAAATTGTAAGGCTTCTGATTTTTAAGATCTGATTGGATTGTCTTTGTGCTTTCACAAAGATAGCCCCATTCTGTAAGAATATAACAAGCAAAGAGTGCGCTGACCCAGGCGTATGTGTGGTTAAGGGGAAGGAAGCCGATAGCGTGCTTACCTGAAAGAACACGGCAAGAAGAAGAACAGTTGGTTGCGATGTTATAATGAGAGAGCATAACGCCCTTGCTCTGACCTGTTGTACCTGATGTGTAAACAATACATGCGAGATCTTCAGGCTTTACTTCACAGTCAACAACATATGTCTCGCCTGCATCAAAAGCCTTATAACCTTCCTGCTTGTATTCATCAAACTCGTCGATGTGGAAATAATGCTTTATCGGCATATTCGGTTCAGCCTTGAATGCCTCAACCATACCCTCATATTTCTTTGAGTATACAAGTGCATCACAGCCGCAACGGATAAGCTGATCGGCAAGGTTACCCTCGGAAAGCTTACAATCCATAGGAACGGAAATGTTGCCACCCATAAGAGTTGCATAATAAGCAATCATCCAATCATATGAGTTGTCGGCTATAATTGCAATCTTTGCGTGGTCCTTAAGACCCTTAAGATAAAAATACGTACCGATTCCGCACATCTCACGCCAGGTCTGATTGAACGTTCTGGACTGCTCATTTTGGTTTTTGTCAAGGAATGCAAACTGCTTGTGGTCACCGCCGGTTTCTGTACCCTTTACGATAATTTCCTTAAGTGTAGTGTAAGTCGGGATGTTGGGATTACCGAGGTTACGCATTTTCTTAGCCATAAAATCCTCCAAAAAACGTAATTTCTTCACATTACTTATGATAAATTACTAAATATCATCATTTTTTAACAAACTGTTACAGATTTTAGCACAAAATATTAATTTTTTCAAGCTTTACTATTGAAATTTCTGTTAAAATAATGTAACATATCAATTATCATATATCAAGGGGTAAATGAAATGCGCATTTTCATCGTTTGTCTGTTGGCTTGGTTTACAGCTCAGGTTATCAAAGTTATCATTAATTCAATCAAATATGCGATTGCAAAAAAGAAAGGCAAAAAAGCCGATAAGGTTACTATAGAAACTCTCTTCAAGCTCGGCGGCATGCCCAGCTCTCACACAGCAACTGTAATCGCTCTTGCTGCAAGCCTTGGTTTACACAAGGGTTGGGATTCTGACGTATTTGCCGTCAGCGGTGTTTTTGCATTCATCGTTATGTTTGATGCAATCAAGGTCAGACTTCCTGTCGAAAAGCTTACCGAAGCATTCAATACACTTAAAAATATCGTTTACGGTAAAGACACACAGGATGTCAAGAAGGTCGAAGGTCACACCCTTCCCGAGATTGCAGGCGGCTTCCTCGTAGGTTTCTGCACAGCATATATGATGGTAAGAGTATTCGACATTTTCAGCTGGACGGTCTTCGACTTCCTCTCAAAAATTTAAACCATATAAAAGCAGGCTCAAGGATCTAATCCTTGAGCCTTTTCTTTATCCGTTGTAGCCTACAAAACCGATTCGACTGAAATCGTCGATATTATGGCGGATTATAAAGTCAATATAAGAAGATATCATTTTTGCAGTAAGATAATAGCCAGCTGCGTTCATATGTCCCCCGAGGAAGAAACAGCTGTAAAACTGCTCATCGTACACAGGAGCATATTCACGAAGGTCTATAACATAGGTGTTCGAAAAAGCAGAAGCAAAATCGTAAAGTAGCTTTGTCATAGCATCACCCTGCGAACACTTAAGGTCACGCGAATCCCTCGGCTTGGTAACAAGGAAAAACTTTGCATCCGGCTGAATCTCTTTGTAGCGCTGAATAATCTTTGCATAGTAACCCGCAAAAGTATCGGCATTACGGTTATAATCCTGCATACAAACGTCGTCCAACGAGCCGACAGCTTGTCCTGCATTATACACATCATTGACTCCAAGCGCAATTATATATGCTTTTGCAGCCTTATCACCATCCCAAAATCCGTTAGCTTCAGCAAAACTTTCGCAGTATTCCTTTGCCGTCATTCCGCCACGGGAAAAATTATATACATTTATTCCCGCCATTCTTGCCATAAACTGACCCCAGGAATAATCAAACATATCGTGATAGGTCTTGTTACCATCTTTATCAAACGCCTCAAATTCGCCGGATGAAAGGCTGTCTCCAACGCAGGCAACAGTTCTGAGAATCGAGCACAATCCGCCGTCGTCAACTAAATTGTCAAGCGGTTTTTCATCCTTATTATTGAAATACATATTAAGCTTCATAACAGGTCTCCTATGTAATATTTATCCTTTATAAAGTTCTGCCGCTCCACGAAGTGCTTCAACCGAAAACGACGGGATTCTGCCCAGCCCGTCAGGTCCGACATTCAGCAGATAGTTAACTCCCATGCCGTTAAGACGTGTTCTGCGCTCAACGATCTGCTGTGCCGTTATCCAATTTTGATCATAATATTTATAGCCCCAAGAGCTGTTGAGCGTACCTGCCGTTTCGTAAAGGCCGTAGGGTGAATATTTAAATCCGTCCAGGCTGTTCGGGTCAGAATCAACATCAACCTTAAACTCGGTAGGATATTCATTATCACCGAGTGAAACATAATCATAGGCGCCATTACCGATACGTGAATTTATCAGACAATCCGGCTGATATGATTTAACAAGCTGATTGAGCTCAAGGCTCTGCTCTTTTGAAATCGTGTGAGGAACATCAAACCACATAAGGCAAAGGTCACCATAGCGTGTAAGAAGCTCCTTTACCTGAGGCTTTATTTTTTCTTCAAAGCAAATGGAAAAATCCTTAACTCCCCTGTCGGGATAATCCCAGCTGTTATCCCAACTGACACCCGAGCATCCGGAAAACTTATCATATCCTCCGCCGTGCTGATGATGCCAATCAAGCTCCTGTGAGTAATAAAGTCCAAACTTAATTCCGTATTTATAGCAGGCCTCGCCAAGCTCGGCAACAACGTCTCTGCCAAAGCGTGTTGAATCAACTATATTAAAGCTGTCAACATATGATTTAAACATAGCAAAGCCGTCGTGGTGCTTAGAAGTGAAAACAAAATACTGCATACCGCAGTCCTTTGCAAGCTTAATCCACTCATCAGCATTGAAATAAACGGGATTAAAAACATCGGCAAGTGCTGAATATTCGGCATTAGGTATAGGCATAAATGCCTGAATCCATTCCGCATAATCGTTTACTCTTCTGCCGCGCCACTCACCGCCAAGCAATGAATAAAGTCCCCAATGAGCCATCATACCGTATTGAGCCTGTTTAAACCACTCTCTGTTGTCCATAGTACCCTCCGAGGTATCAGTTTTGATAATTATCTCACAAAATACAATTCCGGTCAATAAAAAGCTTACATATATTGAATTTTATTATTCTTTCTGTTAAAATGTATAAGAATAATTTTAAAGGGGTTATATTATGAACAAGACTTATACTGTCAAGTATATCCTTGATGGCAAAACCATCACCTCTAACGACAAGGAAAACGACGTATACTCACTCGATATCTGCGAAGACGGCAACAGATATACAGTTACCATCACACCGAAAAAGCCGTTTGAAATGGTTGAATTCTATGCAGAAATGCCGTACAGCTTCAAAAGCGGAGACAGATTCTTCGGCAACGGCTATCAGTCCTGGACCAAAACAAGAGAATACCACGCTGATGAAATTATGCGCGGCGTAATCAAGCTTGCCAATATCAGCGAATACACCAAGGGTATTGCAAGAAAAACCGGCGACGAATGGATGATCAAATACTCGGAGAAGCCGGGCGAATTCCACAGCCATTGTTATACATACATCCGCAACGGTGAAAACGTAAAGCTCTGGGGCTCACTCACAGAAAAGACGGGCTTCACCTACTTCAAGGTCAAGATGAAAGAAAACAAATTCTATTTCTGCAAGGATCTTGAAGGCAAGAAGGTTACTGAAGCTCTTCAGATTTTCGATATCGTATACTTCGAGGGCGGTTACGAAGAAGTTTTTGACAACTATTTTGGTATGTGGGATATGCCCTCAACACGTAACGGCATGATGAGCGGCTATACCTCATGGTACAACTATTTTCAAAATATTGACGAAAAAATCATCCTGCGTGACCTTGACGGACTCGATCCCTATCAGGATCAAGTTTCAATCTATCAGATTGATGACGGATATGAAACATATATCGGCGACTGGCTTGACGATAACCCCTCAAAGTTCCCCCACGGTATGAAATATATTGCCGATAAAATCCACGACAAAGGCTACAAGGCAGGTATCTGGCTTGCACCGTTCAACTGTCAGAAGATTTCCAGAATGGCAAAAGAGCATCCGGATTGGCTCATTAAAGATACAAACGGCAAACCTATGGTCGGCTGCATTGCCTGGGGCGGTGCTTACACATTCGACATTTATAACGAAAATGTAAGAGAATATCTCAGAAAAGTTTTCGACGTAGTTCTCAACGAGTGGGGCTACGATATGGTTAAGCTCGACTTCCTCTACAGCCAGTGTATCAAGCCCAGACACGGCAAGAGCAGAGGCGAAATTATGTGCGACGCTATGGCATTCCTGCGTGAGTGCGTCGGCGAGAAGCTCATCCTCGGTTGCGGTGTACCGATCGGTGCAGCAATCGGCGTTGTTGACGCCTGCCGAATCAGCTGTGACGTTGACCTTTCATATAAAGGCAAGTTCTACAGCCGTATTCAGGTTGCAAACGAAATGCTCAACGCAAGAAGCGCAATCAACAACTCTATCTTCCGCCGCCATATGAACGGCAGAGTATGGATGAATGACCCCGACGTTTTCTTTCTCAGAAAAGATAACCTTAAGTTCACCGATGAGCAAAAATATCTCCTCGGCAGAATAAACAACCTTTGCGGTAACGTACTTTTCGTGTCCGACAACGCAGGTGATTATGACGAAGCTGCAAAGAAGCTTCTTCGAATTTTCTTTGAGAAGACTGACGAAAAGATCATCTCCGCAGAATACACAAGCGAAGACGTTATCAAGGTTGTAACAAGCAAGGAAACACTCGTTTTCAACCTTGCCAAAGGCGAAATACTTTCCGACAAGTCTTGGAAGAAACACTTTAATTAATTGCACAGATAAGAAAAGCGGATGAGCTTGGGGCTCATCCGCTTTTTGCAAATTAAAAGTAATATTAATGAAATTTAATGGGTTTTGCAGGAACACCGACAGCAGTACAGTCAGCAGGTATATCATTTACTACAACGGCACCCGCACCGATTATTGTATTTTCGCCGATACTTATACCCTGTATGATATTTGTTCCAACGCCAATATTAGTGCAATCACCGAGTTTAACATTCCCGGAAACATTAACGCTCGGGTTGAGCGTAACAAAATCACCGATAACAGAATCGTGACATACAGTACAGTCAAGATTAGATATAAGAAAATCACCGATTTCTATATTGACCGTTATTATATTGCTGTCACAGATTATGCAGCCCTGCCCCATCTTTACAAACTTCGATATCTTGGCATCATCTGCGATAATGCTCGGATAGACTATTGATGGATTGTCTTTCAGTTTCTCATAAATGCTTTTTCGTACCAAAGGATTACCTATTGCAATTACAACTGCAGTTTTTTCACTGCGTGAAAGAAGCCACGAGATATCACCTACAACTACACGTTCATTGACAACCGTGCCCTGAATGCCGTCTGAATCATCAACATAACCGAGAATATTATAGATTTCATCAAATTTCGCCGCAGATTCAATCATATACATTACTTCACGGCCCATTCCGCCTGCACCGTAAACGACGAGATCCGTTTTGCTCATTTCAATATCCTTTCCGACAGATGATTATCCGATAATCAATTCATCCGCTGTGCGTTTCGGGACAATATGTTTATCTTTGCTTTCGCGGTAATACTTAACATCGCCATCTTTGATATCAACAACTTCAACAGTTTCTGCAGGCTTACCTAAGGCAATAATCAAACGCGGTTTAATATTTTCGGGTAATGAGAAGATCTCCGTAGCCTTTGATTTGTCGAAGCTGCCTATCATACAGGCACCAATACCCTTATCCATAGCGCCGAGCACTATTGTCTGTGCACAGATACCTGCATCAATTTCAAGCTCATTTGACGAAATATCAGTATCATAGCAAAGCAGAATATAACCGGTGGGAACATTTCCGTCATAAGGCGGCTTATCTTCCTTGATATAGCCCGCCCAACCGAGCATCGGGAATATTTTCTCGCAGAATTCCGCTGTGTTTGCATAGGCAAACTTGATTGATTGCAGATTTGCCGTTGAGGGTGTGTATCTGCAAAGCTCAATGAGGCCTCGCATAAATTCGTCACTCAAACTGTAAGAAGGCTCAAAATTACGAAAGCTTCTAGTGGCTTTAACAAGTTCTGAAAACATTCAAATCACCTTATTCGGCAGCGCGCATCTTGGCAAGATCACGGTAATTGATAAGCTTGATACCGAGTGAATCAATATGCTGCTTTGTCTGAGGATCTGAGAAGAGCTTGTGCTCCCATACTCTGCGCTCCCAGCAGCCTGTTGTGCCCTTAAGCTCATCTGTTTCAAACGCAGGGTGAATATAGGTTTCAACTACACCCTCGGGGAAGCCGCGGTACATTTCATAGATGTACTCTTTGAAATTCTCATAGCTGTCCTTTTGCGGGCCTGACCAATCGCCGGGCATAAGGTAATCTGGCATTGCAACACCGAGTGACTTAGCGTAGCCTACAACCTGGCTGATAAGACCCTGCACCATTTCGGGAGATACCTGAACGTCAAGCATCGTATTACCAAACTGAGCCTCTGTAAAATTCATAGGCATACGCAGAGGAAGCTTGTACTCGCCTGCAATTGTAATCATAAGCTGAAGAAGCTCGAAGCGACCTGTTGCAACGCCGTAAAGTGAACCCATATGATTATCAAGATGAGAGGGATTAAGACCGAGAGCTTTGAGCTTTTCAATCTGTGCAACAATTTCGTTCTTGACCTCATCAAGATCTGCGTGATTTTCAAAATCATCACACTCGTGATAGAAATAACCGTCCTTATCACGCATTGATGCGTTTGCACCAACACCGACGGGACCCCAACGGTAATTTTCCCATTCGCTGGTTGTTGTAAGATGAACACCGATTGCAAACTCGGGATGCTCTTTTGCGAACTTAACAGCCTCAGGAGCCCAACCGCAGGGAGCCATAATTGTAGAAGAAGTGATACCGCCGGACTTAAGCAGATCAAAAACTGCAAAGTTTGCGGAGCGGCACATACCAAAGTCATCAGCGTTAATAATGAGATATCTTTCCATAGTTAACAAATCCTTTCAATTTAAAATTTGCCAATCGTACAAAAATATTATATTATCTGAAAACTAAAATGTAAAGTGTTTTATTTGAAGAATTCGAAATTTAAGAAATTGGTTATTTTTACTTGCATATTTATATTGTTTCTGCTAAAATAGCTATCGATATTTGCGGGTATGGTGGAATTGGCAGACACGCAAGATTTAGGATCTTGTGCCCACAAGCGTGCAGGTTCGACCCCTGTTACCCGCACCAGAAAAAGCACTTGCAATTCGCAAGTGCTTTTTTCATTTATCCTATTCACATTTCACTTATATGTGTGATATAATGAACCAAATCAACGACAAACAAAGGAATGATAAATTATGCATAAAAAGCTTGCACTTACTCCTCCTATGGGATGGAACAGCTGGGATTGCTACGGCGCTGCAGTTAACGAAGAACAGCTGCTTGCCAACGCTGACTATATGGCTGAGCACCTCAAGGATTATGGCTGGGAGTATATTGTCTGCGATATTCAGTGGTCGGAGCCGACAGCCGACAGCTTTTATTACCACTACTTTTCAGAGCTTTGTATGGACGAATACTCACGACTCATCCCGAGTGTTGAGCGTTTCCCCTCGTCTGCAGGCGGCAAAGGCTTTAAGCCGATTGCTGATTATATCCACTCGCTCGGCCTTAAATTCGGAATTCATATTATGAGAGGTATTCCGAGACAGGCTGCGCACCGCAACACAAAAATCAAATGCGAAGGCGTTACTGCCAGAGACATTGCAAAGCCCTCATCGGTCTGCTTGTGGAACCCGGATATGTACGGACTTGAGACCCACAAAAAAGGCGCGCAGGAATACTACGATTCTATTTTCGAGCTCTACGCTTCATGGGGCGTTGATTACATAAAGTGCGACGATATAGCCAACACAGAGATATTCCCACACGCCCCCTACTCGGCAAGAGAAGAAATCGAAATGATGAGAAAGGCCATTGACAAATGCGGCAGAGATATGGTATTCAGCCTTTCACCCGGACCTGCGCCCGTTTCAGAACACGAACACCTTGCCGCACACGCAAATATGTGGCGAATGACGGGCGATTTCTGGGATGAATGGAGCAAGCTCCACGCAATGTTTGAGCGCTGCTACGCATGGCAGGAATACGTGCAGCCCGGTGCATGGCCCGACTGTGATATGCTGCCAATAGGCAGAATCCAGATAACCGAAAAGCTTCCACAATACCGCAACCGCTACACACGGTTTACACACGACGAACAGATAACAATGATGACCCTCTGGGGTATATTCCGTTCGCCGCTGATGATAGGCGCAGAAATGCGTGACAATGACGAATTCACGCTTTCACTTCTGCAAAACCGCGAGCTTATAGATATGCTCAAAAACTCAAGCGGCGCAAGACAGTTCAAGAGAGATGAAGTTGACGGCAAGGGCGAAATTATCTGGACATCAAAGGGCGAAAGCTGCAAGTACGTTGCGATGTTCAACACAGACGACCAAGAAATAGAAATCCGCTTTGATATTACCGACATTGCTGTCGGCGGAGTCAGCTACAGCGTATGGGATATGTGGGCTCACAAAGAGTACACCGTGACAGAGTCCGAATTCTCGGCAAAGGTCAATTCGCACGGTGCAAGACTTTTTAAAATATCCGTAAAATAACAACTAAAAAGCCTCAGACAACACGTCTGAGGCTTGAACTTTATTCAGGCTCGTACATCATATAGTAATTATCAATACCTTCACGCTTCCAATAATCGTGTTTGATGACCTTGAAACCGAGCTTCTCGTAGAACTTCACGTTATCCTTATCCTGCGCTTCAAGGCCTAATTTATAGCCCTTTGCGGTAAGGTCTGCTATCCCCTGCTTTATAAGCTTGGTTGCAATGCCCTTACCCTGATGCTCGGGATCAACAAACACAGGCGAAATAATATAAGTATTTTCCGGGAAAACTTTTACGTCAAGATGCGAATAAGCCATAAGCGTTTTAAGCGTTTTGGGCCAATACATCCAGAGGAAGAACCAGTTAGGATACATCAGAAAATCCAAAACATCATATTCGTTATGAGCCTCACGCCAAACGCAAATTCCGCGTTTTTCCTCATCAATATAAACAAAGTCTTCACGGTTGGAGGTTGCAAGACGCTCAATCATAAAATGATATACAAATCTCTTTCGGAACTTTTCACTTTTTGTAACGTACTTATGCACGGGGTCATTGACGTAAGCCTCTGCAGCCATACGCGCAAAGTATTTGAGAGTTTTATTATCCATAGGTCTGTTTTTCAATTTTCATCACCGGAAATAATATACCATAAAGCCATACACAAAATCAACATCAAACACAATCATATTTACTTAACCTTATTGTTATGATATAATTTAATTGCTGAATATTACATTTGATTTCAAAAATAAATGCCACTATAAGGAGAGACAAAAATATGCTCAGAAAAAGACAGGTACATCTTGACTTTCACACAAGCGAACACGTACCGGTAGGAAAAAACTTTTCAAAAGAGCAGTTTCAGACAGCACTCAAGCTCGGACATGTTGACTCAATAACAGTATTCTCAAAATGCCATCACGGTTGGTCATACCACCCGACACAAGCAAACGAGATGCACCCTCAGCTAGATTTCGACCTGCTCGGTGCACAGCTTGAAGCCTGCAAAGAAATCGGAGTAAACGCACCCGTATATATATCCGCAGGCTTTGACGAAAAGGACTTTATTCGTCACCCGGAATGGCGTTATAAATACTCTCCTGACAAAGAAGATAACGAGAGATACGAAAATGAAGTGCATTTTCATCTGCTTTGCTTCAACACCCCATATCTCGATGCACTCTGTGCACAGATCGAAGAAGTAATGGTAAAGTATGACCCCTGCGGAATTTTCCTGGATATTATTTCTCCTAAAATCTGCTACTGCGACAAATGCCGTGCAGATATGAAAGAACTGGGACTTGATATAACCAACGAAGCCGACAGAGAAAAGTTCTGCGAAATGACGTTTTATAAGTATGTTAAAGCCACTAATTCCGCAGTAAGAAAGCACAGCAGCACGGCAACAATTTTCCACAACAGCGGCCACATTCCCAAAGGTGACCATAACTTTATAAATTCAAACACACATCTTGAGCTCGAAAGCCTGCCTACCGGCGGCTGGGGCTATGATCACTTCCCTCTTTCTGCCGCTTACGTACGCACGCTCGGCGACAAAGAATACCTCGGTATGACAGGCAAATTTCATCACAGCTGGGGCGAATTCGGCGGATTCAAGCACCCCAACGCATTGATTTATGAAACATCGCTCAGCATTGCAAACGGTGCAGGATGCTCAATCGGCGACCAGATGCATCCTCTGGGCGAAATGAACGAAGTAACTTACGGACTTATCGGCAAGGCATACTCAATTGTCGAAGAAAAAGAGCCGTGGATCAACGGAGCTGTGAACATTGCTGATATTGCCGTACTCAGCGCAGAGGCAACGACCGGTGACCGTGACGTAAAAGCTGACATCGGTGCTAACAGAATGCTGCTCGAAACCAACAGGCTTTATAACTTTGTTGATAGTTCAGCTGATTTTTCCGGCTATAAACTGTTAATACTCCCCGATGTATCGGGAATCAGCCAAGAAACAGCAGACAAGATAAAGAAATACATCGAAAACGGCGGCAAGGTCATTGTCAGCGGTGAAGCTCTCGTCGATAACGGTAAGTTTATGATCGATATCGGTATAAATTATCTTGGCAAAAATGAGTTTTCACCCACTTACTTAATCCCCTGCTATGACACGGTTAACGGCAAAACAGAATACGTTATGCGCTGTAACTCATACTTATTTGAATCAGACAACTGCGATACCGTAGCAAATATACAGAATCCTTATTTTAACAGAACGCTTGAGCACTTTTGTTCACACGCACACGCACCGAACAATCCGGAAGAATCTTTCAAGGGTGCAGTAATCAAGGGTAACGTGGCATACATAGGCTGGGACATATTCTCAGCATATGCGGTACACGGTCACATCTGCTTCAAAGAGCTTTTCATAAACGTTATAGATAGACTTATGAAAGACGAATATACAGTAGACGTTGATATACCCGACAGAGCTGTTGTAACTTATACCGAACAAGCAGAGCTTAAACGCAAAATACTGCATCTGCTTTTCGCTCACACAACAGTAAGAGGAAGCAACACAGAGGTTATTGAAGATACCGTGCCGCTGTACAACGTTAAGTGCTCTATAAAAACAGATAAAAAGCCTGATGAAGTATACCTTGCACCAAGCGGAGAAAAGCTTGACTTCAGTTTCAACGGCAAGGCTGTCAGCTTCACGGTACCGAAAGTAGATATCCACCAGATGATTGTAATTGCATAATAAAGCATCAAAAAGCCTCACGCAAGGTAACCTGCGTGAGGCTTAATTCATTTCAGAGGTTATTTGGATTTACGTGCTTCAATTTCAGCGACCATTTCTCTCTGACGTTTTTCCGTAATTGTGTAGAAGAACATCGGAACTGCACAAGCAAACATACTTACAGCACCGGAGATAATAAGTACGTTCCAGAGTGCATTTGCATCGCCGACGATATATGTCTTTGTATCAATAGCCGCAATGCTGAGTGCCATAACGCCGATGAAAGCACCGACAGCCATACCGATCTTATTGATAAGTGTCTGCATAGCAAAGCAGATACCTTCGCCTCTCTCGCCTGTTTTCCACTCAAGATAGTCAACAGTATCACCAATCATAGCGTAAGTGATAATGTTGTTAACACCCTGAGGAATACCGAGAAGAACAAGACCTACAGCGCAAATCATAATCTTCCAGGGAGCATCGTAACCAACGAAATACATTATAGTCATTACAACGCCACCGAAAAGGTGAACAACTATGTAAGACCACTTCTTGGTGAATTTCTTTGACATCCAGGGAACAAGAATTGAAGCAACAAGACCGCCGGGAACAACGAGAAGAGTTATAATGCCGTAGAGACCTTCGTTGTGCAGTACGTACTTAGCAAAATAAAGACCGCCCGTGTAAGAGTAAACCATTCTTGCACCGCCGAGAACGCCGGAAAGAACGATAAGAAGAAGCTGCTTGTTCTTGAAGAGAAGCTTGATGTTGTGACCGAATGAAGGCGGATTTTCTTCAGTTGTGAAACGCTCTTTGGTGTTCTTGAAGCCATAGAAGAACATAGGCATAGCTGCTACAACAAGAACAACAGCACTTATGAAGTATACCCACTTGAGAGTATCTGCGTTCTGATTTTCCATACCAACTCTGACTGTACCGATAAAGGTCTTAACAGCTTCATCCTGAGTGATACCCTGATTTGCTACCATATTAGTAATTGCTTCGAACTTATCCTTAAGGATAAGAGCTTTATCTGCAGCCGAGTCTGTATACTTGAAGGGCTCGGTAAGCTTGCCTGTAATCATAGGAATGAAAACAGTTACAATACCTGCACCGACCGTGCAGAACATACGGGCAACTGTAAGGATATTACCTCTGACAACAGTATCGTTGGTAAGACAGGTTGAAAGGCCCCAATAAGGAACGTCAGCAACTGTATAGAAAACGCTCCACAAAACGTAAATGGCACCGATTATTGTAAAGACTGCAACTGTACCTGAACCGCCTACAACATCCTCAGCACTGAAAACAGGCAGGAAGCAAAGTATTGTCATTATACCGATAGGTATTGCCATCCATTTAAGATAAGGACGGCATTTACCCCACTTCGTACGGGTCTTGTCAACAACGCTGCCCATAATCGGGTCATTGAAAGCATCGAAGATTCTGGCACCGAGCATAAGGATAGCAACTGCTGTTGCACCCTTAAGGCTGCCGATCATAACGCCGTCTGCACCGAAGAGAAGTGCGTCAGTCATAAATACAGTAATGTATGATCCGATAATTGTGCAAATAAAGTTCTGTCCGAAGCCGGCAACACTGTAAGCGAGAGCTTCTTTGGGCTGCACGCCTGTGCCCGGCGTTGTACCAAACAGCTTATGAAGCATAGGTTGGATTTTCATAAGTACCTCCTAGATTTTATAATATTGTTCATTATAGCACAAATATTACAAATTGAAAAGAACTATTTTAAGAATATATTTCATCAAGAATTTCAATAACATGTGCAACAGCACCTTCATCGTTGGAACGCACTATCTGCCCTGCCACAGCCAGAGCCTCTTTACTGCCGTTACAAGGCACAAATCCGCATTCTGCAGCAACAAGCATCTCAACGTCGTTATAGCCGTCGCCTACGGCATACACACGGCTATGCGGAATTGACAGCGCATCTGCAAGACGCAACAGCCCTGTCCCCTTGTCAACACCTGCATTCATAACCTCGATGTATCTGTCATTCGTCGGCAGATAATGGACATAAGGATGTTCTGCAGACAAAAACTGCTGTATATCCCGTGACTGTTCCGGAGAAAAAATCATAACCTTTGACCATGGCGCTTTCGCCTCGGACGGATCACTTACCTCAGAAAAGTTGATTCCCTGTGAAGTAAAATGCCTGATTGACGTCGGAGAATTATTGATCACGTAAGAATCAAAGAAAGAATACATTTCAATTGATGCACTCGGAAACCTTTTATGAACGGCACGCAGGGCATCAAAAATTTCTTCACCGACAGAATCAGCAAAGGCTATACATTCATTTTCATAGTCGTACGCCACGGCACCGTTTGCAAGCAGAACCGGAGCATTGATATACGACTTATCGTATGCATGAAAGCCTTGATAAGTCCGTCCTGTTGAAACGGTAAACTTGCCGCCGTTCGCGATAAAATATGATATTTTATCGCGAACTTCAGCTGTTATTAAACCTTCTGCGTTGTATAAAGTTCCGTCATAGTCACTTGCAATAAGGACGTTTTCAAACTTCATTTATTCCGCACTTCCTTCAGTTATCGGAAGAATTGAGAAGCGGAACTTGAGGCCGTTTCTTGCGCTGAAGCGGTAAGGCTTGAGGGTATCCTGGCCACAGCTTGCAGTACCTGCACCACGGATAAATCCGTCAATTGAAACAACTGTCGTATTCTCATCGTGAAGATCTTCCTGATGCTTAGCCCGGTGTAGAAGATTCTGTGTATAATGATGAGCGCTGAAGCTGAAATTGCCCTTACTGTTACAGAAGAGAAGTCCGTCGCCATCAGAATCCACAATCTTCATCCAGCGTGTCTCGCCTCTGTTACCGTTATCCTGCGGATAAATGTATGGCTCGTGCATATCATCAACAGTTGTTTCATAGATGCCGATTCTTGACTGTGCCTTGAAATCGGGAAGATTCTCGTACTCACCAAGACCGAAATACTCGATATATTCAAATTCGTGAGGCATCTCAAGCATAATACCGAAACGGGCAAGATCATCCTCTACGAAGAATCTGCAAGGCTCAATTTCTGCCTTAACCTTAATTGTACCGTTGCCCTTGATAGTATACTCAATTTCAACCTCGAACAGCTTTTTGTTGCCGTTCATAAGATAGAAGCTTGTTTCAACCTCAACCTCATTAAATTCGAGGCTGTATTTTACATCCTCAAGCTTACAAACATACTTATCATATCCGTTGGCAAGCCATTTTTTACCGATTAACGGAGCATCATTATCGGTCATTGCACGGAATATATTGGGCATAAATGTTCTCGGTCCGACAGGTGTTGAATTAAAGAACTTTTTGCCGTTCACTTCGTAATTTATGAAATCACCTGTAGCAAAATCAAACTCTGCCTTGCCGTTATTAAACGTGACAACAAGCTTTGCGCCCTCATCCTTAACGGAAATATCGGTGCAATTCTTACGCATAAACTTTGTATAGACCTCATTGAGTGCAATCTGCTCGGTTGCAATTCTCTCTTCACCGTCATAATAATCAAAGTTGATATGGTACTCATAATCCTGATTAATCTTGGGAAGATTGAGTCTGAATACACGTTCTGTATTAGGCGCGATATCGGGGTTGAGCTCGCCACCCTTGATCGCCATACCGTTTTTGAGAACAGTCCACTTGATCGTAATATAACCCGACGATCTGAAACGGTTAGTGTTAAGGAAAGCAAAGCTGTTTGCACGGGTATGTCTTGCTCTTATCGGACGATAAACATTCTGCATCTGACGTGCACCCGTATGAGGTGTACGGTCGGGATATACAAGGCCGTCAACACAGAAGTTGTTATCATGCTTTCTCTCACCGTGGTCGCCGCCGTATGTGTACTTATACCGTCCATTCTCGTGATATACGGCGTGGTCAGCCCATTCCCAGATACAGCCACCCATAAGATTATCGTGTGCATAGAACAGTTTCCAGTAATCCTCAAGCGAACCGGGGCCTACACCCATAGCGTGGCTGTATTCGCAAAGGAAAAACGGCTTCTGACGGTAAAGCTTACCTCTTGTGCCTTCTGCAACTTTAATCATATCGGGATGATGAGTATACATTTCGGAAACGACATCATAACCGAGTCTGGGTGAACGGCAAGCGCCTTCATAATGGACAGGAATTTCGGGAGCAACCTTATGAAGCACATCGTAGCAAGCATCGTGACACTTAATGCCGCCTGCCTCATTGCCGAGTGACCACATTGTGACACAGGGATGATTACGGTCGCGGAAATACATTCTCATAACGCGATCAATATATCTCGGAGCCCACTTGAGGTCATTACTTATAAGATTAATTCTGTTATGAGGCGGGCAACCGCAGCCATGCGTTTCAATATCAGCTTCATCGACAACGTAGAAACCGATGTGATCGGCAAGCATAAGCAAATGCGGGTCGGGCGGATAATGAGAGGTACGGATAGCATTGACATTCATCTTCTTCATAAGACGAAGATCCTTCTCGATATCCTCAAAAGTCATAACATAACCCGTCTTGTGGTTGGTATCGTGATGATTTACACCCTTGAACTTAATTTTCTCACCATTAAAATAGAAAACATTCTTATTTATTTTGATGTTCTTGAAGCCGATATACGAGCGAATGGTGTGAACAGCTTCTCCGTCCTTCTTGAGAGTGATATACGCCGTATAAAGGGTGGGGATTTCGGGATTCCACTCAACAACGTTGAGGTTGTTGAAAGCCATAGGTACGTTTGCTGCAGCCTCTGCACTAAAAAGCGTATTGCCGTCAAAATCAACAGCATAAAACTCAACGGTATATCCGGCGGTATCACCCTCAACAGCAACATCAGCACTTACCGAATAGCCGTTAGCGCTCTTGGTAGTTTTGAGGAAATAGTCATTGATATAAGTTTTAGGTAATTCATAAAGAAGAACGTCACGGAAAATGCCGTTTTCGCGGAACATATCCTGGCACTCAAGGAAGGTACCGTTACTCCACTTATGCACAACAGCTATAAGCTCGTTTTCGCCGGACTTGACAAAAGGTGTAAGGTCAAACTCCGCTGTATTGTGTGCACCCTCGCTGTAGCCTACAAATTCACCGTTGAGATACAGGTCAATACAAGGAATAACACCGAGGAAATTAATCAGATAAACCTTATCCGTATCGCTGATCTCAAAAGTTTTACGGTAGATACCTGCTGACATATCATCAGGAAGGAAAGGCGGTTTCGTCTCGATCTCATAAGGACAGTTGAGATAAACGGGCGGCTCATAGCCTGTTCTTTGCCAGGTTGAGGGAACAGTAATCTTATCAAATTCAACTACAGACGAATCAAAATCATACGGCACATCAGCAAGATGAGTAAAATACTTAAATTCCCAATCACCCGAAAGAACACGGACAAGGTCACTTGAGTATCGCTCTTTGTCAATGGATACTGACTCAAGAGCTTCTTTGCTTGTGTAGGGTATAAAATATGCCCTGCCCTCTCGCTTACCAAGCTCCATTGTCTCAAAATCACGGTAGTTAGTTTTGTTCAACATGTACTTCATTGATATTCACCTCACATAAAAAATAAGGATGTTGAGTTACAACATCCTTATTTTAGCATATTCACCTATTCAATACAACCGTATTTTAAGCGTTTTTCAGTAAATTCACACAAATTTAACGAAAATCGCACCCATTTATCGGGTCGGATTTTAATCCGGTTGATAAAGTTTCAATTCTGACCAGAGGTCATTGAGTAAAACAAGAGTCTCAGAATCGAGGTTATGGAAATACTGAGCGTTTGCCTTAACTTCTTCCGAAGGATACAGATACTCATTACCGCGAAGTGAATAATCTTCATGATTGATTACTGCAATATTGGGAGATGCGTAGCAAATCATCTCTGCGTTTGCAAGTGCAACTTCAGGTTCCATAAGGAAATCTATATACATCATTGCTGCCTCATAGTTACCGCAAGAAGAAGGAATACAAACTGAATCAATAAAGATATTCGTGCCTTCCTTAGGGTAAACAAATGAAAGGTCGGGATTCGTCTCCTGCATCGTGAGGAAGTCACCGGCGTAGTAAGGAGCAATTGCAGCGTTGCCTGCTTCCATTTTGTTGAAAACTTCGTCCATTACGTAGGCCTGAATGCAAGGCTTCTGCTCCTTTAGCTTATCAAGCGCAGCCTGCCAGTCCGCAACGTTTGTCGTGTTAACATCCTGACCGAGGAGATACTGAGCAATACCGAATGCATCACGCGAGTTATTGAACGTGAGAACGTTGCCTTGGTACTTTCTGTCCCACATAACACCCCAGCTGTCGGGTACTCCTTCAACAAGCTTGGTATTGTATATAAGACCGACCATACCGACTGTGTAAGGAACAGAATACTCATTGTTCGGGTCGTAATACAAATTCTTGTATTCGTCAGCAATATAATCGTAATTATGGAGAGCAGATGTATCAATCTTTCTGACAAGTCCCTCGTGAATAAGTCTTTCAACCATATATTCAGAAGGAATTACAATATCGTATGATGCGCCGCCGTTTTTAAGCTTAGTGTACATACTCTCGTTGGAGTCATACTCAGCGTAGTTTACTTGGATACCTGTAAGCTTTTCAAACTCTGCATTAACGTCAAGTGAACCGTCAGAGCCGTCGGAAATATACTCGCCCCAATTGTAGACGTTGAGCACGGTGCCTTCATAAGCTCTGGTATAAACACCTTCGACCATAATGGACGGACCGTTATCAGTGCCCGGGAAACCGAAAATACAAACCACAGCAACCGCAACGGCAACAGCGCCTGCGAGCACTCTTTTAGTTATACGCAAACCTTTACTTACAGGCTTAACAGACTGCTTGTTTTTATCAGCTCTTGCCTGAGAAACATTGATAAGAATAAGCAGCACAAGAATAACTACAAATATAATAGTCGAGAGAGCATACATATCCGGCTTGACAGACTTTTTAGTCATCGCATAGATACGCAGCGGCAAAGTCTGAAAGTTGGGACCTGTAACAAAGTAACTGATTATGAAGTCATCGAGCGAAAGCGTGAACGACATAATCAAACCCGTGAGAATAGCAGGAGAAATTGACGGAAGCGTTGTTTTCATAAACGCTTTTATTGGCGTACAACCGAGATCCTGCGCAGCTTCTTCCAGATGAGGATCTGTTTGTCTGAGCTTTGGCAGAACATTCAGAATAACATACGGCAGGTTGAACGTTATGTGTGCAATCAGCAGCGTCCAGAAACCGAGCACATCCTGAATATTAAGAAATACTCCGACAAAAACAAAGAGAAGCATCATTGAAATACCGGTAACGATATCGGGATTCATCATCGGTATGTTAGTGACAGACATTGTAGCTGATTTTAGGTATTTGCTCTTCATTCTGTCGATGCCTACTGCGGCAGCTGTGCCTATAACGGTAGCTATTGCAGCCGACAAAACAGCAAGAAGCAACGTATTTCTCAACGCAATAAGTGTAGTGGAATCGTTAAGTATCTCCTGATACCATTTGAGAGAAAAGCCCTCAAACACCGAAGTGCTTCGCCCCTCATTAAAAGAGAAGAATATCAGCACAAATATAGGTGCATAAAGGAAAAGATAAAGAAGCACAGTATAGATTTTAGAGGCTACTTTCATACTATTGCGCCTCCTGTATCATCACTGTCGGTAAACTTGTTCATAACGGCCATTGAAATAAGTATAAGGACCATAAGAACAAGTGAGAGTGAAGCACCGAGGTTAAAGTTATTAGCACTCTGAAACTGACTCTCAATAGCGTCACCGATAAGCATAAAGCTGCCGCCGCCAAGCTTCTGGGAAATATAGAAGGTACTGACAGACGGAACAAAAACCATCGTAATACCCGACACAACACCGGGAAGGCTGAGCGGGAAAATAACGCGCCTGAGCACGTCGAAACGGTTACCGCCGAGATCCTGCGCCGCAGCAACAACCGACGGATCAAGCTTGGACATTATAGTATAAATAGGAAGTATCATATAGGGAAGATAATTGTATACCATACCCAACACTACTGCACTTCCTGAATTAAGAAATCCGTTTTCACTTGCAAGACCGAATATGTCGAGAAATTTGTTAAGTATGCCGTTGCGCTCGAGGATAAGCATCCAGGAATATGTACGGATGAGAAGATTCATCCACATAGGCAGCATAATCAACATCATCATTATGCGCTGTGAATTAGCCGAAAATTGTGAAAGAATATAAGCAAACGGGTAAGCTATAAGCAAACAGATAACCGTTGAAAGCAGGCCGTACCACATCGACAGCAGAAACGTAGGAATATAAGCTTTAAGCTCAACGATGTTATCTATCGTAAACTGACCGTCTGAATTGGTAAAAGCATAATACACAACAACGAACAGCGGAACAACGATAAAGATTATCGACCAGAGTATATGCGGAGAAGCGAGAAGATTTGAAAGAAGAGATTTATTCTTTTTCATCTTACTCCTCCTCACTGCTATCAACAGAAGCATCAGAGAGCTCGTCGAACTCCTCGCTGAATGAGCTGTAATCGCCGTAAAGACCTGAGTATTCGCTCTTTTTCATAATGTGTATGGCATCGGGCTCGATAAACAGACCGATTTTTTTGCCTACTTCGTGATAATCAGTTGACTGAATCATCCACTTGAATCCGCCGATATCAACAATCGTTTCAAAATGAACGCCTTTGAAAGTGACGGAGGTAACTTCACCCTTGACCATTCCTTTATCAACGTCAACAACGTCAACATCTTCGGGACGCACAACAACGTCAACCTTTTCGTTAGGTGCAAATCCTTTATCAAGGCACTCAAATCTGTGACCGGAGAAATCGACCTGGAAATCCTCGCGCATAACACCGTCGATAATATTACTTTCACCTATGAAATCGGCAACAAAAGCATTCTTAGGCTCGTTGTAGATTTTGATAGGTGTGCCTATCTGCTGGATAACACCGTTATTCATAACAACGACTGTATCAGACATTGACAAAGCCTCTTCCTGGTCATGTGTAACGTAAATGAAAGTAATACCCATCTGCTGCTGGATATTCTTAAGCTCATTTTGCATATCCTTACGAAGCTTGAGGTCAAGCGCACCAAGAGGCTCATCAAGCAGAAGAACACGGGGCTTGTTTGCAAGAGCACGCGCTATTGCAACACGCTGCTGCTGGCCGCCGGAAAGTGACTGTATATTACGCTTTTCAAAACCCTTGAGGTTAACAAGCTCAAGCATAGCCGTAACTGTTTCCTCAATCTCCTGCTTAGGGGCCTTCTTGAGTCTGAGACCGAAAGCAATGTTCTCAAAAACGTTGAGATGAGGAAAAAGCGCATAACGCTGGAAAATGGTGTTAACCTGTCTCTTGTGAGGAGGAACATCATTTATGCGTTTATTATCAAAAATTACGTCGCCGCTATCTGGCTCTACAAAGCCTGCGATAACACGGAGAGTTGTCGTTTTGCCGCAACCCGAAGGACCGAGAAAAGTAATAAATTCCTTGTCCCGTATGTAAAGATTAAGATCTTTAAGAATCGGCTCACCGTCAAAAGAAACTGAAATGTTTTTAAGGTCGATAATTATGTTGTTTTCCAATTATGCAACCCCTCTCTTATATATAAAATATTTCGATTATAAATATAGTGCTAAAACCGCTAAAAGTCAACAATTTTTTTATTTTTTTTGACGTAAACCAACCGTAAACCCATACTGATTTTACGATTGCTCTTTTTTTCTCGTTAATGCTCGTTTTTTCTCATTAATGCTCATCTTTTTTCAAAACAAAAAAATCCGGTTGAAACGCAAAAACGTAACAACCGGAAATAATTTTTATCAGCGAACTCTGCCGCCCTTCATTTTAATAAGGTCTCGGTAGCTGATAAGCTCAACACCGTGCTCCTTGAGATACTTATGTACATAGGGATCTTTCATAAGGTGATATTCCCAGACTCTGTCCTGCCATCTTGCGGTAATGCCCTTGAGCTCATCACTCTCAACGGAGGGATGCACAAAAGTCTCTGTAACTCCGTCCTCGGGGATATCCGTCCAGATCTTGAGGATCGTATCTCTGTAAACTTCATAGCTTACACGCATATCATCGTTCCAATCGGGGAAAAGAAGATAATCGGGAATTACAACATTGTACTTCTTACCCCATTTTTTGGAGAGAATCGTAATTGCGGCATAAAGGAAATAAGGTGTGCCGTTAGGGCAGATACGTTTATCGTGCTTTGTATAAAGGCGGTATGCATAACCGTATTCGCCGCAGACACGAAGAGTCATCTTCGCAAGACCGAGGCGGCCTGTATAGTGACCGTAAAGCGAACCCATATGATTATCAGTATGTGAGGGCTTCATACCCCACTTATGTGCAAGGTCGATCTGAGCACGGATTTCTCTTTCAAGGTCTTCGTAAGAAGCGTTTTTCTCAACCTGATCACTCTCGTGCCACATAAAGCCTTCTTCGTCAATAAGTGTTTTGCCGTTTGTAAGAGGCTTCCAGCGGTACTTGCCCCATTCACTTGTCATCGTGAGATGGATACCGATAGCATATTCAGGATGTGCGTTAGAAAACTCAACAGCTTCTTTAGCTGCGGGGCAAGGCATCATAACTGTTGCTGATTTGAGCCATCCGCCCTCAAAAAGCTCGTGAACAGCATCATTTGCCGCTTTACACATTCCGTAGTCATCAGCGTTTACAATAAGATATTTAGCCATAAATTTTCCCTTCCCGTAACAAAAAATACAATTAAATGATAGCACATTCGCAGAAATATTCAATTCTCATTTTGAATAAAGAGAAGAAAGTATTTTTGTTATTTCTGCTGTAAGAATATGGTGGATCTGAAGAGGATCGAACTCTCGACCTTTCGGATGCGAACCGAACGCTCTCCCAGCTGAGCTACAGACCCAAGTTACTTTGATTATAAAATGAGCGAATATTGATGTCAACACTTGAAATATATTCCGAATTGGTGTATAATGAAGCAAACTGTGCGATTAAGGAGCACAACATGTTTAAAAAATGCTTATCGATTGTACTTGTTATTCTGCTTATTTTGCTTTGTGCCTGTTCGGCAGAAAAACCAACGGAAAAGCAAACGCAACCGACAACTACGACAGTTCCGACAGTATCTGTCACTATCGAACCGGGCTTTACTGTTGACGAATGCGCAAAGCTGCTTGAAGAAAAAGGCGTTTGTGAAGCATCACAATTTATGTCTGCTGCTGATAAAATCTATTCAGACCGCAGATTCATCAAAGATATCCCCAATCCCGAAGAACGTCCTTTTGTTTGCGAGGGATACATATTCGCTGATACCTACGAATTTAATTACTGTATGGATGCGCAGTCTGTACTCGATATTATCTTCAATAATCTGGAATCAAAAATTACTGATGCTCATATTTCACGGGCAGCCGAGCTGGGATACACAATTGACGAGATACTGACCATGGCTTCAATCATTCAAGAGGAATCCACCCCACGCGAAATGAAGAACGTATCTTCAGTAATACATAACCGATTGAATTCACCGTACGGTAAGCTTGAATGTGATGTTACGATCTTCTATCTTAATAACCACGTCAAACCTCATGTCAGCGATATTACGCAATATAGAGAGTTATATAACACGTATAACTTCAAGGGCCTTCCGGCAGGCCCCATCACAAACGTAAGCATAGACGCAATTGAAGCTGCGCTCTACCCTGCTGATACCGATTATTACTTTTTCGTCTATGACGAAGAAAAGAATTACTACTACGCTGTCACATGGGAAGAACACTCGGACAATGTCAGTAAGTACTACAAAAAGTAACCAATGCCTATAGGCATTTAAATACCGAAAGGAGAAAAACCAATGAAAAAACTCGTAGCACTTCTTCTTGCCGTTGCAATGCTCCTTAGCTTTGCAGCATGTGGCGAGAAAACACCCGAAGCAGAAACCACAACAGTACCCGAAGAGGTAACAGACGCAACTGATGCAGCAGTCGATGCAACGACAGCAGCCGAAGGCGAAGTTACTGAGCCCGCTTCAGCAGATGCAACAACAGACCCCAACGCAACTACCGTTCCCGGCGAAACAACAACTATCGTTGCCGCAGAAGCACCCACAGAAACAGCTGACATCATTGCTTACTACAACACAGCAGTTAACAAGGCAGTTGCAGCAAAGGTTGGCTTCAACAAGCTCCGCTATGTTGACAACGAAAAGCTTAATGCAGGTATCCTTCTCAAGACATTCGGCGACGTTATGTATAAGTTCATGGGTATCGGCGCTGAAAACAAATACACAATGGACGTTACAAAGGGTCAGTGGGAATCAGACCTTCCCCATCAGTACCTTCGTAAGAGCACACTTTCGACCGCTGATGTAACCGGTGCTACCTGCACAGCTGACGGCACACAGTTTACAATCGTTCTCAACGTTAAGGGTGGCTCAAGCTACGCTGACAAGAAATCCAAATCAAACAATTCCCCCATTGACAAGTGCGGTATCTGTGTCGGCGATGGCGATAAGAGTTATTTCGACCACAAGACAGCTATCGTTATCTACGATGCAATCGATGATATTCTCGGCGGCGCAAAGGTAAGCGAGAGCTATAAGAACGCAAAGGTAAAGGCAGTTATCGATTCCACAACAGGCAATCTTGTAAGCCTTACAGTTGAGTATGATATCAACGTAGTTATTGATACAGCAGGCGGCGGTAACGCAACAGGTTCTGCTCACATCTTCTACAAGAACTTCAAGTATTAATCAATACTTACATACAGCAAAGCACCCGGAAGAGAAAAACTCTTCCGGGTGCTTTTTCGTTGTCTGTCAATCTCGTCGAAGCGCATCAATCGGCAGCATTTTAGCCGCTCTTCTTGCAGGATAAATTCCGAAGAAAATACCGATTGCACTTGAAAATCCGACAGCGAGAAGAATTGTGGAAAACTGAATCTTTATCGGCACGTTTACGTATGCCGCAACAAGCAACGCACCGCCGACACCGAGCACCAAACCTATAAATCCGCCTATACAGCATAATATAACCGACTCAGTAAGGAACTGGAATAAAATGTTGGAGGTTTTAGCGCCCAAAGCTTTTCGTATACCGATCTCACGCGTTCGTTCAGTAACGGAGACCAGCATTATATTCATAACGCCTATACCGCCGACAACAAGAGAAATCGCACCGACAGCAGCGATAAATGCCGTGAACACGTTAATAACCGTATTAACCAGTTCGATATACGTTGCCATATTGGTAGCTTTATACACTTCACGGTCCGCATTGGCGTGTCTTACCTTCAGCACGTTAATAGCCGAGGCGCCTGCGCTGTCAAGAAAACGGTCATCCTTAGCTGTGAGATAAACCATTTGGTACCTTCCGCTTTGACCGAAAAACTCATTAAAAGTAGTAGACGGGATCATCATCGTTACCATTGTGCCCATCGCACTTCCGGATTCCATCATCTGCGACATTGATTCAACGTCAGCATTCATCATTGACGTTGAATCACCTACGCCAATAATTTTAAAAGCAACCGTTTTACCGTTAGAGGTAAGGCTGATTTTTTCACCGACGCAGTTTTCTCTGCCAAACATCGTGTATGCACTTAGATTATCAATACACACAACGTATCTTGCAGCTTCACAGTCAGCATCGTTATAGAAGCGACCGTATAGCATTTGGGCATTCATAATATGCTGCAAGTCTGTAGTGCCCGCCATAATCATAGCTGTACCGTTTTCTTCAGACGATTCGCACGCAGCCATATTGAAAGCCATAGGCGAAACAACACCGACGCTGTCAAGCCGCTTGATAGCTTCAATATCATCATCCGTTATATAGTCACTCGGCGTGGCAACATCAGGTGTAACAGTAATGCTGACCATATTTGAGCCCATCGACTCAATCATACCGACAATATAATCTCTGCCACCGTTACCGACCGTAACTATGGCAATAACCGAAGCAACACCGATTATGATGCCGAGCATAGTAAGAAGCGACCGCGTGATGTTGGTGCGAATGCTGAAAATCGCAATACGTATATTTTCAACTATATTCATAACTCAACGCACCACCTGTCATACAGCAGCATCGTCAGCATAAACAACAGCTACCTTCTTGCCCTCTTCGGCAATTTCTTTAAGAGCCGTTGCGGGATTCTGGACTATTTTATCACCAACCGCGCAACCGGAAACTACCTGATATTGCGTATCTGTAGCAAGGCCAAGCTCGACTGGCACACGTGTTACCGTATCTTTATTCTCATTGAAGAGATAAATGTAGTTGCCTGTATCGTCAGTTTCTACAGCCTCAATCGGAACAACAACCGCTTCATCAACCGAATCAAGCTCAATATCAATATCAACGTCTATACCTATAATGACGCTTTCATCGGGATTTTGGATGCGTATTTTGGCAGGGATCGTGTTAGATGAACCTGCAGAAGCACCACCCATACTGCCAAGCATTGAACCTATATCAAACGAACCGCTTGAGGTTGCAACAGGGCTGATATACACAACTTCACCTTCAAGCTCATGACCTAGTGAATTAACGGTAGCCTTCTGACCGACTTTAACGTCAAGAACATCATATTTTCCAAGGTTAAACGAAGCTACAAAGCTGTCATAATACTCAACCGCAATTCCGACACTCCCGAATGTTGAGCTGCCGGTTAGCGAGGAAAGGAGACCTGTAATATCGGTTGTCGAAGCACTACCTGACAAAAGGCCGAGAATTGTGTTCATATCCATTCCTCCGGTTGATGACGGAGACGTATAAGGCTGACCGGCAACAATATTCAGTTCGCTTACAACACCCGCACCCTCTGCATACCAGCCGTTCGCAAGCTTTTTAACTGCAGCTTTTGTTGCATCAAGCTCAAGCTTTGCTGAATCTACAAGCGATTTGTAGGTAGACTCAAGAACATTCTGTGCCTGCGTTTCGAGAAGTGCCTTCTGGGCCTTAAGTCCCATCAGCGACATCTGCGCACTCAGAAGCTTTGTTTCGGCTGTTGAGGCACCGAACATTGATGACATATCAAACGAAACGCCTGTTTTAAATCCGTTAATCAGATTTGAAATTGAATTTTTATCCGCGCCGCGACGTGCAAGCTTAGTAAAGAACTCACGAAGCTCATCAACCGTATAATTATTACCCAAAAGCTTTTCAAGTGCACCGTAATCGATTTCGTTGACCCATCCCGGTACATCTTCCGCATTTTCCGACTGTGAGCCCTGCTCTTTTTCAGCTTCTGCAGCAAGTGCCTCAATATCCTTTTCGAATTGGGCTATTTCAGCATTTATCTGCGGTAACCTTGCCGCAGCTTCATTGGCAGAATTAATTGTATTCTGATAATTGATTTTCGCCGAATCGTATGCAGCCTGTTTCTGCGAAACAATGCCGTTCAATGAAGCAGGCTCAAAAGTAGCAAGGAGCTGGCCGTCCTCAACCTTATCTCCGAGCTTTACGAACACCTCTTTGACTATAACACCGTCAAATATGCGGTACTCTCCCCTGTTCATTGATTCAACAACGCCCTGTGTTGATAAGGTCTGTTTGATCGTAGACGTACCGACAGTCATAATCACAGCTTCAAATTTATTTGAAGTCTTTGAGTGAATGAAAACTGCACCACCTGCAACAATCGAAACCACCAACACAACAGCAACAATAATTTTTATCAGCTTTTTACCCTTCACGCTGATTCCTCCCTTTTTGTGTATTGTCACTTATCTGAGAGCTTCCAGAGCCCTTTTGCCAATGTCGCTGCGCTTATGTGCGCCTTCAAAAGCGATTTTTTCTGTAGCAGCATATGCCTTATCAAGAGCTGAAGGCAAATTTTCAGCCCTTGCCGTTACACCGAGAACGCGGCCACCGTTTGTAATGAATACGCCGTTTTCAAGTTTTGTTCCTGCGTGGTAAACAACAGCGCCGTCAACGTTACCCTTTTCATCAAGACCGTTTATTTCTATACCCTTAGCATATGATCCGGGGTAGCCACCTGATGCCATAATAACGCAAGCACAAGCTTCTTCGGCAAAAACAACGTCAATCTTATCGAGTGTTTCATCAGCAACAGCCTCGACGATATCAACAAGAGGAGTCTCAAGCAAAGGAAGAACGACCTGTGTTTCGGGATCGCCGAATCTTGAATTATACTCAATTACCTTCGGTCCGTCAGGTGTGAGCATAAGGCCGAAATAAAGACAACCTTTGAAAGGACAGCCCTCGCTGCACATAGCTCTGACGGTAGGCATAAAGATCGTATCCATACAAACCTGTGCAATATCCTTGGTGTAATAGGGATTGGGAGCAACCGTACCCATGCCGCCGGTATTGAGTCCCTTATCACCGTCAAGTGCACGCTTATGATCCATTGAAGATACCATGGGAGCGAGAGTTTTACCGTCTGTAAAAGCAAGAACGGAAACCTCAGGACCGGTAAGAAACTCCTCAACAACTATATTATTGCCCGATGCACCGAAAACCTTATCTTCCATAATGGACTTAACGGCATCTTTTGCCGTTTCAAGGTCTTCAGCAATTATAACGCCTTTACCGAGTGCCAAACCGTCCGCTTTTATGACAACGGGGAACTTACCTGTAGATTCGATATACTCAACAGCAGCATCGGAATTTGAAAAAACCTCGTATGCCGCTGTGGGAATACCGTACTTTTTCATAAGATTTTTGGAGAACACCTTACTGCTTTCAATTCTCGCTGCAAGAGCAGAAGGGCCAAAAGCCTTGATTCCTTCCTTTTCGAATGCATCTACCATACCTGCTGCAAGCGGATCATCGGGAGCAACAAAAACGAAATCAACGCTCTGCTCCTTGGCGAGAGCGATCATACCCTCAATATCCATAACGTTTACTGCAAAGCATTCTGCATCACAAGAAATTCCGCCGTTACCGGGTGCACAGATAACGCTGTCTACCCTATCGCTTTCAAGAAGTTTTTTGATAAGTGCGTGCTCACGTCCGCCTGAGCCGACCATAAGAATTTTCATAGAGATATACCTCCAATATATGCATAAAATTACATTTTGAATTATAGCACAAAAAGCCATAAATATAAAGTACTTTTTAAAAATTAATGAACTTGCAACAAGAATGATACAATTCAAAGTTATCACAACCATTAACAAACGCATATACTGTTACAGTACATTTCATCAGGGAGTGATTTTTACGGATAGTTTTGAGAAGCAAATTGAAGAATATAAAAGAGAATTGATGAAATACGCGAAAAAGAACGGCTATGTATACACAGGAAATTCCGACGGCTTCAAACAGGCCGAAACAGCACCTCCCGCACAAGCTGTCAGCAAAAAGTACGACGAACGCTACGTCAGCAACAGACCGATGCCTCCCGAATATACAGGCGAAGAAAACGAAAAACAAACGAAAACCACAGAATACAGTAACTACGATGATTTCATAAAAGAAAATGTGAGAGCCGGAAAATTAAGAGTTCAAGCTTATGCATCCGAGCAAGTCTTTCCGATACAAAATGCAAAAGTGACGGTTGAAAAGGAATTTGCAGACGGCAAATACGTTTTTGCAGAGGAATTCACAAATATTGACGGAGTTGCAGAAAATATTACGCTGCCAACAAAGAGCAAAGAGCTTTCACTAACTCCTGATTCCCCTATACCCTATTCATTATACACGGTCAGAGTATTTCACCCGGGCTTTGAAGCTGTCACATTTCGCAATGTGCCGATTTTTGAAGGGATCGAATCGCTTCAGCCCGTAGCAATGTTACCCGCAAGCACCAACGGTGAAACTCTGATTAACGAAGAAGAGCCTGACCTTTAAGGAGGGGGCATATGCCAACACCAACAATTCCGGACAAAATAACCGTACATCTCGGTGCGCCGAATTCACAAGCAGAAAACGTTACTCTTGGATTTGCGGATTACATCAAAAACGTTGCTTCAAGCGAAATATATCCTACCTGGCCCGACAGCGCACTCAGAGCAAACATCTATGCAATTATCACCTTTGCGCTTAACAGATATTACACAGAATTTTATCGCAGCAAAGGGTATGATTTTGATATAACCTCATCTACTCAGTATGACCAGAAATTCATAAAAAACAGGGAGATTTTCGAAAACATCAGCCTTATTGTTGACGAGATCTTTAACGATTATGTCACTAAAGGCAATCAGATTCAACCTTATTTCACAGCCTACTGTAACGGCACAACCGTGCAATGCGACGGGCTTTCTCAATGGGGCACGGTAACGCTTGCCAACCAAGGCAGAACACCATACGAAATACTGCAAAATTATTACGGAAACGATATTAACATCGTCACAAATGCTCCCGTTGGCACAAATACACCATCTTATCCCGGCGTGATATTTGAGCTTGGGGATTCCGGTGAAGATGTAAGAACGATTCAAAGGCAGCTTAACAGAATCAGCGCAAATTATCCGTCTATACCTAAAATCCCATCAACAAACGGAGTATTTGACGAAGCCACCAGAAGAGCAGTAACACAGTTTCAGAGAATATTCAACTTATCCCCCGACGGACGTGTCGGCAAGGCTACATGGTACAAAATCAAACAGATTTACAACGGTGTCAAAAACCTGTCGGGTCTTTACTCCGAAGGCATAACAATCACCGAAGCAGAGCGTAAATTTCCGAAAGTTCTTCAAGAGGGTGACATCGGCAAAGAAGTATCTGTGCTTCAATATTACCTTGCATTTCTGGGTTTTTTCTACAATACGTTACCCGAAATATCTGTCGACGGTAATTACGGCTCACAAACTAAAAATGCCGTAACAGCTTTTCAGCAACAGTTCGGATTGCCTGCAGACGGTATAGTCGGACGTCAGACATGGAACGCAATACAGGACAAATATGACGGTGTTTTACGTTCACTACCGAGCGAATACAGCAGCTATTCTTCGCTATTATATCCGGGATATTACGTAACCACAGGAGCTACAGGTAAGGTTGTCGAGCAGCTGCAAACATTTATCAACACCATAGCGGAATACAACTCTACCGTTCCGTCGGTAACGGTTGATGGTGTGTTCGGCAATGAAACAGAACGCGCAGTTGAATCAATACAGAGACTAGTAGGTCAGGAACCCACTGGTTCCGTCGGACCACTGACGTGGAACGCTATTGTAAATCTTTACAATGAATACCGATAAATGAATAAAAAGCTCCGATATACAAACAATAGCTAAAAAATATCGGAAGTGATAATATGGAGCAATCGCTCACAAATGACTTTAACAAAAATATTGAAATTCTAGACAGCGCGCTGAGAGTTAACGAAAGCTTTGACATAGTTTGCAGAAACTTCATTTTTGCGCAAAAGAAAGCAAAGCTTTACTTTATTGACGGTCTGGTAAAAGACGATTCAATGGTAAAGGTAATTCAAGGTATGCAGGCACTTACCGAAGATAAGATAAAAAGTGCCGACAGCGCACGTGCATTTGCCGACAGGTTTGTAAGCTATATCGAAACTGACGTCTGCCAGAACGTCAGTACAATCACAACTTTTGTGCTTTCGGGTGCTCTATGTATAGTAATTGAAGGGTTTGAACAGGCAATTCTTATAGATGCGAGAACTTACCCTGCAAGAAGTGTCGGCGAACCGGAAAACGACAAAGTGCTTCGCGGAGCACACGACGGATTTACCGAAACGCTGATATTCAACACGGCACTTATCAGAAGAAGACTTCGTAACCCACAGCTGACTATGGAATATTTCAACGCAGGTGATAATTCACACACCGATATTGCCGTTTGTTATATAGCCGATAGGGTTGACAAAGAAGATCTTGATTGCATACGCAAAAAGCTCGATGGGATAAAAATCAAAAATCTTACTATGGGGCAGGCAACGCTTGCAGAGGCTATGCTCACAAAGCAGCATTTCAATCCTTTTCCTAAGGTGAGATACACCGAAAGGCCGGATGCCGCAGCTGCAAGCATTAATGAAGGAAGCGTTGTAATATTGGTTGACAACTCACCATCAGCAATGATTGTTCCAACAGGAATTTTTGACTTTCTTCAGGATTCAAACGATTACTATTTTCCTCCGCTTATCGGCTCTTATCTGCGCATAATCCGTATGGTGATATTTGCGCTAACGCTGTTGCTGACACCAATATGGCTGCTGCTTATTCAAAACGAGCAATATATACCACCGTGGCTCGAGTTTATTAAGATACAGGATGAATATCTGATACCACCGTTTGCACAGCTGTTGATTGTAGAAATAATCATTGACGCGCTTAAGCTCGCATCCCTTAATACACCGTCAGCTCTGAGTAACTCGTTGAGTATTGTCGGAGCACTTGTACTGGGTGAATTTGCTGTTCAGTCGGGTTGGTTATCATCCGAAGTTGTGCTGTATATGGCTTTTGTAGGCATAACGAATTTCACTCAGCCAAGCTACGAGCTCGGATACGCGTTCAAGTTGTGCAGAATGATGCTGATTGTGCTGATTGCGCTGTTCAATCTGCCGGGATTCATAGCAGGAATAGTAGTAATAATACTCTTGATTGCTTTTAACCCAACAATAAGCGGAAGATGTTATCTCTATCCTCTTATCCCGTTCAACCGCAAAAAGCTGTCGGGACTGCTTATAAGAAGAAAGCTTAACAAAGATAACAACTGAATCTTCATCTTTTGAAAACCGATTTCCTACCGGAGATCGGTTCTTTATTTAATTTCGAAAAAGAATTGATTTTAAAAACAGACTTTGATAGAATTAATAAATAAACCTTGTAAAAATCGGAGGATTTGCTATGTTAAACGGTTTTCTCAAAGCTGCAGCAGCAGTTGCCGCTGCAGCAGGTGTAGGTTACGCACTCAAAACAAACAAAATTAACCCTGCCGCAACCGCCGCAAGAGCAGTCAACGCTGCCAAGGTTACAACAAAGAGCCAGACAGCATATAATAACGGTGTTGCGCTCACTCCCCCTATGGGTTGGTCAAGCTGGAACACATTCCGCAACAAAATCAATGAGGAGCTCATTCTTGAGATTGCCAACGCCATGGCAAAAAGCGGTCTCGCCGATGCGGGCTACCAATACGTCAACCTTGACGATTGCTGGCAATCATCACAGCGCGATGAAAACGAAAGGCTCATCGCCGATTACGAAGCATTCCCCCGAGGAATCAAATCGCTTGTAGATGATATAAATAAGCTTGGTCTTAAGGTAGGAATATACTCTTCAAACGGCACTCATACCTGCGAAGACCTTCCTGCTTCACTCGGTTACGAAGCTATTGACGCTGCTACTTTTGCTGATTGGGGTATTGAATACTTTAAGTATGATTTCTGTCACAGCAAGCCTATTCCCACAAGTGCACCTTACATCGAAAAGCTTATCGTAAGCAAAGATGACGGAACAGAAATTGCAGCTTTCAATGCAGCAGATGCACAGCTTGAAGGTCACGCAAGACTTGTAAGCGACTCAAAGCACCCCGAAGAATATATCGTCGGCCTCAGCTCGAATATCGGCAGCGCTACTTTCAGCGGCATTAATGCAGAAGAGGAAGGCAGTTACATTCTCACACTTGTAATCCGCAAAAAAGGTATGTTTTACAAGTATGCAAGGGTTGAAGTTAACGGAGAAAAAGAATACGACCTTTACGCTGCACCCACAAAATCTGCCACATCTGACGGCAGACTTCAGCTGACAGTCAACCTTAACAAAGGCGAAAACTCGATCAAATTCTATAACCCATTCGCTTCAAGAATGGATGCAGCAGCCTGCCAGTATATCAGAATGGGTCAGGAACTGCGCAAAGCAACAAAGGAATACGCAGAGAAAAACGGCACCGAAGAAAAGCCGATTTGCTATTCAATATGCGAATGGGGCTTCAACAGACCGTGGAACTGGGGCAAAGAAGCAGGTAACCTTTGGCGAACAACACTTGATATAGCTGCTAACTGGCGTTCTGTTATTTCAATATACGAGCAGAACGTACGCCTTGCAAAGCACGCAGGACCCGGCGGTTGGAATGACCCTGATATGCTTGAAGTCGGTAACGGTGACCTTTCAATGGACGAAAACAGAGCTCATTTCTCCGTATGGTGTATGATGGCTGCTCCCCTCATTCTCGGCAACGATATCCGCCGCTTTATTGACGAAAACGGTAACGCAAAGGCGGATGACCCGATTCTTCAGATACTTACGAACAAAGAGCTCATCGCAATCGACCAGGATAAGCTCGGCATTCAGTGCAGAAGGCATAAAACCAATCTTAAGGTAGACGTTCTTGTAAAGCCGCTTGAAAACAACGAGCTTGCAGTATGCTTCTTTAATAAATTCGGTGAAGAGGCCTGCGAATCCGTAAGCATCAGCGAGCTTATGAACACAGATTATTGTGATCTCCCTGCTGCGGATGAATACATCTGCACCGACCTTTGGAGCAAGGAAGAATTCATTTCAACCGATACGATCGGCGCTACACTTGCCCCCCACAGCGTAAAGGTATACAGAATTAAAGCAAAAGAGGAATGATAAATGTCGCTCAAACTCACAGTAATTACTGACACTCACTACTACTCACCGCAGACGGGTACAAGCGGAAAGGCATATGAAAACGCACTTATGCGCAGTCAGAAGCTCCTTGGCGGTGTACGTGAAATGCTGAAAGCTGCATTTGATAAGATTGCCAAAGACAAAACATCGGACATTGTACTTATTGCAGGCGACGTAACAAACGACGGCGAAGAGGCTGCGCACATTGAATTCTGCGAAATGCTTCGCGAACTCAAGAGCAAGGGAAAAAAGGTATACGTTATCACCGCCACTCACGACTACAAAGAAAAGTGCAAAAAATATGTCGGTGACAAAATTGAAGAAATGCCGGGACTTATGCGCGATGAGCTGTTTGACTTCTACCGCGAATTCGGCGCGGAAGAAGCAATAAGCTGCAAGGATGAGTATATGAGCTTTGTAGTGCAGCTGCCCGACAACGTCAGGCTTTTTGCTCTTAATGACGATATGGGCATTGACGGTGATTTCCTCAAATGGGTAAAAGAGCAAGCCGAAGATGCAAGAAAAAACGGTCAGTTTATTGTTGCAATGACTCACCACCCGATTATTCCGCCGTCACCGATGTACGAGCTTATCGGTAAAGGCGATATGCACCGTAACTATAAGGACAGACGCAAGGAATACGCCGATATGGGCATACAGCTGATGCTGACAGGCCATACACATACTCACAACATAGGTCGCATTTTCAGCGACAGAGGTAACGCGTTCTACGCTGTAAGCACAGGCGCGCTCGTCGGCTACCCTGCCCCGATCAGAAAGCTTACTATAAACGAAGGCAGCGTAAAGGTTGAGACCGAACGAGTTGAGAAAGCCGACATTAACACGGCAGGTCTCACACTTGAAGAATATCTCAAGAAACAGCTCATCGGCGTGATCGGCGATATGATAAAGGCAGCAGGCAGCGATATTGACAAATTCGCTTATATGGGTCAGGCAATAAGCATCAAACCCAAGGTCATTTATAAATTCGGTTGGATTATAAAGCCGATATTCAAATGGCTCAACAGCGTTAAATTCGGCACTTTTGCAAAGTGGACTAAAAAAGAAACAGGACTCAAAAGAGCCGATTGGCAGAGCATAAAAGACGATAAGGTAGTAGATTTTATTATATCGCTTGTATCTAATCTGTTTTCGGGCGAAAACAATATGACGGTCAATGACCCGAAATGCAGAATTTACATAGGGTTTTTAAAAATAATCGACAGCATACTTAAAGCGTTGCACGTTGACCTGGGTAAAATCGTAAAGGTTGCACCTGATGCAACGTCACTACTCGCCCCTCTCGCCTGCAAAGGAGAGTTTGATGCATACCGCACCGAACTTAAATTATTCAGCTACGTTAATGAGGGAGAAAGCAGACAGGTAACAGATTACATACCCGAATACAAGGCTCTGAAAGACAGCAAAAAAGGTTTAGGAATAATTATCATTGCCGTTCTCGGTATTCTGACATTCTTACCGATCATTCTGCTTGCGCTTTTGTTCGGATTTCTTAAAAACCAAATCAAATACGGTCAAAAAATCAAGGGATAAATATTATGAATTATAACATTGAAAAGCTGATACAGGCGGTAAAGGCTGCCGGTGAAATTGTTCTTAACGCAACCGGCAGAGAAGACTCTGTAACAGCAAAAGAAGGCAAGAAAAACTTTGTAACCAAATACGATGTTGCGGTACAGAAATATCTCTACGACGAACTCAGTAAAATCATACCTGAGGCTGAATTTGTCGGTGAAGAAGGAGAATTTGATAAAGACAGCACCGCACTCAGATTTGTTGTAGACCCGATTGACGGCACAACAAACTTTATGCATGATTATCACTGCAGCTGCATTTCTGTTGCTCTTTGTGATGGTATGCAACCAATTCTCGGAATTATTTACAACCCGTACACAAAGGAGATTTTCAGCGCAGAACAAGGCAAGGGCGCATATCTTAACGGCAAACCGATCAAAGTAAGTGAACGCACACTGGCTGACGGACTTGCACTTTTCGGTACATCTCCCTACCACCCCGAAAACACAGACGAAACTTTTGCTTTACTTCGAAAGGTTTTTGATTATTCGAGAGATATCCGCAGAAGCGGCTCCGCAGCATATGACGTATGTATGGTCGCATGCGGCAGATGCGAAATCTTCTTCGAAAAAGAGCTTCAGCCTTGGGATTATGCAGCAGGTACGGTTATTCTCAGAGAAGCGGGAGGAGTTGCAGAAACATTTGACGGTCAGACACCGAGTCTGTCACACGGCAGCGACGTTGTTTTTGCAAACCCCAAAGCAATCAACGAATTTAAAGAACTCCTATAAGCATAAAAAACGCGTCGGATTCGCCGACGCGTTTTTTAATTATTCAATGCTTGATTTTGCTGCAAGAATTATCGGAGCATCAACTGCTTCAAAAACCTCTGCCGCTATGATGTTACCGCTAATTTGCGGTATTTTACCGCCGAATATAACTACATCACAGCATTCACCGTTATACTTACTGATACCGGGCTTTGCAACACCCTGTGCATTTGAGCCAAGCTTTCTCTCATCGCCAAAAACCTTGACCTCGGGTTCGGTATAATCTGTAGCGTCGAAATACATAACAGCAGCACCGTTTGCCTTAGCAAAGCTAACCGCTTCATTAAGTGCATCGTCACTCATAGAAGAATTGACAAGTACAGCAGCACCGTTCATTCTCTCTGCTGCAGCCTTCAAAGCAGCTTCTCTTGTCACTTCAACACCGTCAACAAAGCAGGCTTTTACTCTGTCGGGATTATTGAGATGGGCAAATCCGAAAGCGCCTGTTTTGCAGAGGATGCCGCCGTCAGCCGGCTCGCAGCGTATTATTGTTTCACCGCAGGTGTGAACATTCATCGGGCATCTCTTTGCACATCCGTCGCAGTTGCACTCTTTGACTACTGTATCAAGCGGTACGTTCTTTCTGAAAGGAACCTTAGGCTCAAGTGCACCCGTCGGACAAAGTGCAACACACTGACCGCAGGAGATACAACGTGAAGAATCAAGGGTATTGCCGAATTCGGGAGAAACAACGGTAACAAAGCCACGGTTTACAAGGCCGAGTGCCGTAACACCCATAACCTCATCGCAAACTCTGACGCACTGACCGCAAAGGATACACTTATCATTATCGTGAATAATAAACGGATGAGAAGAATCCTTGCCTGCAACTGTCTTTTCGCCCGAGTATACTGCAGGCTCAACATCGTACATTCTGGAATACTTGAGAAGCTTACACTTAAAGTAATCAAGACAACCGCACTCAAGGCAACGAGAAGCATCAGCCTTTGCCATCTCTTCCGTAAAGCCGAGTGCAACCTCGGTAAAGCTGCACTTACGCTCTGCAGCCTCAACAACAGGCATTTCGGGCGCGCTGATTTTTTCCCTATCAGCCAAATCATCAGCAGTCACCTGCTTTTCAACAACAAATGGCTTGCGATAGCCTATGGTAAAGCCGTTAAGGTAACTGTCTATAACGTCTGCTGCCTTCTGTGCCTCACCTATTGCAGCAACAGCAATTGATGCACCCTTGTTTGTTGCATCACCAACAGCAAAAACGCCTTCGATATTAGTCATAAACGTTGCTTCATCAGCAACAATTGTGTTCTTTTTCGTCAACTCAATTCCGTCTAATCCGTTGATATCTGTCTGCTGACCGATAGCCATAATAACGCTGTCAACATCGAGAATCTCAAACTTACCCTCAACCGGAACCGGTGAACGGCGACCGCTTGCATCGGGTTCTCCGAGCTCCATAACTTGAAGTTTAATTGAACAAACCCTACCGTCTTTACCGATAATTTCGGACGGATTGGTAAGAAACTTATAAATTACGCCCTCTTCTTCAGCTTCCTTGATCTCAAGCTTTTCAGCGGGCATTTCGTCGCGTGTTCTGCGATATACAACATACACCTCATCAGCACCGAGACGCACCGCTGTACGACACGCATCCATCGCTGTATTACCGCCGCCGCAAACAGCGACCTTTTTACCTATCGGCGCAGGATTACCCTCAATAACACCGCGAAGAAAATCTATACCGCCGTATACGCCGTCAAGTTCTTCACCTGCGACACGCATCGGGCTGCTCTTCCACGCACCGACAGCTACAACAACAGCATCGCTCTCAGCCTTTAAACTCTCAATTGTAAAATCAACGCCGAGAGTTTTATTGTTTATCATTTCAATACCAAGCTCTTCAATGAGCTTGATTTCCTTATCAAGAAGCTCCTTTGGAAGCCTGTACTGAGGAATGCCGTAGCGAAGCATACCGCCCATTTTAGGCATCTTATCGTAAACCTTTACGCTGTAGCCCTTTAAGCGAAGGAAATAAGCAGCTGTAAGTCCGCCGGGGCCGCCGCCGATAACGCTGACTGTTTTTCCGTTAAGTTCTGCAAGCTCGGGCACGTAAGCATTTTCGCTGTTAAGGTCTATGTCGGCAGCAAAGCTCTTAAGGTATGCAATCTGTATCGGGTCTTCAACAAGAGCTCTGCGGCAAGCCGTCTGGCAAGGATGAGGACATACCCTACCGATAGCAGCGGGAAGAGGAATACGCTTTTTGATAAGCTTGAGTGCTTCCTCGTACTCACCGTTGGCAATAAGGCCGACATATCCCTGGCAGTCTGTACCTGCAGGGCACGCAAGTGAGCAAGGTGCTTTGCAGTCACCCGTATGATTTGAAAGCATCATATCAAGCGCAAACTTACGCGACTTTATAACCCTTTCAGACTTGGTGTTGATATCCATACCGTCGGTGATTTTTGTTGAGCAGGCACGAAGAAGCTTGGGCACACCCGCGGCTTCAACAACACAGATACCGCAGGCGCCGTATTCTTCAATGCGCTTGTCGTGGCAAAGTGTAGGTATTTCTATTCCGACTGACTCGGCAGCCTGAAGAATCGTTGTACCGGGAGCAGCCTGAATTTCCACTCCGTCAATCTTTATGTTAAATAAATCGCTCATGGCTTCTCCTCCTCTCACTTCTTCTCAACCGCACCAAAGCGGCATGAATCCATACATTGACCGCACTTGATACATTTTTCATTATCAATGTTAAACTTCTTTTTGATTTCACCGCTGATTGCGTCAACGGGACACTTCTTACTGCAAAGAGAACAGCCGACACATTTTTCAGGGTTAATTGTATACTTCACAAGGTCAATACATTCGCCCGCAGGGCAACGTTTTTCCCTGATGTGAGCTTCATACTCGTCGCGATAATACTTAATTGTTGTAAGAACGGGATTAGGCGCAGTCTGACCCAGACCGCATAGAGCACCTGCCTTAATTTCATTACAGGTTTCTTCAAGCAGCTCGATATCGCCTTCCCTGCCCTCGCCTTTGCAGATTCTGTCAAGGATTTCAAGCAGACGCTTTGTGCCGATTCGGCAATGTGTGCATTTGCCGCAGGATTCCTTTGCCGTAAAGTCAAGGAAGAAGCGAGCCATACCAACCATACAGGTGCTTTCATCCATAACGACCATACCGCCCGAGCCCATAATCGCACCCGTAGCCGAAAGTTTTTTATAGTCAATAACTGTATCCTGCATATCTGCCGGAATACAGCCGCCTGAGGGTCCGCCAAGCTGAACACACTTATAGCCTCTGTCAGTCTTCATACCGCCGCCGATATCAAAAATAACATCGGAAAGCTTCTTACCCATTGGTATTTCAACAAGACCGCCACGCTTGATTTTACCTGTAATTGCAAAAACCTTTGTGCCCTTGCTGTCCTGAGTGCCGAGCTTTGCAAACTCAGCACCGCCGTTTTCAATAATCCAGGATACGTTTGCAAAGGTTTCAACGTTGTTTATATTAGAAGGCTTGTGCCAGTAGCCCGACTGTGCCGGGAAAGGAGGCTTAAGTCTCGGCATACCTCTTGAGCCTTCAAGCGACTCGATAAGTGCGGTTTCCTCACCGCAGACAAAAGCACCCGCACCCGCTTTAATGCGGAAGCTGCAGGAAAAACCGGAGCCGAGAATATTTTCGCCGACTATACCCTTTTGCTTAGCCTGCTCAATGGCTCTTTCAAGTCTGATAATAGCGAGAGGATACTCTGCACGCACATAAACGATAGCCTCTTTTGCGCCGATAGCATATGCGCCGATAAGCATACCCTCAATAAGGTTGTGGGGTTTACTCTCAATAACAGCTCTATCCATAAATGCGCCGGGGTCACCCTCATCCGCATTACAGATGAGATACTTTTCCTCACCCTGACTGCTTCTTGCGGCGTTCCACTTAAACCAGGTCGGGAAACCTGCACCGCCTCTGCCTGCAAGACCTGCAACCTTGATTTCCTCTATTACGCCCTCGGGTGACATCTCGGTAAGAGCTTTTTTAAGCGCAGTGTAACCGCCGTTAGCTATATAGTCATCAATTTCATTGGGATTTATAACACCGCAACCGCGAAGCGCAATGCGAGTCTGAGAGTCGAGAAAATGTTTATCTTCATCCGATACAGTAAGGCTTTCAACGGCAGAGATATCACCTGTTGAAACAAAAGCGGCAATCGCCTCGGCATCAGTATCCTTAACACGTACAAGTCTGACAAGCTCACCCTCACGGTAAATATCAACAATAGGCTCAAGGTAGCACATACCTATACAGCCCGTAACAGAAAGCTGAACATCCAGATTCTTCTCAATAATCTGCTGCTCAATTGCAGCATAAACCCTGGAAGCACCTGCGGATATGCCACAGCTTCCCTGGCCGACCTTAATGTTAATCATTGTCCGCTGCCTCCTTAATTGCTTCATCTTTAAGACGAGCAAGAATATCCCTTACCTTCTGAGGTGTAAGAGAGCCGTATGTTTCATCATTGATCATCATAACGGGAGAAAGTGAACAGCAGCCGAGACAAGCCACATTTTTAAGTGTAAACAAGCCGTCTTCTGTTGTTTCGCCGTCCTTGATACCGAGTGTATCAAATATTGTTTTTTCGAGCATAAGCGAACCGTTAACGTGGCAAGCAGTACCCTGGCAAAGCATAATCAGATACTTACCGACAGGCTTGAAACGGAACTGAGTATAGAATGTTGCAACACCGAAAACCTTGGCGGCAGGTATACCGGTTACCGACGCGATGTGATTGAGAACATCTGAGGGCAGATAGCCATATATAGCCTGAGCCTTCTGCAAAATCGTGATAAGACTGCCCGGTACTTTTGCGTACATATCAAGCACGTCCTTAAGCAACGTTAAATCGCTGTTATTTGAGCAATTACAGGACATCTAAAATTCCTCCAAAAAATAATACTAAATATTATACACCTAATTATGCAAATATCAATACCAAAACTCAAAAAAACGAGCAGGTAAAAGGAATAAAAATTTGTCAGATTTGTTGATTATTATTCTTTTATGTGATATTATTTAATAATAAATTCGGCGCTGCTCTGCAAACGCTGCAGAAACAACGATAAGGATTAAATAATATCATACAACCCCACAGGAGGAACCCCACAATGCAGGAAATCAAAATCACACTTGCAACAGAAAAAAAACCGAAACCCGCTGCTGACAGCCTCGGATTCGGTAACTACTTCACAGACCATATGTTCATTATGGACTACTACGAGGGCAAAGGCTGGGTCGATCCCAGAATCATCCCCTACGGTCCCATTGCTCTTGAACCCTCTGCTATGTGTCTTCACTATGCTCAGGAAGTATTTGAGGGTATGAAAGCATATCACTCAAAGGAAACAGGCAAGGCAGTTCTTTTCCGCCCTGACAAAAATATGGCAAGACTCAACGTTTCAAACGAGCGTCTGTGTATACCCCAGTTTGATGAAGCTTTTATGGTAGATGCAATCAGAAAGCTTGTAGAAATTGATGAGGACTGGATTCCCGAAGGCGAAAACACAGCTCTTTACATCCGTCCGTTCATCATTGCGGTTGATCCACACGTAGGTGTTCATCCCGCACACCACCTTATGTTCATCGTTATTATGTCCCCCGTGGGCTCTTACTACAAAGAGGGAATCAACCCCGTAAAGATCTACGTTGAGCGCAACTACGTCCGTGCGGTAAAGGGCGGTATGGGCTTTACTAAGACAGGCGGTAACTACTCTGCTTCCCTCAAAGCTCAGGACGATGCAAACAAACTCGGCTATGCTCAGGTGCTTTGGCTTGACGGTGTTGAGAGAAAGTACGTTGAAGAAGTAGGCACTATGAACGTATTCTTCAAGATCAACGGTGAGATAATTACTCCTTCACTCGAGGGCACTATTCTCAGCGGTATTACAAGAATGTCCTGCCTTGAGCTTCTTCGCAAGTGGGGCTGCAACGTAAGCGAGCGCAAGCTTGCTCTTCAGGAAATTATCGACGCAGCACACAACGGCACACTTGAAGAAGCCTTCGGCACAGGTACTGCTGCTGTTATTTCCCCCATTGGTGAGCTTTTCACAGGTGAAGAAAAAATCATCATCAACGACGGAAAAATCGGAGAAACAGCACAGAAGCTTTATGACACGATCGTCGGTATGCAAAACGGCGTAGTTCCCGACGATATGGGCTGGCTTGTTAACGTAAACTGATAATTTAAAATTTAACAACTGAGGTGAAATCATGCAGGACACAACGACCAACGTTCTCGAAAGCATAGAACCGTCGCAAAAGCCCTTGCTTGACAAGCAAAACCGCAGATTCCTTACCCCAAAAGAAATTGCCGCATATGTTTTAACATCTTACGGCACAAAAAACCTTAATGCTTACGTTGACACCTGGAAGCAGTACTTTCTGCTCAACTATACAGGTCTTTCAGGTTCGGCAATAGCTACGATGAATGCCGTCACCAGCATTTGGGATGCTCTTGATGACCCCCTTTCCGGTATTGTTATCGACCGAATGAGAACACGTTGGGGCAGACTTCGTCCCTTCCTCATATTGCCGATGCCTATATGGGCAATATGTACAATGCTGTTCTTCCTTGTCCCCTACGCTATTCCGATGGCATACAGACCGATATACGCTATTGTTATCAGCATACTTAACAGTATCGGCTGGTCATACTATAATGCGTGGACAATTCTGCTTTATAACATAACGCCAAACCTCAACGAACGAAACAGTCTGATAACCGTTCAGAAATTCGTTGAACTTTTCGGCGTGTGGATACCGTCTATGGTGCCTGTTACAATTGACTTCCTGCCCGGTCTTACCGGTTGGTCGCAGGAAGGTATTTACGGCGGATTTGCATTGTTCTTTGTTGCCATTCTTGTTGTTTGTTCGGTTTTTGCATTCCGTAACATAAAGGAACGTGTTCCGATCGCTTCTAAAGAAGATATGGAAAACGTTTCGATATTACAGTCTATCAAATACACGATCAAAAACAGACCTCTCTTTGTCCTAATCCTGTCAAACTTCTTCGGAAGTGTTAAAGGTATCGGCGGCGTTAATGAAGGTCTCTTCTGGCAGAACTGCACCGGCAAGCTGACAAACGGCACTATCTGCGGTCTGTTCACAGGTATACCTAACTACATTGTCACTCCGCTGGCTCCCAAGCTCATCAAACGTTTCGGCGCAAGAAAGTGCGCAGCGTACGGCGGTATATTCTCCGGTATTGCTTATACCACACTTTATTTCATCGGTTACACACCGTTTGGTGATGAATTCAACGTATTTAACCTCGCCTTTGTTACATTTATGCTTACAGTATGCGGTCTTCCCAACTGCCTTATGGGTGTTTGCGGCCCCGTACTTCAGGGCGACGTTTACGATTACCTCGAATGGAAATCAGGCGTGAGAAACGAAGGCCTTGTAAACGCTGTACAGGGTTACGTAACAAAGCTTTCCGGCACTCTTATCGGCGCGCTTTCCGGCCTTGTACTTGAATTTATTCACTACACTCCCATCAAGGATATCGCAGGCAACATTCTTCCCCATACAGATCCGACAGTTCTTCGCGGCATCTGGGGCATCTTCTGCCTGGCTCCCGCGATTGCGAGATTCGGTTACGGATTCTCCTTGCTGCTGTTCAATGTTCACGGCAAATTCCGCGAAGATATGCTCGCTGACCTGAACGCTAAGAGAAGCGCAAAAACTCTGGATAATAAGGAAAACTGATTATGAATATTCAGATATTCGGTAAATCCAAATGCTTTGACACAAAAAAAGCTGAGCGTTATTTTAAAGAACGCAGAATCAAATACCAGATGATTGACGTTGCCAAATACGGAATGAGCAAGGGTGAATACGCAAGCGTTAAAGCTGCAGTTGGCGGCTATGACAACCTAGTAGACAAAAACTGTAAGCTTTATGATGAACTGTTTATGGCATACCTTGCCGGCAGCGATGCTAAAGAAGAAAAGCTGCTTGAAAACCCTGCGCTATTCAGAACACCGATTGTTCGCAACGGCAAAAAAGCAACTGTCGGTTATCAGCCCGATATCTGGAAAACCTGGGAATAAGTAAAACAATTAAGGCATTGAGCTGCTTGTACAGTTCAATGCCTTAAACATTTAATACGGGCAGTGTCTTAGTCCGACACCGCCCGTAAATTATTTATTCAAATAAAGTATTTGTGCCAGCATTGTATTCCCATGGAACAAAGCCTACATCGAGTGCAGGGCTGTTTAGCGCAAGAGTAAAATCACGGTTTTCAGCATCTTTAAACAGCGGATCTGCGAAAACAGCGTTGTTATAATAACCGCGTGACGTCATTATTACAAGTGACTTTCTCTCAAAGAATCCCATTGAATCGCCCGAATAAACGTTACCGCCGTTGGTATAATCCCAATAGAGGTTGCTGTCATCAATAAACCAATCTCGTTCCGTTGTCAAGGCATACATCGTTGCTTTTTCAGTAACAAGGATGTTGTTTGAAAGAGTGAGCGAATTATGCTCTTCATTCCTCGTAATTCTGAATGCACCCTCTTCACCGAATGCAAAAATATTGTTGCGCACAACATTATCCTTGCCGTAGTGCTGATGGAACGTCTGTGACGAGCAATCATAAACGAGATTATTTTCAACAAGCATACCGCTTGTGCCCTCATCGAGGTAAACGCCCCATCCGCCGTAACCGTAGCTACCCTCATCACAGCCCACATCGTGGATTATGTTGCCTGTTATTTCAGAATCGGGCTGCTTACCGAGAGTGTAAATACCGCCCATATCGGAAAGCCAACCATTGCCGATATCATAGATAAGATTGTTTGTGATTTTAATGTTATTTGTCGGGTTGTCGGCATAGCCCCAGGTCCAGCCTACAGAAACACCGGTATACCAACCCTCGTGAATTTCGTTATTGGAAAGCTCACAGTCAATCGCATGTGTGAGAAGAATGCCTATTGCATTATTGAATATTCTGCCGTATCTGGTAATGTGGCAGTCAACAACATCAATGTTTTTAGTCGTTGCAGGAACGACTGCATCACCGTGAATAAAGACTGCATTGGCACCGATATCTTCAAACTCAGAGCTTTCAACCGAACAGTTCTGCGAAGCGTTCTCAAACTTTAACGCTGTATACGAAATATTCTTGAAACGGCAATTAACAAATCTTATTCCGTTTGATGCCGCTACATTGATTGCTGCAGGTGTTTCAAAGGCAGCCTGAGTGTGGTTTGAGTTATAGTCCAGATTTCCGAAAAGCGGATGGGTTGACGGGAACTCATTGTTATACGTTCCGTCTGTTTTCCCTACATAATCCCAATCTGTTCTTTCAAAATCAATTCCGCTGAATGTTATGTTTTCGCAGTTATTTACCGTCAGTAGTTTCTCAGTTTTGCCTGCGTAAAGAACTGTATTTTCAACCGTATCGCCATCTTCCGGAATATAGTAGAGCTTGCCCTCGCTACGATCAAGGTACCATTCACCCGGCAGACAGAGTGCTTCCTTTACGTTTTCAAAAACATAATTATCGTCCACTCTGACCGTCATTGCGGTAGGCTTCCGGGTTTCTACTCTTCCCGTAGCTGTATCAACCGAATGAAGAGGAAGAAGCTCATCACACCAGAAGTGCATAATTCTTACATCGACATCCTTGACGTTGCTGAAATTAAGAATGTCCTGCTTGTGTGCGTAAAATACTGCAGAATTTGTAAAGAAGTTTGCTTCACTTTCAGGAACCATCGCTTCATCGGATTTCGGGTCAGCAATTTTAAGCACACCGTCTTTGGGATAATTGGGGCGTGAAAGACGCTTTTCACCTTTGAAAAGAGATCGGAAATAATCATCATCCGAGTTAATTGCAACGTCGGTTACAAAAGCATTCACACCGTTTACCGTTGTTTCACTCCAACCTGCAATCGCCTCAGCACCTGTGAACAAAACTTCTTCATTAGGGTATGAACGATAAGTAACGTTACCTCTGTCTTCAGAAGTAAACGCAACGGTTTCTTCAATAAAATATTCGCCCTCTCTGAACCAAACAGTAACCGCCTCATCAGAATTATCGCTTTTGAGGATATCCTTAGCTTTTTCGAATGTTTTCAAGGGTGCCTCAAGTGTACCTGCGTTACCGTCATCGCCGTAGGGCGCAACAACAAGATCGTTTTCGCCAAGCTGAAATTCTCCTTCATCAAAGGCCCTTTGGGTCTTCGTTGACATTTCGGGAAATTCGGGTGTAATCGGTTCGGGTGGGCAAAAGATTGCTGTAAACATCGTAATAATTGATGCTATAACGGCTGCAATTCTTGCAAAAAACACATTCATACAATAACAAGCTCTCTTTCTTTCAGGATATACTGTATTTTATCACGATTTTAAATTATGTTCAACAATTAATTTTGCACATTTCAATATACCGCGACAGATTCTTCTAAGATAAATACGTTTTTCTTATAAAAAGTATAAAATCTCAACTATCATTTAAAATTCCTGTTTTGTCATCGGATGAAAATATGCAAAGATAAACGAAAAAGACGGCAACCTCGAAGATTGAGGCTTACCGTCTTTCATTTACAAAAAACAAATCAATTCACATATTATGCAAAGGAAACATAACCCAAACGGAATAAAACATTAAAAATTACCGTAAATAAAAGCTGTATTTCCTATATAGGCAAACAAAACAGTTATTCCTGCAAAAATAAAAAATATAGTTAATCCTGAAATTTTTGTCAAATCAAGTATTATGTATTCAGCAGAAATATCGCCAGAGTGCTTATTTCTTTTTAAGAAGGCAACAAAGATTTCAGCAATCGCAATGATGGCAGCAACAAAGCTCCATGTATACAACTGTCTTATTCCCTCTCGCTGAGTCAGCCCCGCAAACATACCAACAGCATTTGATAAGGATTCGGCACGGAAGAAAACCCAGGTAACAGTTACAAAAACAAAACAAAAAACAGCAGATATAATTTTAGGAATATGCGATTCTGTTTTTACTTTCTTTATTAAACTGTTAAACAATTTATGGATAATCAGAGCAAATCCGTTTATTCCCCCCCATACAATAAAGGTGAAGTTTGCTCCATGCCATAAACCACCTATAAGCATTGTAAGAAGCAAGTTAATATATGTTCTCAACTTACCCTTTCGATTTCCACCAAGCGAAATGTATAAGTATTCCTGAAGCCATTGAGAAAGACTGATATGCCAACGTTTCCAGAATTCGGTAGGATTAAGAGAAACATATGGTAAATTAAAGTTTTTGTCAAAATCAAAACCAAGGATTCCGGAAAATCCTATTGCGATATCTGAATAACCTGAAAAGTCAAAATATATCTGCAATGAATATGAGATCATTGCTAACAGAATCGTTACCGAATCAAATGCGGTGGGCGCGCCGAAAACATCATTGACGAAAACAGAAAGATTATCGGCAAGAACCATTTTCTTAAAAAGCCCTATAAACACGATCTGTATTCCCGATTCTAAATTTTTAAGCGACACGCAATGATCTTGATCAAGCTGATTAAAGAATTTATCAGGCTTAACAATAGGACCTGAAACGAGCTTTGTAAAAAACGAGATGTAAAGAGCCACATCCAAAAAGTTTTTTTGGGACGGATATTTTCTCCTGTATACGTCAATAAGATAGCCTATTGCAGAAAAAGAGTAAAATGATATACCAAGCGGAGCAATAATATTGAGTGTAACATAATCGTTTCCTATCAAGGTGCCGATTGACTGTGAGAAAAAATCGAAATACTTAAAGAAACCAAGTTGGGCCACAATGGTAATAACACCTAAAGCTAACAAGATTTTGTTTACTTTTTGATTTTCACTCATTTTCAAAGCAAACAAATACACTATAACAGTAACAGCCAATAAGCTGAAGCAAAACTTCCAATCAACAAGTGCTGTTAAAGCATAACTTGCAATAAGCAGAATTATTTTATTCACGGTAACGAAACTTTTCTTACTTGATAAAGTGAGCTTCAAAAGCCACATTACAGCGTATATGGCGGCAAAAAAAACAAAAAATTTATACTCAGTAAATGACATTATTTTTCCACCGCCTTAAATAATTCTTCAGCAAGTGTCTCTGCAACAATTCTATGTCCATATTTATTGAGGTGACCAACACCTACAGCAGTATTTAAAAATCCGTGAGCCAACTTTTTTTCATCATTATATAATCTGGCGAAAGAATCGGACATATCGATAAAAACTATACCTAAGGATTCACATGTCCCCTTGTAAACCTCAAGGAGTTCATTATCGGTCTGAAAAACAAGAGAACCGTCCTTAAGAAGAGTTTCATTTGGTGCATAAAATATCACAGGAGTAACACCGTTCTTCTCAGATTCAGAAGCGATTATGGATAGAAAATCAAAAAGTATTTTCCGGTATTCATCACTGATAACAGTTTTTTCAGTACTTGATACGATTGAAACGGTTTTCGAACGTGTCTTGGTGTTCAACCATATGTCCAGTTGATTGTAAAGCGGCTTAAACGCCGGAATTTTCTGCAAATAATATAAAACTCCACTGTCATAAGATTTTATCACAGAAGATTCACCTGAAATAATTTTATTCATCTGAACAATTTCAAGCTCTACAGTATTTGTTTCTATCAGAACGTATTTTTGCGGACTATATTCTCTTAATGCATCATCGATATTATCTGCAATACGATAAATTGTGTGCCCGGATATTCCGATATTATATGTATAATACTCAGGCAATAATTCATTGAGTATATAAGAACAATTTTCATATTTGCCTACCTGATACGCTTCCATATGAGAACTACCCATAAGGAGTATATCAATTTTTTCATTGCGAACTTCAGCATTATTGAAACCATTCTTATCCATTTTTATGAAAGAAAAACCTTCTTTCATATTGCTCATAACTTGATTTGGCAACCATATATAATCCGTTGCCTTTGTAGGATTTGTAATATGAATGCCCGTATAACTATAAAAAAAGGCAACGACAGACAGAACCGCAAGCGAAACAAAGCCCGCAGCCATTACTTTCGTTAACCATATCAAAGTTATACGTAATTTGTTTTTCATATCAATTTACCTTTACATAAAACAAAAACCACTGAATAACTTCAGTGGTTTAAGATGGTCCGAGTGGCGAGACTTGAACTCACGGCCTCTTGACCCCCAGTCAGGGGCTTGACAGCCCCTTTGGAATAAGCCTGAATTATAAGTTCATGCTTACCACTGACCACCATTATTTTTGCCTTCATTAAACTTAATTTTTGACTGTAATAATTATATCACCAACAGTCAGAACTGTCAACTTTACAATAGCTGCAAATAGGACTGTTTTATAACAAATCATAACAATCGAGTATAAAACTTACTCGTGAAGTTTTACGATAATTTTTTCATTTGTTTCAATTATATATCCATCAGCAGGGTATGCAGGCAATGATTTATACTCGTCACAAATAGCAGGATACGCATTAGCATCCGTTGTCCTTGCTTCCTCTGCCACAATCAACGAACAACCAATCTTTTCAAAAGCTCTGTATAATTCAGCCTTATAAAAAGCTGCTTCATAGTAATTAGGGCACTCGGCTCGTTGACTAAAAGAAACATAAGGAGAAACCTTATAATCCCTGTTAAAAAATATATCAATATTTTTAGAGCAGGTCAGGTCATAATCTACACTGTTTCCGTATCTTGCATCTAATCTGCGGAATGTTGTTTTGGGGATAATACTATCAAAAACAGTGTACATTATTTTTTTATATTCTTTTACAAGAGGATTACCCAAATCAAGCGGCGTTGATTCAAACTTTGGAAAATCAGGATTATAGCTTACAATAAATAAAACCGGTTTATTATCAATGTCATAATGCAACAGATCCTTAGAAACATCGGAAATCATAATATTTTCATATTGATGTCGCTCATAGTTTAAAACTGTATAACGGTTAATGAAAAGTGTTTGATTAAGAACAATTATGCCAACTATAGACCAAATCAAACCTTTGATGAAGACTTTTTGAGGTAATAAAATAATAACAAGAGCAAAAAATAATGCAACAAAAACAGGTAAAGCCTGAACCATTCTGTATATCGGTACTGAGCCAGTAACAATTGAAAGTGAAAGCGAAGCAACAGCTACTCCTATATACAAAATTACACACCAAGCGTTTTTCTTCTTTATTGAAATTGCAAGAGTAATTATAAAACCTATAATAACAGCTATATCAAAAATAAAAACACTATAGTTCGATACGCCTGCAATAACAAATTTCGCAATAAGTTCGCGGAATAACCACTTGATACAATTTATAATAGAATCCTCAAACCAAGCAATCATGGTGTTTTTGGAATACCAAAAATCAAATGTGTTACAGAAAACTTTACAAGTGATTTTTGAAACAACAAAATCTGAAATTATAGATATTCCAAGAATTATTGACGCTTTAATAGTTGAAGAAATATATTTAGTTTTTTGTTTTGAGAATAATGATTTAACAAAAAGAAGCGAAAACCACATAGTTAAGAAAACAGTGGCGTGCGATTCATACATATCAACACTTACCGTAAGTAGTGCAAAAATTCCAATTATTTTTTTGAGAGATATTTTTTTTGAATCAATAAGCGGGAAAAGCATCCATAGTGCCAAGCCGACAAGAAGATATGGCAACACGACTGACAGTATAGGAAATGTCATCTGGTATGCAACTATCGGGAATGTTGCAAAAACGATCCAAAAAACAAATACCGCTCCATCGGATAATTTGTTTTCAGATGCTTCTTTCAGAAGTAACCCAAAAACCAATCCCGAAATAAAAAGAATTACAGCCATCAAAAAGGTATGCCAAAACGGAGCAAACTGCATCCAGTTTGTGAAATAGTTAATCAATGGCGCTGAAAAACGACCTGCTGCTATAAGGACAGTTCCGTTGTAGTATTCTTCAACCAGCATATCAATATGATATGAATAGTGGGTAGCGTGAAAGCCGAAAGCCATTGTTTCGGCGAGCACTACAAGAACACATTGCCAAACATGGTTTTTGCAATAATCAGAGAACTTCTCGATCAGACTGCGTAATGACAAAATAAACAACCTCCTTAAAACAAAAACCACCGAAACTGTTGTTTCGATGGTTTAAAATGGTCCGAGTGGCGAGACTTGAACTCACGGCCTCTTGACCCCCAGTCAAGCGCGCTACCAACTGCGCCACACCCGGACAACGATAGATATATTAACACACTTGTTTGAAATATGCAATACCTATTTTAAAAATTTTTTAAAAATTTTTATCCTTCTTCAATATTTCCTTTTTCTACATTGCGATCTATTATACCTTTTGTATACTTCCAGATGAAATCCGAACCTTTCTGACTTCTGCTCTGACGCTTTTCGACCTGAGACCTGCACACACCGTGCTCGCGCCAATCTCTGCCATTATTGTAATCGTTAAGCAGCAGCGGCTGAAAATTATCCATTGACTTGGCAAAACGAGCTTCAGGGCTCTCCCCTACCTCAAACTCATAAAACAAAGCTTTCAGTTCACCATACTGATCCTCGGGTAATAAGCCGAATATTCGCTCAGCCGCAAGAGCCTCACGCTCAGCCTGTGTTTTCAGAGCGGTAGTATCATATGCATAGGTGTCGCCTGCATCAATTTCAACTATGTCGTGAATCAACGCCATCATCATTGCTTTGGCAACATCAAACTCATCGTTTGAATATTCACGAAGCAGATAAATCATCATCGCCATATGCCAGGCGTGCTCCGCATCGTTTTCCCTGCGCGTGTAACCCGTAAGATGTGTCTGACGGTATATGTTTTTTTCTTTATCAGCTTCTAAAATAAATCTGATCTGTTTCTCAAATCGCTCCATACTCAAACTAAACACCTCCGCAACGGATAAAATATACCACAATTCGTTACAAAAATCAAACATAAATATGCTTGAAAACATAAAACAGAGAAGATATAATCATATTAATCACTATAGCAAGGAGAACCGATATGAACAAAACAGCTCACGACGCCGGCGCAGACAACAAAACGCCTTCCATTCCGCAGTATTTCTCCTGGATCAATAACACAAACGAAGGCTCAACTGAAGAACAGACACTGATTAACCTTGAGTTTTTTAAATACCTTAAAGATACCTACGGCATGGAGATTAAGATTTATGCCTGGGATGCCGGCAACTTTGACGGCGCAAGCGAAGGCTACGGCAACCTGAACAGTACGAAATTCCGCAGTCAATACCCTGCTGAGTATGGTGACGTTGTAAAAAAGGCAAAAGAGCTCGGAATACGTATGGGACTCTGGGGAAGTCCCGACGGCTATGGAAACACACCTAAAGAAGAAAAAGAGAGGTTTGATTTCTTCGTTCACCTTTGTCGTGACCATAACTTTGCTCTGTTCAAGCTTGACGGTGTCTGCGGACATCTCAGGCCTGAAAAGGCTGCAATCTTTGCTGATATGCTCAAGGAATGCCGAAAGTATTCGCCCGATCTTATAGTGCTCAACCACAGGCTCGAATTCTACGAGGCTGAAAAACATGTCACTACATATCTCTGGAACGGAATGGAAACATACGTTGACGTCAGCACCTGCAACAGCAACACGGCAATGCACTCAAGAGCATTTATGTTCACAAGGGGTCATACCAATAACCTGGAAAGGCTTGCGGAAGATCACGGTGTATGCATTTCTGCTTCAATAGATTATTTTGAAGATGAGCTGATTTATCAGGCTTTCAACCGTTCGCTTATACTTGCACCTGAAATTTACGGCAATCCGTGGCTGATGCGCGACGATGAGCTTCCGAAACTTGCCAGAGTTTACAACCTTCACGCAAGAAATGCAGCGATACTTGTTGACGGCAAAGTCTTGCCGGAAAGCTACGGAGAAAACGCAGTAACACGTGGCAGTAACACAAAGAGATTCATTTCAACCGGCAATAATTCCTGGGAAACAAAAATAATTAAAGTTAACATAGGTGAAGAAACGGGTATCTGCACCGATAAACCGATAGCCGTAAATATACACCATCCGTACGAAAAGCACCTCGGCTTTTTCAAGATCGGTGATACGGTTGAAATCGAGCTGATGCCGTTCAGAGCAACACTTATAGAGATTGCTGCAGCAGATGAAGCCGATCCTATGCTCAAGGGCTGCGAATACGAAATCATCAAAGAAGCTGATGACGGCACACCGATTGAAGTGAAAATTCTCACTTCTGACGAGGCTGATATAACACTTATAAAAGGCACCGAAGAAACTGCATTTTGCCACGCGGATAAAACGGACATCAAAGAAAAAGCTCCCGTAATGCTAGGCACACTCAGCAATAAAACCGAAAGACCCAAAAACGGAGAAAAGCTTTATGAAACCGCAATGTTCTCAATTACAAACGATTGTCTTGAGGCACGAAGTCTGCGTCGCTCGGGTGAAACAAAAATCCCCCAGGTAAAGGCAGCACGCGATGCGTTCTTCGGACAGAAGCACTACGCATTGCGCGGATGCGAGGCCGCTAATATGTTCGACGGCAATGACGAGACATTTTACGATTCACAGAGTATGTACTACTGTGACAATGACCTGAGAATCTGCGGAGGCTGTCTGAGAGTTGATTTCGGCGAAATCATAGACTGCGACTGTATAGAAATTGAATTCTTCAGCGGCGATAAAGTTACACGTGAAGCAGGCACGCAAACAGTACCTATGCTCGCAGAGTATTCTACCGACCTTGATGTTTGGAATGTATCTGAAACAGCAAAAATCGAGCCAAAATGCGACTACACCGCAACAGTTATCGCTTTTACTTCTCATATACTTTACGACTTGCCGGGCAAAAAAATCATCTCTTCCTACCCTATTAACGATAAACTCAGGTATCTTCGAATTGAAAAACCGGTTGACAGAATATACGCAATAAGAGCTATAAAGGGCGGAAAAGAAGTCAAGCTCAATAAACCGTTCGCAAACAATATGCAGGCACACTACCGATACAAAAAGACGGTTATCGACAAGTGGGATGAGTTTACAGTTCCCACATATAACCAAGGCGCAAGTATAGCAGTTGCCGTAGAAGGCAAACACGGCGAAGAATGTGTATACTGCACAGCTGAATTTGACGGCAATATCTACGGATTCCCCAGACGCGCTCCCGACTATAAGGCAAACCAATGGGAACACGCTGTTTGCGGAAGCGACAAAAACAACACGTTCTTCATCGAAATACCCGAAGGTATGGAAGGAAAGAAAGTGCGTATTGATGCTCTCTTCTCAAAATGGGTAAAGGACGACGTTGTGTGTAACGTATATATCTGCGACAAGCATTAAAAAACACCCCGAGCTGCAGCATTTATGCGCTCGGGGTTAAGTTTTATTTTATGAGGTCGTGCTCCTTAATAAACTTAACGGTTTCATCAACTGTTGTAAATGCGAGAGCAACAACTGTATCAGCGCCGCCGTAATAAACAGCGATTCTTCCTGTATCAGCATCGGCAAGTGCAGCACACGGGAACACAACGTTAGGCACGTCACCGACACACTCATAGAGCTCGTGAGGTGCAAGGAGGAAGCAGTCAGCCCTGTGGATTACCTTCCACGGCTCATCCTTATCAAGTATCGCAGCACCCATAGCGTATGTAAAGCCGTTACAGCTTGTAAGCACTCCGTGATAGAACATCAGCCAGCCCTCATCGGTTTCTATGGGAGTAGGACCTGCGCCGACCTTTGTCATCTCCCAATTCTTCTGCGGCGACATAACGAAGCGGTGTTTTCCCCAGTAAGTGAGGTCTTTGCTGTGGCTGAGGAAAATATCGCCATAGGGCGTATGACCTCTGTCACAAGGTCTGATAAGCAGAAGAAATTCGTCATTTACCTTTCTCGGAAAAAGAACGCCGTTTCTTGCAACGGGATAGCAGGCATCCTCAAGCTGAGTCCAGCTCTTAAAATTCGTTGTGTACGCGATGCCTATTGTGGTGCCGTGAGGTGTGAGATTGACCCAGGAAAGATAATATTTGCCGTCGATTTCACAGAGTCTGGGATCATAGCCTCTGAAAATAACCTTATCTTCCAGCTCCCAGCTTATAGCATCCTTACTGTAACCGACTACAAGTGTATGGTCTCTGCAGATATCGTCAACTCTGAACACACCTGCAAAGCCATCACCGAACGGAACAACCGCAGAATTAAAAATACTGTTTGCGCCATAAAGGTTATCCCTCGTGATAACCGGATTGCCGCTGTAGCGCCACACGGGATATTTATAGCCTTCAGGCTTATCCTGCCAGGGAATGTTGGGTATTGACTGACCTATTATTTTTGCCATAACAAGCTCCTGATTCATTTAGTTATTATCGGCTCGATTTATCCGACCGGCACTATTCTAACATTAAACATCAATGCAATCAATATGCTGCATAAAAAAACTGCCCTCTTCGTCATAAAGAAAGCAGTTTTTATTTTATGATTCGATTATTGAACGAAGTACGTCGGGATTTCGGGTTGTAATATTATCGGGCGCATAAGAAATAATACGGTACATATCATATTCGCTGTTTACCGTCCAGATGGAAACAAGCAGACCGTTTGCACGGAAAGTATCAACCAAAGCCTTTGACGCATTGTTTTTGTTGAAATTAATGCCGATTGCTCCGCTTTCCTTAACCTTCTGAACAAGGGATATAAGGTATTCTTCCGTATGTTTAGCTTCGGATTCAACATCAACATTCAGATAATAAGGCACATCCATACCGTTTGACTTGACAGCATTTAGAAACTCATCGGTAACACCCGTAAAAAAGATACGGTCAAATATTCCGTATTTTTCTGCAATAGGTCTTACCTTTTCGAGGGCAGCTGTACTTTTGATATCTACGTTTACATATATGCCGTCGTACTCACTCACCTTTTTAAACGCTTCATCAAGCGTCACTTCGCTGCCCTTGGGTGCATCATGAGCAAGCACGGGCTCACCGCTTGCTGTAAAATTAAGGTCAAACTCAACAATATCAGCACCGTTTGCAACTGCAGCTTCAATTGATTCGAGCGAATTATCCTCAGTACCCATACAGCCTGTATGAGCTGTAAATACAAAGCTCTTCGGAAGAGAAATAACTTCCTCTTTCATTTCGTCAAGCTTATGTTTTCGTGAAGCAAAAGCACAGCCTGTAACAACAGCTGCTACTGCGGCAAATCCGCCGACAATTGCAAAAATCTTTTTCATTTTCATAATTTTAGCATCACCACCAAAAGAGTATTTTTTCTTTACTTAAAATACCATAATGAAAAAACAATATCAATAACAATTGCAAAAAATATTGCATTTTAAATTCAGTTGATGTAAAATAAGCCTCATTAAAAATTCTTTATGAAAAGTGGTAAACCAAAATGAGTATGAACTTCGAACGCAAATTGCCGATACCGCAGGATGTGAAAGCACAGTACCCGCTTTCTGCTGAACTGAGCGGTATTGTTGCAGAAAGAGCCAAGGAAATCACTGATATTTTCAGCGGCAAAGATAACAGACTTGCGCTTATCATAGGCCCCTGCTCTGCTGATAATCAAGATAGTGTGATCGACTATATCTCACGCCTTCGCACAGTACAGGATAAGGTAAGCGATAAAATTTTCATCATCCCTCGCATTTATACAAACAAGCCCAGAACCACCGGCGACGGATACAAGGGTATTCTCCACCAGCCCAATCCCAATGAAAAGCCGGATATGTACAAGGGTATAGTTGCAATCAGAGAGCTTCATATGAGAGCACTTCGCGAAACCGGCTTCTCCTGCGCCGACGAGATGCTTTATCCCGAAAACTACAGATATCTCAGCGATATTTTAGGCTACGTTGCAATTGGTGCACGTTCGGTAGAAAATCAGCAGCACAGACTTGTTTCAAGCGGTCTTGACATACCCGTAGGTATGAAGAACCCCACCAGCGGTGACATATCGGTTATGATGAACTCCATCACCGCAGCACAGCACAAGCACACGTTTATCTACCGTGGCTGGGAAGTTCATTCAGACGGCAATCCCCTTGCCCACGCCGTTTTGAGAGGATATGTAAACAAACACGGTCAGTCAATACCCAACTACCATTTTGAGGATCTTGTTCATCTTGCTGAAATATATAATAACAGCGGTCTTTCTAACCCCGGTGTTATTGTTGACACAAACCACTCAAACTCCGGTAAAAAGTATCTTGAGCAGGTCAGAATTGCAAAAGAGGTGCTCCACAGCTGCAGACACGACAGCGAAGTCAAAATGCTTGTCAAGGGCTTTATGATTGAGAGCTACATCGAGGACGGTGCACAGAAGGTCAGTGAAAACATATACGGCAAGTCGATCACCGATCCCTGCCTCGGTTGGGATAAAACCGAAAGACTCATTTACGATATTGCCGAATTACTGTAACAAAAAATCCACTGCCACAGCAGTGGATTTTTGTTTTTTCGACATATTTTATACCACAGTATAAATTTTTTCTTAATTCTTAATGTTAATATTGATTATTGATGAAATAAATGATACATTCATAAATAGAGTACTATACTCATTTTAAACATTTGAAAGGATGATAAGTTATGAAGAAAACAAAGCGAATTCTGGCTGTTATTCTGTCACTTCTGATAATGACAATCGTACCGCTGAACGCATTTGCAGCAAAGCTTGTCGACACAATCGACCTGACCGTAAATGTTGAACCCGGTATGAAAATGGAAAACTATGAGGACTATATCACTATCAATACTCCCGGCGTCACTTTTTACGATGAAGCACACGTATTTATCTCAGAGGTTTTGGAGGGAGGAAGCTATTATCCCAGTTCAGATACCTTTGAGCCCGGATGTGTTTATGAGCTTATAATTATTCTTGACGTAACAGACGGATACGTTTTTGCTCAGAGAGAAGTTGAATTCAAATCCGTCACAGTAAACGGTGAAGATGCATATATCGAAGCATTCCTGGACGAAGAGTATGAGGAAACAGAGTATTACGCAGTTTATGCAACTGTTGAAACAGACAACTGTGTAAAAGAAATTGACATTACAGTTGACACGGTTGCGGGATATATGATTGATGACTATTACCGCTACGTAAAGATAAACAGCATGGGTATTCAGTTTGAGGAATCACTCGATGACGGCGTAAACGTAACAGATTCGCTTGGCGGTGACCCCTTTGATTATTTCGTTGAAGACGAAGAATACGTGCTTGAAATCTGCCTTACTCCCGCTTATGGATGCGAGTTTTTAAAGGATGATGAAGGTAACATCCGGCTTGAAAGCGTAACAGTAAACGGCGAAGACATTAAATACGATGCATATATTCAAGACAGCAGAGGATATCTCGAATACGTAATAATTAAGCTCAACGTTATTCCTGCGGCTGAAACAGCGATAACTATTATTGATATTACCGTTGATGAAAACCTCAAAGGCTGTGACGTTGAAGATTATGAGGAATATATCACAATCGAAACAGACGGTGTCAGCTTTGACACTTACGACCCGTATGCTGTATTCGCATATGACTCTTTCTATAACGATGTTTATACATACGAAGGCGGCGAAAACTACTGGATCTGTATGAATTTCGTAGCGGAAGACGGATATTTCTTCGACCCTGTCGGTGTTGTTATCAGAGTAAACGGTGAGGATTACGCATACGTTGATTACGATTCATACGAACCTGAAGACGGCATTACTGTTGAATACGTTTATGCAGAATATAACACAGGTTACCTCGGCAACTTCTTTGACAGAGTTATTGCTTGGTTCAGAAACATTTTTGAGACAATAGGCAACTTCCTTTTCGGATGGATTCCGTTTTAAGCTTATGAGCATATAAAAACGCAGGCACGGCAGTCTATACAAACTGCCGTGCCTTAATTAATGCTGTTTAGTCTGAATTAAAGGTTAAGAAAATCTTTACGATACTTAACGCCAAAGAACTCTGCAAGCTCTACCATCTCGCTGTCCTTGATAGTGTTGACTCTGGGCATATGAGCGGTAAGCATATAAATCTGTGCAGCCTTCTCAACTGTTTCAATAAGGCCGAATGTCTCGTCCATAGTCTTACCGGCACCGTAAATGCCGTGCATTCCCCAAACTACAAGGCGGAATTCTTCCATCTTCTTTGCTGTTGCTTCGCCGATTTCGTTTGTGCCGCAAAGCATCCAGGGAAGCACACCGACACCGTCGGGGAAGACAACTATGCACTCTGTGCACATCTCCCAGAGAGTATGTGTAAACTTCTTCTCATCAAGCTCATGAATATAGTTCATAGCAAGTGTGTTTGTAGGATGAGAGTGCATAACAACTCTGTTTTCGGGATCTACACGAAGACGTGCCATATGGCTCATAAGATGGGCAGGAAGCTCGGAAGTGAACTTACCGCCGTCTGCATAACCCCAGAGGAGCTCTGCTGTTGTGCCGTCTGCAGCGATACGGATGATGCCGAGATTATTCTCGGGGTCTTCCGAAACGTTCTTGAAATATTTGCCCGTACCGGTAACGATAAAAATCTTACCGATAAGCTCTGTTGCATCAAAACCTGTAGGGATCGTACGGATAACGTTATTTAGGTCGAGATACTCTGCTACCTCTGCTTCATCGAGCATATAGCTGATGTTGCCGCCGTTACGCTCGTCCCATCCGAGGCGGTACATATTGGCTGTTGTGCTCTGCATCTCTTTGACGAATTTTGCTGTCAGGATATCTTTCATTTTTACATCTCCATTTTCTATTACTGCTTGCACATTATAACACGCACAGTAAAATCAATCAAGTAAGTTTTAAATTTAATTATTGAAAATTGGTTTCTCATATGATACTATCGTGATTAAGGGGTGATAATATGCTAAAATCACAAAAACAAACTAAAGTATATCAGCTTTTCACCATTTTGGTCGGTGCTTTGCTGATGGGCTTCCTCTGGAGAGTCAGAGGCACACACGGTTGGGGTTCCTCCTGGGGATTACTCAACGCAGGATTCATTTTCACAATGTTCGTAGTTTTATTCAAGGGCGAACGTAAAAAGCTCAACTTCGGTTGGCTTGCACTCACTTCACTTTCTTTTATGCTTACCGTGCCAGCCTGGGGTACACTGCTCAAGCAGACAACAGGCGTTCTCTTCATGGCAGAAGACCTGACAAATATCGTGCAGTTTAACAGCGCATATGCGAATGACGTATACTGCTCCGTACCCTCGGGCATATACATAATGCTGACTCTCGGTTTCGGTCTTGCAAGCCTTTTCGGTATTATGCTCGGCAGAGCATACAGCGACAAAGCTTGGAAGCTCAGAGATTATATAATTCTGTTTGCTGTTTTCTTTGCCGCAGACCTCATTGCCAAGGCAACGATATCTCACTTCATACTCAATCTTCTCCAGCCGGAAGCTGCCGAAGTATTTATGACAGGCCTCAAGGGATATATGCTCGAGCTTGTACCCGAAGAACACCTGCAGGCAGTTATGGACACTCTGAGCACAAAGAACCTCGAAGGAATAGGATTCGACGAGCTTAAAGCTCTCGTCACTCAGACTCTTCCTGCTGAAGCTGCCGAAGCTTTTGAAAAGGCAGTTGCAAAGAAATCAATCGACGGCGCTAACGCCTGGCAGGTTTACCTGCAGCACTTTGATGATGTTTCCTGGGCAAAGAAAGTAACGGGCGGCAGAAACTATTTCCAATCAGTTGAAATGATATCGTTCGCTATCAAGGCTGTTGCCTGCCTCATAACAACAAGATTCATCATAAAAGACAAGAGAGCCGCCAACACAGGCTTTATTGTATGCGGTGCTTTCTCATTTGCAATCACCGCCGCCAACCTTTTCTTCTTCTTTGAAAACGGCGGCTACCATATGCTGCACGATAACTATTTCGGAGGACTGAGTGACAGGATTTACGCTTGGAGCTGTTGGGAATACTTCACGGGCTTCATTGCAGGCGGAATCATAACTGCACACCTTATGGGACTTAAAGAAAAGGACGACGTTGAAGATATTGCTTTCACCAAAGTTCCCTCCCTCGCCAACAAGATTCTCACGTTTATTCTTTCATTCGGATTCCTTATCGGCGTAAGCATCGTCAGACCAGTACTTGAAAGATTTGACGAGAGCAAAAACCAGGTATTGTACGTCATTATCTCTGTTGTATTCGCAGTTATACTGATCTCAATACTCGCAAGCCGTTGGGGTATTGCAGGAGAAAAAGCAGGAATGACAAGGATATGTGCAAATCTCCTTCCCCTTTTCACAATACTGATTTTTATTTCTTACGTGTGGCTTTGCTCACCGAGCTACAACAACTTCTCAGGTCTCGGATTTATTCACAACCTGATGTGCCTTGTTTCCGTGCCCACTGTAATAACCTGGTCGTTGGCAAAGCGTGAAGAATTAATCGCAAACAATAAATAAAAACTAAAACAAAACAGCGACATCTTCAAATGAGATGTCGCTGTTTTGTTTTTACTGTATCAAATTATTTAACTTCAATCAGGTCAAGAACCATATCGGGATAGTCTGACATAATTGTATCAGCACCGTTTTCAATAAGATAATCTGCAGCTTCAGCATCGTTGATCGTCCAATACTGAACGGCAATATCGTGCTTATGTGCATAGTTTATAAATGCCTTTGTACCGGTATTGATAAGGTTAAGAGCACTGTCGCCGTAAGGCACCTGAAGCGCAACGTAAGTAACACCTACAGAATCAAGATCCCAACCCATTCTTGAGTAAATGTAGAACTGAATTGCTTCGATAACATCTGCTGAACGCGGCATATCGGGATATGTTTTTTCCATGTAATTGGAAACGTCAGGCTGGAATGTTGCCCAAATAACTCGATCCTTCAGGTCTCTTTCGGAAACTATCTGATAAAGCTTATCGGCAGCCTGCTTGCCCTGCCTACCGGTGCTCTTAATCTCAACAATGTATCTGTACTCTTTACCGTTGTTGTTTGCTTCGATAAGGTCAAAAATTTCTGCGCAGGTGGCAACACGGAGATTATCGGGAATATCGTCACCTCTGAGACCTCTGTAAGGATATTCGCCGTTAATTTCAAAGTTTTCGCCAAGATTAAGCTCGTGTGCCTCTTCAAAAGTAAGCTGCGAAGCGTAGACATTCTTTCTGCCGTATTTTTCAACTGCATCGGAAGTAGCGTCAAACGTAAGGTCGTGAAGAAGGATAAGCTCGCCGTCTGCTGTAAGCTGAACGTCAAACTCAAACGTGTCAACACCGAATTCGTCAACGTTTTCGAGCATTTTCTCAAAAGCCATAATAGTGTTCTGAGGAGCAACACCGGCACCTGAACGGTGAGCGGAAACATCAGGGTCGCCATACTCGTTGATGTAGCTGTTTTCTGCGTTTTCGTTAATGATCACTTCTGTTCCGGGTGCATCGTCAGCGCCCATAGTGAGCAGAATAGGCAGAAGAAAAACCACAGCCATAATTGAATGGCCGAAATTTTTGATTGCCAGAATAATTGCTGAAAAACTCATGATATCATCTTCCTTTTTTCTAAAAGTAACATTATAATTATAGCTTCCCCAAATAAAAAGTCAATAGTATATGAATAAAATATTAACAAAATTGTATTTTAAAGGTTATTGAAACATAATGCAACTTATGCTATAATCCACACTCGAAGTTGAATAAAGGAAGATTATTATGTCTGAAACAATGTTTTTGATTTTTGAGCTTATAGGTACTGTCGCATTTGCGGCATCCGGAGCAATTACAGGAATCAGCAAAAAGATGGATATACTCGGCGTTGCAACGCTCGGAATAGTCACAGCTGTCGGAGGAGGCGTAATACGAGATGTTTTTCTCGGTCTGACTCCGCCTGCAACGTTCAGCAACCCGATATATGCAATAGTTTCGCTGGTAGTATCCGTAATCATATTCATTCCGGCCGTACATAAATTTCTTTTTAAAAACCATAAGGCTTATGATCTTATAATGCTGATTATGGACTCTGTCGGACTTGGAATCTTCACGGTAGTCGGAATACAGACAGCAATGCACAAAACCGATTCGCCAAATATTTTTCTGCTGATTTTTGTCGGTATGGTAACAGGTATCGGCGGCGGTGTAGTAAGAGACGTGCTTTCCAAGAGCACACCTTACATATTCATCAAGCACTTTTATGCGTGTGCCTCATTTTTTGGTGCAATCGTCTGTATCGCACTCTGGCATTTCGTCAATGAGCAGGTAGCCGTCATAGGCGGCGCTTCCGTTGTGCTTATACTTCGCTTACTTGCAGCTCATTTTCATTGGAGCCTGCCCAAAGCTGATTTTGATAAAGAATAATAAAACGCCTGAGCCACTTGACTCAGGCGTTAATTTTTAGGTTTATTTGCAGAGGATATCTGTTTCGATGTAACGAACTCCCATGTCATAGAGCATCTTTGCATCTTCAATAGTGTTTACAGTCCAGAATGAGACGCCGATACCTGCATCAAGTGCAAGTTGAATTGACTGCTGGGTATTAGCTTCAAAATTGGGAGAAAGCCAGACATTGCTGCCAAGAGCCTGTGCCTGTGCTATATTCTCAGGTGTAATTTCATCAATGAGATACCACAACTCAATTGTGGGGTCAATATCGTGAATAACCTTGAGCTGCTGATAATCGAACGAAATGATAATAGCCGTTTCCTGCAGGCCCTTTGCTTTGACAGCATCAACAACTGTGTAAAGCATATCGTAATTGTCTGCCTTGATCTCAATCTGAGGTCTGGTAGCTGTGCCTACGAAAACGTCGAGATACTCATCAAGTGTCGGAATCCTGAGGTCTTCATATTTCCAGAAGTTTGCGCCGCTCTTATAGCTGAATGTTTTCAGTTCTTCAAGAGTAAAGTCAGCAACGTCACCAAACTGGCAGAAGCGAGCATCAACCGAACCGTTATGTATTACAACCCACTGACCGTCCTTGGTAAGATGAATATCACATTCTGCTGTGTAATAACCGAGATCAACAGCAGCCTCGAAAGCGGGAAGTGAGTTTTCGGGAGCAAGAGCAGATACACCTCTGTGCGCCGTAAGGTAAACAGGATCTTCTTCACTGCCGACATTATATTCGGAGAGGGAAATAAGCTCCTTGGGCTGATTAAAAAGCTTCGCTATATGCACACACGGCATATATGGGCACATATAGATGGGCACAAGGATAAGTGTTATGATTTTGTTGATAAATGGGATCATAATTTTTTCACCTTTCTTGGTTTATTGATTATACTAATAGTATCACTTTCGATACAAAAAAACAACTTTTTATGAAGCTACAAACTGTTTTTCGTGGCTTTTGACAAAAGGAAACGTCCTTATTTGTTCCTAATAACGAAATTTCATTTTAATGTTGAAAACAGAATAATTGAGTGATAATATTATAATATTAAACTGAAATGAGGTGCGGTTAATATGACTTTTCTATTCAAAATCATAGGTTTCATTCTCGCAGTAATCACTCCTTTTGCATCACTCATAGTTGTTGACCCGACTGTCCCCTTCGACGACAATATTGCCGTTGTTGAGGAAAAAGCCGGCGGCTTTATGAAGGGCGTATGCCACGCAAGAGAGCAATATGACCTGCTTAATGATGCTAATATTGAATGGATACGTGACGATATTCCCTTCGCATTCAACAAGGACGGTTCACTTTCACAAAGCTACATCAACTGGAAGGCGGAAATGCTGGAGTATGTTAATCGAGGTATAAAGGTTATGGCAATAACCCCCTACCCTGAGGATTACATAGATTACGGCCTTGACCCCAGAGACGAAGCTAACAAAAAGGCGATTCAGGACATTGCACTTTTCTACCTTAATGACCTTAAGGGTATTGCGGGCGCATTCCAGATTACAAACGAAATGGGTATTGACCGTTTCACGCTTCCTCTCACACTTGAGGAAGCTGCAGATTTCATCGGCATGCAGCTTGAGGCAATGTATCCCGAGCGCGGTGATATAATCATCGGCTATAACCTTGGCGGTCTTGCAATACTTCAGCTCCCCGGTCTTATGAAAGAATACCACCAGTACTGCGACTATGTCGGCCTTGATATGTACCTCGGCTGTTTTGAGCCCGTGCTCAAAAATCCCGACCAGTATATTACCATTCTAAACTTTGTAAGAAGAATTACAGGTAAACCCATCATTATGTGCGAATTCGGCTACATCGGCCTTGGCGAGCCCAAAACCAAGGAAGAGAAGCAGGCAATCCTTGAGGGCTACGGCTTCAGCAGCGAAAAGGAAGCACGCGAGCACATCGACGAATTCATTGCAAATCTTCCCGAAGATCTTGCTGATGAGTTTGACAAATACGCTGACCAGACGCCCGAATTCAGAGCAAGCCAGATGTTTGACGGCGAGTATTCAAACCACCTTTACAGAGAGCTTCAAGAGGGCTTCGGCCTTTACAGATTCCCCCACACTCACGAGGGCCAGGCAGACTTCTTCTCTTACGTAATCCCAAAGGTCCGCAACCTTGATTATGTTATAGGTATGTTTGTCTACTGCTGGCAGGACAGCGGCGACTGCTACGTATGCGGTCAGGTTGACTGCCCCGTAGAAACAAAGTGGGGTCTTGTAGACTATGAGGGCAAACCCAAGCCTTCATACTATGCTGTAAAAGAAGCTTTTGCTGACTGAAAAAAGTTATCGGCACGGCAGTTAAACCTGCTGTGCCGATTGTTGTAATAATATACAAAGAATTGCCGAGGTGATATCCAATGGATAATTACGCTATAATTGATTCAATAAAAAACAAGTATTTGAATAATGGTAAGAAAGATGTACTAAAGCATGTAGAAGATGTAGCAGATATAGCAGTCGGATTGGCAAAAACATATAATCTTGATATTTCAAAAACAAAACTTGCCGCATTACTTCACGATATCAGCGGAGTAATGACACCACAAGAAATGTATGATTTTGCCATAATGAGAGATATAAAAATAGACCCCGCAGAAGAAAAATATCACGCTTTGTTACATCAAAGGATTTCAAAAATAATTGCACAAGAAGAATTTAATATTGCCGAACCGGACATTCTGAACGCTATTGAATGTCACACAACACTAAGAAAAAATGCAAGCTTGTATGATAAAGTGATATTCATTGCAGATAAAATTTCTTGGGACCCAAAAGGTATTCCGTCTTATGATAATTTATTAAAAAGCAAAACTGTAAAAACACTGGATGAAGCTTGTTACTTCTATATAAAATACCAGTTTGATAATAATATGCTGGTAATGCCTCACCAATGGATACTTGAAGCTTATGGATATTTGAAGGAAAGTTTAAAATTGTAAACTATGGTTTGTATGGATGCTCACAAAGTTAGAATCGGATCTTAAAAGCTCCTTTTGAAAGGAGCTGTCGAGCGAATGCGAGACTGAGGATTGTGCTTTGCCGTACTTTTTCAATCCTCCGTCACGGCTTGCGCCGTGCCACCTCCTTTAAAAAGGAGGTTAAAGAGTCTTCTTTAACTACCGTTATTCCCTACACTGAACATTCAATGAAAAGAATAGAGTTTTATAACATAAAACAGAGAATAGATATGTGGGTAAACACACAATATCTATTCTCTATTATTTATTCTCTATTCTTTTTTATTTGTCACTTACCATATCTGCCATTTTACCGCATTTTTTCCAGATCACGTCTGCTTTAGCGCACCATTTTTCATAGCCTGCGGTTGTTGTCGGGAATTTTTTATAATGGCCTGAAATCTTGCCGCCGTTTATGACTGCCTTAAGCAGAGCGATTATCGTTGAAACACGGAGCTTTCCTGTTACAATTCCCTTTATGAAGCGGTAAGCCATTGTGAGAATTTCACCTATTGAGAATTTCGGCATACCGCCCTCGCCCATTGCAATGAAATTCTTTGTGCTGAAAATAAGGTCATTAGCGAAGAAATACTCGTTTTCTTCGGCGCTTGAAGCTACAGCACCTATAAGAACAGCCATCTGGTTTGCAAAATCTGCACCCTGTGCGTCGATGTATTTCTTATTGATTATCCAGAGGTTTTCGCGGCTGCACTCCTTGCCCGATTTGAGCAGAGGAATTACTACATCGAGCACACAATCCATCTGTATCATAGCAGCTGTAACGCCCTCACCGCAGGAGGGCTTTGTAATACAAGCGGTATCACCCAAAGCAACAAAAGAATCAGAAACAAGCGAATACGGCGGTCTGCGATACGGCGTGAAGCCGCGTTCAAAATAATCTATTTTGTGCGGTGTAAGCTCAACGGCAGTCTCAAACTCCTTATACACCTTCTCGCACATATCAAAGCTGAGATTGGCACCTATCCCGAGAATTGCACCGTTGGGATTATGCTGAGGTGCTTCCCACGTTTTATAGAAAGGCCATGAGCGAAGGTTCATTTTATCATCGGGATTTGTAAAGCTTATGTAGCGAAGAACAACGTAGAACATATCGGTAGGATCAATCTCAAAGGTTTCTACGCCGTAATTCTCGGGAAGGCTGCGTCTTACGACGGAAGGTATGCCCGAGCAGTCGGCAACGAGCTTTGCTTTTATATCAATCTCTTCGCCGTTTTTGATACATTTAATGCCTGTGATTCTGCCGTCTTCGTAAATGCAGGATTTAAATGCTGTTTCATAAGATATCTCCGCACCCGCATCTTGCGCCCAACGGTTAAGCCTGAGTGTATAATCGTGCATATGCATACCGACAACCTTGCCGGGTGAATACTTCGGGTAATGACCAAAAGCTGAGCATACATGAGTGCTGTCAAACTCAAAGGCATAATCTTCACCTTTAACAGGCCACGGAATACCGAACTTATCAAAGTCCTCACGGCCGACGTGAAAAATATCGTACTTGGTACCTATTTTTTCGATAGGCTTTGAGTCGATAACAAGTACATCTATCCCCTCTTTTGCAAGCTTATTGGCAAAATAGCTGCCTGCCGTAGCGGCACCGACTATAATAACGTCATAATTTGTCTTCATCTGACAAACCTCCCGATATATATTAATGAAAGTCTATCATAACAAATATAAAAATTCAATAGATTGACTAAAGTTAACAGCGATGTTAAAATAGAAACATAAACAAAACGGAGGTATCGTTATGTTCAGAAAGATTATTTCTTTTTTACTGTTATCAACATTGATTATCAGCGTTTTTTCACTATCAGCAAGTGCAGAAGAAACGGATGCCAGACTTTACACCGTTTACGGTGACGGTATGCTTTTTCAGCAGAATAAGCCTGCAATTTTCGCAGGTAAAGGCAAACCCGACAGCATAATTAAAGCACAGCTGCTTAATGGAAACTACTGGCCGATCCGCACAGCCTCCTGCAGAGTAGAAGATGACGGCACATTTGAATTATCATTTATCGCACCTGCAGGAAGTTTCGACGAATACACCGTTGAACTGACACAGGACACAACCAAATTTGCGACACTTGAAAACGTCGTTTTCGGCGAGCTCTGGCTTGCCAGCGGACAGAGTAATATGATGTTTCCTCTCGGTCAGTCCCTAAAGGGACTTGAAATGATGAACAACGGCATAAAAGCAAGTCCGTGGCTGAGAGTATGCTATGAGCCTCCCTATCCTACATACAACGGCACTCAAACAATTCCCTGCGAGCCGCAGAATGATATTATTGATGTACAGTGGTTAAACGGAGAAGATCCTGCGATATACGGCGTGAGTGCAGTTGCTTATTTCTTTGCCGAAAAACTGATGGATGAGCTCGATATCCCTGTCGGTATTCTCAACTCCTCTCTCGGCGGCTCTTCAATCAGAAGCTGGCTTTCAAGAGAAGCAATAGACAGCGACACAACCCTTAAAAAAGAGTTTATCGACGGCGGTCTTTATATAGAAAAATCAGCCTGGAACGAAAATGAAGCAGATATATATCTGGATATGACCGCCAACTACAACCTGCGCACACACGCATACAGAAACTTCCGCCCTGCGGGACTTATCTGGTATCAGGGCGAGACAGACCTTATGTACGAAATCGGCACAGATGTTTATTCGCATAGCTTTGATGCGTTGCAGCAGATGTATACTGACATGTTTGATTACGGCGACGAATTTTTCCCGATAATCTACACACAGATTGCTCCGTACAGTTACGGCGAGCATAAAATGTCCGAATGGAATCTCAACTATTCACAAATGCAATCAATACTGCCGGAAAGCCGTGCAATGATAACACTTTACGACCTCCCCCTCACCTACCTGGAAGCAGTAGGAGTAATTCACCCTTCAGCAAAGCAGCCTGTCGGTGAGCGAATGGCAAAAGCAGCACTCGGTATGGTTTACGGAGAAAACGAAACACATACAGCGGCAACAATCAAGACGAGCGAAATTAAAGATTCCGCCATCTACGTAACACTTCAGAATATCGGCGACGGCATAAAAGCTGACGATAAAATTCTCAACGGTTTCGCAATATGCGCTAAAGACGGAATATACGTTCAGGCGCAGGCAGAAATCGTATCAAAAGACACAGTAAAAATATGGAACGACAGCATATCCGAACCCGTAAGCGCAAGCTATGCATACTGCACACTCAACACATACTCAAGCCTTTATACAACCGTTGACGGTGAGAAGTTTATGCCCGTCAGCCCGTTTGTGACCAAAGCGTTACCCAACGCCGTATACTGGACAGATAAAACTTGGACCGACTGTGAGCTTGACAAGGTATGGCATCTCCTCCCCGACCCGCACAGCGCTGAATTTGACACGTGGAAAGCAGATGGCGCTGATGTAAAGCTCACCGAAGAGAGTGCATACAGCGGAAATAAAGGTCTTGAGGTTACCGCAACGAATAAAGATTTTACGGTAAAACCAACTCAGCTTTACAAAATTGATAAAGCCTACAAGCCATTCCTCGAAACCGGGACAGACTGGAGCAATTACGGCAAAATCACATTTATGGCTCGCAACAACGGTACATCAGATGTTACGCTCAATGCAATGAAGATATACGTTGATGCATACAGATGGTATTCTCCTGTAATTAACGGAACAAATGACAGCGCATTTGTATTGCCTGCCGACGGCAAGTGGCACAAGATAGAGCTTGACCTTGATTCTCTGTATCTTTTCGGAAACGAATGCGGATTCACTTATGCGAACGAAAAGCTTAAATACACATTTAAATTCGAGCTCGATTTTTCGGGCAGTGAAAACGGAGCGGAACTCAGCATTGACAGCTTTGCATTCGGTGCATCGGATGAAAAGCTCGGCACACGCTTTGAAGCTGATATAACACAAGCAGACGGTGTGTTCGAATTTATCAGCGCTGTATTTACTACAATAGTCGCATTCTTTGCAAGCATTTTCGCATAAAACCGCATAACAAAAGCCGCCCATCGCAAGATGAGCGGCTGATTTTTTGTTTATCGGAGAGATTAAAGCGAAATCTCCATTGCGCAGTTGTAAAGATCCTTGTCAATTGTCTTTGTCATCTCAAGTGCTTCGTTGATGTCATGGTCTGTTATTGTCTCGCCGTGCATAACAACAACACGGTTACTCTGGCCCTCATGGAGAAGGTGAACTGCCTTATAACCCATCTGGCTTGCAACAACACGGTCACGCACTGAAGGAGAACCGCCACGCTGGATGTGACCGAGAACAATGGAACGGGATTCAACACCTGTTTCTTTCTCGATCTTCTTTGCAATCTCATCAACTGTAATACCGTCGCGCATACGTACGCCCTCAGCAACCATAACGATGAAGTGATGCTTGCCTGTTTCTGCCGTACGCTTAATTTTGTCGATAACGTTTTTCTCGATATCGTAAGGAATTTCGGGGATTACGATTGCGGTTGCACCAACAGCGATACCTGCATTGAGTGTGAGATAGCCTGCGCGTGCACCCATAACCTCAACAACCATACAACGGCTGTGGCTTTCGATTGTGTCACGAAGTCTGTCAACAAGAGCCTGAACTGTGTTAAGGCATGTATCAAAACCGATTGTGTAATCTGTGCAAACGATATCATTATCGATCGTACCGGGGATTGCAACGCAGGGAAGTCCGAAATTTGAAAGGTCACGTGCGCCACGGAATGAACCGTCACCACCGATAACTACAAGACCCTCAATGCCCTTTTTCTTTGCGTTTTCAACAGCCTTGCGGACAGCTTCTTCGCCTTTGAACTCGGGGCAACGTGCTGTATAAATTCTTGTACCGCCGCGATGAATGATGTCGCATACGTTACGCATATTAAGATCAATAAAATTCTTCTCAAGAAGACCCTTGTAGCCATACTGAACGCCGACTACCTCCATACCGAGATAGCAAGCTGTACGTACAACTGCACGAACGGCAGCATTCATACCGGGAGCGTCGCCGCCACTTGTCAAAACACCGATTTTTCTCATAACTTAATCTCTCCTATGTCTAATGCTGAAAATCATTGCTTTATATAATACACAAAATATAAATTATGTCAAGCCATTTTAAACAACTTTCACTGAAAAACGACATTTTCAGACCCCAGAACACGCTTCAACTCACTTATAAGCGGGTCATTGACGTCAACAGAAAACTGCTTGGTTGAATACTTTTTGCTATCATTATAGTAAAAGTAAACCGGAGTGTTACCCTCGAAAATACTTAACAAATTACTTGCACGCTTTTCTTCCGGCGTACCTTCGCCGGTAAACCGCAAGAAAAGACCGTGTTTAACTTTAGTAACAGGTTTATCGGCAGCGGGAACATCCTTCGGGCACGGTGCAATACTATCACAAACCAGGCTCGGCTCTTTATCCTCACGAAGGCTGAGTCTGCCCTTTAGCAGCACAATATTACCGGCGTTAAGCAGATTACGGCTGTCGGCAACAGTTTTCGGAAACAAAAGAGATTCTATATTACCCGTAGTATCCTCAACCGTAACAAAAGCCATTTCCGTATTGCTGCGAGTAACTTTTTTCTTAACAGATGTTATTATGCCCAGAACACTGACTTTTGCATTATCTGCATAAGTGTCCGAATCAGTCAGGTCAAATATCCTTTCGCAGCCAAGCTTTACGGCAAGCTGCCTATACCCTGCCATAGGGTGGCCGCTCACGTAAAATCCGACGACCTCTTTCTCACGAAGGAGTTTTTCATCATCGGGCAATTCAGCAGCATTCGGTATATCGGGACCTGCATTATTTTCTTCCCCAAGAAGAGTGAAAAAATTCATCTGGCCGCTCAAAGCACCGTTTCTGTCGGACTCAAGCTCAGAAAGAATCGACGGCAGCATAATAAGCATTTGCCTTCTGTTAAGACCAAGACTGTCAAGCGCACCGCTGTAAATCATACTTTCAACAGCACGACGGTTAAAATTACGGCCGTAAACACGCTTACAAAAGCTGTAAAAGCTTTCAAATCTGCCGTTTTTCTCACGCTCCTCAATAATAGCCGCTATAAGTGCTCTGCCGAGATTTTTGATAGCAAGCAAGCCGAAAAGAATTCTGCCGTCCTTTGCAACAAAGCCCTCAAAGCTTGAATTGATATCGGGAGCCTGCACCTTGATCCCGAGCCGCTCACACTCATTGATGTAGCTGCTCACCTTTGCAGCCTGGTCAAGCACGCTGGTAAGCAATGCCGCCATAAACTGAGCAGGATAATGACGCTTGAGCCACGCCGTACGGTATGCCACAAGCGAATAAGCCGCTGCGTGAGACTTGTTGAACGCATAAGACGCAAACGAGGACATATCCTCAAAAATCGAATTTGCAGTAGCTTTGTCAATACCGTTTGCGGCTGCGCCCTCAATAAAAGTTACACGCTCTTTTTCCATAACTTCGTGCTTCTTTTTGGACATTGCACGGCGCACTACATCAGCTCTGCCGTAGGAATAGCCTGCAAGCTCTCTGAAAACCTGCATAACCTGCTCCTGGTAAATCATACAGCCGTGTGTAACTGAGAGTATTGGCCTAAGCTTGTCCGTTTTATAAGCGGTTTTTTCGGGATTACGTCTGTTCTGAATATAAGTATCTATCGAATCCATCGGGCCCGGTCTGTAAAGAGAAATAACAGCAATCAGATCCTCAAGGTTTTCGGGCTTTATACGGGTAAGGACAGAACGCATACCTGCAGATTCAAACTGAAACACACCAAAGGTCTGACCTGATGAAAATATTTCGTAGGTTTCAGGGTCGTCAAGCGGTATTTTTTCTATATCAAATGAAGGTTCGGTTTTCTTAACAGCCTTTTCGGCATCTGATATAACAGTCAGCGTTTTAAGGCCGAGAAAATCCATTTTCAAAAGACCGAGCTCTTCTAATGAAGTCATCGTATACTGAGTTACAACAAACTCATCACTCAGCGCAAGAGGCACGTAATCCTTGACGGGATCGCGTGTGATAACAACACCTGCTGCGTGCTTTGAAGCGTGTCTCGGCATACCCTCGATCTGCATAGAGTTGTCTATGAGCTCTCTGACTGTTTCATCGTTATCATATCGTGCGCGAAGCTCGGAAGAACGAGCAAGGGCCTTTTCGAGTGTCACGCCCAATTCAAAAGGAATCAGCTTTGCTACAGCATCAACCGTGGCATAGGGTAAGCCCATAACTCTGCCGACATCACGCACGGCAGCCTTTGCGGCAAGTGTACCGAATGTTACGATCTGCGAAACGTGATCAGAGCCGTATTTTGATATAACGTAATCTATAACCTCGTGTCTTCGCTCATAGCAAAAGTCAATATCGAAGTCAGGCATACTGACTCTTTCGGGGTTGAGGAAACGCTCAAAAAGAAGATTGTACTTCATCGGATCTATGCCCGTGATACCGATACAGTAAGCGGCAATACTTCCTGCGCCCGAACCTCTGCCGGGGCCTACGGGAATGCCGTGGCTTTTTGCGTAGCGTACAAAATCATGAACTATAAGGTAATAATCCGTATAGCCCATAGTGTTTATAACGTTAAGCTCGTAATCAAGCCGCTCACGGTACTCTGCAGGGGCAGAGCTGCCGTAACGGAGCAGGAAACCCTCGCGGCACATACGGGCAAAATATTCGAAGTGATCTTCATTATCGGGTGTATCGAAATTCGGAAGCTTTGTGTTACCGAATTCAATGTTCAGATTACAACGCTCGGCAATACGTGCGGTGTTATCAATCGCCTCGGGAATATCGGCAAAAAGAGCTCTCATCTCATCTTCACTCTTGAGATAAAACTCATCCGCCTCAAATTCAATACCGGTGTTTTCACCCAAAATATGGTTAGTCTGTATGCAGATAAGTATCTGCTGAATTTTGGAATCCTCTTTGCGGACATAATGAACGTCATTTGTCGCAACAAGACCGATTCCCGTTTCTCTTGAGAGACGTTTAAGCAGAGGAAGCACTCTGAGTTCTTCCTCTATTCCGTGGTTTTGTATTTCGATAAAGAAATTGTCTTTTCCGAATGTTTCACTGTACCAAAGCGCTGTCTTCTTTGCTGAATCATAATCTCCCCGCAGAAGCGCCTGCGGTATTTCACCTGCAAGGCAGGCCGAGAGTGCAATGATGCCCTCGTGATGTTTTTCGAGAAGCTCACGGTCAACTCGAGGCTTGGTGTAAAAGCCTTGAGTCCACGCATCGGATACTATCTTTACAAGATTACTGTAGCCAATATCATTCTCAGCCAGGAGTATAAGGTGGTATCTCTCGTTATCAATACCGTGAACCTTGTCAAATCTTGTTCTGGCGGCAACGTACACCTCGCAGCCTATAATCGGCTTTACACCCTGCGCAACGGCTTCTTTATAGAAGTTTATTGCGCCGAACATAACGCCGTGGTCGGTAACGGCAAGGCTTGTCTGCCCCATACTTTTTGCCGCAGCAATAAGCGGCTTGATACGGCACGCACCGTCAAGCAGGCTGAACTCACTATGAAGATGAAGATGAGTAAAACCGGACACACAAAGCCCTCCCCTCTTTAATCTGAATTACAGTTATAATTTTGCAATACTTACAATTTTGTTAAGTCTGTGATGAACGCCCGAGCGTGAAAGATTGACGGAAAGCAAATGGCCGAGCTCATTAAGACTCGCTTCGGGATACTCTTCCCTCAGCATAGCAAGCTCTTTAAGGTCATCACTAAGCTCATCAAACCTGCCCTCTTCCCTGAGTTTGCGTATCGCCTCTCGCTGCTCGGTTGCCGCCGCAACTGCGCGGTCAATGTTGGCGGTTTCAAAATTGACCTGACGGTTGATTTTATTGCGAACATCCTTTTCAATCTTTGTTTCCATTATCTCAAAAGCACACTTTCGAGCACCGATTGTCATAAGGATGTCTTCAATAACTTCACTCTTTTTGAAGTAGATAACATAGCTGCTTCTGCGGCGCACCATTTTGGGCGTTACATTAAGCTCATGAATGAGATTCAGAAAATCATCTGCCATATGAAGATAAGGCAGCAAAAACTCGAGCTGGTAACTTTTCCGAGGACTTGTAAGAGTCGCACAGCCCAGAAACACACCGCTTACGAAAGCAATATGGCAGCATTCATCAGAGATATTAGCTCTGTTAATACGAACGTTTACGCTGTTTTCTGAAATACCGAAGGCAGAAAGCACCTTAAGCCTGTCCTCCTTGCGAGAAACAGAGACAGAGAATTTTCCGGAAGCGGACATCTTTATAGGAGGCTGAACACCGAGAATATCACCTACAGCCTTAGCATAAAGCTGCGCCGTGCCTTCGTGCTCGGTTACAATCATCATAGACGAAGAACTGAAAGACCTGCCGCACAGCAACAGCCCGTAGGACATCGCGTGGTAACAGCAGGTCGGCATATCGGCTGACATCAGACATATTTCATCCTTGGCTTTTGATGCAAAGGATTTTTCAAAACTTTCATTACTCATATAATTCACCCGATATATTTGACTTCCATTTCAAGCTTAACGCCAGTTTCATTAAGAACCTTTTCGCTGACAATTCTGCCAAGCTCCATAATCTCGGCTGTTGTTGCGCCGCCTTTGTTAACAACAAAGCCTGCGTGCTTTTCGCTCACCTGAGCGCCGCCTACAGAAAAGCCCTTGAGCCCGCACTGCTCAATAAGTGCACCTGCAAAATGGCCCTCGGGGCGTTTGAAGAAGCTGCCTGCGCTGGGTAAATCGAGCGGCTGTTTATCAATGCGTCTTGAAATAATATCCTTCATTTTGGCATTGATTTCTTCTTTGTCACCCTTTTGGAGCTTAACAGTAATACCTGTGATAACAAAATACTTATCCGTATAAGCGCTGCGACGGTATGATAAACCGAGCTGCTCACCTGTCAACCTTCCGGGATTTCCCGAATAATCAAGGTGATTGCATGAAACCAAAACGTCCTTCATTTCACCGCCGTAAGCACCTGCATTCATATACGCAGCACCGCCTGCCGAGCCGGGAATACCGTAGGCAAACTCAAGACCTGTAAGAGAATTCTCAAGAGCAAAATTGCAAAGCGTGGCAAGCTTTGTGCCTGCTGTACAGAAAATCATATCGTCATTCAGCAGACGTATTTCATCAAAATTCGACGCAAGACGCACAGAAACACCCCTTATGCCGTCATCCGACACAAGGAGATTGGAGCCGTTGCCGAAAATGAACGGTCTGATACCTTCATCGTAACAAAACCCGAGCACTCTGCGAAGCTCCGGCTCATTCTTCGGTAAAATAAGGATATCGGCAGGACCGCCTGTTTTGAACGAAGTATACTCTGACATAGGCGCATTAAGGCGGTACTCAACGCCCGCCTTTTCTGCACCCGAAATTACTTTTTCGGTATTGTTCATATCTGAATTAACCTTTGTGATTATTTATCAAGAAGAGCTGCGCCGATAATACCTGCATCGTTACCGAGAACAGCACAGCAAAGCTCGGTCTGATTATCTGAATAGATGCTGTATCTGCCGCGGCTTACGTGCTTGCGCAGAGGAACAAGGAGGTTATCCTTCTCGTGGCTGATACCGCCGCCAATGCAGATAACATCGGGCTGAAGAGCATTTATAACATTGACAAGACCGATGGCGATATAGCGGATGTAATTGTCAACAACCATTTTACCCGTTGCATCACCCTTGCGCATAGCATCAAATGCTGTTCTGCCGCTGACTCTTGCAATATTGTTGTCAACAAGGTCCCACATTATGCTGTCGACATCCTTCTTCATTGCATCCTTTGTCTGTGCAATAAGAGCGGTAGCAGAAGCATATCTCTCCCAACAGCCGCGTCTGCCGCAGTTACACTGCTCGCCGTCCATATCGATAACCATATGACCGCATTCGCCCGCTGCATAGTTACAGCCGTTTACAAGCTTACCGTCAATAACGATACCGCTGCCGACACCTGTACCAAGCGTGATGGCAACAAAGCTGTTTTTATTCTTGCCTGCACCTGCGAGAGCCTCACCGAGAGCTGCACAGTTGGCATCATTATCAATATAAATTTTATCAATGCCAAGGCTTGCAGAAAGAAGAGCTTTGGCGGGAACGTGGTCGAAAGCAAGGTTGTTTGCATAGTCGATCATACCAAGCTCTTTGTTAACGGAGCCGGGAGTACCGATACCGATCGACTCGATATCAAAAAGTCTGAGGTTAGCATCCTCAACAGCCATCTTTACAGCTGTTGCAATATCGTCAAAAATCAGCTTTGCATCACGGGGAGCATTGGTCTTCATCTTACCTCTGCCGATGATGTTGAAATTGTCGTCTACTACACCGACGGCAATGTTTGTGCCGCCAAGATCTACGCCTACTCTGTACATTTTAAAAATCCTCCAAATTTGTTTTATTAATCAGGCATCATGCCATATTTTCATTTCTTCGGGTTTGGGAGAAATATCCTCATCCATGCCAAGGCCGTGAAGAAGCTCACGCGCAGCATTGTAGCCGAGCTTGCGCTGTCTGTTATTCATAGCGGCAGCCTCGATGATAATGGAGAGGTTTCTGCCGGGACGGACAGGAACAACCGTGCTCGGAATATTGATACCGAGAATTTCGGTATACTGCGTTTCGAGTCCGAGTCTGTCGTACGCTTTTTCAACATCCCAATGCTCAAGCTCAACAACCATATCAATTTTTTCGGTGAGCTTGACAGAACCCATACCGAAAAGTCTGCGCGCATTGATAATGCCGACGCCTCTTACCTCGATAAAGTGGCGGATATTATCGGGAGCCGAGCCGACAAGCGTACGCGATGATACCTTACGGATTTCCACGGCATCGTCAGCGATAAGTCTGTGTCCCCTCTTGATAAGCTCGAGGGCAGTTTCACTCTTACCTACGCCGCTGTCACCCAGTATGAGTACACCTTCACCGTATACTTCGACAAGAACACCGTGACGTGTAATACGCGGAGCGAGCTCGACACCGAGAAAAGATATCAGCGTAGACATACAGCCTGACGTTGAATCCTTCGTAGTAAGCACAGGCACACCGTATTTCTGAGCAAGAGGAAGAAACTCTTCGGGCAACTCAAGTGAGCGTGTTGCGATACAGACAACGGGTTTGTGGGAGAGATAAAAATCAATACGCTCGGCACGAAGCTCATCCGACATACCGCGCATATATTCAATCTCAGTAAGACCGAGGAACTGTACTCTGCCGGGGTCGAAATAATCGTCATAGCCCGAAAGTATAAGTCCCGGACGAATCACTTCCTGCATTGTGAGCATTATTTCTGCAGGGTCCTTGGGGGTGTAAAGGACTGAAAATGAATGAACGTCAATAACCTTTTGCAGCGAAACGGAATATTTTGAAGCCATACCAATACCCTTTCCTTCAAATGATGGTTGGGTACATTATATATAAATACTGTAAAAACTTCAAGTCATTGGCAGAATTTTTTCAGACAATTCACCGCTTATTTTTGTATTTTTCTCTCGTCGCAATACCACCTCTGATATGCCGCTGAGCTTTATTTAAATTGAGCACGGCCCTTACCTGTTTAAAGAGTATCGGATCAAGATACTCCAATCGTCGTGAAACATCGGTATGTACTGTCGATTTGCTTACTCCGAACTGCTTGGCGGCTGACCGTACGGTTGCATTGTTTTCAACTATGTATCTGCCCAGCTCAACTGCTCTTTCTTCAACGATAAACTCCAAAATAATAACCTCCCGTAATCATATCGCTACATTGATATGACGGGAGGTTTAATTTTATTCTTGACTTGTCCGAAAATCAACCCTCAAAAAAATCAGCTTCAAGCATGGCACAAAGGCAGTGGTAAACAGGCAACGTAAGCTCTTGAATCTTGAAGGTTTCAGATTCGGGAAGCTTAATGCAAACGTCACATTTACTACTCATTTTGCTTTCCTTACTACCCGTAATACCGATGCTTGTCACGCCCTTTGCACCTGCAGCTCTGACAGCGTTGACAACGCTTGCTGAATTGCCCGAGGTGCTCAACGCAATCAGCACGTCGCCTTTGTTGGCGAGTCCGTAAACCTGCTGAGCATAGGCGTAATCAAACTCAAGGTCATTTGCAAAGGCTGTAAGCAAAGCGGAGTGAGAACAAAGTGAAACAGCAGGAAGAGCCCCTTGCAGATGAGTAAGGATCTCATCATCACCGTTGAGCGCATTGTCTTTAATTCTTCTGCCGAGAAGAAATCCCTTCATAAGCTCGCCTACTATATGGTCGGCATCAGCGGCACTTCCGCCGTTGCCGCACGCAAGCACCTTACCTCCACTGAGATAACACTCTTTTAGCATTTTATACGCATTGTATATTTCCGTTTCACATACCTTGAGTGAAGGATAACGCTCGATAAGTTCATTAAAAATCTCATTTGAAGTCATAGCTTAATGTTCCTCCGTCTGATTCATAAATGCTACACCAATAGCCGCATAATCGCCGATCGAGTCGCCGAGCTTTGCAGGCAATATTTTACATACACCGGCTGAGATCTCAAGCGCTTCACACCTGATATATTCCATCATCTTTTCTTGAAGCAGAGCCGATGAGCGCTGATATATACTGCCTATAACGATAGCCTGCGGATTGAGAACATCTATAAGGACAGCAAGACCCTTGCCGAGATATTCGCCGCATATATCATATATTTCAATTGCTGTTTCATCTCCCTCAAAGGCAGCTTCGGCAACCGATTTTGCAGTAATTAATTCAAGCTCAGTTTCACTCCTGCAGAAAGAGGGAATTATGCCGTCTGCCAGTTTTTTTAATACAATCTGTTTAGCGAGATCTGCGATACCACCGCCGCTGCAAAAGCCCTCAAAGGAGCCATTTTTTCCGTAACCCACAGGGCCGTCGGAAGCAAGACGCATATGGCCGACTTCGCCTGCCATATCGTTGGTGCCGCTGTAAAGTCTGCCGCCGAGAATAAGCCCTGCGCCCATTCCTGTACCGAACGTGAGAAAAACCATATTCTCCGTACCTCTGCCTGCACCGAAGCGCCACTCTGCAAGAGCGCAGGCGTGGGCATCATTCTGGAGATATGTTTTTATGCCGAGTGCCTTTTCAGTCATTTCAACGATCGGCACGTTATCCCAATCAGGAAGATTGGGCGGCGACATAATAACTCCCCTCTTACTGTCGAGAGGTCCTCCGCAGCTGATTCCGCATGCAATAACCTGCTCAGCCGAAATGTTATTACGGTTAAGAATCTGCGCTGCGCTTTCAAGCAGCTCATCGGTAATCAGTTTCCAACCTCTCGGTTGGTCGGTATTAAACTTTATTTTATCAATAATAAAATCGTCGTTAATATCCTGCGGAATTTCACCGCGACCAAGCACAACAGCGCACTTTGTGCCTCCTATATCAAACCCGAGTGTGTATTTTTTCATATTCCTCACCTCTGACATAAAAAGTATATTCTCTTTTTTGTTTGAGGTCAACATTTTTTGCAAATAATAAAATAAACTCAACAATATCGGAGGGACGTAATGCTCACTACTCTGTTAAGAGGTTTTATACTCTACTTTGTGATAATGTTTTCAATAAGGCTGATGGGTAAAAGACAAATCGGCGAAATGCAGCCGACAGAGCTTGTTATAACAATACTGATTTCAGAAATAGCGGCCATACCGCTTGACAGCAACGATATTCCGCTTATCAACTCGATACTTACCGTGTTTTTGCTTGCAGGGCTTTCCATACTGACTTCGGTTCTGACTCTTCACTCACCGAGATTCAGAAAGGTTTTTGACGGACATCCCGCAATAGTGATAAACAACGGAAGGCTTGACCAACAAAAAATGAAAGACCTGCGACTTACCGTACAGGACCTTATGTCAGCGGCAAGACAACAGGGAGTATTTGATATCGAGGAGATACAGTATGCAATCATAGAAACCAACGGAGCAGTCAGCATTATGCAAAAGCCGCAGTACACACCGCTGACTGCAGAAGCAGCAAAGATAAAAGCACCAGCTCAAGAGCTTCAGCATCTGATTATCTGCGACGGTAAACTCATAAAGCCTGCTCTTGGTGAAGCTAAACTTGAACCGGAAAAGCTCAAACATTTTCTGAAAAAAGAAAAGCTTGAAATTGAAGAAGTGATGGTGCTGACCTACGGCGCAGGCAAATTTTCAAAGCCGATCAAAAAGGAGAAAAAATGAAAAGAGGTATTATTGCAGCTGTTGTATTAGCGTGTGTGACGCTTATTGCCGTTACGGTAACTGTTACGCTTCAGCACAAAGCTGATACATTATGCACACTTGCGCAATACGCTTTGCAGGATAAATCGCAACTTGAAAACTTAAGTACAGAATGGGAAAAACAGGTAATATATTTTGAGCTTTTCACAGACCACGGATATTTTGAAACGATAGAAAAAAAGATAAGAAAGCTACGATTTACAGACGGAGAACAGTACAGGATAATCTGCACGGAAACCTTGCTCGATATAGCTGCGTTCAAAGAGCATATTTCATTCTCACCCGGCAATGTTTTTTAGGCTGATTTTTTTCGTGTGTGTTCACAAATAATTTACAACAATTGATTATACAAACTCAAGTATACACATCTTCACAAATCACAAGATATTGTGTTCAGCAGCATCTGTTTGCACACTATGTTCCGAATCAAAATGCAAAATCATTGCATTACGCGCCGAAATATGCTAAAATGCAATCAAAAGGAGGTGGTAATGTGGTTTTTGTCTGGATAGCACTTACGGTTGCATTCATAATCATTGAAGCGATGACAACCCAGCTATTGACAATCTGGTTTGCGGCAGGCTCGGCAGCAGCGATAATCGCAACGCTTCTGGACGCTTCTCCCCTTGTGCAGTGCATTGTTTTTGTTGCAGTTTCGCTTATTGCACTTATTGCCACAAGACCGCTTGTCAAAAAGCTTACGAAACAGAAGTTTTCACCGACCAACGCTGACAGATTCATCGGAGAAACGGCTGTTGTTACCGAAGCTGTTGACAACATTGCGCAAACAGGCCTTGTCAAGCTTCAAGGTACGGTCTGGACTGCACGCTCTGCCAACGGTCAACCTATACCCGAGGGAGAAAACGTAACCGTTCAGAAAATCGAAGGTGTAAAACTTATTGTTGAAAAAGCGGCATTGCCCGCAGAAACAAAAAGCTGACACAGCTGAAAATGAAAGGAGTTTAAAAGTTTATGGAATTTGTTATACCTGTTATAGTTTTACTGGTTATTATTCTTCTTGCACTCAACATTAAAATCGTTCCGCAGTCAAAGGCATACGTTCTTGAAAGACTCGGCGCATACAAGGAAACCTGGCAGACAGGCGTTCACTTCAAAATACCGCTTGTTGACAGAGTTGCAAAAATCGTTTCGCTCAAGGAGCAGGTTGTTGATTTCCCGCCTCAGCCGGTTATCACAAAAGATAACGTTACAATGCAGATCGACACGGTTGTGTTCTACCAGATCACAGACCCGAAGCTTTACTGCTACGGTGTTGAGCGTCCCCTTTCGGCAATCGAAAACCTTACAGCTACAACGCTTCGTAACATCATCGGTGAGCTCGAGCTCGACCATACGCTCACATCTCGCGATACGATCAACGCAAAAATCAGAGGCATTCTTGACGAAGCAACCGACGCATGGGGCATCAAGGTCAACCGAGTTGAATTAAAGAACATTCTTCCACCCAAGGAAATTCAGGACGCGATGGAAAAGCAGATGAAAGCTGAACGCGAGCGCCGTGAAGCAATCCTTCGCGCAGAAGGTGAAAAGGCAAGTCAGGTGCTTGTAGCCGAAGGTCAGAAGGAATCAAAGATCCTTGCAGCAGAAGCCGACAAACAGTCCGCAATTCTCCGCGCTGAAGCAGTAAGAGAAGCAAAGATCCGCGAGTCCGAAGGTGAGGCACAGGCTATCGTCGCAGTTGAAGAGGCACGTGCACAGGCAATCAAGCTCATTAACGAAGCTGATCCCGGCCGGGCATTCCTCACAATCCGCAGCCTCGATGCATTTGAAAAAGCTGCTGACGGCAAGGCAACAAAGATTATTATCCCTTCAGAAATCCAGGGTGTTGCAGGACTTGCACAAGGCATTATTGAAAGCGTAAAAGAATAAATACCGCACGGCGGAATCGGTAAACACACCGATTCCGCCTTATTTTTGTTAAAATGTGTCAATATTTTGTGTTCGTGGTTAACTAAATGTACAAATTTAGTTTTTTCTCTTGTATAATTCTCTTAAATAGTATATAATTATGCCGTTAGTTTTTACTACGCAATACTTATTCGAAAAAGGTGATTAAATGGCTACCCAGAAAACTTCCAACGATTATCGTGAGGAACGCAAGGCACGCCTTGCAAAAGCAGCTAAAAAGAACTCCAAGAAATCCCATAAGGTTTCTGCCAAGACAATGAGCAGAAAAACAAAGACAGCAGTTGCAAGTGTTATTGCTGTTGTTCTTGTTGTTCTGATTGCAGCTTTTGCTTGCAACGAGTCCGGCGTTTTCGAAAGAATGAAGAAGATCCAGACAGTTGCAGGCGACAGCTACTCTGCAGCAGAGTATGAGTACTACTACCGCTACACACACAACTATTACTACTCAATGTCTAAAGAGTACGACAATTACTACCAGCAGACAGGCTACGGTGTTTATTACACAGGCTATGACACCGCAAAGCTTCCCGAGGATCAGGAATATCCCGGCGATGATTACAAGCTTGATGACGGCAGCAAGGCTACATGGAAGCAGTACTTTGAGTACGCAGCACTCAACCAGATGCAGCAGTATCAGATCATGTCAGACCTTGCAGAAGCAGATAAGAACTTCAAGCTTGATCCCGCAGTTCTCGACGATGCACTCGCACAGATTGACGAGATGAAGGCTCAGCTCAAGGAGCAGGCTGAAACAAACGGCACCGGTGTTGTTTCTTTCAACAAGTACCTGCGCAACGCATACGGCAAGGGTATGTCACAGAAGTTGTTCGAGAAAATCGTAACAACACAGACAATTGCAAGCGAATACTCAAAATACGTTATGGAGCAGAAGGCTGACGCATATACAGATGCTGAGCTTGAAGCTGTATACAAGAAAGATACATCCGCTTACGATTGCGTTGATTTCCGCCTCTTCTCCATCGCACCCGAAACACCCGAGCTCAAAGAGGATGCAACAACAGATGAGAAGAACGCTGCTACAAAGCAGGCTCAGGAAGACGCAAAGAAAAAAGCTGAAGAGATGTTCGGCAAGATTACTGACGAAGCATCATTCATCAAGCTCGCTGAGCAGTATGCTACAAAAGACCAGAAAGACGCAGCCGACTACACTAAGCCCGAAACAACACTTATGTCCTTCACAGAGAAGGCAACAATCGAAGGCAGCTTCAGCGAGGATGCTGTTAAGTGGCTCTACAACAAGAGCACACCCGTCGGCGAGAAGAAGCTCTTTGACGTTAACGGCACACAGTATATCTTCTATATGATTAAGCCCGCTTACAGAGATAACGACACTATCCCCGTAGATGTACGCCACATTCTCTACCAGTTTGACAGCGAAGCTAAGGACAAGGATGCTGACAAGAAGGCAAAGAAGGCTGAGGCTGACGCAACACTCACAGCAATCAAAAATGCAGATGACAAGCTTGCTAAGTTCCTTGAAATCTGCGAAAAAGACAGCGACGATACAGGTTCAGCATCAAACGGTGGCCTTATCGAGTACCTCGGCAGAGGTAAGTACGTAAAGGCATTTGAAGCATGGTCACTTGATCCCGCACGCAAAGAGGGCGACGTAGGTGTTATTGAAACAGAGTACGGCTACCATGTAATGTACTTTGTTGAAAAGCACGACAAGCCGATGTGGAAGATTACAATCTCCAACACACTTGCATCAGAGAGCCTTGATAAGCAGATTGACGAAGCAGTCGCATCTGACGAGTACAAGGTTGCAGCCGACGACAAGGTTGTTTCTTCTGTAAGCAGCAAGATATATGCTGATCTTCTTGATACCTACTATGTAGGCATCAGCAAGGTAGAACCCTCAACAAAGCCTGCAACAACAACTGCAGCAAAATAAGGACTACAGAAATGAACGGCGGCACACTTCGTTTTGAAGTGTGCCGCTTTTTTACGTTCTGTTGTATCTGTTTGTCTGCTTGAGATAATCGATAAGCATCATCGGCCAATCGGTCTGAATGAAATCAAAGCCGCAATCTGCAAGCCAGCCCCAGCCGTATTCACGCGACACGGTAAGAGCTGAATCGTCGCTATGCCCGCCAGAAAGCTGTTCCTTATAGTCATAAATAATCGAATTAACCCAAACAAGAGTGTTATCGCGGTGCATCTGCGTAATAAACTCCTCCCCTGCCAAGGGTGAATTATCGCTTTTAAAAAGCACCTCGACGCCGACGTAGTTGATGTTGCGTCTGAGCAGTTCAGAGTGTGAGGGATGCTCCTCTCTGACTATCGGCATAAACGGAAGCTCGGGTGCAAGCTCCTCGAGCACCGATATGACCTTCTGGGACATTTTGCTTTTTACTAGCATCTGCTCCGTCATACCGTGGCGTTTGATTGCTCTGTATATTTTTTCGGGATTGCCCCAGAATTTATCTATGTTAATGAAGCATCTCCCCTTGAAAGCTTCGAGGAAATCATCAAGCTTTGTGATACCGAACTGCGTGGGTGTTTCGTCAACATTTCGGTAACGCAGCTTCTCTACGCTCGCGTAACGCATACGAGACAGATCAATTCTTCTGCCAAGATGAGGCTTTTCCATGCCCGGGTGAAAAATCACCAGCGTTCCGTCGCGTGTACAGTCAACGTCAATTTCAAGCATATCTGCGCCCTGCATAAGTGCAATTTCGTAGGCAGCCATTGTGTTGCAGGGAATGTTGCCGCCGCTCGCACCTCTGTGAGCGACAACGATTATATTTTCTTTTGCTTTTTCATGAAGATCAAATTCCATATTCAGCACAGCCTTTCTGTTTATTCGTCAGCATAAAACTCTTTCAGATCATCAAGACGCAGCAGCATAGGAGCATATCCGCAGGCTGCACCTGCATCAACATTGATCCACGTTTTGTTGATTATCGCTTTACGTTTAAATTCATCACCGTAATAAACTGTAGGAGTATGTCCGAAAACCGTTATAATATCGTCAAAATAGCGCTGATTGAAGTTTGGACGAGTCCACAGCAAATCAAACCTCGAATACTCTTCAAGCTTTTTATCGGGGCCGAAAGAGCCGAGACCGCTGTGGGTAAGAATGAAATCCCTGCCGTTCACGGAAACCGTGTCATAAAGAGGAGCTTCCTCAAGATACTCAATGATGTATTCTATTTCCTTATCTCTTACGCCTGCAAGCTCATCAATAGTTTTATCGCCGCCATTATTAGCCCAATTTGCATATTGGCTGAGCTTCCTGCCTGTGAGCGAAGCGATAGTTTCATCTGTAATACCTTCAAACAAAAACTTGCAGGAAAGCATCATATCCTCGTGGTTACCGAGAATAAGCTCAAAATTAGGCTGAAGCATAAGCCATTTGAGCAGCTTTATAGATTCCGGGCCTCTGTCTATAACATCGCCTAGCACAAAGCAAAAATCATCCTTGGTGAAATCGGCTTTATCAAGCAAGGCCTTGAACTTTTCGAGAGGATAACCGTGCAGATCTGAAGTAACAAAAACCATAATATCAACCTCCTTTATCCTTATCGTAAACAATATGCATATTACATCGAAAAAACAAAGCCTGCAGTGAACATAATACTGCAGGCTTCAAATCAGACTTTTACTTTATCTTGTAACGATAAATGTAATTCTCTCCTGGAGAGTAAGACTTCCGTGTTCAGTATTAAATCCGCCATGGTCAGATGTAACGATAATCAGCCAATCCTCCTGAGCATATGTTTCTCTTGATTCGATTGCATTAATTATCTGCTTACCGTCTGCCTCTGCAAGAGCAAAGCCTTCAGCATAATCGGGATTTCTGAAGCAGAATCCTGTGTCGTGACCTGCGTGGTCAGTATGCTCGAAAGTAAGGAAGATGAAATCAGAGCAATCGGCAGAGGAAACGTCAGCAATTGTATTTGTAAGGGTGCCTGCATCGTCATCAGCATCAAGGAAGGTGACGTCAAGCCCCTTTTCTTCAATATATTTCTTTTCGTTGATATAAGTTGAAGTAGCATTTACAAAATGTCCGTCCCACGAAACGTAGAAAGCAGAATCATCAACCGTACCGTCTTCTACAAGAGTTGTAAGAAGAGTCAGCGTATCGTTTGACTTGCGGATGCCGTTAGCAGTTACACGGTGAACGTCAGCCCACTCACCTGTAAGCATTGAGCACCAACCGGGTGCGGTTTTTGTTTTCTGAGTGTTGAGCAAAGGATAATTGGCACCGCCGCAGTATGAAAGCTGAGCAGCACCGCCTGTTGCAAGCAGGTAGCCTATAGCACCGTCGTTATTCATAAGAGAAAGCACGTCTGCACGGCAGCCGTCGTATCCGATAACGATAGCTTTCTTTTCTGTTTTACCCTGAGCAAGCGGAGCGGCAAAATGCTCCGAGATAATATCATAAACGTCAGTCTGCGGAACGGCAGTTTCGATTGTGTTGGTATATGCCTCAACAGACTCAACGTTTGCAATAAAAGACTCCTCCGTATCGTCAAAGTACGTACCGCTGATCATACCGCCGATACTCATAAAGAAAGTTACGATAACGCAGATCATTTTCTGAAAAAACATTTGAAAACCTCCTGAATAATCATTACCCCGTAATTATACAATGAATGTGTTTTCAATTCAATAGTGGGATAAACATTTTCATATGTACGGTAATACGTTTTTATTTGTAGCGATAAACCTTTACATAGTCAACGATAAACTCCGCACACTCATCACCCTTGAGGCTGATTTCCTTATTGTCCGGCACAGCGTTATCCCCCGCCACCTCACAAGAAAGAATCAGGTATTCCGGATTGTGCGAAACAGCATCGCCGGTGATTTTGCCCGTTTCAATTCCGTTTATGTAAAATATGCATTCATTTTCGTTCCACTCAACACCGTAGGTATTGAACTGCTCATACGGATCATCGGCAAAATACTCTCCCAGTCTGTCGTATTTATGAGCTTCGCCGTAACCGTCGTAATGTATGCCGCAAAGGATTGCATCGCCGGTACCGAAAAATCTGTTTTTATAGTACATAGATTCAAAAACATCTATTTCAGCCCCGTCGTGGCCGAGATTTTCTGTTTCGTAAACGTCCCCGTTCATCATCCAGAAAGCAGACCACATACCCGATGCTTTCGGCAGAATGGCCCTGCACTCGAAATATCCGTATTTGAACTCAGCCTTGCCTGCGGTTGCAATCATACCGGTATAGTAGCCTACGCCGTAATTATCGGGGGAGCCAAATGTATTGCCCTCAAGCGGCTCGTTTTTATACTGTGTAGTAATAATCAGATTACCGTCACGCACCGAAATCATGTCCTTGTGCCAGTATCCGCCTTTGCGTATCGGCCCCCAATGAAGAGTATCGACACTCTGGTTATCGTCCCACTTTGAAGTGTCGAGCTTATCGCCGAGGAACTCATCCTCCCACTCAAGCACAAACCGTTCGTCAAGGTTAAGTTCGCGACCCGACGGAATCTCGGGTAAGTCCAGCAAATGCGGCAAACTCGGAGAAATAAGCATAAGCAATGAGACGAAAAATCTCGCAATTTTAGTTATCATATATTCCCCTCCTCTTTTCTTTATAAATTATACCTAAATTCTGACATTTGTGTCAACAAAAATGGTGAAAAACTCCACTTGAAAACGACCTTGATTTATGATAAAAATATTGTCGGTATTTTAATGGTTATTTATATACGGGAGGGTTTAATTAATGAATGCAGTAAAAGAATTTCTCAGCGAAATGTTCCGCAGCTTTTTCAACTTCACACCGGCAGGCATTTTAAGCCTCGTGTGCCTTATCTGTATGATTACGGCATCTCTTGTAAAGGGCAAGAATATGAAGCTGATTCTTCTGCTTGTTTTCTGCGGAAACTTTTCAATTGCTGTAAGTTATCTGCTTGCAGGCGAAGGAATCAACGGTGCAGCCTCCTGCTTCATCGGTGCCGCTCAATCGGTTATAAACTACTTCTTTGATTCAAAGGGTAAGCCTCTTCCCAAGTGGCTTATCGGCATATATATGGCAGCATTTGTTGTTGTCAACCTTGCTGTCAGCTTCTCAAGCGGCTTCAATCCGCTTTGCCTGCTTGCAATCGTCGCTTCGCTCACCTTTGTTATGATGATTGATCAGGATAACGGCGCAAAGTACCGCTTCTGGGTAATATGCAACTCCGTACTCTGGTGCGTATACGACGTGCTCTCAAAATCCCCTTCAAACTTTGCAACACACGTCTGCCTGCTCGCATTCACCGTTGTAGGTATGATAATCCACGACCGTAAAACGAAAAGCGAGGTTAAAGAATGAGCGTACAGCAGGCTGTCGGTATTGTACTGAAAAACAGAAAGGCTGTGCTGCACCGCATAGCCTATATCGCACAGAAGGCTGAAACAGCAACCGTCTCATTCGTTAAGAGCAATGCAGTAATGTGCATTGCTTTTATTGCGGCTGTTGTAACAAGCATTTTCGTACCGATAGATTCGCAGTATCTCGGCTATTTTGATTTCAAAACGCTGACTTGTTTATTCTGCGTGCTTGCAGTTGTCTGTGCACTTAAAAACATAAATTTCTTCTATATGCTGGCACGCAAGGTTGTTCAGGTTTTCAAGACAGCGAAAATGAGCGTGCTCGCACTCGTTTACATAACCTTTATCGGCTCAATGCTTATTGCAAACGATATGGCTTTGCTGACATTCCTGCCGCTGGGTTACTTTGTATTAAGTTCAACCGGCAAGCAGAAATACATGGCATTCACATTCATTATGCAAAACATTGCGGCAAACCTCGGCGGTATGCTCACCCCTTTCGGAAACCCGCAGAACCTCTATCTCTACACAAAATACGAGATACCAAACCTCGAGTTTATGGCAATTATGGCGCCGCCATTTGTTGTTTCGATTGCGATTATCACGGTCTGTTGCCTGATTTTCGTAAAATCGGAGCCGCTCAGCCTTAACGATGAAAAAATCAGCCTTGAGCCCAAACGTACCGTTCTCTATCTTGTGCTTTTTGCACTCTCTATTGCAATAGTATTCAGAGGCATTCCCTACCTCATCGGACTTGTCATAATCCCGACGGTGCTCATGGCAGTTGACAGAAAAGCTCTGAAATCGGTTGACTACGGCCTGCTTTTCACCTTTGTTTTCTTCTTCATTTTTGCAGGTAATATGGCACGTATAGATGCCGTAAGAGAGCTGTTTTCTTATCTTTTGAGCAAGAACACGCTGCTTGTCAGCATTGCATCCTGCCAATGCATCAGCAACGTACCCTCCGCAATTCTGCTTTCACAGTTTACGGACAACTACGCTGACCTGCTTACAGGTGTAAACATCGGCGGTGTCGGCACGCTTATTTCTTCACTTGCAAGCCTTATCACTTTCCGCGAATACACCAAGCATAATCCCGGCAAAACTTTATATTACGTCGGAGTTTTCTCTGCTTTTAACTTTGCTTTTCTCGCTATACTTACAGGGTTTATGCTGTTTCTCAAATCTGACATCGTGCAGATGATTTTAAAATAAAGAAGTGCTTTGCAGCTCACAACGAACTGCAAAGCACTTTAATTTTTATCAGTCAGCGTAGGTTATCTGCCTGCCCGTTAAGAGTTGAGCAAATCCGCGGTAGAAGCGGATGCCGAAGGTTTCCTGCAGGAAGCCGAGGAACAGTATTTTGGCAGCAACGCCTGCACCGAAGCTGTCACCGCTTGAATTTATATCAAAGACATCACCTATCTCAAACATATCATACCAATGGACAACCTTTGTTGTGTAAGAGGACGTATCACTTTCCTTGACATCAATAATTCTGTAGCCGTACTGAGTTGAGAATGCGTCACCGTTGAAGCGAGTACTGAGAGAATTGACAATGTCAATACCCTTGTATTTCACGCCGAATGCGTTTGTGTGATCATGACCCGTGAACATAGCAAGGACATCGCCCTTTTCAACCATAGCGTCAAACTGACCGTAGTTGCGGTAGCCCGGACAGGGCTTTTCGTTGAGTGTGCCGTAGTTTGTTGCCGACTCATCAAACATATAATATTCGCCATCATTGTAAAGATGCTCAAATGAGAAGAGCGGATTACCGTCAGCCTTTTTGAGCGCATCGTAAATTTCGCCTACGATAATATGCTGGAATACAAGCGAGTTAACACGCTTACCGCCGTTTTGCATAGCAAGAAGATCGGATTTTGTCTTATACCAGTTAACCTGCTCTCCAAGCACGCAGGAATAATGGCCGTCCTCATCATAATCCCCCGAATCAAATACCCAGAGGTTAAATTTGACCTTGTTGCTGTCAGATGCAAGAACAGGAACGTTATACGTGCCGCAGCCCGGCAGAAGGTCGCCGTCATCGACAGAAACAGAACAAGAGAATGTGTTGTAGTAAGCCATAAGCTCCTCTCTTGTAAATCCGTTTTCGTTCTCCGAATCGTGATTACCGAAAGTTACGGCAACGGGAATATCTCTGGTCTCAAACACACCCATAAGCTCATCTATAAGATGCTTTGTGAGCTCCTTATCACCCGTATTCTCAACGTTATCACCTGTGATAACGACAATATCGGGCTGTTCACGGTCGCAAGCCTCACCGATAAGCCATACGCTGGCTTCTACGTTATCTGTACCAAGATGGTTATCAGTCACGTGCATAACACGAAGGTTGCCGTTTTCATCGAATCTGACAGGTGCCGCAGTTGTTGCGCCGACCGCCGCAAAACAATTGAGCGCAAATCCGAACGCCAGAACAAGGCTCATCAGAACTGCTATGAGTTTTGAACTTGTTTTCATAAAATATACCTCCTTGAGATTATCAATTTTTATCATTGTACAGTAAAAGCAGGTCAATTGCAATAACAATAACAAGTTCAGTTTTGAATTATTTTCAACAACATAAAAAACTTGAAAAAAGTTATTGTTTTAACAGATAATTTTTGCTAAACTATACGCTGAACGCTATCGGCGACATCAAACAGTCGCACGGAATATACCAAAGAATTAAAAAGTAATGGTGAATTATGTTTTTGGATTATGCACTTGTTTTTTCAGCAACAATACTGTTTGCTCTTCAGTTTCTGTTTAACCAGAAATTCGAAAAGGTAAGAGGAAGTGATCTCGGGTCAGCCCTGGAATTTACGCTCTACAAAAATATAATTATCGTTGTAATTATGCTGATTATCAGCGGATTCAAGATAATCATCACACCGTTCAGCGTTATACTGTCTGTCGTTTACGCGGGTGCCTGCATACTTATGACATATTTCAGTATGAAAGCATTTGCGGTTGCAAATCTCTCCGTTTACTCGGTTTTCTCAATGCTTGGCGGTATGCTGCTGCCTTTTTTGCTCGGCGTAGGATTTTACGACGAAAAGCTGACGGTATTCAAAATTATCTGCTGTGTGCTGATTGTTGTTTCCGTACTGCTCAATATCAAGGGCGGCAAACAGAGCAAAAAGGCATTCCTGTATTATATGGCTGTTTTCGTACTCAACGGCGGTGTGGGCGTGATTTCAAAAATCCATCAGTCTTCATCGTACGAACACACCGACAGCACGGGCTTTATGTTCCTCTCATCGCTTGCAGGCATAGTCATCAGCGCCGTATGGCTGCTTATTCAGTATAAAAAGATTCCTCTCATCAAAGGTAAAGCTCTGCTTTACGCTTCAGGCTACGGCATATTCAACGGTCTTGGCAACTGGTTCCTGCTGATTTCACTTATCAACCTACCCGCTTCAGTTCAGTATCCGCTTGTAACGGGCGGGGTTATGGTATTCTCAACGGTTATCAGCGCAATCAGAAAAGAAAAGCTGAGCAAGGCTGATTACATTTCTGCCGCAATATCTTTTGTTGCATCTGTACTTGTGGCTTTCTGAATAATAAAAGAAACCGTGTCTTACCATTTGGCAGGACACGGTTTTTGTTATATTACCAGCGGTTTTCAACGTATTCGCAAAACGTGAAAAGGTCCTTTATTTCAACCTTGGTACCGTCATCAAGCGTTACGTCACCGTTCCAGATGCCGTATACCTGATGGCAATTCATTCTTCCGACCTTAAAATCAACGTCACTGTGATTGTCAAGAGTAGGCATCATCGTCATATTGAATCTGCCGTCCTCCGAAATAAACTTCCACGGCTCAAGGAATCTGTTCTTCGGGAACTTTTCGACGTCAACCGCACCTATTTTATGCACCTTACCGTCATAAAAAATACAGGTTTCTGTCGCATTGCTCTCATCACCTATTGCCCAGGTGATTTCAAAGCCGAAAAGATGTTTATTACCCTCTTTATCAAAAACGTACTGGCTGCCGCTGCCCCAGTACCACACCATTTCGTGCGGAGTGTTTACCCTGCCCCAATCCAGCGAGCAAAAAGCTTTATCCTTTGTAAACTCATACTCGTAATCGCCGAATTTAAACTTACCCTCGCATGGCATACAAAGCTGCTTGGTGGTCATAAAATACTTTGTTTTATCCCCGTGAAACGGGAAGACCGTTGTGATGCTCTCAAGCTGCTCGGGGATATCCATAGTAGCATTAACCGTAACCTTTTTGCCCTTATACGTACCCGTATAGCTGAGAGTGCGCTCATTTTCCTTTGTATGGAAATCGAACTCAGTTTTACCGATTTTATCCTTAAATCTGCTCGGTGCATCGGGCACAGAGTGAGAAACGTGCTTGTTCGCACCCACAAAATACTGCACCGAATCACAAAGCACCTCACCTGTTTTCAGGTTGACAAGCTTTGCGGCAACGTACCCGCCTATCGTAATATTGGCAAAGCTCACAAGAATCTGCATCTCATCATCAAAGATAGTATAAAAATCCCACTCCTTGCGGCTCATTATACCTTTTCTGACATAGTCGCGGTTATATTCAAAGCAGTATTTTCTCGCCCAGCCCTTTGCAAGCAGAGTGCCGTCGGGCGCCAAAAGCGGCGTTTTTTCAGTATACTCCGTCTGCTTTGACCTTTCTTTCCAATCCTTAAACGGCACATACGTGCGCTTGAGTTCGTTGGTCATAGTAATGCCTCTTTAATTCAGATTATGTTTTTCTTTGACTCACATTATATCACAATAATCTGACTCAAAGCAACTTTCACTTTTTAAACTATTCCTTGACTAAAAAAAGAAAACAATTATAATATTTACAGGTTGGTGATAATGATGAACTCATATTTTAACGAGATTACGGCAAAGCCCGTAAATATGTCCGAGAGTAAAATTCTGTACAAAATCCCCGCAGGCGCAATCAGCGGCAACGGTGACCTCGGAATAGTTTTTGACAACGATGAAAAAGACCTGATAATACATATTTCAAAGTGCGATTTCTGGAAATTTGAGCCGGGTGCACGCAACAGCGGCGGCATTAAAGCCGTCGGCAGCATAAGAATTAAAAATGTCGATTTATCCGAATACAACGTAAAGCAATATTTTGATAAGGGCTTGCTAAACTGCATTTTCTGCGATACACAGCTTGAGCTTTTCGTAGCACCCGAAAACTGCATCTGCTTTGAAATAACCGCACCCGACTCCGATAAATTTCCGTGTGTAAGCATCGAGATGCCCGACAGCTGTGACTCGGTCAACACGCAGTTTGTTAAAGACGGAATAAGCTTCCACAGCCGCAGATTTGAGGGTGAAAGCATTTGCATTGATTCAGCTGTTACCGTTTGCTGTAAAGAAATTGAATCAAGCACAGCCGACGGCAAAAAGACGGCGCGCTACTGCATAGCTGTCGTAACAAACTTTGACGATGAGAGCCACAGCGAAACAGCCGCAGAAAAGGTAAACAGCTGTGACTATGAGCAAAGCAAGAAATGCACAGAAGAAAAATGGCAGAATTTCTTCTCAGCCTCAAAGGTAACACTTGAGGACAAGGAGATTGAAAAAGTATACAACATAAGTCTTTACCACCTTGCGGGCTGTATGGGCAACAGAGCTTTTCCGCCCGGATTATTCGGTAACTTCATAACAGATGATTTTTTCCCCTGGGCAGGAGATTATCATATGAACTACAACTATGAAGCTCCGTATTACTGCATATTCTCCGCAAACCATCCCGAGCTGTTTGACGGATATATGACACCGATCAACGAGATGTCGGAAAACGCCCAAAAGTTCGCAAAGTTTTTCGGCTGCAGAGGCTATGCATTCCCCGTCAGCTTCGGCCCGAAAGCACTTGACGTATTCAGCCAGGCTGACTGCAAGGAGCACGGCGTACTTTTCCTCGGTCAGAAGAGCCACGCCGCATACGCGGCTGTCATTCCGATTATGCATTGGTTTTCAACGTATGATAAAGAATATGCACGTGAAAACTACTATAACTATATAGTAAACGTTGCCGCTTTCTGGGAGGATTACCTCATTAAGAAAAAAGGCAGATACATAATCAAAAACGATGCCGCTCACGAAATCCCCTACTACCGCGGTGAGAAGTTCAACTACCTTACACATAAGAATCAGATTGAAACCGTAAATGCTGCCCTTTCACTCGGACTTGTAAAATTGCTGTTTAAAGGCGTTTACGATATGTCTAAGGAATTAGACCTCAACACGGATAAACTCGCCGTATGGCAGGAAATCAGCGAAAATCTGAGCGAATTCCCGACATTCATCAAGCACGGCAAAAAATGCTTCAAATATTCAAAGCGCGGCATACGCTGGAGAAACGAAAACACGGTAGGTCTTCAGCACATCTACCCTGCCTCACAGATAGGTTTTTCATCGGGCGAAAAGCTGCTGAAGATTGCGAAGAACACATACCATATCAACGACAGACGTCTTGACGACAACGGCTCAAACTCATACCTGCCTGCAGGTGCGAGAATCGGCGTTGACCCCGAATTCCTTATTGAAGGCATCAGACAGAACATCAAAGAATTCGGATTACCTAACGGACTTTTCCGCCACCACGGCGGCGGAATAGAGCACCTGACAACGGTGCCTGCAACAATCAACGAAATGCTCATGCAAAGCTATGAGGGCGTTATCCGTCTCTTCCCCTGTTGGAACAAGAAGAGTAACGCCTCATTCGAAAACCTGCGCGCAGACGGTGCTTTTCTTGTAAGTGCACAGCTTAAAGATGAAAAGGTTATTTCACTTAAAGTAACGAGTCTTCAAGGAAGAAAATGCACGGTTGAATGCGACGGCATAAAGTCCGTTGTGAGGGAATCGGATAATAAAGAAATCGGATTCAAGGCAGACGGCAAAACGGTTGCATTTGATACCACAGAAAACGAAACATATATACTCATATAATTACAGCAAAACAACTCACGAATCGTCTGTTCGTGGGTTGTTTTGCTGTATTTGCTGAAGAAACAAAAAGAAAAGCGGCCAACGAGTGACCGCTTTTGTATAAGAGATTATAAAGGCAGAACTTATGCCTTGTTTGCTGAACCGAAGAGCTCGATCTTTTCCTTAACTGTAGCCTTGATAGCCTCTACGCCGGGAGCAAGAAGCTTTCTGGGATCGAAGCCTTTACCTTCAAGGTCTTTACCTGCTTCGATATACTTTCTTGTTGCTTCCTGGAATGCAAGCTGGCACTCTGTGTTAACATTGATCTTGGAAACGCCGAGAGAGATTGCCTTCTGAATCATATCAGCAGGGATACCTGTGCCGCCGTGGAGAACGAGAGGCATTGCGCCTGTCTTTTCCTGAACTGCTGCAAGAGTTTCGAATGAAAGGCCTGCCCAGTTTGCGGGGTACTTGCCGTGGATATTACCGATACCTGCTGCAAGCATTGTAACGCCAAGGTCAGCAATCATCTTGCACTCATTAGGATCTGCACATTCACCTGCGCCGACAACACCGTCTTCCTCGCCGCCGATTGAACCAACCTCAGCCTCGATTGAAAGACCCTTCTCTTCACAAATAGCAACCAATTCCTTAGTCTTTTCGATATTCTCCTCAATTGAGTAGTGAGAACCGTCAAACATAATTGAGCTGAAGCCAGCCTCGATGCAAGCCTTTGCACCCTCATATGAGCCATGGTCAAGGTGAAGAGCAACAGGAACAGTGATGTTGAGAGTCTCGAGCATACCGTTAACCATACCGACAACGGTATTGTAACCGCACATATACTTACCTGCACCCTCGGAAACACCAAGGATAACGGGAGAATTCATCTCCTGCGCAGTGAGAAGAATTGCCTTTGTCCACTCAAGGTTATTGATATTGAACTGGCCGACTGCATAGTGACCGGCCTTTGCTTTTGTAAGCATTTCTTTAGCATTTACTAATGGCATAATATTACACACTCCTATAAAATTATATCTTAGATATTATGTAACATTAATGTCTAAATGTCAATACATTAAGAGAATAATCTGAGCAGACATTTCCCTGTTTTTTCATTATACAAAGCAAAGCATTAAATCAGTTATGCTTTTTGAATTTAATAATTGCTTTGAACATATCTCCGTCGGTAACAACATCAAAACTTCCTCCGCAAAGCTCCGTGTAGCTTTTTGCGATTGCAAGACCGAGTCCGTTGCCCTCAGCGGTTCTGGATTCATCACCGCGGACAAACCTTTGCGTTATTTCTTCAGCCTTGAAATTCAACGGATAGGCCGAAATATTCTTGAACTCAATTTCAACTTTACCGTCTTTTTCATATGCCGAAATAAACACACGCGTATTTTTCATAGCATATTTGAGTATGTTGTTTATCAGATTACCGAGCACACGAGACATTTTACGCCCATCGGCATAAATAAACATATCCTTAGGTGTATCAATGCAAAACGGCAGGCCTGAGCGCTGAATTTCGCTGTCGTGCTCACCTAGAGACTGATTGATGAGAAGCGCAACATCGAGCTTTTCCATAAATGCGCTGTCGTTACCGCTTTGCACTTTTGATATATCAAAAAGGTCTTGGGTGAGCCTCTTGAGTCTGTCGCTCTTTTTTGAGATTACGCTCACATAATCCCTTGCTTCTTCGGGAAGGCCGTCAACCTTGGAAAGCAGCTCAGTGTAACTGATAATTGATGTTATAGGCGTTTTCAAATCGTGCGAAACGTTGGTAATAAGCTCTGACTTCATTTTTTCGGCATTAACCTTTGCGGATACAGCTTCATCAAGACCTTTTGCAATATCGTTCACGTCTTGTGCAAGCGTTTTCATATCGCTGCATTTAACATCTGATATTTTATATCCGACATTACCGCCGCGCACCTCGCCGACACCTTTTTTGATGCTGTCAAAATCCTTGGCACGCACAGCAACGGCAAAGCAGGCACAGCCAAAGAAAACCACGCTTAAAATCAGCCAAAGCGGTTCCATTACCGTTCCCATTCCGCACACGGTGATAATAACCGTATACACAAAGAGAGACAGAGCAAGAATTACGCCGGATTTTTTGGAGAGCAAGCCGATGATGCGAGACCAAAACGTTTTTATTGCTTTCCAAGCCCACTTCAAAAATTTAAGAATCAAGCGGAAAGTCCACTTAAGCAGCTTGAATGCCACACGCAAAACCCACCTTAAAATCACAAGAATTATACTCGATTTCATCAGTCTGCGGGTTTTGATGTTTCGGATAACGGAAAGCAGAGAAGAGATAATAACCGAGCTGCCGAGTGCTGCCAAAGCAGCGACCGCAAAATACAGGAGATTGAGTGGTAAATAATCCGTCAGATGTTCTTCGAGCAGGAACCAACACAGCATAACCGCACCGACACCCGAGCCGCCGATTGCCGCCAGATGCACCTCAAGCCAGATATTATCAAGCCACATATTCTTATATTCACCGTTTTTATCCTTACCGCATACACACAAAAGATAAATAAGTGTAAGCAAAGCCACAACGATACACACGGCAATACGTGCAACCGTATCAATTACAAGCCGCTCCTGTTCTGCCCAGATTGCTTTAAAATTATTTATAACTTCTTCCTTTATGTTACATTCTATAACTATCGTGCTTTTATCGTTGTAAGCTTCAAAGCCGTAAAGATAATTCATCCTGTTATACGGCTGTGATGATTCAAATACGATTCTGCCGTTATCGTACCGCTCAAAATACATATAATTATCACTTTCAGCAAGCTCACCTGCAGTTTGTGCCCCGCAATTTGTGACCACCATATCGTTCCACTGAACAAAATAGTTAATTTTATCCGCAGCGTCAAAATCGTTAAACCACTGCTTTATAACTCCTTTTACCTTTTCTGTATCAGTCTCTTTTATCACAGGATTACCGTTGATATCATACTCGCTTTCAGGCATAGCAAGATGATATACGCTCAGCATTCTGAGTGCCGGCTCGTTAAGCAGATTTGAGATATACCAGGATTCCGAAAAATCACTTTCGAACGAATAAACAAAATCATCGTCATTGTAATAATCCGAAAATCCTTCCACAAATGTAAGCGAACCTAATGTTATACTCACAACAAACAAAAGCACAGCAATAAATTTAAGAGCTGATGAATAAACTGCTTTTTTCATTCTTAACCCTCCTTCAATCCACTTTATAGCCAACGCCCCAGACGACCTTGAGGTATTTAGGCTCTTTAGGATTAATCTCAATCTTTTCTCTGATATGGCGCACGTGTACCGCAATCGTGTTGTAGCCTACGACCATTTGCTCGTTCCAGACGTTGGAATAAATATCCTCCGCAGAAAAAACACGCCCTCTGTTTCTGACTAACAGCTCGAGTATTTTATATTCCACAGGAGTAAGCCTGACGTTTTCCCCGTCAACCTTTACCGTCTTATTCTCGGTGTTGACACAAAGACCGTCAATTACGATTTCGCCGTTATGCTTACCGATAGAGCCGAGTGTTGTAAACCGTCTCAACTGCGATTTGACTCTTGCCATAAGCTCGGACGGATTAAACGGCTTTGTAACGTAATCGTCCGCACCTGCGGTGAGACCGAGAATTTTATCAGCATCTTCCGACTTTGCAGACAGAAGTATAACCGGAATATTCCTCGACTCACGCAGCTTCATCAGCGTTTTTATTCCGTCAAGTTTCGGCATCATAATATCAAGTATCATCAAGTGCACTTCGTTTTCGGATAAAACATCCAGAGCTTCGATTCCGTCGTAAGCTTTAAGAGGCTTATACCCCTCCCCTGTCAGAAAAATGCTTATGCTGTCAACTATTTCTCTGTCGTCATCAACAACCAGAACATTCATCTTCTTTTCACCTCCGCCTATATCATACAACACAATTATTAATATTTAGCACTGATAAATCTTAATTTTGCTTAAGAATTAAACTTTATATCAAAAAAGAACCCTGCAACGGCGTATGAAGAATTTCGTTGCAGGGTTCAGTATCATTCTTGATTTATAAAAACTTTATCTTTTTCGGGTATGCCCGATCCATCGGTAAAATATCTGTACACCTTCATTGTAAGGCCGTACTTTTCACGAAGCTGAATAATCTTCTGCATCATCGGTGAAGCGTGGTGCTTATCAAGAGCCTCCTGGTTTTCCCAGCTGTCGATAAGCAAAACCGTTTTATCATCGTCCATCGGCAGAAAGTATTCATATTGCAGATTACCGTATTCGGCTCGGATTTCGCTGACAATACCGCTTGACGTCATCTCGCGTGCAAATTTTCGGGCGTTGTCTTTTTCACCCGTATAATATATGTTTACCGTAATTGCCATCGCCCGTTAGTTTATTCTGACAACAAGGTCGCTTTCGGGGAAGCAGCAGCAGGGATGAATGAAGTTAAACTGCATATCTGCTATGCGGCGCTTATCCTCACCCTCGGGTATATAAACCTTACCGCTGACAAGCTTACTTCTGCAAAAGCCGCATTCGCCCGTGTGGCATCTTGCAGGAACAACTATGCCTGCGCGCTCAAAAGCACAAAGCACGGTTTCATTGCTGCTTGCCTTGATTACCTTTTCTTCACCGCGGTTAATTACGGTGATGCTGTATTCCTCAGGCTCTTCATCAGCCTTCTTGCCGGATGAGAACACCTCGAATCTGATGTATTTTCTCTCAAGCTCCAACTTGGGAAGCTCTGTTTCAAGGAACTTATATAATCCGCCGGGGCCGCATACAAAAATGCTGTAGCTACCCTCGGGGGCATATTTTCTGATAACGTCTGCGCCTACAAAGCCTTTTTCGTAGCCTTCCTCTTCGCTGTGGCTGAGCACGTAAACAACATTGATTTTTTCATTGCGCTGAGCAAGAGAATCAAGCTCTGCCTTAAAAAGGATCTCATCTGAATTTCTGCAGCCGTAAAGCAGAGTGAGTGAGCAAGCCTCGTCGCCCTGGTCAATTGCTCTGGCAAGAGAAAGAAAGGGAGTGATACCGCTGCCGCCTGCGATAGCGACAATGTTTTCTGCGTCTCTCAAGGGGCAGTAAGTCATATTGCCTTCGGGCGCATAAGCTGTAACCTTATCGCCGACCTTCCAGTTATCAAGGATATAATCGGAAACAAAGCCGTCTGCGATACGTTTAACGGTAATCTGATATTCGCCGCTCAATGCACTTGCAGGTGAAGAAGCAATAGAATATGAACGTGTGACAACAGAACTGCCGATTTCGAGCTTGAAAGTAAGATACTGACCCGCCTTAAAATAAGCAATCGGTGCAGCTTCGCTTTTAAAGTAGTAGCTTTTGGCAATATCTGCGTGCTCTTCAACTCTGCTGATAACAAGCTTTTGCTCTTTGGGGTGAAGGCTCTTTGCAACCTTGTTTACACCAAAATCATCTGTACGTGTGGGGAGAACGGGGTCAGCACTCTTTACAAACTTGATTCTCTCTGTCAAAAACTTCACGGTGTTTATGCTGTCCTTGAAGTTACCGTTAACGGAAAACTTTTTCTTGCTCATTACTTTGCCTCCTTTTCCATAGCGAGGATTGCAGCCTTAGCTGCCAGGTTACCTGTTGTGTAGCTGGGTGAATAACCCATATGTCTGACGGAATATCCGCCTGCAAAGTAAAGACCGGGGAAGCCTTTTTCCAACAGATCAAAAACAATTCTCTTTACAATACCGTCTTCCTTGCTTGCTTCGTATCCGTAGATAGTGCCTGCGGGAGCATCGGTATAGCGTGCATAGGTCATCGGTGCGGCGATTTCAATTTCTTCAATATAATCTCTGATTGCAACGCCTGTTGCTTTTTCAAAGTTTTCAATCATTTTATCAGCAAAAGCAACCTTGGTCTTGTAATAATCCTCGGCAGATACATTGCTCCATTCATCGCCTGCAAAAATAGAGGTCATATAGAGAATGCTTGTACCCTCGGGGGAGCAATCGTCAAAAGCTCTGTTGAGGCAAACCGTAGCCTGAACGTCGTTTGTTTCAAGCTTTCTGCTCAGCTCATAGCACTTTCTGTTATCATTGTTGGGATAAATGAAATAAGTGTGGTTGTTAAGGCCAAGCTCATCCGCAGAGCGGTTGAGACCGATAAACACCGCAAAGCCCTTTGAGGAAAGAGTTCTTGCGTTAACTTCCTTTTTGAACTTTTCGGGAATATCCTTTTCGTCCATAAGCTTTGTGAAAGCATTATAGGGTGAAGCGTTGCAGATTACAGCCTTGGCATTTATCTGTGTGCCGTCATCAAGTATAACGCCTGTTGCAGCACCGTTTTTGACTATGATTTTGCTGACGCTTGTGTTAAACCATGCCTCACCGCCGTTTTCGGTGAAAGCTTCAAGCAAAGCTGTGCTTATCTGATGGCTTCTGCCGCGAGGAATAACAGCACCGTCAATTATGTATGAGTGAAGCATTGTGAAATAGTGGATAGCGTTGAGTTCATCCGTAGGCTGACCGAGATAGCACCAGTAACCGTTAAGTATATCTCTGGTTGTTTTGCTTATACCGAATGCATCAAGAACCTCATCTACAGAATAGTTTGCAACCTTGAGGAACTCCGTGTGCTCAGAAAAGATTTCTTTAATCATTGAAGGCTTGAAATCATCAATAGCCTCCACAAAATCAAGAGTTTTTTCAACGCTCTCGATAAGGTCAAAAATCTTTCTTACGACAGCGGATGAGCCGGGATCATACTCTTCAAGTTTGCTGATAAATGCTTCTTTGCCCAAGGGCATAGAATAGTCACACTTATCATTCTCGTCGAGCGTGATAAGCCTGTATGCTTCATCGAGTGAAACCCACTCTATTTTATCTGCTGCGCCAACCTCTTCGAAAATCCTCTGCAGAGGAGATTTGCCTGTGATAGGGCCTACACCGCAGAGCTCGTGAAGAGAGGCTTCAAATTCAAACCTGCCCCTTACAAAGCTTGTAGCAAAACCGCCGGGGAGATTGTGACGTTCGATAAGGAGCGTCTTCTTCCCCTCTTTTGCAAGGCGTGCCGATGCAACAAGTCCGCCATTACCTGCGCCGATAACAACGGCATCATAATTTTTAACCATATTTCCACTTCTTTCATAATAATATCATACGCTGAAGATTGTATCACAATTCTTATGCGCTTACAAGGTGATAATAATTAATTAAATATAAAATAAACAGTCACCCGCAACGTTTACATATTCCCTCATCGGAAATACTCATCAATTTCCGTCATTCTGCTCATTTGCTTCACGCCGAAGGGACAGCGGCTTTCACAATGGCCGCACTTTACGCAGGCATCAGCTTTCACCGACAGCTTTGTATAGTGGTTGGCCGCAATATCATCGCCTGCAAGAGCAAGATCGTAATACTTATTTGCAAGGCCGATATCTATGCCTGCAGGACAAGGCTGACAATGGTTGCAATAAACACAGGTGCCCGTAATTGTATCTGCTGTAAATGTGCCGACAACGGAATAATCCTTTTCTTCATCGGTTGCAGTAAGGAAGCCCAGCAACGTATCAAGATGCTCCATAGTCTGCACACCTGGCACGGCGGTCAGAACACCGGGGCGGTCAAGCGCATACTGCAGGCATTGGGTATGTGTAAGTGCCACACCGAAGGGAGACTGCTCGGCAGACAGAAGCTGACCGGCAAAAAACGGCTTCATAACGCTGATGCCGACACCCTCACTCTCACACCGTTTAAACAAATCAAAGCGTTCCTTAACGCTGCCGATACCGTACTCATCGCCCTTTTCAAAATCATAGGCAGGGTTCAGAGAAAACATCATCATATCCACAAGGCCTGTATCAATAATTCTGTTTGCAACGCTCGGTGTATGTGAAGAGAAACCGATATGGCGGACAATCCCCTGCTCCTTGAGCTCTTTTATGTAGTCGAAAACGCCGATTTCGCAGAGCTTATCGTAATCCTCATCCTCATCAACACAGTGCAAAAAGCCGAAATCAACATAGTCTGTGTCCAGAGCCTCAAGCTCCCACAAAAACGTCTTTTTTATCGTATCAAAATCGCGGCACCAGCCGTACTCACCGTTATCGTCATACACAGCGCCGAAATGCACCTGCAAAAACACCTTATCTCGGCAATCGCGTATCGCTCTGCCGATAGGAGCATATGATGCTCCTGCCGTACACAGATCAAAAAAATTTATTCCGTTGTCTATGGCTTTGCGTATGATAGCTTCGATCTCATCCGGCGGAGTCTTGCCGATTCCGCCCATTCCGAGACCGAGCACGCTGAATTTTTCGTTTTCATTTCCGTGGGGAAGCTTTCTGTACTCCATAACGCACCTCAGAAAATAATAATTATGCAGTTGATTATATCACTTTTTAATATTTAAAACAATGAATTACAAGAATCATAAATGATTATCTGCAAAAAGCCAAAAAAGAAACGGTCACCTACAGCAACCGTTTCTTACAAAACCATTACGTTTTTTACTTTATTATACAACCTTCAACAACTTTCAATAATTCTTCCTTGATGATATGATGGCCTTCCGAAGTGGGGTGAATACCGTCAACGGTCCAGGAAGCTGTGTTGCCGCCGGCACATAATTCATCAAATCTTTTCTGAAGAGGAACAAAATTAAAACCGTAAACCTCTGCAATCTCCTTTGAAATCTCCGCAAGCTTTCTTACTTCGGTATCAAACTCATCCCAAAGCTTTTCTGTGCATTGACCTTTTAAGACAAAGGGCTCCATAATTATGATATCGATTTCGGGTAAGCATTCCTTGATTTCATCAATAAGCATCATATATATTTTTCTGTATTTATCCGGGCTGACACCGCATTGCATTGTAAGCTCGTGAGAAACATCATTGACGCCGATGAGAATTGACATATAGTCTGGCTTTAAATTAATTATATCTTCCTTAATTCGTGCATAAACGTCGGTGATCCTGTCGCCACTGTCACCGCGATTGATAAATTTGATCTTATCCTTATGCTTTTCATTAAATTCAGTAGCAAGAAAATATGCATAGCCGCAGCCTAAACCGAAATTAACCTGCTCTTCGTCATCTCTGCCTGCATCTGTTATTGAATCACCTTGAAACAAAAAAGTTTTCATATCAAAATCTCCCTACTCTTTTATAAATTCTTTATCGGGTATATATGATTCCTATATGTCTGAATAATAAATATTTATAATTCAAAAAATCATCTCAGCTAATTCCGGTTTGTCGAGACGATTATATCAAAACCGCTCAATAAAAACAATACTAAAAATGATACCTCTCCCCCGATTTGGGCCCGCTAAAAATTATTTCAAAAAACAAACTACTCTCATTAAAAGAGAGTAGTTTAAAATTTTAATATTTACTTCTTGTTATCTTTATATATTCAGACGGTGTCATTTTATAAAATCGCTTAAACACGGTTATGAAATATGGCTGAGAAGAGAAACCGACTTCAGTACATATATCTTTTTCATTGACTCCTTTGAGTAATAAGATTTTAGCGCTTTCAAGCTTTTGTCTTAAAATGTATGTGCTAAGTTTTTCGCCTATTTCTTTTTTAAATATCTGCGACAAATAATCTGCTGAAATTCCGCAATGATCTGCTACGGAAGACACACTGATTTTTCGGGAGAGATTTTCATTTATATACTTTATGCAATTTTTTATGTGTGGCGAAAACTCAGGCTGTTTTTTGTTCCTTTTTACCTCCCCTGTTAGCTTAACGATCTCAATTCCCAAACACATAAATATTTCATTTTTATCGGTCAGCTTATCAATTGTTTTGATCACCCTGTCTGAAAACTCATAAGCTTTTGTTTCGTTAAGTCCACCCTGAATAGCATATCGGGTGGCGAGAGTAATTGTACTGACTGCCATATACTTATGCTGCATAAGTTCATCATCTGACATTCGTCCCATAACGATGATAGAATCAAGATTTTTGAGTTGTTCTATCAGCGATTCAATGTCGCCTTGCTGAACACAGGATAACAACCGTATTTCAGCGCTGTACGGTGTATGTTTTTCATTGAAGGCATTTTTATTCTCCATGGTCTTAACGGTTACAAGTTCGCCTATGTTCATTAAATCACATCTTTTCTTTTAGCTTTTTCATCTCTTTTTTCAGACGATTATTGCATAAAATTTCCCAAATCGGCATTATCAAACCGCCACACAAACGGCAATGCGCTTCGTTCATTGCACCGTAATACGCAACTCTGAAATCAGCGTATTCGGATAATTTGTATTTCTGTTTGTATGTCTCATATAAACCGTAAGCATCGCCCCACATATTACGAAGCTGGAACAAATCATATTCTCTGTCTGCCCACATACAGGCACAAGGGTCAATAAAAGCGTTGAGCTTTAATGTTTTGGGGTCGGCCATAATGTTCATTATGTTGAGATCGCTGTGAATGAGCACAGGGATTGATTCTTCATCGGAAAGATTATTGAAGAGTTCAGTTGCTTCATAGAGAAGTTTTAATTTCTTCTTGCTGAATTTTCCTTTTTGAGCTAACTCATTCAGACCGACAAGCCACGGCTCCTGCTTTTCTTTTTTGTAATATTCGTACCAACTATCATAAACAGGATTATCCAGAGAACCGAATTTGTCATTGGTTACGCTATGCCATTCAAGCATACCTGAAATAACATCATTTGCAAATTTCTGTTTCTGACTCTTGTTTTTTAACAAGAACATCGGATTCAACACATTCTGTCCGGGGCAAAAGCTCATAGCTAAAATTGCCGTAGCTTCATTCTCATAAGTAAAAAGAACCTTCGGCATATTTACACTTGTGTTTGCAGACAAAAGCTTTAGCTGCTCCGCTTCTTCGTATTGTGAACCCTGTACTCGGTAAGCTTTTACAGCAATTGATTCTCCATCGGAAAGTACAGCCTTATAAACTCTGCCAAAGCTGCCGCCACCAATAAACTTAAATTTATCGGCATTCTTACCCAATTCTTTCGAAATAATATCCGGTAAAATGGGTAATAAGTGTTTATCGCTATTATCGAGAATTTTCATTGTTATTCCTCCGATATTCTTCTTTTAACGATTTGGTATGCTTTTTTACTTTCGGGCAAAAACGAAAACAATTGGAAACAATGGCACATACCTTCAAATTTATAAAGCTTAACATCAATATTTGTATTTTTCATTTTTTCATATACTCTGTCGCTGTCGCTCTCATCCAGATCTGCAGTTCCGCATATCAATGTTACCACGGGGAAATTTTCAAAGCTACCGAACAAGGGTGAAATATATGGGTCCGTCCTATCGACATCCATAACATACTTGGATATTCTTCTAAGCAAATGAAGATTATCTTCTGTCTTTTTGTGCTTTGCGATTCCGTAAAACGGATCGGAATATGCATTTGTGATTCTTGAAGAGCCGCTTGATGTTGCATCTGCCCAAAGAGAAAAACAAACAATGTGATTAGGCAAAGGATAACCGTTATCCCGAAGCCACAGAGATGATGTCATTGCTAATGTTGCACCTGCGCTGTCGCCGATAACAATAATATCTGAATTGCTGATTCCCTCGTTTAATAAATGTAAATATATTTTCACAACATCGTACATCTGTGACGGGAGCTGATGCTCAGGAAATCTTCCGTAATCTGCATTTATTACGGTTGCACCGCCGAACATATTACTGTATTTTTCGGCAAGCTTGCGGTAAAAATCATTCAGTTCAATTTTAAATCCGCCACCGTGAATCATCAAAATAACTTTTTTTGTATAGCAATTTCTATTTGCAATCTTTTCAAATTTAACATCTTCAATGGAATGTTTTGTATGTGTAAAGTTTTTTGAGGGTTTGTATCTTGATTTTTTATCTTTTGTCAGTTTTGCCGCATTGTCAGATAACATTAAACTGTCAAATAACGGCGAATGAAAGACCAAACGCAAAATTGACATAAAGATTTTTGAGGTCAAAGACTGCATATGATCACCCATCTTTGTTTTTTTAATCTTATCATAAGATTTTGGAGAATTCAATCACTCCGAGATTTTCATATTTGCAAATCAAAACAATCAAGGAAAAATAAAACAACCGACAACTCAGATAAACAGAATATCGGTAAAAATATGTGATTTAATTAAAATGTCATAGAGTTGTGCTGATTCATGGTTCGTTTGATTATTATATGAAAAACAAAAAACTTAAGACTTTACTCTCGCTCGAACTGTGCGCTTTGGTCATTCGTAGCTGGCGAAACACGGTTACACATTTTAATTCCGAATAAAGAGCAAAAAGGAAACGACCACTCTTTGAGTGATTGTTTCCTTTTGGGGACCTCTACACCTTTTCGTATCCCTATATTAAAAATTTTTTATTCGGTTCAAGAGAAAAGCCTAATGTAACTATTTATAGTTCTATAAATTAGATTTTGCTGTTGTGTACAAAGCAGGAATCTTACTTAACAAACGCTCAAAGAATTGATGACAGCTCGAACAGAAGTCTTGAAAAAAAGATAAAACACGCTGCCAAAACGCGGCAAGTGAGTCACACATATCTTTTACGAAGCGCTCAAATTTTGTAAGTCTGTTATTCTCATCATAACCGTTTTTATCTTTATAGACACGAACATAGTCAATAAACCATTCAATAGGATATTCATTTTCTGGTTCATCCCAACCGCTAAAATCAGAATTTATATACATTGAAAGAACCATACACATTCTGTATTGCGGCGATTCTGTTGTTTGTGCTACTTCTTTTCCGTCAACATAAAATGTTATCCCTTCAGGTCTCCAGTCCATAGCATAGGTGTGGAATTCATTCACATAATCCGTCGGCTCTCCGTCCAATTCAACTTTGCTTGCCCATTCACCGAGATTAGGGTCATTCCAAGCGTGAACCTTGGGTTCAAAAACTCCGGGGGACTTGAAAAAGGTTTCCAACACATCTATTTCACCGTTCTGAACAGAATCTGTTCCGTCAGTATCATCCTGAGCACCGATAAGCCACCATGATACATATCCGCCGCCACCTGTGTCAGGCATTTTCATTCGTATCTCAAAGTAGCCGTACTGTGTAGCATATCCTTCATAAGGCTCAACTTCCCTCTGCTGAGCACCGCCCGGATGCAGATGATTCTTTTCCCAAGTCTGAATACCGTTTGCTATCCATAAAAGGTTGTCGGGGTCTGCTGAACCGGGCTGACCGCCGAAATAATCAGGCGAATCCTTTGTGATATACAGATTCAGACAACCGTTCTCGATCTTATATCTTGCAGAGGAACCTTCTGTATTGGCAGTGCAATGGGGCAAATATTGCGGTAACCAATAATCTGTATTTAATTTCTCATCATTAAATTCGGTGCTGAAATCAAGCACATAGCCGTCCTTTTCGTGGATATTTTCTTCGGCAGATGCAACTGTAGGCAAAGCGACCAAAATAGCTAAAACGAGCAAAAACGCAATGCTTTTTCTGAACATGATTTTTATCCTTTCGTGCAAATTCTTATTTTATCTGACTATTCGATAAATTGTAGTTTACACTTTTCTATATTCAAACAATCGATACAGCTTTTTGGAAAAACTTCCTGCATACAGTTTCCCGAAAACATACTTCTCAATACCAGTCAACTCATCTATGTATTTTTGCGGTGTCATTTCGTGTTCCTTGACATAAACAAACTCGCCGTGCTGAAACAACTCTGGATTATCTATACCGTAAACCTCAGTAACACCGACATCATTTATTGGATTTTTGTGCTTCGACATTTTTGCAGCAAAAGAGCTATAACAATCCACTAAAAGTGAAAGCTTTTCAAAATGAGCGCACAGACTATCTGTTAGGTTTCGCATATCCTCAATAGTCAAATACATACTCACGCCTTCCATAATAACAATAGCGCACTTCTTTTCGGGAACACTTGTCAGCCAATTGCCGTCTCTCACATCCCCTGCAATCATTTGATAGTTGACAGATTCAAAATAATATCGTTTTCTTTCCTCAATAACTTCAGCGAAATCCACATCGTACCACTTTTGATTTATCGTTCCAACTCTCAAAACGCGGCTGTCCATTCCGCATCCAATATGAATGACCACGGCATCGCGTACATCTGCCATCTGCTTTTTTACCCATTCGTCAAATACAGCAGAGCGAGCACCCATATAGTAGGCTAGCCACTTCGATTTAGATTTTCCTTTGAGTGCGAATCCCTCCGCTTCCCAAATTTCTTCCGCTTTTTTATCGTCAAGAAATATTCCCCTTTTACTGACATACGATTTTCCATACAAAGGGATATATAATGTTTTATTTACGCTGTTCATATGCTCACCTACAAATTCTTATTTGTCGAGAAAATTATAGCATAACTTTAAAATAAATAACAATAACTACACAAAAAATCAAAAAACAGTATAAACAATTTACTGAACTTCTATAACACTGAAATGTCACACTCACAACTACGATACAGAACATCAAATACTTATGGAGCGGAATATTTCAGTAAACACACAGATTCAAAACAAACTGAAACGGGACAATGGTGGTTCGAATAAAGAATAATTTCACTTTTGTATTTAAAATCACGCTGTTTTGGCATTTGTGTAACATTTGACAAAATCTATACATAATAAAGAAAACCCTCGAGATATCAAGGGTTTAAAAAACGAAAATACCTGCAAACGGAACACAAATGGTTCGAATTGCAGGTATAGTTCACGTGGGACCTCTACACCTTTTTGAACACCTTATTTATTCAACATTAACACCTTTTCTGAGTACTCTCTTACATATTACACTCATACTCAATATAATTACAACATACAATATTGATGCTATAATTGCCAAAGTCTTAAAAGCATTTACATCTATACTGATTGTTGCTGTTTTAAACAGCTCCATTACTGTTGGATCAAATAATCCGTAAGCGAAAACCAGTCCTAATACCAATGCCTGTGCTACCAGATAAATGATAAAACCATATAATACTGAGAACCCTGCCTTACCGCTATTCCTTTTATATCCCAGAATTATTCCTAAAAAGCCGCATTGTATGGCATTAAACAGCTCTAAAAAAATAACTATTACAGCAATAGAAACAAAGAACGTTGTGCTCATATTAAAGCCTATAGTAATAGTTCTGATATACTCTTTTATAGTTGTCCATGCATCCGGGGTATAATATGCCGTGAACAGGCTTAATAACACAACCGCAAAGCCTATCAGGAAAAATATAAGTGTCTGTATAAATTTTGAATTATATATATCACTTTTGGTAACAGGCAGCGTATGTGTCAGATACGACTCATCCTTATAAAGAGACTCTTTAAATCTTATCCAGCTTCTCATCATCGTGTTAATAACAATATTTGCAATCATTGCAATCACACAGCCGGATGAAATTTTGCCAAGAATGTCAAGCATTATGGTTTGCTCGGGCAAGGATAATAATCTTGTTGTTATTGCAAAAAATAGTGAAAGAATATAAAACACGCTCATATTCTTGAGCATGTATTTCAGGTCATACTTTAGTAGTTTTATCAGCATTTGAACATCCTCCTGAAAATTTCATCTATAGAAGCATTTTCTTGTCTTCTCAAATCATCAGTATCACCCTGCAGCACTATCCTGCCCTTATCTATAAACACAGCTTCATCTAATATTCTTTCAATATCAGCTATTAAATGGGTAGAAATAATAACACTTGCATTTTCATTAAAGTTAGACAATATAGTATCTAAAATATAATCTCTTGTTGCAGGGTCAACTCCGCCCAGCGGCTCGTCAAGTATATAAAGCTCCGCCTCTCGGGAGAGAACAAGGACAAGCTGCACCTTTTCCTTCATACCCTTGCTCATTTTAGATAAGCTCTGATTTTCATCCAAGTCCAGATCCTTTAGGAGACGCATTGCCTTCTGAATGTCAAAATCGTCATAAAAATCTTCAAAATAGCGAAATATCTCTTTTACCTTCATCTGATTATTTAAATAAGTTCTTTCAGGAAGATATGAAATTATTTTCTTTGTTTCTACGCCGATTTTATTGCCTTTAACAAAGATTGCTCCGCTTGTCGGTGTCAACAAATCGTTTATTAATTTAATAAGCGTAGTTTTACCTGCGCCGTTTTTGCCAAGCAAACCGATAATTTTACCGCTTGATAAATTAAGATTAATATCGTTAAGCACACATTTTTCATCAAACTTCTTGCTTAAGTTTTTAATTTCCAAAAACTCCATTTTATTCCTCTATCCCTTCAAGATATTTTATTGACTCAGCTTTTCCCAAGCCTATCCTTTTCATTCCCTGAAAATAACTTTTTGCAAGAGTAACGGCATATTCATCTTTTAGCTTTTCAATCAGCTTTTCATCCTTGGTAACATACTTACCATTAGTTCTTTCGGTGTATATAAGGTCCATATTCTCAAGCTCTGCCAAGGCTTTTTGCATTGTGTTGGGATTCACATTAAATGTTGTTGCAAACTCCCTGACAGACGGAAGCTTCTCTCCGCACTTAAACACCCCTGATATAAGATATATTTTCATATAATCCAACAGCTGTATATAAATCGGAATATTGTTATCAAAAATGAACTCCATATTGTCACCTCGTTGTATTACTTGCTTAATACAGTGATATTGTATCACAGGAAAGCTTCTATGTCAATACTAAAAAATAAACCCTTGAAAACTCACGGCTTATTTTTATATCACAAAAATAGTGTGGAGGCAAGGAAATCTATGCGAAGCCTTGCATATCATCAATTTTGCAGAAATTACATGTCATCATTGCGAAAGTTTTTTTGATACACACCTAAAGAGGTGGTGAGATAAAACACTACATTGACGTGTTGATGATATACACGCTAAAGCATGATGATATACCATTGCTTTCGCAATGTATAAAAAAATCCCCGTTCTTACGAACGAGGATTTTTTTGGCGCCCCAAACAGGACTCGAACCTGTGACACCGCGGTTAACAGCCGCGTGCTCTACCGACTGAGCTATTAGGGCATATAAAACGTTAAGCCTAAGCTTAACTATATAGAATCAGCTAAAAAGCTGATGTTAGCAAAATCAGCCGGACAATACTAGTCCGGCTTTTTTGTGTTGGCGTCGACCTATCTTCCCGGGCGGTTGCCCACCAAGTATTGTCGGCACGATTGAGCTTAACTACCGTGTTCGGAATGGGAACGGGTGGACCCTCAATGTCATAAACACCAACTAATTATGCACCGTACAGGCACATAACCTGCTTCAAAGCCAAAGGCATTTGAAAAATGGTGACCCGTAGCGGATTCGAACCGCTGTTGCCGGCGTGAGAGGCCGGAGTCTTAGGCCACTTGACCAACGGGCCATATAATGGTACACCTTCAGGGACTCGAACCCTGGACACCCTGATTAAGAGTCAGGTGCTCTACCAGCTGAGCTAAAGGTGCATATTTATACCCTTATTGTACCCTAAAAACCGAACAAAGCGAAGAAGTAAGGTGAGATGGAGAAGAAAAACCTGAATACCAAAGTGAGAAAAATGGTTCAAGCCCTCGACCTATTAGTACTGCCTAGCTGAACGTATCACTACGCTTACACATGCAGCCTATCAACCTCATAGTCCATGAGGGGTCTTACTAG